>NZ_JARVKU010000008.1:0-334467 GCF_029813805.1 Streptomyces sp. DH10
TGGCGGTCGGCAGCCTTGGCCCACACTCAGTCCAGCAAGTGGCGGTCGGCAGCCTTGGCCCACACTCAGTCCAGCAAGTGGCGGTCGGCAGCCTTGGCCCACACTCAGTCCAGCAAGTGGCGGTCGGCAGCCTTGGCCCACACTCAGTCCAGCAAGTGGCGGTCGGGAGCCTTGGCCCGCACTCAGTCCAGCAAGTGGCGGTCGGGAGCCTTGGCCCGCACTCAGTCCAGCAAGTGGCGGTTCGGGGCCTTGGCGCGCTCCTCGTGCTCCGGGAGGACGACGACCTCCACTCCGCCGCCCGCCAGGACGCCGCTGCCGTCGGCCCCCGCCACGAAGGTGTCCGGCTCGCGCCAGGCCGTGACCACGCGCCGTACGCCCGCGTCGAGGATCAGCCGGGCGCAGGGCGCGGGGCGGGAGGCCCGGCGGGCGCACGGCTCCAGGCTGCTGTAGACCGTCGCGCCGGCGAGCCTGAGGTCGGCCGGGTCGGTCTTCGCCAGGGCAGCCTCCTCGGCGTGCACGACCGGGTCGCCGCCTTCCCGGGAGTGGCCGCGGGCCAGCTCCGTGCCGTCGGCCGCGACCACCACCGCGCCGACGCTGAACGCCGTGTCCGACGGCGGGCACTGTGCCGCCAGTTCGCAGGCGAGGGCCAGCCAGTGGTGGTCGGCGGCGACGGGGAGCGGGCCGGTGCCGGGAGCGGTCGGCTCGTAGCGCATGAGGACGACGTCCTCGATCCGCCGGGTCTCCAGCAGCCGGAGCCGGCCGGACTGATAGCCGCCGGGCCCGAAGAGGCGGGGTGCCTCGGGGTCGCCGACGAAGAGCGGGGCGAGGACAAGCTGGAGTTCGTCGGCCAGGCCCTGGGTGAGGAGCTGGGTGTGGATCAGGCCGCCGCCCTCGACCATCAGCCGTCGTACGCCCCGGACGTCGTGCAGGTGGGTGAGGAGCCGCCGCCAGTCGAGGTCGGCGCCGAGCGGGACGACGTCGGTGGCACCGGTGGCATCGGCGGTCTCGGTGGCGTCGGCGGTTCCGGTGGCTTCGGTGGCGAGGCCGAGGGCACAGGCGCGTTCGGCGCCCCTGTCGGTGGTGTAGAGGACCTTCTCGCCGCCGGTGTGCCAGAACCGCGCCGCCGGGTCGAGGTCGCCGGAGCCGCTGACCGTGACCTTGAGGGGGTATTCCGGCAGGCCGGCTGCCGTGCGGGCGGCGCGCCGCCCGGGAGAGTTGACCAGCAGGCGCGGGTTGTCGGCACGGACCGTGCCGGCACCGATCAGGATCGCGTCGACGGAGGCCCGGACCTCGTCGACCCGGTCGAAGTCGGCCGGGCTGGACAGGAGCAGGCGTTCGGGGCCGGTGTCGTCCAGGTAGCCGTCGAGGGAGACGGCGGCGGACAGCAGGACGTACGGGTGGGGCATCGACGCTCCCGGCTCGTGGAAACTCGTGGCGGACGGCGGGCTGACGGGACGGGCTTGGTTCAAGTTTGAAACAAACCTACACTGGGTGCATGACGACTCGCTGGCTCACCCCCGAGGAGCAGCGCGCCTGGCGCGCGTACATCGCCGCATCGCTGCTCCTGGAGGATGCGATCGACCGGCAGCTCCAGCAGGACGCCGGCATGCCCCACCTGTACTACTCCATCCTGTCCGTCCTGTCGGAGTCCCCGGAGCGGCGGCTGCGCATGACCGATCTCGCCGAGCGGCTGAAGATCACGCGCAGCCGGCTGACGTACGCGGTGACACGGCTGGAGAAGGACGGCATGGTGCGGCGGGAGGCCTGCCGGTACGACAAGCGGGGCAGCATCGCGTCCCTGACCGACGACGGGCTGGCCGTGCTGGAACGGGCGGCGCCCGGGCATGTCGAGACCGTGCGGAGCTTCCTGTTCGACCGGCTCAGCGAGGAGCAGGTGGGGCAGCTGGAGGAGATCTCCACGGCGATCGCGCAGGGGCTCCAGGAGGACGGGACACGGCCGGCGTCGGACGACGTGCCGTGGCGGCGGAGGTCCTCCACGGCCTGTTCCTGAGGAACCCGTTCGTGAGGCACGTCACATCGCACCCCTACCTCACCGCTCTTCGTTGCTTCAAATTTAAAGCAAGGGTAGGGTTCCGGACGTGGATCTGCTTCAAATCTGAAGCAGTCTGCAAGCCGACGGCTGTGCAGCCGAACAGGAACGGAACCCGGAGGCCCCGCATGCCCGACACCCCCGCTGTCCTCGCCACCCCGCGCTCCCGCGTCCGGGTCCCGCTGCGCTTCCACGACGGTTACGAGGCCGCCGCCGAGGTCGTCACCTTCCACGGCCTGGCCGACGGCCAGGAACACGTGGCCGTCGTCCTGGGCGAGCCCGGCCCGGTTCCGCTGGTGCGGCTGCACTCCGAGTGCCTGACCGGGGACGTGTTCGGCTCCGCCCGCTGCGACTGCGGTCCGCAGCTGCGCGAGGCCGTCGAGCGCATAGCGGAGCGCGGCGGCGTGCTCCTCTACCTCCGCCAGGAGGGCCGGGGCATCGGCCTCTACAACAAGCTCGACGCGTACGCCCTCCAGGACGAGGGCCTCGACACCTACGAGGCGAACGCGGCCCTGGGGCTGCCGGAGGACGCCCGCGACTACACGGCGGCCGCCCAGATGCTCCGGGCTCTGGGCATAGGCGAGCTGGACCTGCTCTCCAACAACCCCGACAAGGCCGCCCAGCTGCGCGACCTCGGGGTGGACGTCCGCGACCGCGTCCCCACGGGCGTCTTCACCACCGCGCACAACGTCCGCTACCTGCGCGCGAAGGTCCTCCAGACCCAGCACACCCTGCCGCTCGCCGCGCTGACGGGGCTCAGCGCGGGCTGAGTCTCCGGCCCGGCCGGGTGCCGAACGAGGCGGCTTGCCCCTCGGCTCATCGGGTACAGCCTTTGAATGAGGGCGACCTCCGCAGTACCCGGAGCTTATGGAAAGTGACCGTTTCGTGACCGATCTCGGCGGCCCCGGCGACCACCGGGCGAGGAGACCGGGCGATGGCCCGGAGGTCGTCGCGGCACAGATAGCCGACGCCGTGGAGAGCCTGACGGCCCTGTGGTCGATCGCCGCCCAGGAGGCGTCCCTGCGGCTGTCCCTGCACCAGCTGCGGGCGCTGCGCGCCCTGGAAGCGGCGCCCGGCCTGAACCTGACGGCCCTGGCGGACCAGCTGGACATCGGCCTTCCCACCGCCAGCCGCCTCTGCGACCGACTGGCCGCGGCCGGCCTCCTGGAACGCGCCCCGCACCCGGACACCCGCCGCGAGGTACAGCTGTGGCTCACCACGCACGGGCGGCATGTCCTGGGCGACGTCGCAGGTCGCAGGGCACAGGCCCTGGCCAGGACGCTGGCGGCGATGGAACCGGGCGAACGGGTGGCGTTGAGCCGCGGGCTGCGGGGGTTCCTCGCCGCCCGGGATGCGGACATCCCGCGTGCGGACGGGACCGGCCTGGCTGACGGGACGGACGGGACCGACCCGACTGACGGGACCGATGGGACTGGGGACCAACCCGACTGACGGGACCGATGGGACTGGGGACCGACCCGACTGACGGCCCGCAGCGGGGCAGGTCCGGTCGGTCAGCCCCCCGAGCCGTCAGGGCTCCCCCCCGCCGGCGCCGCCACCCCCCAGCACCGCCACACACGTGTCGTCCCGCACCGGACGAGCCGCGCTGCCCGCGTCGCGGAGGACCACCGCGGCCACCACCGCCGGGTCGCAGCCCAGGAGCACGGCGTCGTCGGGTGGCGTCCAGCGGCCGGGCAGGCCGTCGCTGTGCAGGACGAGCAGGCTGTCGTCCCGCCACGGCTGCCGCTGCACGGACACGGACGCCGGAGCCTGCGCGCCCACGATGCCGGGCTGGGACAGCATGGCCTTCCAGGTGCCGTCGCTCCGCAGGCGGGCGCCGATGTTGCCGATCCCCGCGAAGTGCAACTGGCCGGCACCAATGTCCAGTTGGGCCACGGCGACGGCCGCGCCCCGGGTCCGGCGCAGGGCCCGGCCCAGATGCCCCAGTATCTCGGCGGGCGGCCGGTCGGCCACGCCGTGCAGCGCCTCCACGGCGGTGCCGGACGCCTCGGCGGCCTTGGGGCCGTGACCGAGCCCGTCGGCGAGCAGCAGGGTCAGCCGGTCCCCGGCGCACACCCGGCTCCAGGCGTCGCCGGAGTACTCGGCCCGGCCGAGGGGGACGTTGACGCCGCCGGCGCGCAGACCACGCGGGGGCGTCCGATGCCGGCCGGCGGGCGGCTCGTGGTCGATGCGGGCCACGGCCACCGTGCCCCGGCCGGAGGCGCTGTGCAGGTCGAAGTCGTTCGCTATGCGCCGGCACGTACCGAGGCCGGCGCCCAGGGAGGCCGCGGTGGTGTAGCCGTCGCGCATCGCCGCCGCGACGTCCGGGATGCCCGGGCCGTGGTCGAGCGCGACGAGCTGCACGGACAAGCGCCCGTCGGCGGCGGATGCGCGCTCGACGAGGTTGATGACGACGTACCCGCCGTCCGCGTGCCGCACCAGGTTGGTCGCCAGCTCCGTCGCCACGAGCGCCGCGGTCGCGGTGCGGTGCGGTGCGAGCCCGGCACACTCGCTGGCCGCCTCGGCCGCCACCCGGACGTCCCGCACCCGGGTCGAGTCGTCCACCGGCACGTCCCACACCCTGCTCATCACGACCCCGGCCGGGCCGGCGGCACGACCGTGGCCCAGGCGGTGACGGTGACGGTGGTGCCCTCACCGGGCCGGCTGTCCACCTCGAACTCGTGGACCAGCCGCTTGGCCCCGCTCATGCCGAGGCCGAGCCCGCCGCCGCTGGTGTAGCCGTCGGTCATCGCCTGGTCCAGGTCGCGGATGCCGGGCCCGGCGTCGACGAAGGCCAGCCGCAGACCGGGCGACGGACCGGCGCCCAGCGGGGTGATCTCCACGTGGCCGCCTCCGCCGTGGACGAGGGTGTTGCGGGCCAGCTCACTGGCGGCGGTGACGAGCTTGGTCTGCTGCACCAGACCGAACCCGAGCTCGGCGGCGGTCTGCCGGACCTGCTGCCGTACCCAGGCCAGATCGGCGTCCGAGCCGATCGGCAGGCTGGCCGGGGCGGCGTGACGGGAGGCCGGCATCACGGACTCCCCCCGTCCTGGTGCTCACCCGCGGTGAGCATCTCCATCGCACGTTCAACGTCCAGGGCCGTACGCAGTCCGGGCAGGGTGAGCCCCAGCTCGACCAGGGTGATCGCCACCGCGGGGCGCATCCCGGCCAGCACCGTGCGGGCCGCCAGCAGTCCGGCTCCCGCGGCGATCTCGGCGAGGACCCGGCCCAGGAAGGAGTCGACGATGTCCACGCCGGAGATGTCGATGACCACACCGGTCACGCGGGTGTGCGCGATCCGCTCGGTGATGTCCTGCTGGAGCTGCTCGGCCATCCCGTCGTGCAGTTCGCCCTGAAGGGTGACCAGCAGGGTGTCGCCCAGCCGGAGGACCGGGACCGTGAAGCCGTGCCCGCCCAAGGGCCCGGCGACCGGGGGGCCGGCGATCGGGGGCCCGATTCCCGCGGGCCCGTTCCCCGAGGGGCCGGTCATCGCGCGCCCGCGTCGGCCGCCCGGACCGGAGCGATCTCGACGCCCTGCCGGCTGAGCGCGTAGGCCAGCGCGTCCTCCAGGCTCGAGCGCGTGAGCACCGTGCCGAGGTCGATGCCCAGGTGGACGATGGTCTGCGCGATCGCGGGCCGGATGCCGGAGACGATGCACTCGGCGCCCATCAGCCGGGCCGCGGCCACCGTCTTCATCAGGTGCTGGGCGACCAGCGAGTCGACCGTGGGCACGCCGGTGATGTCGAGGATGGCGAACCGGGCGCGTTCGGCGACGATCGCGTCCAGCAGGCTCTCCATGACCACCTGGCTGCGCGCGCTGTCCAGCGTGCCGATCAGCGGTACGGCGACGGTGCTCTCCCAGAGTTTGATCACCGGGGTGGCCACTTCGTTCAGTTGCTCGCGCTGCCGTGCGATCACCTCCTCGCCCGCGCTGACCGTCGTCTCCAGCACGACCAGACGCAGCGTGCCCATCAGCACGGTGAGGGCCAGCACGCACTCCTGGGCCTCGGGGGCGTACGGGTCCGGGAACTCGGCGCGCAGCAGGTCGGTCACCGGTGCGCGCAGGGCGGCCACCTCGTCGGCGATCCCGTCCGCGCCGATTCCCATGCGGGCGTGGGAGGCCGCCATCCGCCCCAACTGGTCGCGCACCGCGGCGAATCCGGGAGCCCGGATGTCGTCCAGCCGTCCGGTGGCCGCCACCGCGGCCAGCGCCGCCGCCACGGACCTGCCCGCCTCCACCGCCTCGTCGCGGGACACGGTGAAGACCGTGCGGAACAGCGAGGCGTCCGCCCACCGTTGGGCGACCTGCTCCCGGCGCCGTTCGAGAAAGGCACTCACCTGCTGTGCGGCCGACTCCCGTTCCGCGTTCTCATCCGACACCGACACGTGCATCGCTCCCTTGCATGGGCCGGCCGAGGTCGCGCTACGGCACCTCAGCCGTTACTTGCCGTATGACAAACATTAGGGCCGCCCTACGACACCGCCAAACAACCGCTCATCCACACCCCCTGACCTGCGTCTGCCCCGGTCCTCACCGCCCACGCCAGTCGAGACACACCACCAGGGCGTCGTCGTCCGGGGCGGTTCTGCCGTGGTGGCCGGACAGTTCGCGCAGGACGGCCCGGGGCACCTCGGCGGCGCGGAGCAGCCGGGTCGACTGGATCGCCCGGGCCAGGGCGCCCGCCCCGTACGCCTCTCCGCCCGGAGACGCGGCGTCGTACACCCCGTCGCTGACGAAGACCAGCCGGTCACCGGGCTCGACCACGAACTCCTGCGCCACGTAGTCGGTCTCCTCGAACATGCCGAGCGGCAGCTGGGCGTCGAACGGCACCCGCTCCACCGCGCCCCGGCGCAGCCGCAGCAGCCGCGGGGAGCCGGCGTCCACCGCCCGGACCCGCCCGGTGGCCAGGTCGATGTCCAGCATGAGCACGGACAGGTAGCAGCGGCCCCGGTAGTGGGCGTACACCGCCTGGTCGGCCAGGGCCGCCTGGTCGGCGAGAGGGAGACCGGCCCGGCGCGCGTTGCGCAGGGCGTTGATCGCCAGGTTCGTCAGCAGGGAGGCCTCTATGCCCTCGCCCATGCCGTTGGTGACGTAGAGACTGAGCCGGTCGGCCGTGGCGGACCAGTCGAAGTTGTCGCCGAAGATCGCGTACGCCGGTTCCAGCTGTGCGCCCAGCTCGTACTCGGGGCGGGAGCAGGAGCGGCCCGGCAGCAACTGCCACTGCATCTCGGCGGCCAGGGTGAGCCGGTCCCTGCGGCGGGCCTGGAGGTACACGTCGGTGTCCCGCTCGGCCACGACGACCTCGTGCCCGAGCACCTCGGCGATCTCGGCCAGTTCGCCGAGGCAGCCGTCGGCGTGCTCGCCGCCCGGCAGGGTCACCGTCAGCACGCCGAGGCGGTCGCCGCGCACGGTGACCGGCAGATGCACGCGCACCGCGTCACCCGAGTCACCCGGAAGGGTCTCCACGTACGGCTCCTGCGCGCCGAAGGCCCGGCCCGCCGGGCTGTTGTACACGGACACCGGCTGGAGGGTGTGCGGCGGCACGGACACCGGCTGAAGCACCGTCAGTCCGTAGTCGGCCAGGTACAGCTCGACGGAGTCCGCCGCGTACTGATCGGTCAGTACACGACGGACCGCGTCCAGCAGTTGATGGGGCGCCGCCGTGCGCAGGGCGCGCTCGGCGGTCACGAGTCTGTTCACGATCGTCGTCACGATGGTCGAAGCCCAATCCTTGAATTCTCGGTCGGACACGTACGGGTCTCCGGGCACGTCCCTCGGCCCGGCCGGTGTCGGCCCGGGGGCCGGTGTCGGCCCGGGGGCCGGTGTCGGCCCGGGGGCCGGTGTCGGCCCGGGGGCCGTGGTCGGCCCTGGCTCGCGACCCGCCTAGTACGCTGACGGCCATCCCGGTGCCTGCGAGAGTGTGACTGTGACTTCCCTCCGACCCCGCCCTGAGCCAGCAGAGGTCGCCCGTGTGACCTCCACGGCCGCGGAGTTGCTGGAAGTCCTCTGGGGCAGGGCCTCCACGGCACCCGCCTCGGCGTCGCAGCTGCGCGTGCTGCTCATCCTGGAGCACCACGAGGGCATCAACCTGCGCACCCTCGCCGACTCCCTCGCCTCCACCCCGCCCTCGACGAGCCGGCTGTGCGACCGGCTCCAGGCGGCGGGGTTCGTCGAACGCGTGGTGAGCGCGGCGGACCGGCGCGAGGTACGGCTGCACCTCAGCGGGCGGGGCCGCGCCTTCCTGGCCGACCTGCGCATCCGCCGGGAACAGACGCTGCGCGCGGTGCTCGACCAGATGCCCGCTGCCAAGCGGGTCGCGCTGCTGCAAGGGCTGGAGGCGTTCTGCGACGCGGCCGCGGCCCAGATACACGACGACTCCGGCGACTCCGCCGCGTCCGGTACCCGCACTGCCTGAACCGCCCGTCGTGGCACCGGGACGAACATTCCGGATCCTCCCCCGCGCCCGCATGGCACGGCTAGATTGTTGTCTCACGACTATAGTTGTCAAACGACAACTGTCCGCTCCACGAGTCCCTTTGCCAACTCCTGCACACCGCACCGCCCCACCCTCCTGCTCGTACCGTGAGCCACCGTGCGGGTACCCCGTCACCGCCCCGACCTGCGCCGACTGTGGTCAACGTCTCGACGGGGAGGACACGGGGCATGAGCGGGCCGAGTGCGGGTAGCGGGCTGGAGGTGGCCTGTCGGGGGACGGGAGCGGGCCGGAACTACGAGGGAGGGCCCGTGACGGCGACGACGCGCATCGGCATGACGACGGATTCCGCCACCGAAACCGGTGAGGAGCTGCCGCAGATCATCGAGCCGCAGAAGCTCGCCCCGCAGGACGCGCGCGAGCTGACCGGTCAGTTCCTCGAACGGCTCGCCGTGCTGGAGGAGGGCACGCCCGAATACCAGTACGCGCGCAACACGCTCATCGAGATGAACATGTCGCTGGTGCGGTTCGCGGCCCGCCGGTTCCGTACGAGCGGCCAGGCGATGGAGGACGTCGTCCAGGTCGGTGTCATCGGCCTGATCAAGGCCATCGACCGGTTCGAGGTCTCCCGCGAGGTGCAGTTCACCAGTTTCGCGGTGCCGTACATCATCGGCGAGATCAAGCGGTTCTTCCGCGACACGTCCTGGGCCGTGCACGTGCCGCGCCGCCTTCAGGAGGCCCGTACGGAACTCGCCAAGGCCACCGAGGAGCTGTCCTCCCGCCTCGGCCGCGCGCCGAAGGTCGCGGAGCTGGCGGCGCTGATGAACCTCTCGGAGGAGGAGGTCGTCGAGGCCCAGGTCGCGGCGAACGGTTACCACTCCTCGTCCCTGGACGCCGCGGTCACCGGTGACTCGGAGGACAGCGACAGCACGCTCTCCGAGTTCATCGGCGAGGAGGACCCGGCCCTCGAACTCGTCGAGGACTTCCACGCGCTGGCCCCCCTGGTCGCCGAACTCGACGAACGCCAGCGCCTCATCCTCCACCTGCGCTTCGTCGAGGAACTCACCCAGGCGGAGATCGGCAAGCGCCTCGGCATCTCCCAGATGCACGTCTCCCGCCTGATCTCCCGGACGGTGGCACGGCTGCGGTCGGGGATGCTGGAGACGGGCTAGGTCCAAAACTGACGGACGTTATCGACAGGTGGGTCTCCCACCCCGGAAAAGCCGGCCCAGCGCCAGCCGCACCACGCGCGGCCAGTCGGGTGCCGCGCCGCTCGCCCGCGTTCCGGGGCGACGGCGCGGCACACGGACCCGGAGCGCTCCGGGCGCGCTGCGGCACACGACGGGTGACGGCAGAACGACGTGTTCTCCGTCTATGCCGACCGGGAGGGTGTCCGTGTCGGCTTCGACGACGACCACCCCGGCGTTCAGCCGGATGAGTTGCCCGGAGCTCGGACCGCGCACGATGCGCGCCGCCTGGGCGGTGTTGCCGACCCGGACGCACACCACCCCGAGGAGCCCCGAGTCCAGCCGTTCCCTGCGCCCTGGACGGGCCGCGTCGACGGCGCGTCCGTAGGGATTGTTGGAAACGAGCAGTGCCTGGAGTCCGTCGACGTGGGTCCGGTCGGCCCGCGTCCGCAGTCTGGGCGCGTCCTCGCCGGTGAGGAGGCCGGGGAGGGTGCGCAGGGTCGTACGGGCCTTGGCGTCCCGGTACGCGGGGTCGGTGACGACGGACGCGTACGTGCCGAACGAGGCGTTGTTGACGAAGACCCGGTCCGCGGCGTACCCGAGGTCGACGCGGAGTTCGACGCCGTCGGTCAGGGCTTCCAGGGCCGCCGCCGGATCATCGCGGTCCAGGCCGAGGTCGAGGGCGAAGTGGTTGCGGGTACCGGCGGGAATCACCACGAACGGCACGTCGTGGTGGGCCGCGACCTCGGCCACCAGCGCCTGGGTGCCGTCACCGCCCGCCACCGCCAGGAGGTCGGCTCCCTCGGCGACGGCCTGCCGGGCCAGTTCGGCGACGTCCTGGTGCCGGCCCGCGTCGAGCAGGGCCACCCGGCAGCCCGCCGTCCGGGCCTTCTCCACCAGGTGGAAGCGGCCCACCTTGCCTCCGCCGGAGCGCGGGTTCATGAGGATCCACGGGGTACGGGGTGCCGCCACGAAAGCCTGCCGGGAGGCGGCGGTGTGACGGGGGGCCAGGGCCGTACGTGCCGCCGTGACGGCCAGCAGCCACAGGCCCAGGGACAGCAGGGCCGGCCCCAGCATGCCGAACGTGGCATACAGGGCGAGGACAGCGACCGGCGCGGCCACCGACAGGACCGCCCCGAGGGCGCGCAGCACGCCGGTGTGCGCCAGGGTCCACCACACCCCGACGGCGGCGAGCGCCAGCCCGGCGATGCCGGCCAGCGCCCACAGCACGCTCCGCAGACCGGCGGCCACGAGCGGCACCACGATGCTTGCCAGCAGTGGGAGCACGGCAAGGCGAGCCCGTCCGGCACTGTCCGTGCGTACGGTCGGGCTCGCCCCTCCCGGTGCCCTCGTGTCCCCGCCGCGTCGCACTAGGACGGTGGGCGCTGCTCGTAGGTTCGGCGCTCCTCGTAGGGCCGGCGCGCCTCATAGGTTCGGCGCTCGTCGGACGGAGGGCGCTCCTCGGACAGGTCGAAGAGGTTGTCGCGCTGGACCACGCACACGGCCCAGATGATGAAGCCCGAGATCGTGATCATCACGACCGACCACACCGGGTAGTACGGCAGGGAGAGGAAGTTGGCGATGATGACGAGTCCGGCGATGGCCACGCTGCTGACGCGCGCCCACACCGAGACCTTGAGCAGCCCGATGCTGACGATCACGGCGAGCGCTCCCAGAACGAGGTGGATCCAGCCCCAGCCGGTCAGGTCCCACTCGAACACGTAATTGCGCGTCGTGAGGAAGATGTCGTCCTCGGCGATGGCCATGATGCCCCGGAAGACGTCGAGCAGGCCGACGAGGAAGAGCATCACGGCCGCGAAGGCCGTCAGGCCGGTTGCCCATTCCTGCTTCGCCGTGTGTTCCGGCCGGGTGTGTGTCGCGGTCATCTTGTGCCTCGATTCATGGTGCGCGGATGCTCAGCGACCGGGTGTGCGGGCGGTGGAGCCGGCGTGCTCCGCCGGGCCGTGGCCGGCCAGGACCAGCTCCTTGGCCCTGCGGAACTCCTCGTCCGTGATGTCGCCGCGGGCTCGGATGTCGGACAGCTTGGCCAGTTCGTCGATGCTGCTGGACCGGGCCGTGCCGCCCGCGGCTTCCCTGATACGGGCGTCAAAGGCTTCCTGCTGTGCTCGGGCCTGCGCCATTTCCCGGCGCCCCATGTTCTTGCCGCGGGCGATCACGTAGACGAACACGCCCAGGAAGGGCAGCAGGACGGTGAACGCCAGCCAGCCGGCTTTCGCCCACCCGCTCATCTCGTCGTCGCGGAAGATGTCGAAGACGATGCGGAAGAGCAGGACGAACCACATGATCCACAGGAAGAACAGGAGCATGCTCCAGAAGACGCTCAGCAAGGGATAGTCGTACGCCAGGTACGTCTGTGCGCTCATGTCTCTTCTCCGTTCCGGGCGCTCGCCCGGCCGCCCTGGTGTGCTGTCTTCAGCGTGGCCACAGCCGGGGCCGGGTGCCTCACCCGACGCGGGTGATCCTGCGGGCGGGCCGGCACTCGACGGCTGCCCTCCCGCGGCGGGATCAGGGGTCGACTCGCGTACGGCGGGGGGCGGCGGCTGTCCGGTACCAGTCGGACGAGGCGACGTACTGGCCGATGGCGAGGCCCGAGACGGCCACCAGGAACACGGCGATCAACCAGGACAGGAACGTGAAGACGGGCCCCAGCGGGCCGAACTCCCGCAGGCTGCGCTCCATCGCCGTGGGCACGAACAGACCGGCGGCCCAGCTCAGTACGACCGTGCCCAGGCCCGCGAGCAATGCTCCCGGCAGCAGGCTCCGCCAGCCGATCCGGCCGCCCAGCAGCAGATGCTGGGACCACCACCACAGCGCGGTCCCCGACAGCGCGGACAGCACCCATCCGGTCACCACGCCGCCGCCGAAGCCGCTGCGCAGCGGTGCCTGGACCAGGAGGACGCCCAGCCAGACGAGCAGCCAGAGCAGCCAGCGCCAGACCGCGGCCCGCACCGGTGTCCGGGGCAGGCGCCAGCACCGCTCGCAGACCGCCTGAAGCGCCCGGCTGAAGGCCGTGGCGGACACGAGGGTCACGACCACGCCCGCCGCACCGACGGCGTCCCGCGGTGTGCCGGTGGCGGTGAAGGCACGGCGTACCTCGTCGAGCGTGTCGCCGCGTACCCCCAGAACAGCGCGGAGGGAGTCGGCCAGCAGGTCCTGCACCTCTCGGGGGGCGAACGCCGCGACGGTCATCAGCAGCGGGAGCGCGGTGATGAAGGCTTGCGCGGCCAGCCTCACGGAGCCCTCGACGACGTTGAGCGCCGACAAGCGGGACAGCAGCCGGGCCGTGGCCCCGGACCGCGCGCGTGCCGCGAACCGCGCGACCGTGTGCCTGCCGGGCTCCGTATGCCTGTCGGGCTCCGTGTGCTTGCCGGACGCGCGCCCGAGGCCGGGTTCTCCTGCCATGACTCACAGCGCCGCCCGTTGCCCCGCTCGGTCGGCCGGTCCGGCGGCGGCCGCGAGGATCGCCAGGATGATCAGGACGGCCAGGGCGATGCCGAGGACGAGCGCCACCACTCCGACCGTGGGGTGGTTCCAGAACACGAGCACCAGCACTCCGGCCGCGATGACGCAACCGGTGATCCAGGCCCGGTGGCCGGCCAGCCAGCGTCCGGTGGATCCGGTGCGCACTCCGGCGCGGTGAAGCCCACGGCCCGCGGCCGTCGTGCCCCGGTCCGCCACCGTGCGGACGGCGCGTGCGGGGCGTCCGGGACCGTACAGGTAGGCGACCAGTGCCGTGATCACCGAGACGACCAGCAGGGTGCGCGTGCTGTCGCGCAGGAACCGGACGAACGTGTCGTAGATCGCCGCGGCCGCGTCGGTGGGCAGCGCGGTGGGCGGGACGGAGTCCAGATAGACCCGTCGGAGCACGGCCAGCGCGACGAGCAGCACCACCATCATCACGCCGACACCCGTCGCGGTGATCAGCAGCATCACCCGGTGTGCCGGATTGGTCCACACGGCGAGCGCGGCGAGGACGACGGTCAGGACGGGCAGCCAGGTGCCGAGGATGTCCAGCAGCCGCATCGTGTCCTGTGCCTTGCCCAGTTCCTCGGCCTGGAACAGCGTGATCGTCCGGTCGGTGTCCGGAATGGCGGCCGCCTTGTCGAAGCCGGCGTCGACGAGCCGCTCCCGTACCTGGTCGACGACCGCTCCCACGTCCAGTCGGACGGTGTCGCCCTCGGCGCGCAGGGCACCCTGCCTGTCACCGGTGAGCATGTTCACCACCGCGGCGTGCGACCGCCGGTTGGCGCCCTCCCACACCTGCTGGAAGACGTCGCTGGTGATCACACGGGTCACGGTGCGGTCCACGACGGTCCTGACCGCGTTGCGCAGCGGGCCCTCGAGGGACTCGGCCCCCTCCACGACGCGGGGTGGTGCCCCGGCGTCCTGGAGGACCCTGGTGAGCGAGTCCGTCACCGCTTTGACGTCCACGTTCTCCACCACACGGTCCGTGAGCCGGTTGATCACGACCTCCTGCACGGGCGGCTCGGACGCCAGCGGCGCGACGGTCTCCACGTACCTGTCGGTGTCGGAGACCGTGTCCTGGACCCAGGCCGCGACGACGGCCAGGGGCGCGAGCAGCAGGGCCAGCAGGAGGAGGACCGAGGAGCCGGCCCGGCGTACCCGCCGGTGGCGCACGGCCGCGTGCCGGCGCAGTCGCTCGTATTCCGCTCGCTCCTCGGCGGTCATGACGTGCTTCTGGTGCGGCGTCCCGCCGGAGTCCGGCGAATCCGGGGTCTCGGCCGGGTTCATGGGTGCTCCTCTCCGTGCGCCGCTTCGGCCGTGACGGCCGCCGCCCGCGATGGCGGTGGGTGGCTGAGGCGACCGCGGGGTCCGGTGCTCTGCCGCGCCCGCCGGAGCGGCGGGTGCGGTGTCAGTCCGTCTCGGCAGGGGCCCGCGGCCCCGTGGGATGCGTCTTTCGGAGTGCCGCCCGCCACGCGAGGGCGACCACCGCCTCGCCCAGGCCGAGCAGGACGAGCCACAGGCCGAGCAGCCGGGTCAGGGCGCGGGCCGACTCGGCCGGCAGCGCGAGCACCACGATCCCCGCGACGACGGCGAGCACCGCGACGCCGAGAAGTACGCCACGGTGAGGCAGGTCCTTCGCGGCGACGGCCGTATAGAGGGTGAGGATGCCGGACGCCAGCCAGACGACCCCGACGATCAGTGAGAGCGCGGCGATCGTCTGCAGCGGGTTCCGCAGGCACAGCACTCCGGCAAGGACGTACAGCACGGACAGGAACAGCCCTGGGAGCCGTTCGTGCCCCTCCCGGGCGAAGACCTCGACGAACCGGAACGCCCCGGCCACCAGCAGGTGCAGGCCGATGAGGACCGCCAGGACGTGCAGGGTCACCTCCGGCCAGACCAGTACCAGGACGCCCAGGACAAGGGTCGCGACGGCCGAGGCCAGGAGCCAGGTCCATGAACGGCCGAGCCTCGCCAGTGCCTGGGCGGGTTCGGCCGGCGGACCGGGGGCCGCCCCGTCGGGCTCGTGTTCCTGCCCGGTGCGCGATGCCGGACCACGCGACATGGTCATGGCTCCTCCTCGCGTGATCGGACGGTCGCTTCCGGCGGCCGACGGGGCGGTGTCTGAGGGGACGGTGTGCGAGGACCTGACCGCTCCAGGGTCACGCCTGTCGCCGGAAGCCGGGTCACCCGCCACGGGTGATCCGCAGACGCCGCCGGGGCGGTGAGGTGGGAACCCCCGGAGTCCTGCCATCAGCCTTCCGGCCGCCGGACGGAACGAAGAGACACGAGATGAGCGATCCGAGCACTGCCCCGACGGACCGCGCCCGGTCCGGGCCGGACGCCTACCGGCGCCGCAGGCGGCTCCGCCCCCGCCGGTGGGCGGCCGTCGCCGCCGTCGCCCGCGCCGTGCTCATCGCCGCCGGCCTCGTCACCGCCTACTACCTGCTGCCCCTGGACGAGCGCGGTACCGCCGGCGCCTCGGCGCTGCTCGTGTGCGGCCTGCTGGCGGTGCTGCTGGTGTTCGGCTGGGAGGTGCGGGCCATCATGCGCTCAGCCCACCCGCGCCTGAAGGCAGTCGAGGCACTGGCCGCCACGCTGGCCCTGTTTCTGGTCCTCTTCGCAGGTGCCTACTACCTGCTGGACCGCTCCGCCCCGGGCTCCTTCAGCGAGCCGGTGACCAGGACGGACGCCCTGTACTTCACTCTCACCACCTTCAGCACCGTCGGCTACGGGGACATCACGGCACGCTCCCAGACCGGGCGCGTGCTGACGATGGTGCAGATGGCGGGAGGGCTGCTGCTCGTGGGCGTCGCCGCACGGGTGCTGGCGAGCGCGGTCCAGGCGGGGCTGAGCCGGCAGCACCGGGAGCCGCCGGCTCAGCCGCGCCCCGGCACCGACGCCGGCACTCGGGACGGGGAGGCCGGGCCATGACCGTACCCAGCGCTTTCACCGCGTCCCTGTCACCGGCCGAGCGAGCGGCGTACGGCCGGAACGCGCGCAGACGGGCCTCGCGTTCGTGCCACGGCTGGTACGAGACGGCGCAGCGGCGACCCGACCCGATCGAGGTGATAGAGCATCAGTCGGCCGATCGGGTGCAGGAGTTGGTGCCGATCCGCTACGGCCGCATGCTGGAGTCGCCGTTCCGCTTCTACCGCGGCGCAGCCGCGATCATGGCGGCGGACCTGGCGCCCCTCCCCAACACCGGGCTCCAGGTGCAGCTCTGCGGGGACGCCCACCCGCTGAACTTCCGGCTGCTCGCCTCACCGGAGCGCCGTCTGGTCTTCGACATCAACGACTTCGACGAGACCCTGCCCGGACCGTTCGAATGGGATGTGAAGCGGCTGGCCGCCGGTTTCGTGACGGCAGGCCGGGCCAACGGCTTCTCGCGCAAGGAGCAGAACAGCACCGTGCGGGCCTGCGTGCGGGCCTACCGGGAGCGGATGCGCGAGTTCGCCGGCATGCGCACCCTGGACATCTGGTACGCCCAGGACGACGCCGACCGGCTGCGGGAACTGCTGGCGTCGTCGAACGACAAGTCCCTGGACAGGGAGACCAGACGCCGTACCGCCGAGGCCGCGGCGCGCGCCCGTACGCGCACGCATCTGAGGGCCTTCGAGAAGCTCACCCGCGTCACGGCCGAGGGCCGGCGCATCGCACCGGACCCACCGCTGATCACCCCGCTATCCCAGCTGTCGGCCGATTCGTCCATGGCCGGGCGGGAGAAGGAACTCCAGACCCTCCTGGACGGGTACGCACGGACCCTGCCGTCCGAGCGCCGGCACCTGTTGCGCCACTACCGCCTGGTGGACATGGCCCGGAAGGTGGTGGGCGTCGGCAGCGTCGGTACGCGCTGCTGGGTGCTGCTCCTTCTCGGCAGGGACGACGACGATCCCCTGCTGCTTCAGGCCAAGGAGGCCCAGGAGTCGGTGCTGGCCGCCCACACCGGCGGCGAACGCTACGACAACCAGGGCCGCCGGGTAGTGGCCGGGCAGCGCCTGATGCAGACGGCCGGTGACATCTTCCTCGGCTGGACTCATGTCGTGGGCCTCGACGGGCGGGGCCGGGATTTCTACGTGCGCCAGCTGTGGGACTGGAAGGGCATCGCACGGCCGGAGACCATGGGACCCGGCCTGCTCTCCCTCTTCGGCCGGCTGTGCGGGGCGTCCCTCGCACGGGCCCACGCCCGCTCGGGCGATCCCCTGGCCCTCGCCGCCTACCTGGGCGGCAGCGACCGCTTCGACCGCGCGCTCTCCGAGTTCGCCCAGTCCTACGCCGACCAGAACGAGCGGGACTTCGCGGCGCTGGAGGCCGCCCGCCGATCCGGCCGGATCAGGGCGGAGCCGCTGTGACGACACCTGGTCACACCGCCCGGCCCCCTCACTCCGGCACCTGCCGCATCTCCAGGACCCGCAGCCCCAGTGACTGGCAGCGAGCCAGGAGTCCGTACAGGTGCGCTTCGTCCACGACAGGCCCGAACAGGACGGTCTGGCCGGACATCACCACGTGGCCCAGCTCCGGAAAGGCTTTGGCCAGCGTTTCCGACAGGTGTCCCTCGACTCGGATCTCGTAGCGCACGAGCTGTCCTTCCCTGCGTTCCTACGATCGTCCGTCTCCGCACTCCTTCGGGCCTCACCCGGTGCAGGTGACCCGTTGACCGGCGACAGGCCCCCGCCGGTCGACGCCTCTCAATGCTTCAAGACGATCTTGACGGAGATGATCAGCAGGCCGAGCAGCAGGTTGACCGATGCGGTGACGGCCATGAGCCGCCGCGAAGCACCGGCGCGGCGGGCCGCGGCCACGGACCAGCCCACCTGCCCGGCCACGGCCACGGAGAGGGCCAGCCAGAGGGCGCCGCGCACGTCCAGGCCCAGGAGCGGACTGACGACCACAGCGGCGGCCGGCGGGACGGCGGCCTTGACGATCGGCCACTCGTCACGGCACACGTTCCATACGACCCGGCGGTCCGGGGTCTGTTGCGCCAGGCGCGCCCCGAAGAGCTGGGCGTGCACGTGCCCGATCCAGAACACCACGCCGGTGAGCAACAACAACAGCACCAACTCGACGCGGGGGAACGAGCCCAGGGAGCCGGCGCCGACCACCACGGAGGCCGCGAGCATGGATCCGTAGACGCCGCCCGTGTAGTCCGCGCGGGCCCGGCGCTCGGCACGGCGCTCCGCGCGGGCCGTGGCCGGGCCGGTTCTCGTTCCGGTTCTGGTTCTGGTTCTTGGCACAGGTGACTCCCTCCGGACTCACGTCGAGCCGGTCGCTGAGGCCGGAGCGTCGGCGTCCGGCCGCCGCGGACGGCTGTCGCCGGCCGTCGGCAGGCGCGGTGTGACCAGGAGACTGGCGAGAGCGATGCCGCCGGTGGCCAGGATCGCCGCCTTCAGGCCGTCGAGCTGCGCGGAGGCGTAGGAGTCCGCGACGGCGTCGACCTCGGGCGGTGGCAACCCGGCACGCTCGGCCGCCGAGCGCACCTGATCGGTGGAGACGAAGCTGACCCCCGCCTGGAGAGCGACACCGACTTCCTGACGGGTCTGTTCGGACAGCTGCGGGTTGTCCGCCACCTGCGAGGTGAAGGCGTGGGCGAGCGCACCGATGAGGATCGACCCGATGAGGGCGGTGCCCAGTGCGGAGCCGAGATTCTGCGCCGTGAACTGGAGCCCTCCGGCCTCACTGCGTTCCTCTTCGCCGACGCCGGACTGGACGACGTTGCCCAGTTGCGAGGCGAGAAGGCCGACGCCCACGCCCAGCAGGGCCATGGCTCCGGCGAACTGCGCGTCGTCGATGACCGGGTCGATGGTGGCCAGCAGCCACACGATGGCCGCCGCCAGGGTCACCAGGGCCAGCCGGACCACCCGGCGCGGCCCCCACACCCGCCCCAGCGAGGACGCGGAAAGGGAGGTCACCAGCATCGTGGCGGACACCGGGAGCAGACGCAGACCCGTCTCGAAGGCGTCGAATCCCTGAACCACCTGCAAGTACAGCGGGATGGTGAAGAACAGCCCCAGCAGGATGAGGTTCTGGCTCAGCAGCGTCATCAGGCCGGACCGCAGCACGGGCCTGCCCAGCAGGGACAGGTGCACGAGGGGGTCGGCGCCCTGGTGCTCCCGCCGCCGCTCCCAGTGCCGGAAGAGGGCCAGGACGGCCGCCCCGGCACCGACGACGAACAGGGTCGGAGCGAAGCCGAAGACGGTGAAGGGCGGGTTGCGGGGCTGCACCCATCCCCAGGTGCTGCTCTGCAGCACCCCGAGCACGCCCAGCCCCAGCCCGGCCGCGGAGAGCACCGCGCCGATCCCGTCCAGCCGGGGGCGCGGGCCGCTCGGGGCGGGCTTCGCGATCACCCGGCGGCACAGCAGGACGGCCACGACGACCACGACCTCGCCGGCGAAGACCAACCGCCAGGTGAGGTACGTGGTCACCCAGCCGCCCAGCAGCGGGCCGACCGCGATCCCGGCGCCGGCGAGCCCGCCGATGACCGCGTAGGCGATGGCCCGGTCCTTCCCGCGATACGACTCGGCGACGAGGGCGGCCATGGCCGGCAGCACCATGGCGGCGCCGAGCCCTTCGATGACGGACCAGCCCAGCGTGAGGACCCACAGCGTGGGCGCCACGGCGGTCAGGGCCGATCCCACGCCGTAGACGACCAGCCCCAGAAGGAACATGCGGCGCCGCCCCAGGATGTCCCCGAACCTGCCGCCGATGACCATGAAAGCCGCCATGACCAGCGCGTACAGGGTGATGACGGCCTGGATGGCGGTGACCTCGGTGTCGAAGTCCTCGACCAGCTGACTGATGGACACGTTCATGACGGAGGTGTCCAGGACCATCAGGAACTGGGCCGTACCGAGGACGATCAGAGCCCGCCAGTGCTTCACGCTGCCCACCTCTCGCACGCATCGCCGCTCTCCCATCGCATCGGAAGCACACGCCCCGTGCCTCACCCGCCACGGGGGAAGGGGACGGGTCAGGGCCGGCCCCGGGGTCGGTCGCATGAAGACGAGCAAGAAAAGGGAGAGAATCGACTATCAATCCCCATCAGGATGATTCGTGACAAATGCAATCCATGCCGCCTCGGGAGAATCTGAAGACCGCCAGTGCCCGCAAGGAGCCCTCCCCTGAGCGCTCGCTGCTGGCGTCGGTCGTCAGCGATCCCGGGCATCTCCCCGAACTCCTCGCCGACTTCGCTGTCCGCAGCATCGGTCCGGCCGTGCCCGAAGCAATCGCCTCACTTCGGCGGAATCACCCCACCGCCACCGAGACGGAACTCCGGGCCCGGGTGATCGCCCGCGGCCGTAGGGCCGTCGTGTCGGAGGGCTCCCTCGTGGGCGGCCCGTTCCTCGTCCTCATCCCCGTCGCGTTCTGCGCGGCGCTGCTCCGCCAGGCACGTACGGTCCTGGAGCTGGCCGCCCTGGACGGCCGCGACCCCAAAGCGAGCGCCCGCGCCGGGGAACTCCTCGTCCTGCAAGGTGTGTACGAGGACACCCGGCAGGCGCAGCACGCGCTCACCCGCACCGGACCCGCCCCCGGCGCACCCAGCCGCTGGAAGCGGTGGGCGGCCCTGTGGGACGTCACCCTGCGCATGGCCCACCTCCTGGGCATCCTCACGCCGGACGACAGGAGTCGTGAAGCGGACCGACGCGTACGCCGGGTCACCGCCCAGGCTTGGCGGTGGCTGCTCCTCGGTGTGGTCTTCCTGGTCGGACTGGTCGCCCCCCTCGTCTGGCTCCCGTACATGGCGATGATCTACCAGCGCGCCGACGCCCGCCTGGCAGACCGTGTCCTCGCCTACTACTTCGCCGACACCGCACCCGCCCCGCGCCACCGGGCCTCCCGCCTCGAACCGGAAGTGATCGCGGCCGCGCTCCGCGCGCTCCTCTCCCTCCTCGTTCCGCTCGCCCTGACCGTCGCGAGCTTCCTGACCGGGCTGCGCATCGCCGACAGCCGCTGGCCTGTCCTCGGCATCACCCTGGCCACGGCGTCCGCAGCGGTCGGCGCGCTCTGGTACTGGCGCCGCCACCGGCGCCCTTGATCATCACAACAGCCCGAGGTCGCGCGCGCGGTGCACCGCGTCGGTGCGCCGGTTCACCGCCATCTTCCGGTACACGCTCTTGAGGTGGGTCTTCACCGTGTTCACCGACACGTAGAGGTCGGCGGCGATCTCCTCCGTCGACATCATCCCGGCCAGCCGCTCCAAGACGTCACGCTCGCGTCCGCTCAGCTCCACCGCGACAAGTGGCGAGGGCGGCGCCCCCGGGGCGGGCTGCTCCCCGCGTCGTGGCGGGCCGGGCGCGAGCCAGCCCCCGGCCAGCTCGTCCAGCGGAGCCGTGACAAGAAGGGGCCGGATCCACGCTCCGGCATCCAGGAACGGACGCCGCAGCCGCTCGCGCCGGGCGTCGAGGAGTGCCTGTGCCACGAGTCTGCGGGCGGTGGCGGTGTCTCCCGCCCTCTCCGCGGCCTGAGCCCTCACCAGCGCTGCCCGCACGGTCACCGCCGGCCCCGTGCCGCCCTGCGTATGGATGCTGTCGAGCAGGTCGACGGCCGTCTCGGGACGCCCGGCGGCGAGCTGGATCGCCGCGGCCTCCACCACACACGCCGGCTGGTCGCCGGACACGCCCTGGAGTACCTCGGCTGCTTCGTCCGGCCGCCCCTCGGCCAGATGGGCGGCGGACGCGATGAGCGCCTCATGGCTCGCCGCCCAAGGTGAGGCCACCGCGGCGGAGACGGCCGGGTCCGCCGCCTCGACGGCGGCTCGTGCCCGGCCCCTGGCCAGCAGCAGACGGGCCGTGGCGAGGGCTCGTCCTGCCGAGGGCACCGGATCACGGGCTCCCGACGGGAGGGCCGCCTCGTCGAGGAGGGCCTGGGCCCGGTCCAGCTCATCACGGTCGATGGCCACAGCGGCCAGGACCAGCCTCTCGATTCCCGAACCCGACGGCTGGGACATGCCGACGCGCTCCGCCTCGGACACCGCCGCCAGGGCCTTGCGCTCCGCCCGGCCGGGCCAGCCGTTCAGGTAGTCGAGCAGGGCCAGGTGCCCCAGCGACTCCTCCCGGGGCAGCACGGTGGCAGCTGCGTCGGGCGCGCCCACCACGGTGGTCAGAGCGGCGCGCGCGTCCTCGAAACGCCCGGCCCACAGGCGCGCCGACCCCAGATGCGTCAGCAGCAGGGCGGGGATCTCGGGATGCTCGTCCAGGAGCTGCGCCGGGACTTCCCGCCGCAGCTCGTCGGCCGCTTCGGCCGCCGATTCGGCCCGTGGCGGACATCCGGTCAGCCGGGCGGCCAGTGCTTCCAGCAGCGCACAGCTCAGCTGGGCGGCCGCCAGGTGGGGCGCGTCATCGGCCAGCTGCTCCCGGGCGCGGCGCAGGCGGGGCAGACCACGGTCCAGGTCGCACCGGGACAGGTCGTGGGCCGCGCGCACGAGATCCGTCGCCGGACTCCGGGCCTCCGGCCCCATCCGGGAGAACAACTGGTTCAGGGCCCCCGAGCGCAGGCCGTTGAAGAGCTGTCCGATCGCCAGGTCGTCGACGAGGGCACCGGCGGTGAACTCCCAGTCGCCCGCGGCGGCTCCGTGGGCGAGTGTCTCCGGCAGGAATCCGGAACGGCGCATCCACCGCGCGGCCCGCCGGTGGAGTTCGGGCTCCACGCCGGGCAGGCGCTCGCGCAGATGGGCCCGGAGGATCTCCCCGAACAGCGGGTGGAGCTGGTACCAGGAGTGCCCGAGGTGCTCGACGAACGCGTTGGCGCGGTGCAGCCCGGCGAGAAGGGGTCCGGCATCGGTCCGGAGGGTCAGCGCGTCGGCCAGCTCGGGGCAGAAGCGATCCAGGACGCTGACGCGCAGCAGCAGGTCCTGCGTCTGCTCCGGCTGTCCCTTGAGCACCTCGGCCAGCAGGTAGTCCGCGACCGTACTGCGGTCCGCCTCGAACTCCTTCAGATAGAGCTCCGGGTCGGCGCTCTCCCGAGCGGCCAGGGCGGACAGGCGCAGGCCGGCGGCCCAGCCCCGGGTGCGGTCCACAAGGGCGCCCGCCGCGTGGGCCGGAAGGCTCAGACCATGCAGTTCGAGGAGTGCGACCGCCTCATCGGGCGTGAAGGCCAGCTCGGCGGTGCGAATCTCCGTCAGCTCGCCGGCCGCCCGGTACCGGTGCAGCGGAAGCAGCGGTTCGGTGCGGGTGACGAGGACGAGGTGCAGCCCCTGCCCGGCGTGGCGCAGGACGAACTCCAACTGCTCCGCGACCTCCGGAGCGGTCACGCGGTCGTACTCGTCGAGCACGAGGACCACGGGCCGGTCGCGATCGCTCAGTTCGGCGGCGAGCGCGGCCAGCAGCTTCTGGTCCACTTCGTTCGCGTCCGCGGGAGTCCCGATCCGGTCGGACGCCGAAGCACCACAAGCGCGCAGTGCCTGAAGGACGTACGCCCAGAACACCCCCGGACGCCGGTCCCCCACCTCCACGGTGAGCCAGGCGACCGGCGGCCGCAGTCCACGCGCCCAGTCGGCCGCCAGCAGGGTCTTGCCGGCCCCGGCCGCCCCGTTGAGCAGGGTCAGCGGCGTCCGGAGAGCCTGGTCGAGGTGGTCGACGAGCCGCTGCCGACGCAGGAACGTGTCCGGCCTCGCCGGGAAGGCGAACCGGGTGCGCAGAAACGGGTCTCCGAGAGGGTCGGCGTACGGAACCGCCGGAACGACCGGAACCACTGGTCCTCGGGAGTTCCCGTCAGGCTCGGCCACGGCGCTCACCACCCCTGTCCGCCAGGGTCACGTCACAGGCAGCGCTTCCTCCCTCAGCATCCCAGTCTTCCTGTCCCGCCGCACGGCGCAGCCGGGCCGCCGGCCCGGAGGGCGCCTTTACCGGGCTGGATGATGCCCAAGTCGCGTCCGTCGGCTGCTGATTCGTCCGGTCTGGAGGCAATGGGCACATCGACTCGACGCATCGTTCGCGCACGAGCCCCGAAAACGAAGCAGCGCCCGACCCGGCCGAAGCCGAATCAGGCGCTGCGTAGCAGGTCAGAGGCCATATCCCCCGCCCGCCTCCGGTAGGCCCTGTGGGACTCGAACCCACAACCAATGGATTAAAAGTCCACTGCTCTGCCAATTGAGCTAAGGGCCCAGGCGATGTTGCCCCCACGAGCATAGCCGGACCGGGCCGACTCTCCGATCGGGTATCGGTGACCCGGCCGTGCCGGAGGTGTGAAAACCCTCTCCGGAACGGCGGAGCGCCGTGGCCCCGTCGGAACGGGGGCCACGGCGCTCGTCACGCCTGGGTGTCAGCTGTTGCGCTTCCAGCGCGGCTTGTCCTCGCGGCGCTGGAAGGAGGAACCGCCGCCACGGTGGTCGTCACGACGGCCCTGCGGACGGTCGTGCCCGGGACGGTCGTGCCCGCCGGCGCGGAAGCCCGGACGGTCGTCCCGGCGGTCCCGGTTGAAGGGGCGGTCGCTGCCACGGTGCCCACCGCGCTCGTCCCGGCGGAAGCCGCCACGGTCGTCACGGCGCTCGAACGGACGGCCACCACGGTCGTCACGACGCTCGAACGGACGCCCGCCGCGGTCGTCACGACGCTCGAAGGAACGACCACCACGGTCGTCACGACGGAAGCCGCCGCGCTCACCGCGGTCGCCCCGGTCCGCCCTGTCGTCCCGGCGGAAACCGCCACGGTCGTCACGACGCTCGAAGGAACGGCCGCCACGGTCACCGTCACGGTCCCGGTTGAACCCGCCGCGGTCATCGCGACGCTCGAACGAACGACCACCGCGGTCGTCACGACGCTCGAACGAACGGCCACCACGGTCATCGCGACGCTCGAACGAACGGCCACCACGGTCGTCACGACGCTCGAACGAACGGCCACCGCGGTCATCGCGACGCTCGAAGGACCGGTCACGCCCGGCCCCGCCGCGCTCCTCGCGCCGCTCCCGCCGCTCGTACGGCGCGGGAGCCTCGGCGCGCTGCTCGCGCTCGGCGTCCTGCGCGGTCCGCTGCTCCGGCACCGAGATCTCGACGCCGGCCGGAACCTCCGCGGGTTCCCCGGCGACCACGGCCGCGGGCTCCTCGCCACGCTCCCGGGCGACCCGCGCGAGCAGCCGGTCGGACTCCTCACGCAGCTCGTTCGCACGCCGCTGCGCCCGCTCCAGCTCCTTGGTGAGCTGGGCGACCTCACGCTCGGCCTGCTGCGCGGCGTTGCCCACGGACTCGGCCTGGACCTCGGTCATCGACCGGGCGCCGGTGATCTCGGCGACCTCCGGGTCGAAGGCGCCGACGCCCTGGATGATGTGGCGCGTGGCGTCGACGCCCGCGTCCTCCATCAGCCGGAAGATCTGACGCCGCTGGTGCGGCAGGGACAGGGACACGACCGTGCCCGTGCGGCCGGCACGCGCCGTACGGCCCGCGCGGTGCAGGTAGTCCTTGTGGTCACCGGCCGGGTCCACGTTCAGCACCAGGTCGATGCCGTCGACGTGAATGCCGCGCGCCGCGACGTCGGTCGCGACGAGCACGTTGACGTACCCGTCCTTGAAGTCGGCCAGGGTCCGCGTCCGCGCGCCCTGGGTCATGCCGCCGTGCAGCGCGTCGGCCTTCACACCGGAGTCGCGCAGCTGCTCGGCGACGCGGTCGGCGCCCAGCTGGGTGCGGACGAAGATGATGGTGCGGCCCTTGCGGGAGGCGATGGCCGCGGTGACCGGCGCCTTGTCCTTGGGCTTCACGATCAGGATGTGGTGCGACATGGTCGTCACCGCGCCCTGGGCGGCGTCCACCTCGTGGTGGACCGGGTCCTTCAGGTACCGGTCGACCAGGGTCTTGATCTCGTTCTCCATGGTCGCGGAGAACAGCATCCGCTGACCGCCGGCCGGGATCTGGTCGAGCAGCTCCGTCACCTCGGGCAGGAAGCCCAGGTCGGACATCTGGTCGGCCTCGTCGAGAACGGCGATCTGCACGTTCTCCAGCGAGCAGGCGCCGCGGTTGATGATGTCGCGCAGCCGGCCCGGGGTGGCGACCAGGACGTCGACGCCCCTCTCCAGGGCGTAGATCTGGTTGCCCATGGACGTACCGCCGCAGACGACCTTCATCTTGAGGCCGAGGACGTCGCCGTAGGGCTGGAGCGCGTCGGCGACCTGCATGGCGAGCTCGCGGGTCGGCGTGAGGATGACGGCACGCGGCTTGTGCTTCTCGGTGCGGCCGCCGGCCAGCGTGGCCAGGGTCGGCAGACCGAAGGAGAGGGTCTTGCCGGAGCCGGTGCGGCCACGGCCGAGGATGTCCTTGCCGACCAGGGCGTCCGGGATGGTCGCGGCCTGGATCGGGAAGGGGGTGGTCACACCGTTCTGCGCGAGCTTGCGCACGACGCCCTCGGGGAGACCGAGGCCGGCGAAAGTGAGTTCGGGGGTGTCGTCGGCTGCCTCGTTCTCGGGCACGACGATGTGATCAGTACTGGCGATGGACATGCGAATGCGAAACCTTCCGGAGTCTCGTCGGCACGCGCCCGTCAACTCCGTGATTCGCGATTCGCAATACGACCGCCTCAATGCGGTCCACCACGGCAAGGGAGAGAGTACGCGCCACACGGCGCGCTCTGCAGTGGCGCCGGGCAAGATGGGATCAAACGATCTGCCACCATACGCACTCCGGGCCCCGTAAGGCAAACCGGACTGTGCAGGAGGCAGCGGGCTGCTTTCCGACGGCCGGACAGCTTCCCGACCCCTCCAACCAGCCTCCGCCCGGAAATGTTCCCGCCGCGGCGGCGAACTCCCGGCCTGCGGCGGCGACCGCCGCGACGGTGCGTTCCCGGCTCTACGCCGGTGACCCCGCCTCCGGTGCCGGCTCCCGCTGCGCCAACTGCGGCCCCGGCGGCTCGTGCGCCGACGACGAGGGCTCCGGCTTGTCCGTCGGTTCCGGCGATGTCGTCACCTCGGTCGGCGTCGGCGCGGGCTCGGGATCCGCCGACTTGGTGGGCGTCGGCGGGGCCGGCGGCCTCGGCGTCGGCCTGGCCGGCTTCCCCGGCTTGTCGCGCCCCGGCGCGGAGGGGCGCACCACGGCGGACGGCGACGCCCCGGGGGTCGCCGACTCGCCCGCCTCACCGCCCTTGTCCTTCCCGCCCTTCTTCCCCTTGCCCCGCCCGCGCTCGCCGTCGGCCGCCGCCGCGCCGAGCCCGGTACCGCCGCCCGACACCGCCGAGCCGCCGTCGGGCGCCTCGCCGCCCCGCTGCCCGGCGGAGTGCGACGGTTTGACGCTCCCGCCCACGTCGTCGTCGCCGACGCTCATGCAGCCGGCGGCAGCGGCGACGGCCACGACCGTGGCGGCCAGACGGACGGGTACGTACAAGGGGCGCACGGGGCCACCTCCGGGAAGGATGATGGAGTCAACACCTCCAACTCCCGCCGCCCACAAGAGGACACGCGCCCCGTATTCACAACCCGCTCAGCCGTAACCCAGGGCGTGAAGGCGCGCGTCGTCGATGCCGAAGTGGTGCGCGATCTCGTGCACCACTGTGATCTCCGTCTCGGCGACGACGTCCTCCCGTGACTCGCACATCCGCAACGTGGGATTCCGGTAGATGGTGATGCGGTCCGGCAGCACACCGGCGTACCACTCGCCCCGGTCGGTCAGCGGAGTCCCCTCGTAGAGTCCGAGCAGCTCGGGATCGTCCGACGGCGGATCGTCCTCGACGAACACCGCGACGTTGTCCATCAATCGCGTCAACTCCGGCGGGATCCGGTCGAGCGCCTCGGCCACCAGTTCCTCGAACTCCTCGCGCGTCATCTCCAGCACAGGCCCATTGTCGGCCACGACACAGCCGTACGAGAGCCTTCCGGCGCCGGCATATCCGGCCCGTCACTTGGGCATACGGGACCAATGGCCCGCGTCCCCGCCGCAGTCCTGAGTGTCCTGAACCCGATCCGCAAGGCCCCGCACACCCTCGCCCGCCGCTACCGCTCCCGCCAGGCCCCGGCCACGGTCGAACTCGTGCCGCAGCCGCACCCCTGGTCCCGCGCGGTGGGACTCGTGGCCGTCGTCCTCCTCGGCGCCTGGCTGGGCCTGCTGGTCGTGGGCAATGTCCGGGTCCCGGTCGGCCCCATGAACACCACCATGACCCTGCGCCCCTCCTTCACGGGCGGCACCAAGATCAACATCTCGCCGCTGGGCGCCCTCCAGCTGGACAGCCACATCGCCCCCGTCCGCCTGGACGTGAACGTCGACCAGCTCGACCCGGAGCGCTCGCAGGCGCTGGTCGACCACCCCGAACGGCTCTCCGGCCTCCAGGACGAGGTCACCCAGGACGTCGGACGCGGCACCCTCGACCTGGCCGTCCGCTCGGGCGTCGCCGTCGTCGGCGGCGCCACCGCACTCGGCCTCGCGGTCTACCGCCGGCCCCGCCGCGCCCTGGCCGCCGGCGGCCTCGCCCTCACCCTCCTCGCCGCCTCGGGCGGTACGGCGTACGCCACCTGGCGCCCCGACTCCGTCCTGGAGCCCAAGTTCTCCGGACTGCTCACCTCGGCCCCCTCCCTGGTCGGCAACGCGCGCAGCATCGTCACCGAATTCGACGTCTACCAGAAGGAATTGGCCCGCCTGGTCACCAACGTCACCAAGCTCTACGACGCCACCTCGACCCTCCCGGCCTACGCGCCCGACCCCTCCACCATCCGGGTCCTGCACGTCTCCGACATCCATCTGAACCCGGCGAGCTGGAAGATCATCGCGTCGCTGGTGGAGCAGTACAAGGTGGACGTGATCGTCGACTCGGGCGACACGATGGACCACGGCACGGCCGCCGAGAACGGCTTCCTGGACCCCATCGAGGACCTCGGGGCCCCCTACGTCTGGGTCCGCGGCAACCACGACTCGATGATCACCCAGCGCTACCTCGAGGGCCTGAAGAACGTCCACGTCCTGGACGGCGGCCGGGCCAAGACGGTCAAGGGCCTGCGCTTCGCGGGCATCGGCGACCCGCAGTTCACCCCTGACCGCTCGAAGCAGCCCGGCAACGAGCAGTCCCAGGAGCTGGCCGGAGCCCGCCTGGCCACGGCTCTGCGCGACCAGCGCACGGCCGGCACCCCGGTGGACATCGCCATCGCCCACGAGCCGTCGGCGGCCCGCGGGGTCGACGGCGAGGTGCCGCTGGTGCTGGCCGGTCACGTCCACCACGACGAGATGGAAGTCCTGCAGTACGGCACCCGGCTCCGCATCGAGGGCTCCACGGGCGGCAGCGGCCTGCGCGCCATCGAGGGCAAGCACCCGGATCCCATCGAGGCGTCGATCCTGTACTTCGACCGGGACAACCGCCGCCTCCAGGCCTGGGACGAGATCGAACTGGGCGGCCTCGGCCTCACGACAGCCGAGGTCAGCCGCCACATCCCGGAGGAGAACCAACCGGGCGCGACCCAGTCCCCGACCGCCCCCACGACTCAGCCCCCGTCGCAGTCCCCGACGCCCTCCCCCTAAACCGTTTTGGCGATAGCTCCCGCCATCCCATATGCTTCTCACGTCCCCGACGCGCTGAGAAGCGCCCAGGCGGGCCGATAGCCCTCATCGTCTAGCGGCCTAGGACGCCGCCCTTTCAAGGCGGTAGCACGGGTTCGAATCCCGTTGGGGGCACGCACCACCCTGTGCGACACTGTCGTACGACACGCTTGGTCCTGTGGAGCAGTTTGGAGTGCTCGCCACCCTGTCAAGGTGGAGGCCGCGGGTTCAAATCCCGTCAGGACCGCTGAGGTTTCACGTGAAACCTCGTGGCTGGGTAGCTCAGTTGGTACGAGCGTCCGCCTGAAAAGCGGAAGGTCGCCGGTTCGACCCCGGCCCCAGCCACCGCAGCCCTCACCAGGGCTTGAGCCCCTCTCCATCGCTACTGGAGAGGGGCTCTTCCGTGTTTCATCTGTACTGCCGGGTGCTGACGCCCGCCGCCCTGCGCGGCCCCGCCCCACCGCCGGAGGCAAAAGCGTTAGCCACGAATTTCCCGAGGATGAGATCCTGGGTCCCGTATGTCTACGCAATCCGCCCCCGCCCTCGGCGCTCTCGCCCCCCGCCTGACCGAGCTGTCCCTGCGCGACGCGCACCGGCTCGGGCGCAGGCTCGAAGGTGCGCGCAAGATCCGTAAGCCGGAGGCCCGGTCCGCCGTCCTCGCCGAGATCGAGGCGGAGATCGCCAAAGGCGAGGAGCGCATCGCCACCCGGCGCGCCCGCGTACCCGCCATCACGTACCCCGAGCAGCTGCCGGTCAGCCAGAAGAAGGACGACATCGCGGCCGCGATCCGCGACCACCAGGTCGTGATCGTCGCCGGCGAGACCGGCTCCGGCAAGACGACCCAGATCCCCAAGATCTGCATGGAGCTCGGCCGGGGCGTACGCGGCATGATCGGCCACACACAGCCGAGAAGGATCGCCGCCCGCACCGTCGCCGAGCGCGTCGCGGAGGAGCTCAACACGCCCCTCGGCGAGGCCGTCGGCTGGAAGGTCCGCTTCACCGACCAGGTCGACCCGGACGCCACCTTCGTCAAGCTGATGACGGACGGCATCCTGCTCGCCGAGATCCAGACCGACCGCGAGCTGCGCGGCTACGACACGATCATCATCGACGAGGCCCACGAGCGGTCCCTCAACATCGACTTCCTGCTGGGCTACCTCGCCCAGCTGCTGCCGAAGCGCCCCGACCTCAAGGTCGTCATCACCTCGGCCACCATCGACCCGGAGCGCTTTTCACGGCACTTCGGCGACGCCCCGATCGTCGAGGTCAGCGGCCGTACGTACCCCGTGGAGGTCCGCTACCGGCCGCTGCTGGAGGAGGACGGCGACGACGCGGACCGCGACCAGATCACCGCGATCACCGACGCGGTGGAGGAGCTCCAGAAGGAGGGCCAGGGCGACATCCTGGTCTTCCTCTCCGGCGAGCGGGAGATCCGCGACACGGCAGACGCCCTGACCAAGAAGAACTACCGCTTCACGGAGATCCTGCCCCTCTACGCCCGGCTGTCCCACGCCGAACAGCACCGCGTCTTCCAGCAGCACACCGGCCGCAGGATCGTTCTGGCCACGAACGTCGCCGAGACCTCCCTCACCGTCCCGGGCATCAAGTACGTCATCGACCCCGGCTTCGCCCGCATCTCGCGCTACAGCCACCGCACCAAGGTCCAGCGCCTGCCGATCGAGCCGGTCTCGCAGGCCAGCGCCAACCAGCGCAAGGGCCGCTGCGGCCGTACGTCCGACGGCATCTGCATCCGCCTCTACAGCGAGGACGACTTCAACGCCCGCCCGGAGTTCACGGACGCGGAGATCCTCCGGACGAACCTCGCCTCCGTCATCCTCCAGATGACCGCGGCCGGCCTCGGCGACATCGAGAAGTTCCCCTTCATCGACCCGCCGGACCACCGCAACATCCGCGACGGCGTGCAGCTCCTCCAGGAGCTGGGCGCCCTCGACCCGGCACAGAAGGACCCCCGCAAGCGGCTCACGGACACCGGCCGCAAGCTCGCCCAGCTGCCCGTCGACCCGCGGCTGGCCCGCATGGTCCTGGAGGCGGACAAGAACGGCTGCGTGCGCGAGGTCATGGTCATAGCCGCCGCGCTGTCCATCCAGGACCCGCGCGAGCGCCCCGCCGACAAGCAGACCCAGGCCGACCAGCAGCACGCCCGCTTCAAGGACGAGACCAGCGACTTCCTGGCCTACCTCAACCTCTGGCGCTACATCCGCGAGCAGCAGAAGGAGCGCGGCTCGTCCTCCTTCCGCCGGATGTGCAAGCAGGAGTATCTCAACTTCCTTCGCATCCGCGAATGGCAGGACATCTACAGCCAGTTGCGCACGGTCGCGAAGCAGATGGGCATCCACCTCAACGAGGACGATGCCCCGGCCGACCGCATCCACGTCTCCCTCCTCGCGGGCCTGCTCTCCCACATCGGCATGAAGGACGTGAAGGACGCCGGAGGGGAGGGCGGGAGGAACACCGGGAAGAACGAGTACCTGGGCGCCCGCAACGCCAAGTTCGCGATCTTCCCCGGCTCGGCCCTCTTCAAGAAGCCCCCGCGCTTCGTGATGTCCGCCGAGCTCGTCGAGACGTCCCGCCTCTGGGCCCGCGTCAACGCCAGGATCGAGCCCGAGTGGGTCGAACCCCTCGCCGGCCATCTCCTCAAACGCACGTACAGCGAACCGCACTGGGAGAAGGACCAGGCCGCGGTGGTGGCGTACGAGAAGGTCACGCTCTACGGCGTGCCGATCGTGGCGCAGCGGAAGGTCAACTACGGCCGCATCGACCCGGAGGTCAGCCGCGAGCTGTTCATCCGGAACGCGCTCGTCGAGGGCGACTGGCGCACGCACCACAAGTTCTTCTCGGACAACCGCAGGCTCCTCACCGAGGTCGAGGAACTGGAGCACCGGGCCCGGCGCCGGGACATCCTGGTCGACGACGAGACGCTGTTCGACTTCTACGACCAGCGGATCCCGGAACACGTCGTCTCCGGCGCGCACTTCGACTCCTGGTGGAAGCACAAGCGGCACGAACAGCCCGACTTCCTCGACTTCGAGCGCGAGATGCTCCTCACCGAGAAGGCGGGCGAGGTCACCAAGGCCGACTATCCGGACTCCTGGCGCCAGGGCAATCTGAAGTTCCGGGTGACGTACCAGTTCGAGCCGGGCGCGGACGCCGACGGTGTGACCGTCCACATCCCGCTCCAGGTCCTCAACCAGGTCACGGACGAGGGCTTCGACTGGCAGATCCCGGGCCTGCGGGAGGAGCTCGTCACGGAGCTCATCCGCTCCCTGCCCAAGCCGATCCGCCGCAACTACGTCCCCGCGCCGAACTACGCGAAGGCGTTCCTGGACAAGGCGGTCCCCTTGCAGGAGCCCCTCACCACGACCATGGCCCGCGAGCTGCGGCTCATGGTCGGAGTCCCCTTCGAGGCCGAGGACTTCGACCGGGACAAGGTCCCCGATCACCTGAAGATCACCTTCCGGATCGTCGACGAGCGGCGCCGCAAGCTCGCCGAGGACAAGGACCTGGAGGCGCTGAAGCTCAGGCTCCGGCCGAAGGCCCGCAAGGCCCTGTCCCAGGCGGCGGCCGCCACGGCGGAACGCCAGGGCGGCGAGTCCCTGGAGCGCAAGGGCCTCACCGACTGGACGATCGGCACCCTGACCCGCGTTTTCGAGACCAGGCGGGCCGGCCAGCCGGTCAAGGCGTACCCGGCGCTGGTCGACGACGGCGACACGGTCTCCGTACGCCTCTTCGACACGGAGGCCGAGCAGCAGCAGGCCATGTGGAAGGGCACCCGCCGCCTGATCCTGCGCAACATCCCGGTGAACCCGGCGAAGTTCGCCTCCGAGAAGCTGACGAACGCCCAGAAGCTGGCGCTGTCCTCGAATCCGCACGGCTCCATCCAGGCGCTGTTCGACGACTGCGCGATGGCGGCCGCCGACAAGCTGATCGCGGACTTCGGCGGGCCGGCGTGGGACGAGGAGTCGTACCGCAAGCTGTACGACAAGGTGCGCGCCGAGATCGTCGACACGACCGTCCGTACGGTGGGCCAGGTGCAGCAGGTTCTGGCCGCCTGGCAGGCCTGTGAACGCCGTTTGAAGGCCGTACGCAGCCCCGCGCTGCTGGCGAACCTCCAGGACGTGCGCAGGCAGCTGGACGCCCTCGTGAAGCCCGGCTTCGTGACGGAGGCGGGTCTGCGTCGCATGCCGGACCTGATGCGCTACCTGGTGGCCGCGGACCGGCGCCTGACGCAGATGCCGACCAACGTCCAGCGGGACGCCACGCGGATGCAGAAGGTCCACGAGATGCAGGACGAGTACGCCTGGCTCCTGGAGCAGATGCCGCAGGGCCGGCCGGTGCCGTCGTCGGTCCTGGACATCCGCTGGATGATCGAGGAGCTCCGGGTCAGCTACTTCGCCCACGCGCTGGGCACGGCGTACCCCGTCTCCGACAAGCGGATCGTGAAGGCGATCGACGCGGCGGCGCCGTAACGGCGTGCGCACGCAGGGTGAGTTCGACCAGGGCTCCACCCTCCTGTACAGTCTCTTCTCGCAGCGCAACGCACGAATGGCGCCGCGAAACCTGGTCCTGTGGAGCAGTTTGGAGTGCTCGCCACCCTGTCAAGGTGGAGGCCGCGGGTTCAAATCCCGTCAGGACCGCAGCGAAAGAGCCCAGATCTTCGGATCTGGGCTCTTTCTTGTGCGCCCCTGACCTGCGAGACACCACCTCGCGGCCCCTCACGCCGTCTTGACGGCCCGTCGTTCCCTCGGTACCCAGAAACCAGGGCCGTTCCCCGTTCGGCCTTCTGGAGGTGGCGTATGGCGGCATCGGCTAGGCACGAGACGCGGGCCCTGCTCCGTGCGCACCTGGCGGCCGCGTCGTCGTACCGGCATCTCACTCGCCACTGCCCGATCTGCCATCGCCTGCTGCGGCTGGCCATGGAGTCCGCCCAACCCGCCCCTCGCACCGCCCAGCCCTCCCGGAGCCCCCAGGGGGCCGTCGAGCACGAGAGTTCGGCGCGGGCGTGACCGGGGGCCGGTACCAACACCCGTCCATGCAGGGGGTTCTGAAGCCGGGAGTTCCACTACCGCACCCGTGGTGGAGCTAACAAGCCGCTCGGTATGTGACGGGTGTCACCGCATGAGTTTTGGAAAGTGCGGTACTTACACCCCGCCTACAACAGGTCAATTTAATATGTGCAATTGCACCCCTTCGACGGTGCTGCACACAGGGGATCCGACACCCCTCCCCAGACTCCGACAAGGGCGCTCACAACAGGGCCCATGCGGACCGGAAGTCGGCGCACAAAAAAGATCGCGCTGGACCCGGCGGAGTCCAGCGCGATCGACGACGCACCCTGTATATGCCTGGAGAGCTCTGACTGGCGTGGGCGTGGGGCCTGTTGGGGCAGGACCCGCGTCGCTTGGAGCTGTGGTTCCGGACGTCTCGGCTGATGGGGGACCAGCCGGTTTGCCCGGTTATTCAGTTGTTCAGGCCTCGCTGCGCTGCTGCGGAATGCCCGCGAGCAGAGCGCGGACCTCAGCCTCGCGGTAACGGCGATGCCCGCCGAGCGTGCGGATCGACGTGAGCTTGCCGGCCTTCGCCCACCGCGTGACCGTCTTGGGGTCAACACGGAACATGGTGGCGACCTCAGCCGGGGTCAGCAGCGGCTCGGCATCAGGGGTGCGAGCGGTCATGAGCGGCCTCCTCGGGAGAACCGAACCTTCTCGGTTCTTTCCTCTAAATTCTGCACCTTGACCCGCGTTGCCCGAAATGGCGGACGCGAGTCGAGTCGGTTATAGGACGAACGGCTTGTCCTCGGCACTACAACTACACCATCTGTCCAGCCGCGTCGGCCAAACCGATGGAATTGCCCTCCCAGGTGTTCATCAGCGACGGAAGCCGATGGACCATGCCATAGCGGACAGTCACGCCACTGTGACGATCAGTCACAGGGCGATCAGGAGTCACGAGACCCCCCAAAGCGTGCAATGCTGAGATTCCGCCCACGATGCAGCACAACGGGACGGAAGGAGCCCCCCGGACTCCTTGTCCTATTTTGGCATGAGGAGGGGCAAGGGGCGCAAGGGTCATGTACGTGCAGTCCGTCACGTTTGGCCTACTTGAGCGGTACGCCCGGATCGGAACCTACGTCCGTTGTTGACAAGGCGTCAGTAGACGCAGAGCGCACTTCAGGAACGTCGGTGCGAGGACGAAACCCCAAAACGGGCGGTACGTCAAACGCCTGTTCGTGACCGGCCGCGAGCGGTCCGTAGGATCCGAAGGTCAGAGGTCAGTTCGCCGACCGCAGATCCCGGACGGAACGCCACCGGTCCACCAGCCGGGCGTACGCCTCCCCCGCGGCCGCCCCGTCACCCCGGCGCAGCGCGGCGATGCCCTCGGCCACGTCCGCGGCCGAGTGGTCGTGCTCCAGCGCCCCGGCCGGCAGGGCGTGCACCAGGCCGCCGTAGTCCAGCTCCACGAGCGAGCGCGGGTGGAACTCCTCCAGCCAGCGCCCGACGTCCACCAGGCCGTCGATCAGCGGCCCCTCGTCCATGGCCTCCTTCAGGGCCCGCAGGCCCCGGGCCACGCGCCGCCGGGCCTGGACCATGGGAGTGCGGTAGCGCAGCACCGGCGGGCTGTCCTCGCTGTCGCCCTTGTCGTACTCGCGCTCCTCGTCGGCGACCAGCACGAACCAGTTGATCGGCACCTGCCAGGTCGCCGTACGGATCCACGGCCGGGCGTCCGGGTTCTCCGCCAGCCAGCGCTCGTAGTCCTGGGCCGCCTGGTGGCGCAGGAAGGGGGGCAGGACCGCGTCCAGGACGGGCGGCGGGAGTTCCTCGGAGAGCTCTTCCAGGGCCTGCCAGCCCCGCAGCCGGGTGCGCCACGGGCAGACGCACACGACGCCGTCGACGTCCAGCACGAAGGCGTCCTGGCTCTCGTGCACCGGCACCAGGACCGGCGGAGTGGGCGCCAAGTCGGCCAGGGCACGGCGGAGTTCGTCCTGGTACGAGGGACGGTCGGGACGGCGCGCGTAGCGGGCCCAGTGGCTGCGCTCCGGCTCCGGGAAGGCGGCCAGCGGTTCGTACACGCGCAGATAGGTCGCGTAGGGGACGATCACCGAGGACACCTTGGGCACGCCTGCTCCCTCCCCCGCCCATCGTCGCGAAAACCTGCGGGACCACTCACAAAAGCGCGGGAAATCTATGCAAATCGTCGCACGGCTGTACTCCGGTCGGAGGTGATCCTGAGCACGGTGCGGCCGGCGGGCGCACCAGGCTCTAACCTCGTGCTCACAGCCCCCGCCACCCGCACGGGAGCTGGTCTCCACCCGCCGCAACTTACTCAGGAGTCACCACAGTGACCGACGTAACCGGCGCACCTGCTGATGTACTGCACACCCTGTTCCACTCGGACCAGGGCGGTCATGAGCAAGTCGTGCTCTGCCAGGACCGCGCGAGCGGCCTCAAGGCCGTCATCGCCCTCCACTCCACCGCCCTGGGCCCCGCGCTCGGCGGTACGCGCTTCTACCCGTACGCGAACGAGGCCGAGGCCGTCGCCGACGCGCTGAACCTCGCCCGCGGGATGTCGTACAAGAACGCCATGGCCGGTCTCGACCACGGCGGCGGCAAGGCCGTGATCATCGGTGACCCGGAGCGGATCAAGACCGAGGAGCTGCTCCTCGCCTACGGCCGGTTCGTCGCCTCCCTCGGCGGCCGCTACGTCACCGCCTGCGACGTCGGCACGTACGTCGCCGACATGGACGTCGTGGCCCGCGAGTGCCGCTGGACCACCGGCCGCTCCCCGGAGAACGGCGGCGCCGGTGACTCCTCCGTCCTCACCGCCTACGGCGTCTACCAGGGCATGCGGGCCTCCGCGCAGCACCTGTGGGGCGACCCCTCGCTGCGCGCCAAGCGGGTCGGCATCGCCGGCGTCGGCAAGGTCGGCCACCACCTGGTGGAGCACCTGGTGAAGGAGGGCGCCGAGGTCTTCGTCACGGACGTGCGCGAGGACGCCGTACGGCGGATCACCGAGCGGCACCGGGACGTCATGGCCGTGAAGGACACCGACGAGCTGATCCGCGTCGACGGCCTGGGCATCTACGCCCCCTGTGCGCTGGGCGGGGCGCTGAACGACGACACCGTGCCGGTGCTGACCGCCGAGGTGGTCTGCGGCGCCGCCAACAACCAGCTCGCCCACCCGGGCGTGGAGAAGGACCTCGCCGACCGCGGGATCCTCTACGCACCGGACTACGTGGTGAACGCCGGCGGCGTCATCCAGGTGGCCGACGAGCTGCACGGCTTCGACTTCGAGCGGTGCAAGGCGAAGGCGGCGAAGATCTTCGACACCACGCTGGCCATATTCGCACGTGCGAAGGAGGACGGCATTCCGCCGGCTGCCGCGGCCGACCGGATCGCCGAACAGCGCATGCACGACGCGGCCGCGGCCCGCCGGGCGCGCTGATCCGGGAGCGCCCTCGTACGTTTGGCCGGTACCCGCCGGTGGGCAGTTAGAGAGAACTCTCACTTCTACCGGCGGGTCGACCGCCGATAAGTGGTTAAAATCGCGGTTGACCAGCGAGGACGGGGCGCCTCGAAGGTCCTGGGCGCGGGCACGTCATGCGGGCGACGTACCGTATGGGCGCGGGCTCAGGTACCGTGGAAGCCCTACGGACCGGTCTCTCCGCGGAGAGTCCGTGCCGGACCATGAACGCGTGTCAAGACTCTGGGGCCGTCGAGCCCCGTCGTTGAGGGGGTCGAGCCATGGGGCGCGGCCGGGCCAAGGCCAAGCAGACGAAGGTCGCCCGCCAGCTGAAGTACAACAGCGGTGGGACTGACCTCTCACGCCTGGCCGAGGAGCTGGGTGCATCGCCTTCGAATCCGCAGCCGCCTAACGGCGGGCCGTTCGAGGACGATGATCAGGACGACGACCTGTACGCACGGTACGCCGACCTCTACGAGGACGACGATGGAGACGAGGACGACCAGTCCTCGCAACACCGTCGCGGCGCTTGACCCTGCACTGAGCACTCACCCGGTCGGTGACTTCGGTCACCGACCGGGTTCTGTGCTGCCCGCAGGGTCACGGCCCTCCGTGCCTCAGTTCGCGTAGTCACCGATCAGGGCGGCGCCGGTGGTGTGCTCGCCCCGGTCCGTGATCTCGCCTGCCACCCAGGCGTCCACGCCACGGTCGGCCAGGGTCGCCAGGGCCACGTCCGTGGACTCCTGCGGCACGATCGCGATCATGCCGACGCCCATGTTCAGCGTCTTCTCCAGCTCCAGGCGCTCGACGTTCCCCGTCCGGCCGACGAGGTCGAAGACGGGGCCCGGGGTCCAGGTGGAGCGGTCGACGATCGCGTGCAGCTCGTCGGGGACGACCCGGGCGAGGTTGGCCGCGAGTCCGCCGCCGGTGACATGGCTGAAGGCGTGCACCTCGGTGGTGCGCATCAGCGCCAGGCAGTCCAGCGAGTAGATCTTCGTCGGCTCCAGCAGCTCCTCGCCGAGGGTGCGGCCGAACGCGTCGATATGGGTGTCCAGGGCCAGGCCCGCCTGGTTCAGCAGGACGTGCCGGACGAGGGAGTACCCGTTCGAGTGAAGACCGGAGGACGCCATGGCGATCACCGCGTCACCCGTACGGATACGATCCGCGCCGAGCAGCCGGTCGGCCTCCACGACGCCCGTACCGGCGCCGGCGACGTCGAAGTCGTCCTCGCCCAGCAGGCCCGGGTGCTCGGCCGTCTCACCGCCGACCAGGGCGCAGCCGGCCAGCACACAGCCCTCGGCGATGCCCTTGACGATGGCGGCGACGCGCTCGGGGTGGACCTTGCCGACGCAGATGTAGTCGGTCATGAACAGCGGCTCGGCGCCGCACACCACGATGTCGTCCATGACCATGGCGACCAGGTCGTGGCCGATCGTGTCGTAGACGCCGAGCTGGCGAGCGATGTCGACCTTGGTGCCGACGCCGTCCGTGGCGGAGGCGAGCAGGGGCCGCTCGTAGTTCTTCAGTGCGGAGGCGTCGAAGAGGCCGGCGAAGCCGCCGAGGCCGCCGAGGACCTCGGGGCGCTGGGCCTTCTTCACCCACTCCTTCATCAGCTCGACGGCGCGGTCGCCCGCTTCGATGTCGACGCCCGCGGCTGCGTAGCTGGCACCAGTTGTCTCAGACATGGCTAATGAGAACCTTCGTGTCGTACAGCAGGTATTGCGGGCTGCCTACGGGCGGCGGATCGCGTCGGCGGCGGCCGTGGCGGCCGGGCCGGCGGCCAGCTCCGTCTCCAGGAGCTGCTTGCCGAGCAGCTCGGGGTCGGGGAGCTCCATCGGGTACTCGCCGTCGAAGCAGGCGCGGCACAGGTTCGGCTTGGCGATGGTGGTCGCCTCGATCATGCCGTCGATGGAGATGTAGGCCAGGGAGTCGGCGCCCAGGGAGGTGCCGATCTCGTCGATGGTCATGCCGTTGGCGATGAGCTCGGCGCGGGTGGCGAAGTCGATGCCGAAGAAGCAGGGCCACTTCACGGGCGGCGAGGAGATCCGGATGTGGACCTCGGCGGCGCCCGCCTCGCGGAGCATGCGGACCAGGGCCCGCTGGGTGTTGCCGCGCACGATCGAGTCGTCGACGACGACCAGGCGCTTGCCCTTGATGACTTCCTTCAGCGGGTTCAGCTTCAGGCGGATGCCCAGCTGGCGGATGGTCTGCGAGGGCTGGATGAACGTACGGCCGACGTAGGCGTTCTTCACCAGGCCGGCGCCGAAGGGGATGCCCGAGGCCTCGGCGTAACCGATGGCCGCCGGGGTGCCGGACTCCGGGGTCGCTATCACCAGGTCGGCCTCGACCGGGGCTTCCTTCGCGAGCTTGCGGCCCATCTCCACGCGGGAGAGGTAGACGTTCCGGCCGGCGATGTCGGTGTCCGGGCGGGCCAGGTACACGTACTCGAAGACACAGCCCTTGGGCTTCGCTTCCGCGAATCGGGACGTGCGCAGGCCGTTCTCGTCGATGGCGACGAACTCGCCCGGCTCGATCTCGCGGACATAGGAGGCGCCGCAGATGTCGAGGGCGGCGGACTCGGAGGCCACGACCCAGCCGCGCTCGAGACGGCCGAGGACCAGGGGGCGGATGCCCTGCGGGTCACGGGCCGCGTAGAGGGTGTTCTCGTCCATGAAGACGAGGCTGAAGGCGCCGCGCACCTGCGGAAGGACCTGGCCGGCCGCTTCCTCGATGGTCAGCGGCTTGCCGTCCTCGTCGACCTGGGCCGCGAGGAGCGCGGTGAGCAGGTCGGTGTCGTTGGTGGCCGCCACGCGCGGCGTGCGGCCGCCCTCCTGCTTGGGCAGGTCGGCGACCATCTCGGCGAGCTGGGCGGTGTTGACGAGGTTGCCGTTGTGGCCGAGCGCGATGGAACCGTGCGCGGTCGCGCGGAACGTCGGCTGGGCGTTCTCCCACACGGAGGCGCCGGTGGTCGAGTAGCGGGCGTGACCGACCGCGATGTGACCCTGGAGCGAACCGAGTGAGGTCTCGTCGAAGACCTGGGAAACCAGGCCCATGTCCTTGAAGACGAGGATCTGTGAGCCGTTGCTGACCGCGATTCCCGCGGATTCCTGGCCTCGATGCTGGAGGGCGTAGAGCCCGAAGTACGTGAGCTTGGCGACCTCTTCGCCCGGAGCCCAGACACCGAAGACGCCGCAAGCGTCCTGGGGGCCCTTCTCACCGGGGAGCAGGTCGTGGTTGAGTCGTCCGTCACCACGTGGCACGCAACCGAGTGTAGGCGAGGTCGTCCAGTGGTCCGAATTGGGGATACCGGACTTTTCAGCGGATCACTACTCGGCGACGGCTCGCACACTCGTGCCGTTTTCGCTGGTCAGCGTCAGAGTCTGGTGATCCACTCCGTACTTGAGCTTCCCGTCGAAAAGTCGCAGCAGGGTCTTCTCGTCGGACATGAGTGAGTCTTCGCACATCATTCGGGTCGTGGAGGGGCGGCCGAGGGTGATATCGCCGTCGCGGACGGTGGCCTCGGCGTTCACCTTGTTGCAGCCGAGGCTGCCGGAGACGGTGCCCTTCTTCTCGTCGAAGGTGAGGTGGGCGCGGCCGTCGGTCCGAGGGGTCGTGACGGTCCACTTGGTGCCGCTGAGCGGGGCGTCCTCGGCCTTGGTCAGGCGGACGGTGTCCCCCTGGCCGGTGGTGAGGGTGAGGCGGTCGCCGTCCACCCGGGCCTTGAACTCCCGGTCGGAGAGTGTGCGGGCGAGCGTCTCCTCGAACTCCATGGGCTTGTTCTCGCAGGCCATCTCCGTGGACATGGTCTGGCTGAGCCGGATGCGGTCGCCGTCGACGGCGGCCTCGGCACCGAACTTGTTGCAGCCGAAGCTGCCCTCGGCCCGGCCCTTGTCGATGGTCACGTGGGCGCCGCTCGGGGCCTTGTGGGTCCTGCCGTCCGCGGTGACGCTGTCCACGCTCCACCGCACGCCCGTCACCGGCTTCTCGGCACGGACCGAACCGCTGCCGCTGTCCGCCTTCTCGTTGCCGCAGGCCGCCATGAGCGGGACGAGCATGGCGGCGGCCGTCAGGGTCATGCGCTGCTTCTGCCTGTCCATGCCACTTCGACGGGGGACCCGGGGGGATCGGTTCCCCTTACGCCGCCGGTTCCTTCCTTTGCCTCCGCTTACCCCATCAACGGCAGGTGGGCGGAGAGATCCGCCCGCTCTCCACTGGCGCTCACACGGGCGTCCTGGAGCCCCTGCGCCCAGGCCAGCCGCCCGGTCGCCAGCCGGATCCAGGTCAGCGGGTCCGTTTCGACGACGTTGGGCGGGGTGCCCCGGGTGTGCCTCGGGCCCTCAACGCACTGCACGACCGCGAACGGCGGAACCCGTACCTCCGTCGAGCCGCCGGGTGCCTTGGCGGCCAGCGCGTCGGCGAGCAGCCGGGTGCAGGCGGCGAGGGCCTGGCGGTCGCAGGGGATGTCCAGGCCGGGGACGGCGGCGTTGAGGTCGTCGGTGTGGACGACGAGTTCGACGGTGCGGGTGACCAGGTAGTCGGCGAGGGTGATGGCGCCGGTGCGGGCGGCGAGGACGCGGTCGCCGGGCGTGTCCGCCAGGTTCCGCCTGAGGCGCTCCTCGGTGCGGGTGTAGAGGGCGTCGAGGTCTGGGGTGGCGGCGGCCAGGTCGCGGGTGCCGTCGGCGATGTCGCCGGCGCGGGCGGCGGTGGCGAAGGGCCAGTCGAGGAGGGCGAGCTCCGGTTTCGCCGGCTCCTCGCGCTCCAGGTTGCGGCTGACGGTCTCCACGGCCATGGTCACGTGCGCGGCGAGCTCCCGTACCGTCCAGTCCCCCAGCCGGGTGGGCAGCGCGAGCTGGTCGGGGGTGAGGGTGCGTACCGCCTCGCGGACGTTCCCGAACTGAGTGAGCACCGCGGTGCGGATCTTGGCGGGGTCGTAGCTGCGGGCGCGCTTCTTGGCCGGGGGCATGAGGTCAGCCTAGGGCGGCGGTCGCGGAGGGGGCCTCGAAGGTCTCGCCGTTGCGGGGGACGCCGATGCCCTGCCAGGTGAAGGGGACGCCCCGGGCCGCGTCCGGGTCGGGGCCGTCCATCAGCTGGAAGTGGAGGTGGGGCTCGGAGGAGTTGCCGGAGTTGCCGCAGCGGGCGATCGGCTGCCCGGCGTGCACACGGTCGCCCTCGCGGACGGTGAGGGAGCCGCGCTGGAGGTGGGCGTAGGCAGCGTGGGTGCCGTTGCCGAGGTCGAGGACGACGTGGTTGCCGAGGATGCGGTGCGTGCCGGACAGTTCGCGCACCGAGCCCTCGATGAGCATCAGGTACAGCAGCCCCGGCAGCGAGTTGCGGCTGAGGTGGTCGCGCTGCCCGTCGACGGCCCGCAGGACTGTGGCGTCGGCGACCGCGAGGATCGGTGCGCCGTAGGCCGGGAAGTCCTGGGGGCGTCGTACGAGGGGCCACAGCCAGCGGAAGGCGGGACGGGAACCCGGCTCGGGCTCGGCGAGGATGTCGATGGCGTACGTCTGCCCGTGGGCGTGGATGCCGTGGCTCGGGGTGCGGTCGGCCGGGCTGTTCAGCGCGGACCAGCGGCCGGTCACCGGCGGGGCGACCGCGACGGGCTCCCGGGCGGCACGGGGGCTGTCCGGGGCGCCGCCCACGCGGTTGGTGACGGTCACGACGACGTACGCGAGGACCAAGGGCAGGAAGTCCCACCACGCCGAGTAGTCCCAGCGGAAGCAGATGTGGGCGACCACAAGGCCTATGAAGGCCAGCTGGAGTCCCCGGAAGGTCACCATTCCAAGCTTGCGCGCAGACATCCTGTCCCCCGGTTTCGGTCGCTTCTACGGACGTGAGGTCGCCAGCGCCACGAGCAGCGGGACGATCCGCCCCGGCGGCACCTCGTGGTGGCCCCGGCCGGTCGTGTGCAGCCAGCCCGTGCCGGTGAGCTGGCGCAGGTGGTGGTAGACCTGGCCGGTCGTGCCGACCTCGTCCAGCTCGGCGAGTTGGGCTGCGGTGCGCCGGCCGCCGAGGATCTCCCGCAGCAATCGGAGCCGGACCGGGTGGCCGAGCGCCGCGAACGACTCGGCGGCCGCCGTCCAGTCGCCCTCCAGCAGGTCCTCCGTCAGGGCGCCCATCTGCCAGGCGTACTCCTCGCCCGTCGGCAACCGTACGGAGCCGGTGTAGAGGACGCCTCCGTCAGCGGCCCCCAGCTCGGACAGTTGCTCCTTCAGCCCGTTCAGGGCCCAGAAGTCTCCCCCGTCGAGTCGGGGTCCGGAGCGCTGGGCGCCTTCCAGTGCCGCGAGACGGCGCTCCAGGTCGGCGATGCGTCGTTCGAGTTCCACTCCTCCGATATTACGGAACTACGTAATCACGTGCAAGGGGCGGTCCACACCCACGGGTCCGAACGCGCCGAAGCCCCCGACCGGCGGACCGGAACGGGGGCTTCGGAACGCTTGCTTACGCCAGCAGTGCGGGGATCGTTCCCTCGTGGGTCTCGCGCAGCTCGGTCAGGGAGAGGGTGAACTCGCCCTGGACGTCCACCGAGTCGCCGTCCACGACACCGATGCGGGTGGCCGGCAGGCCCCGCGCGCCGCACATGTCGTTGAAGCGGACCTCCTCCGAGCGCGGCACGGCCACGACCGCGCGGCCCGCCGACTCCGAGAAGAGGAAGGTGAAGGCGTCCAGACCGTCCGGGACGATCAGGCGGGCACCCTTGCCGCCGAGCAGTGCCGATTCGACGACCGCCTGGATCAGACCGCCGTCGGACAGGTCGTGCGCGGAGTCGATCATGCCGTCGCGGGAGGCGGCGATCAGGATCTCGGCGAGCAGGCGCTCGCGCTCCAGGTCGACCTTCGGGGGGAGGCCGCCGAGGTGGTCGTGGACGACCTGCGACCAGGCCGAGCCGCCGAACTCCTCACGCGTGTCGCCGAGGAGGTACAGCAGCTGGCCCTCCTCCTGGAAGGCGACCGGCGTGCGGCGGGCGACGTCGTCGATGACGCCCAGGACCGCGACGACCGGGGTCGGGTGGATGGCCGCCTCGCCCGTCTGGTTGTAGAGGGACACGTTGCCGCCGGTGACCGGCGTACCGAGCTGCTGGCAGGCGTCGGCCAGACCGCGCACGGCCTCCGCGAACTGCCACATCACCGCCGGGTCCTCGGGCGAGCCGAAGTTCAGGCAGTCGGAGACGGCCAGCGGCTTGGCGCCGGTGGTGGCGACGTTGCGGTAGGCCTCGGCGAGGGCCAGCTGCGCGCCCGTGTACGGGTCGAGCTTGGCGTACCGGCCGTTGCCGTCCGTGGCCAGGGCCACGCCGAGGCCGGTCTCCTCGTCGATCCGGATCATGCCGGAGTCCTCGGGCTGGGCGAGGACCGTGTTGCCCTGCACGAAGTGGTCGTACTGCGAGGTGATCCAGGACTTGGAGGCCTGGTTCGGGGAACCGACCAGCTTCAGGACCTGGTCCTTCAGCTCCTCGCTCGTCGCCGGCCGCGGCAGCTTGTTCGCGTCGTCCGCCTGGAGGGCGTCCTGCCAGGACGGGCGGGCGTACGGGCGCTCGTAGACGGGGCCCTCGTGCGCGACCGTGCGCGGGTCGACGTCGACGATCTTGCCGCCGTGCCAGTAGATCTCCAGGCGGTCGCCGTCGGTCACCTCACCGATGACGGTGGCGATGACGTCCCACTTCTCGCAGATCTCCAGGAAGCGGTCGACCTTCTCCGGCTCGACGACCGCGCACATGCGCTCCTGCGACTCGCTCATGAGGATCTCCTCGGGCGAGAGCGTGGAGTCGCGCAGGGGGACGTCGTCCAGCGTCACGCGCATGCCGCCGGAGCCGTTCGAGGCGAGCTCGGAGGTGGCGCAGGACAGGCCGGCCGCGCCCAGGTCCTGGATGCCGACGACGAGCTTCTCCCGGAAGGCCTCCAGGGTGCACTCGATGAGGAGCTTCTCCTGGAAGGGGTCGCCGACCTGGACGGCCGGGCGCTTCGAGGGCTTGGCGTCGTCGAAGGTCTCGGAGGCCAGGATCGACGCGCCGCCGATGCCGTCGCCGCCGGTCCGGGCCCCGTACAGGATGACCTTGTTGCCCGCGCCGGACGCCTTCGCGAGGTGGATGTCCTCGTGCCGCATCACGCCGATACACCCGGCGTTGACCAGCGGGTTGCCCTGGTAGCAGGAGTCGAAGACGACCTCGCCGCCGATGTTGGGCAGGCCCAGGCAGTTGCCGTAGCCGCCGATGCCCGCGACGACACCCGGCAGCACGCGCTTGGTGTCGGGGTGGTCGGCGGCGCCGAAACGCAGCGGGTCGACGACCGCGACCGGCCGGGCGCCCATGGCGATGATGTCGCGGACGATGCCGCCGACACCGGTGGCCGCGCCCTGGTAGGGCTCGACGTACGACGGGTGGTTGTGCGACTCGACCTTGAACGTGACCGCGTAACCCTGGCCGACGTCCACCACACCGGCGTTCTCGCCGATGCCGACGAGCATGGCGTCGTTCTCGGGTGCCTTCTCGCCGAACTGGCGCAGGTGCACCTTGCTGCTCTTGTACGAGCAGTGCTCCGACCACATCACCGAGTACATGGCGAGCTCGGCACCGGTGGGCCGGCGGCCGAGGATCTCGACCACGCGCTCGTACTCGTCCTTCTTCAGGCCCAGTTCGGCCCAGGGCAGCTCGACGTCGGGGGTCGCGGCCGCGTGCTCGACCGTGTCCAGAGGCGTCCGGCTCATGCGTTGACCAGCTTCTTGAGGATCGAGGTGAAGAACGGAAGACCGTCGGTACGACCGGTACCGATCAGCGGCTCGACGGCGTGCTCGGGGTGCGGCATCAGGCCCACGACGTTGCCGGCCTCGTTGGCGACACCCGCGATGTCGTTGTTCGAGCCGTTGGGGTTGACGTCCAGGTACCGGAAGGCGACCCGGCCCTCGGACTCCAGCGCGTCCAGCGTGTGCTGGTCGGCGACGTACTGCCCGTCGATGTTCTTCAGCGGGATGTGGATCTCCTGGCCGGCGGTGTAGTCGCTGGTCCAGGCCGTCTCGGCGTTCTCCACGCGCAGCTTCTGGTCACGGCAGATGAAGTGCAGGTGGTTGTTGCGCAGCATCGTGCCGGGCAGCAGATGGGCCTCGGTGAGGATCTGGAAGCCGTTGCAGATGCCGAGGACCGGGAGGCCGGCCTTCGCCTGCTCGATCAGCGGCTCCATGACCGGCGAGAAACGGGCGATGGCCCCGGCGCGCAGATAGTCACCATAGGAGAAACCACCGCACAGCACCACGGCGTCGACCTGCTTGAGGTCCTTGTCCTTGTGCCACAGGGCGACCGGCTCGGCGCCCGCCAGACGGATCGCGCGCTGGGTGTCCCGGTCGTCCAGACTGCCGGGGAAAGTGACGACGCCAATACGAGCGGTCACTTCACGGCCTCCGCGACTTCCTCGACCCGGACCGTGAAGTCCTCGATCACGGTGTTCGCGAGGAACGACTCCGCAAGATCGTGAATGCGGGCGAGGGCGGCCTCGTCGACCGGCCCGTCAACTTCCAGTTCGAAACGCTTTCCCTGGCGGACGTCCGAGATCCCGTCGAAACCAAGCCGCGGCAGTGCGCGCTGCACCGCCTGGCCCTGGGGGTCGAGGATCTCCGGCTTGAGCATGACGTCGACTACGACGCGTGCCACTGGCACTCCCGGTGTGTGGTGCTGAGCAGGTTCCTTCAGACTACCCGCACAAAATTTCTACGCGCGTCGACTTGTAGGAATCTACGTGACGGTCATCACGATCCTGCATCGACCCACCCGCACACGAAAATTTCCGGGAAAGATTCCGGGTCGACACCCGAAACCTATTGCGTTCGGACACGCGGACAGATTTAGTCGGGTTTCACATTGCATTGTCAGGCACTGTAGAAATGAATTGGCAAGTGCCGCAGGAAGGGACCGATATTCGTGGCGCAGAAGGTCGTGGTCACTCTCTTTGACGACATCGACGGCTCGGAAGCGGCGGAAACGATCGCCTTCGGACTGGACGGCAAGTCGTACGAGATCGACTTGAACGAAGTCAATGCCGGTGAACTGCGGAAGGCGCTCGCGCCCTACGTGGAGGCCGGCCGCAAGCGGTCCCGCTCGGGCCGGGCGTACCGGCAGACGGAGGTCGCCCCCGACCCGTCGGCCGTGCGGGCCTGGGCCCAGGCCCACAAGATGGAGGTCCCCGCGCGCGGGCGCATCCCCAAGAGGGTCTACGAGGCGTTCACCGCCGCGCAGTGACGGCCCGGTGAGGCCGGGCGGACGACCGGTCACCCGCCCCTCGCGGCAACCGACTTGCGCAGCACCCCGGCTGATCAGCTAGAGTCTGGAGCACGCCGAGGGGCGAGGCCGAAAGGCCCAGCTCACGGAAACATGCGGGTGTAGTTCAGTAGTAGAACATCCCCCTTCCAGGGGGAAGGCGCAGTGTGCGATTCCTGTCACCCGCTCTGCATCGCCAGTACCGACCACTCTTGTGGATCAGGTAGGCTGGTGCCCGCACCGATCGGTGAGAGCCGGTCGGGGGCGAATGCGGACGTAGCTCAGTTGGTAGAGCGCAACCTTGCCAAGGTTGAGGTCGCGAGTTCGAGCCTCGTCGTCCGCTCGGGAATGAGACCCCGGTCCTGATGGACCGGGGTCTTCTTCGTGTTTCCGTTCCTCGTCGCTGATCCTTGCTTCTGACATTTGTCATGCCAAGTGATGACAGCGCGCACTGCTCTTGGAGCCGCACGGCCGGGACGCTGAAGGCATGGAGAACAACGGACACGAACACGTGATTGAGGTCACTGACCTGCGGCGTGTGTACGGGGGCGGGTTCGAGGCGGTAAGCGGAATCAGCTTTTCCGTACGGCGCGGGGAGATCTTCGCCCTGCTGGGCACCAACGGCGCGGGCAAGACGTCGACCGTGGAAGTGCTGGAGGGACTCGCGGCACCGGCGGACGGCCGGGTGCGGGTCCTCGGGCACGACCCGTACACCGACCGCGCCCTCGTGCGGCCCCGCACCGGCGTGATGCTCCAGGAAGGCGGCTTCCCGTCCGAGTTGACCGTCGCGGAGACCGCGCGGATGTGGGCGGGGTGTGTGAGCGGGGCCCGGCCGCCGGCGGAGGTCCTGGCGCTGGTCGGGCTGGAGTCGAAGGCCGGCATCCGGGTCAAGCAGTTGTCCGGTGGCCAGCGGCGCCGGCTGGACCTGGCGCTCGCGCTGCTCGGCGACCCCGAGGTGCTCTTCCTGGACGAGCCGACCACCGGCCTTGACGCCGAAGGCCGCCGCGACACCTGGGAGTTGGTGAGCGCGCTGCGCGACGGCGGCACGACGGTGCTGCTGACCACGCACTACCTGGAGGAGGCCGAGAACCTCGCCGACCGGCTGGCGATCATGCACGAGGGCCGCATCGCCACCACCGGGACCCCGGCCGAGGTGACCGCCGCCGAACCGTCGCGGATCTCCTTCGAGCTGCCCGAGGGCTACTTCGCCGGCGATCTCCCGCCGCTCGGCGAGCTGGGCGTGACCGGGCACGAGACCGACGGCCGGATCATCCGGCTCCGCACCCATGAACTGCAACGGACGGCCACCGGGCTGCTGACGTGGGCCGCACAGGCCCGGGTGGAGCTGCGCCGCCTGGACGTGCGGTCGGCCTCCCTGGAAGAGGCGTTCCTCGGCATCGCCAAGAACGTCTCCGCGGAGCAGGCCATGGGGATGACGACGAAGGAGTACGCGGCATGAGCACCACCCACGCGGCGACCCGCCCGGCGCGGGCGACGACCACTCCACTGAGCCGGATGACGGCTCTCGCCCGTGCCGAGGTGATCCTGCTCGGGCGCACCAAGGGCGCGCTCGTCGCCGCGCTGTTCGTGCCGCTGGTGCTACCGGTCAGCACGGCCCAGGTGACCAAGGAGATGGACCTCGCCAAGGCCGGTCTGGACACCGGCACCCTGATCCTGCCCGCATCGTTCGGCTTCTCCCTGCTGTTCGCGGTCTACTCGGTGCTCGTCGGCGCCCTCGTCGTCCGGCGTGAGGAACTCGTCCTCAAGCGGCTGCGCACCGGTGAACTGCGCGACGTCGAGATCCTGGCCGGTTCCGCGCTGCCGGCCGTCCTCACCGGGCTCGTGCAGTGCCTGCTGCTGGCGGCGGGCTGCTCGGTCCTGCTGGATGTGTCCGCGCCGTCCGCGCCCCATCTGGCCGTCGTCGGCCTGCTGTTGGGGCTCGTGATGTGCGCCGCGCTGGCCGCCGCCACCGCGAGCTTCACCAGGACCGGCGAGAGCGCCCAGGTCACGCCCATGCCCCTGATGTTTGTCTCGATGATGGGCTCCGGCATGGTCTACCCGCTGGAACTGCTGCCGGACCGGCTGGCCTCCTTCTGCGAACTGCTGCCGCTGACGCCGGTCGTCACCCTGGTGCGCGGCGGCTGGACCGGCGACCTGTCGGCGTACGAGGCGCTGGGCGCCGTCGCGACGGCGGTGGCCTGGATCGTCATCGCCGTGTTTGCTGTACGACGGTGGTTCCGCTGGGAACCGCGGCGTTGACCGGAGGGGGAGTGACGGGCTGATGCGCGGGCCGGGCAGGTGGTGGCGGCGGCAGAGCAAGCCGGAGAAGGTCGAGACGTACACCCGGTGGTCGTTCTACTCCTTCGCGGTGGTCGAGTTCGTAACGATCGGGATCATGGCGGTCCCGGTGGGGGCGTGGCCCGGGGCCGTGCTGCTGCTGACGGTGGCTGTGCACGTCGGGGTCTGCTTCGTCACCGTGTCGCGGGCACTGGACTGGACGCGCGGCAGGCGGCCCCAGCCCGTCCGGCTGTTGTGGACGCTGGCCGCCGTCACCTCCGCGGTCGGCCTCTCCACGATCGGGATCGCGGACGGCGGACCGGACCGCGAGAGCGTGGACGCCGCTGCGGGCGGGACGTTCGGGGCCGTCATCGTCATCGGGACCGGCATCATCGCGCTCGGCGTACGCGGGCGGCGACGCGTGTTCGCGATCCCCGGAGCCTTCGCCGCGGGCTCTTTCGTCGTGGCGGTCACTCGGGGTGCCCCGGTGGGCGAATCGCTCTTCGCGTCGACGATGGTGCTCTGCGGCGGCGGGCTCCTCGCCTTCACGGCCGTCGTCTCGGTGTGGCTGCTCAACATCGTCTACGAGCTCGACGAGGCCCGTGAGACCCGGGCCCGGCTCGCCGTCGCCGAGGAGCGGCTGAGGTTCGGGCGGGACCTGCACGACGTCATGGGGCGCAACCTCGCCGTCATCGCGCTCAAGAGCGAACTGGCCGTGCAGCTCGCCCAGCGGGACCGGCCGGAAGCCGTGGCGCAGATGGTCGAGGTGCAGCGGCTCGCGCAGGAGTCGCAGCGGGAGGTCCGCGAGGTCGTCCGGGGCTACCGGGAGGCCGACCTCGCCTCGGAACTCGCCGGTGCGCAGGGCGTGCTGACCGCGGCCGGTATCGACTGCACGGTGAGCGGGGCGACGGCGGCGGGGCTGCCGGTCGCGGTGCAGTCCGCCCTGGGGTGGGTGGTCCGGGAGGCCGCGACGAACGTCCTGCGGCACGGGGACGCACGGCGGTGTGTGGTGAGGCTGCGGATGTCTGAGGGGCGCGTGGTGTTGTCCGTGGAGAACGACGGGGTCACCGAGGCCGGAGGCGGGTCCTCCGGCTCGTCCGGCTCGTCCGGCTCGTCCGGCTCCGGGCTCGCCGGGCTGCGGGAGCGGCTGGCGGAGATCGACGGGACCCTGGAGGCCGGACCCGCGGGCAAGGGGCTGTTCCGGCTGACGGCGGAGATCCCGCTGCCGTCGGGGCCCGCCCGTTCCGAGTCCGTCGCCGTTGTGCGAACCATGAGTGAGGTCACGCCATGACGGGCGCAGGGCCCGTGCGGCTGCTGCTCGCCGACGACGAGCACCTGATCCGCGGGGCACTCACCGCGCTGCTGTCGCTGGAGGAAGACCTCATGGTCGTCGCCGAGGCGGCCACCGGCCCGGAGGCGCTGGCGATGGCCCGGGCCCACAAGCCCGACGTCGCCGTACTCGATCTCCAGATGCCCGGCGCCGACGGTGTGAAGGTCGCCACATCCCTGCGCACCGAGCTGCCCCGCTGCAAGGTGCTCATCGTCACCAGCCACGGGCGGCCCGGGCATCTGAAGCGGGCGCTGGAGGCCGGAGTGCGGGGGTTCGTGCCGAAGACCGTGAGTGCGCAGCGGCTCGCTGAGCTCATTCGCACGCTGCACGCCGGGAACCGTTATGTCGACCCGGAGTTGGCCGCCGACGCGATCGCCGCCGGGGACTCGCCGCTGACCGCCCGGGAGACCGAGGTGCTGGAACTCGCCGCCGACGGAGCGCCCGTCGCGGAGATCGCGGAGCGGGCCGCGCTCTCGCAGGGGACCGTGCGGAACTACCTGTCGTCGGCCGTGTCGAAGCTCGGGGCGGAGAACCGGCATGCCGCGGTGCGACTCGCACGGGAGCGAGGTTGGGTATAGTGGTTCCCGCGCCACGGCGCATGCGAACGTAGCTCAGTTGGTAGAGCGCAACCTTGCCAAGGTTGAGGTCGCGAGTTCGAACCTCGTCGTTCGCTCCAGCGAGAAGCCCCCCGGTTCCGGCCGGGGGGCTTCTCTGTGTCCTGCCTGCGGGTCTACGTCCAGCTGATGCCGGTCAGGCGCTCGTACGCCTCCACGTACTTGGCGCGGGTGGCCTCGACGACCTCCTGCGGCAGCGCGGGCGGCGGCTGCTCGCTCTTGCGGTCCCAGCCGGACTCCGCCGAGGTCAGCCAGTCGCGGACGTACTGCTTGTCGTACGACGGCTGCGCGCGGCCCGGCTGCCACTGGTCGGCCGGCCAGAAACGCGAGGAGTCCGCGGTGAGGACCTCGTCCGCGAGGACCAGGGAGTCGCCGTCGAAGCCGAACTCGAACTTCGTGTCCGCGAGGATGATGCCCCGCTCGCGGGCGATGTCCCGGCCCCGGGAGTAGACGGCGAGGGTCGCCTGGCGCAGCCGGGCGGCGGTGTCGGCGCCGACCTGGCGGGCGACCTCCTCGTAGGAGACGTTCTCGTCGTGCTCGCCTACGGCGGCCTTGGTGGCCGGGGTGAAGATCGGGGCGGGCAGTTCACTGCCGTCGACCAGGCCCTCCGGGAGGGCGAGGCCGCAGACCGTGCGGGACTCGTTGTACTCGACCAGGCCCGAGCCGGTCAGATAGCCGCGGGCCACGCACTCCACGGGCACCATCTGGAGCGACTTGCACACGAGCGTGCGCCCCGCCCAGTCGGCGGGGGCGCCCGCGGGCAGTTCCGTGCTCAGGACGTGGTTGGGCACCAGGTCGGCGAGCTGGTCGAACCACCACAGGGAGAGCTGCGTGAGGACCCGGCCCTTGTCGGGGATCTCGGTCGGCAGCACCCAGTCGAATGCGGAGATGCGGTCGCTGGCGACCATCACGAGGTCGCCCGCCTCGTTCTGGTACAGCTCGCGCACCTTCCCGGTGTGCAGGTGCACCAGGCCCGGAACCTGGATCGGCTCGGGCTTTTCGACGAATCCGGACACGGTTCCTCCCCGTGGTTCTGTCTGATGGGGTTGATTCTCCCGTATGCGGCACTGATCACGGACAGAGGGTCAGTCGCGTTTGCAGATGCGGTCCAGGAGGTTTGCGGTGGCCCGCTGGACGCGGGCGTCGACGTGGCCGGGGCGGTCCAGGGCCGGGGTCCAGGCGAACGTTCCGGAAGCGAAGACCCAGGCGCCGGAGGGGGCGCGGTACAGGGACGTCTCCTGGTGGCGGGCGGTGCCCTCCTTGTCCGTGTACGGCGAATGGGCGAGCAGCACGCGCTCCTCGTGCTCGGGCAGCGGGGTGCGCGGGTAGTAGCGGTCGGCCTCGCCCGCCACCAGGCCCTCGATCTCGTCCCCCTCGTGGGCCCCGGTCGCCTCCCACAGCCAGTGGCCGGCGTTGCGCACGATCAGCGGATGCGGCTCGGGTACGGGGCCGGAGTACTGGATGCCGATGAGCTGCTGCTCCGCCCGGTCGATCTCCCGCCACAGCACCGGCTTGCCCGGCCCCCTTCGCTTGCGGCAGGTCAGCAGGCGGTCGGGGACGCCGGACGGGGAGGGCCCGAGTTCCACCTGCCAGTACATGGAGTTGGCGGAGAGGAAGACGAGCGAGGTGCCGGCGTCGCGGGCGAGCTCCACGGCAGCGCGCATCGGGGCCGACCAGTACTCGTCGTGGCCCGGGAAGACCAGGCCGCGGTAGCGGACGGGGTCGACGCGGCCCGCGTGCAGGTCGCCGGCGGTGGCGTAGGCGACGTCGTAGCCATAGCGCTCGGCCCAGCGGATGAAGTCGTAGGCGTGGCCGATGTGCATGGGGAGGCCGGCGCCCGCGTACGGGCGGTCGAAGGAGACCGTGGTGGCCGCCTCGGCCTCGCCCAGTAAACGGCCCTTCTCGTCCCACGCGTGGTAGAGGCTGGCGCCGGTGCGGCCGTCCTCCGGGTAGAGGTTGTACGCCTGCCAGGTGATGTCGGGCAGGACGAGGAGCAGGTCGGCGGGCTGGTCGTGGCGGACCGTGAAGGGGACGTGGGAGCGGTAGCCGCCGGCGGTGGTGAGGACGGCGACGTACGCCCCGATGTTCCAGTACGACGGGACCTGGAGCCGCCAGGACAGCCACCAGTGATGGCAGGAGACCGTACGGTCCGCCGTGAGCGGCGGGGGCTGCACGATGCCGGACAGGCGCGGGCTCGTGGTGATCTTCGCGGCGCCGTCACCGCCGTAGTGGCCGATGCGGTAGATGTCGACGCCGAACTCCTGCGGCGGGTCGACGGTGATGTGGAAGTCGATGGCATCGCCGGGCGCGACCGCGCCGGTGGAGGCGAAGCCCTTGATCTGGCGGTGGACGTCGTCGGCCGCGCGGGGGCCGCCGGAGCGGCTGCCCTTCTTCGCGGCGGGGGCCGGGTCCTGGTCCACGTACCAGGGGACGACCTGGCCGGTGTCGTCGAAGTACGTCACGTTTCCGCGCAGCCACGGAACGGGGCCCAGCCCGAAGGGATCCGTCACGGCGTGCGCCAGCGCTCCCGACTCCCAGCGGTGGATCTGCTCCGAACCCATGGCTGCTTCCCCTCCCCTTCGCCCCCGTGGTGGTGCGTTGATGTGGTGTGTGCGGTGTCGTCCGCGTCTGTGCGGTGTTCTGCGGCCTGTGCCGTGCTCTGGGGGCTGTGCGGTTGCGTCACGCTTATGTGTTTGTCGTATGTCGCAAGCCCTTGCCATGCACGCGAACGGTCCAAGCACATCACATAACGCGCGCACTTCGTTACTGTTCGTTTCGAATTGGCCAGAAGCGGAAGCAGACGTTCCGGCGGACGCTCTGACGGGTGCCCCGGCAGTCAGCCGAGCCGGACCGGCTTCTCGGGGCGTATCCCCAGCTCGGCCAGCCAGGCCCGCAGGGGCGTGGAGTCGCCGTCCTCGATCAGGGTGAGGACCTTGGGGGCGAGGTCGGCGGTGCGTTCGCCGTTGTGGAGGAGGGTCGGGCCGTCCAGCCAGTCCAGGCCCGGTGTCGCACCCGCGGTGTCCATCGCGGCGCAGCAGATCATCGCCGTGAGGTGATCGGCGAGCAGTTCACGGGCGGTGCGCGGGGGCTGGAGGGGGAAGAGGGGGAGGGTCCGGTCGTCCCAGAGGGCGCCGGGGTCCGGGGTGGCCGGGGAGCCGGTGGACGAGGAGGCCGCGGTGAAGGGGGCGGTGGCCGATGCCGACGGGCTCGGCGGCGCGGTGGCCTCCTCGCGGGAGAGTTCGGCGCTGAGCCGGGCGGCGAGGGTGGCGCTGTGGGGGGTGGTGCCGGAGAGGTCTTCCTCGTCGTCGGGGGGTGGTTCGGGGCTTCGAGCGGTGAAGTGGGTTTCTCCGGCTCTGTCCGTCAGGTGGCCCGCTCTGTCCGTCAGGTCATCCGCTTCGTCCGTCAGATGGTCGAGGACGCGGGACAGGGTCGGGCCGCCGGTGTTCGGGGCCGCGCTTCCCGGGGCCGGGCGGACACCCATGGCGTCCAGGACGCGGTGGAGACGGGCCGCGTCTATGCGCCACTTGCGGTCCACGACCTCCTCCGGATACTCGCTCCAGCCCACCGGCGACCAGTCGGGCCCGGGCCCCGCCGGGCCGCCGTGGAACAGGCGGGCGGCGAGGAGGGAGGCGGCCTCGTCGACCGCGCCCGGCTCCTCCAGCAGATCGCAGGCGGGCCGCTCGCCGAGACGGGACGCGAAGCCTTCGGCCAGGCGGTCCCGCCGGGACAGCTCCGTGAGCGCCGCCACCACACCGGCGTCCAGCCGGGACGGCCAGCGGCCCATCCGCCAGGCGGGCAGCGCGACCCGGGTCAGCAACCGGTCCCAGCCCGCGTACGCCAGGCCCACCTGCTCCTGGGCGACGATCCGCAGTCCGTAATCCACAGCCTGTGCACGCTCGGCGGCCGCGGCCGCTACACCCCGCTCCATCTCGGCGGCGTGCACTCGGCAACTGCGCAGCAGAAGCCGGGCCACCCAGCCGACACCCGCCAGCACGGCTCGTGACACCGGCCCGCGGTGCGGCGCCGAGGCCACGGCCACCGCGGCGTCCAGACCCCGGACGAAACGCCGGGCGGCGGCTATGTCCGGGTGCGCCGAGGGGCCCGTACCGGCGACGACCGGGGCGAGGACCGCGCGCAGCTCGCCGACCCGCATCCACCACAGGAAGGGGGAGCCGATGACGAGGACCGGCGCGACCGTGTGACGGCGGTGCGGATGTCTGCCGCCGCCCGCTATGTCGTCGTGCTCCTCGGCGGGGGGCGGGCCGTGGGCGCGGTGCGTACGGTCCTCCAGCCAGCTGTCGCAGTCCGGCGTGAGCGCTATCGCGGAGGGCGCGGGGACGTCGAGCCGGTCGGCGAGGTCGCGCACCATCCGGTACAGGTCGGGGGCCGCATCCTCCGTGATCGGGATGGTCGGGCTCATGGCCGGGCGGGCCCGGGCGACGACCAGGGCGATACCCGCGGCGGCGAGCAGCACGAGACCCGCGACCGGCGTCAGGATCCAGCGGGCGGCATCCCAGCCCGGGCCGACGAGACGGCCGGTGGCGGCGCCCGCGAGCAGGATCACGACGACGGCGGCGGGCAGCAGAGCGACGGCCAGCGCGCGGCTGCGCATGCGCAGCACGAGGAGCGCCCGTGACCGCGCGGCCTGCGCGCCCGCCTCCACACCCATTCCGGTCACGACCGACCTCACCCCCTCCCCGTTGACCTGACGCTGTCCTTGCTCACTCCCCCACTGTGGCACCCGCCGCTGACATCGCAATGCCGGTGGGCCAAGTGCCGGAACGCTTGCGCCGCACCCTAGTTGGGGCTCCGCCCCCCGTCAGCCGGATAGGCCATCGGTCACTCGATGGAATGGCCTTGGGGAGAGGTGAATGACGGACAGTGAGGATCGGGCCCGGCAAACCGAAAACTTCAGGCCCCGGATCCTGAGACGGATCCGGGGCCTGTGAGGTTCACCGAGCGGGCCGGTTTCCCGCGTTGGTGTGACGCCGCGTGGCGAGGTTGACGAGTGGCGGTGACGCCGGGTTCCGGTCTTATCGGGTGGCGGCGGGTTGCCGGTTACGCCCCGGCCGCCTTCGCGGCGATGTCCGTGCGGTGCTGGGAACCGTCGAGCCGGATGCGGCCGACGGCCGTGTAGGCGCGGTCGCGGGCCTCGGCGAGGTCCTTGCCGGTGGCCGTGACGGACAGGACGCGGCCGCCCGCGCTGACGATCGCGTCACCGTCGCGCTTGGTGCCGGCGTGCAGCACGTACGCGTGCGGGGCGTCCTGGGCGGCGACCTCGTCGAGACCGGTGATCGGGTCGCCGGTGCGCGGGGTGCCGGGGTAGTTGTGCGAGGCGATGACCACGGTGACGGCCGCGTCGTCACTCCAGCGCAGGGGCTCCAGGTGGGCGAGGTTGCCCGTGGCCGCGGCCATGAGCAGACCGGCCAGCGGCGTCTTCAGCCGGGCCAGGACGACCTGGGTCTCGGGGTCGCCGAAGCGGGCGTTGAACTCGATCACGCGCACGCCGCGGGAGGTGATCGCGAGTCCGGCGTAGAGCAGCCCGGAGAACGGCGTGCCGCGGCGCTTCATCTCGTCCACGGTCGGCTGGAGGACGGTCTGCATCACCTCGTCGACCAGCTTCGGGTCGGCCCACGGCAGCGGGGAGTACGCCCCCATGCCGCCGGTGTTCGGCCCCTCGTCACCGTCCAGCGCGCGCTTGAAGTCCTGGGCGGGCTGGAGCGGCACGACCGTCTCACCGTCGGTGACGGCGAACAGGGAGACCTCGGGGCCGTCGAGGTACTCCTCGATGACCACGCGCTCGCAGGCGGCGGCGTGGGCCTTGGCCGCCTCCAGGTCGTCGGTGACGACGACGCCCTTACCGGCGGCGAGCCCGTCGTCCTTGACGACGTACGGGGCACCGAAGGCGTCGAGGGCCGTGTCGACCTCCTCGGGGGTCGTACACACGTACGACCGCGCCGTGGGCACCTCGGCCGCCGCCATGACGTCCTTCGCGAAGGCCTTGGAGCCCTCGAGCCGGGCGGCCTGCCCGGACGGGCCGAAGACCGGGATGCCGGCCTCGCGGACGGCGTCGGCGACACCGGCGACCAGCGGCGCCTCCGGGCCGACGACCACCAGGTCCGCGCCGAGCCGCGTGGCCAGCTCGGTGACGGCAGCGCCGTCCAGGGCGTCGACCTGGTGCAGCTCGGCGACCTCGGCGATGCCGGCGTTGCCGGGGGCGCAGTGCAGCGCGGTGACGTCGGGGTCGTGGGACAGGGAGTGGCACAGGGCGTGTTCGCGGGCGCCGCTGCCGATGACGAGGACCTTCACGGGGGTCAGCCTAACGGGAGGCGGCGGGTTCCCTTTGTGCGGGATGCCGAGAGGGACGGGGATCTTGGATTGGAGGTTCCTCTGAATGAGGTGGTCGCGACCCGCTCGGTCAGAGCTTGTCCCGCCCCCTGCGGCCTGCCGCTCAGGGCTCGTTCGAGAACTCCTCCACCACCGTCGCCCCCAGTTCCCGGACGATCAGCTCCTGGCCGGAGAGGGCCGACTCGTCGAGGTCGGGGTCGTCGTCCTCGGGGATGTCGTCCTCGACGGAGACGGACCGGGGCCGCGGGGCGGAGGGCTGGGGCACGGGGGCGGTGGGTGCGGCGGCCGGGGTGGAGGTACGGGCGGGCGCGCTCGACTGCTGGGGCGGGGCGGACGAGGCCGTCGCCTGGGATGCGGCAGGGCGCTGTGCGGTGGCCGTACCGCCGCCGGTGCCGTTGTTGTAGCCGCCGCCTCCGCCACCGGCGTTGTAGCCGCCACCGCCGCCGTAGCCACCGGTGCCGCCGCCGGGTCCGCCCTGGCCGCCTCCGAACCCGGACGGGCCGCCCGGGGCCTGCGGCGCGGAGCCGCCGGAGGGGTCGACGATCGCCTCGATCTTCCACTGGACGTTGAACTGCTCGCCCAGCGCCTGCCGCAGCACGTCCTCGCTGCCGCTGCTCAGGAAGTTGTCACGCGCGCCGGCGTTGACGAAGCCGAGCTGGAGGGTGGTGCCGTCGAAACCGGTCACCTGGGCGTTCTGGCTGAGCAGGATCCAGGTGAAGCGACGGCGGTTCTTGACCGCTTCCAGGATGTTCGGCCAGAGCATGCGGGGGTCGAGACCGCCGGGAGCGGGAGCGGGGGCAGGGGCCGCCGGTGCCGGGCCCGAGGGCGCCGGTGGGGTACTGGGTGCCGGGGCGCTCGGAGCGGGCGTGCTCGCTGCCGGGGGAGTCGACGCGGGTGCGGGTGCGCCCGAGGCGGCCGTGGGCCAGCCGCCGGGGCGACGGCCGCTGCCTGCGGAGGCCGCAGTGGGCCAGGCGCCGGGGGCCGGGGCGGAGGCCGCTGCAGGGGTGTCGGAGTGAGCCGGAGCCTGAGCGGGTGCTGTCCGGGGCGGCTGGGCGTGGGGCGACTGGGCGTGACCGCCATCGGCGGGGTCGGAGGTGGGTGCGGGCCCGGCGGGAGCGGGCGTACCCGGCACCGACGGCTGCTGTGCCCCAAGGTCCGCCGCAGCGGGGGCCTGCGCAGGCCCGCCCGAAGCCGCCGCATGACCGCCACCGCCGCCACCGGGGCTCACGGAGCCGGGGCTCACGGGGCCCCCGCCACCCGGCGCTCCGGAGCCACGGACCGCCGCCCGGGCCGCGGCCGGACCGGCACCGGGCGGAACGGGAGCGGCCACCGGACCGGCCGCCGCTGCCCCATGCCCCTCGGGCCCCGGCGCATACCCCATGGCGGGCATGCCGGCGGGGCCCTGGGCGGAGAAGTTCACGCCGCGCTCGATCCGGTCCAGGCGGGCCATGACGGACCGCTCGTCGCCGTAGGCGGCGGGGAGCAGGACGCGTGCGCAGATCAGCTCCAGCTGGAGACGGGGCGAGTTGGCGCCGCGCATCTCGGTCAAGCCCTCGTTGACGAGGTCGGCGGCCCGGCTCAGTTCGGCGGCGCCGAAGGTGCCGGCCTGGGCCTGCATGCGCTCGATGACGTCGGCGGGGGCGTCGATGAGCCCCTTCTCCGCCGCGTCCGGGACGGCGGCGAGGATCACCAGGTCGCGCAGCCGCTCCAGCAGGTCGGTGACGAACCGGCGGGGGTCGTTGCCGCTCTCGATCACATGGTCGACGACCTCGAAGGCCGCGGCCCCGTCACCGGTGGCGAAGGCCTCGACGACCGAGTCGAGGAGGGAGCCGTCGGTGTACCCGAGCAGGGCGGTCGCCATGGCATACGTCACACCGTCCTCGGCGGCGCCGGCCAGCAGCTGGTCCATGACGGACATGGAGTCACGCACGGATCCGCCACCGGCCCGCACGACGAGCGGGAGGACGCCGTCCTCGACCGGGATGGCCTCCTTCTGGCACACCTCGGCGAGGTACTCCCGCAGGGTCCCGGGCGGGACGAGCCGGAACGGGTAGTGGTGGGTCCGCGACCGGATGGTCCCGATGACCTTCTCGGGCTCGGTGGTCGCGAAGATGAACTTGAGATGCTCCGGCGGCTCCTCGACGACCTTCAGCAGCGCGTTGAAACCGGCCGACGTGACCATATGGGCCTCGTCGATGATGTAAATCTTGTACCGGCTGCGCGCAGGTCCGAAGAAGGCCTTTTCGCGCAGGTCACGGGCGTCGTCCACGCCACCGTGGGACGCGGCGTCGATCTCGATGACGTCGATGGAACCGGGTCCGTTGCGCGCGAGGTCCTGACACGACTGGCACTCACCGCACGGCGTGGGCGTAGGACCCTGCTCGCAGTTCAGACACCGCGCCAGGATGCGCGCACTGGTCGTCTTGCCACAGCCGCGCGGCCCGCTGAACAGGTACGCGTGGTTGACCCGGTTGTTCCGCAGCGCCTGCTGCAACGGGTCGGTGACATGCTGCTGCCCGATGACCTCGGCGAAGGTCTCCGGGCGATAGCGGCGGTACAGAGCGAGAGACGACACGCATACGAGGTTATAGGCGCCCACTGACAACGGACCCCGCCACAGGAGGCCCGGAACGCAAACGCCCCCCACGCACCCGCCAGAGCCAACCTACCCTTGCTGCCTTCCGGCCCTGGGGGAGTTCAGTCAGATAGCGCCGCGTGAGGGGCTGCGCCAAGGTTACCTGATGTCGGGGGCAGGGAACGAGTTCGCGAGCACTCCCCTCGGTCATGTAATGTTCCTGGCGGAGGATTCGCCTAGAGGCCTAGGGCGCACGCTTGGAAAGCGTGTTGGGGGCAACCCCTCACGAGTTCGAATCTCGTATCCTCCGCAGGCGCCTGACCAGGCGAAACGAAGAGCTGGACCGCTCATTGCGGTCCGGCTCTTCGGCATGCCTCGGTTGCAGTTTCGGTTGCATTTATAGGCGGCATTTAGGACATTTCCTCAAGCGGGAAGGGCGCACGTTCACGTCCTATGGGACGACCGGCGCGGACTGCGGGGAGCCACACCATCTGACGGGATACGTCACAACGGATACCGGCCGCCAGGACCCACACGATGAGTTGGCCGTCGTCACGGCGTAGACGAAGAGGCAGTCGCCGCCCTGAGCCGCCGGCAGGCGTTGCGCCCTGAGGAGCTTTGACACCGAACGCAGCCATGCCCCCGCATCCGTCGATACCTTATTCACCCATCACGGGTTGGCATGGTGCGACTCTGGTCTCGGCGGATCCACGCGGATCTGTCCATGGCCCCGGGACGATGTCGCGGTCATAGCCCGATCATCCGGACCTTGCTGCCGCACAGCCGGGTCATGTCATCGACATCCGACGTGAGGATGGCGACCGGGCCAGGCTGCCGCAAGGCCGCTTCCGCGACGGTGGCGTCGATCGCGTACTTGTGTCCGTGCAGACCGGCGCCCTTGAGCAGTTGGGCCGCCGCCTTGGCCGCTGCCTCCGTGATCGGCTCCACCTTGACCCGGGAGAGCGCCCATTGCAGTCGGGGCAGGTTCACCCTGGCGTGGCTCACCTCCACGATGGTGTTGGCGCTGACGACAAGGTCCGCTCCCATGTCGTGGAACACCTGGAACATCGTCAGAATTTTCCGGTCCTGCGCCACCCAGGCCGACAGCCCCTCGCTGTCCAGGACGACGGTCTCAATGTGCCCGCTCACGCGGCACTCGCGCCGCCGGCGGCCGACGTCGTACCGAAGATCCGCGCCCGCGCCTCGGCCAGCTCTTCCTCACTGAAGGCCCCGTGCTCGTCTGTGTGGCTGCGCAGGTCGGCCCCCAGGAGCTGGTGCCGGATCTGCCTGGCGACCGCTTCGGCCACGTAGCCGGAGATGTTGTCCGTGATCTTCTTCAGCTCCGCCACCTGCTCGGTGGGGAGTGTCACCGTGATGCGTGTGGTGTCAGCCATAGCCGCAAGCATACTGCGGTATGCGCGCCACGTGCTGTCCGTTCCCCGCAGTCGGTCCGGTCAGCGGCAGTCGGCGCGACTGTCCGTTCGAGCAGGGGCTCGGCTGGGCAGGTGTACGACGCGCCAGTTCAGCGGGCCCAGTAGCGGTATGCCTCGATCCATTGCCAGCCCTTGGGGGCGGGTTCCGGCAGCGGCAGGTCCAGAATTCCGATGTCCTGTCGGATCGACCCCCGGGCGCAGCGTGCGACCACGCGTCCGTCCTCGGCCAGATCGACACCGATCACGCTCACCTCGACGCCGAGAACAGTCGTGGTGAACGGCATGGCCAGGCTTTCCTCGATCATCGTGAAGAAGCCGGTGAGCTGCTCATCCTCGCCGTAGGCGTCGACGGTGGCCTCTTCGATCAACGTCTCCAGCGCGGCTGGGGCCCAGGTGCTCATGGCCTCACCGTAGCGCTGCACCGTACGGTTGAGGACCGGTGTGTTCAGCAGCGGCGTATCCGTCGTAGCGCCGTCGCCAGCAGTCAAGCCAAGGCTCACGGTTGCCAGCGTGTGACGTTGCCTGGTGGGGTTAGGTGGTGAGCGGCCCAGGGGAGGGCCCGGCAAGCGACAGGGCGGAGGAGAGTGGCACGAGTCGTCGTACGAGAGCCGAGTACGGGCGCGAGGGGTGCCCCGCCGCTGGCCCGGCAGGAAACATCCGCCTTCGTGAGGGAGCTGCTCGGCGCCGGCTGGGCGGCGGTGTTCCTGCCCGGTGAGCCCGCCCGCCTTGGGCGGCTGCTGCTGTGGAAGCCGACCGGGGCAGCAGCCGGAGACAGTATGGCGCCCACCGGCCTTGAGACCGAGGTGGTGGAGCTGGTCCTGCCGCACGGCCGCTCGGTCAGGCGGCGCAGGGTCGAGGGTTACGCGCCGCCTGTCGCCGTCGCTGTCTCCGCCCTGGCCAATGCGGAGCCGACGCATCCCTCCGGCGCCGCCTGGCAGGCCGCCACTCGCTTCGCGCTGCGGCTGCTCGCCGACGGCCGCCTCCACCCGGCCCTCACTCCCGCCGGTCACGACACCTGGCAGGTGGGTCCTTGCACCGCCGCCCAGCGCCAGACGCTGGACGCCCTGGCCGCCGCCTTCCCGCCACACGCCCACTGCCTGCCCGAGCCTGGCCCTGCTCCGGTACGGATCGCCGAACCGGCTGCGCTGGTACGCCAGTTCTGCGACGCGGTCGCCGATGATCTGGTCCGTACGCCGGCCGCGCCGCTCGCCATGGGAGCGCTGCCGTACGCCTGGCGCGAGGCCCGCGCCGTGCCCACCTTGCGGGAATGGGCCGAGGAAACCCAGGCGGCGCTCACCGCCGAGGTCAGTGTCTCCCTGCGCGTCGACGTACCCGAAGGACGCCGACGGCAGTTCCGGGCCGTCCTGCAACTGCACACCGCGGCGGACCCTGCGCTCGTCATCGAGGCCGCACGCCTGTGGAGCGAGCCGACCGAAGTGGAGCGGCTGCTCGGCCCACGCGCCGAGACCGAGACACTTCTCGCCCTGCGCCGCGGCGCCCGCGCCTGGCCCCCGCTGCGGAGGCTGCTCAACGATGCCGCTCCCGATCAGCTCCGGTTGACCGACGACGAAGCCTTCGATCTCCTTGGGGACGCCACGAACGCGCTGCGCGCGGCCGGTGTCGACGTGCACTGGCCGCGCGACCTGGTCAAGGCGCTCACCGCGACCGCGGAGATCGGGCAGCGCACAGCCCCCGGTTCCGCCGCGGGCGGCCTGCTGGACACCGAGGCCCTCCTCGACTTCCGCTGGCAGGTCTCCCTTGGCGGCGAGCCGCTCACCGAGGCCGAGATGGATGCTCTCGCAGAGTCACGCCGTCCCCTCGTCCGGCTTCGCGATCAATGGGTGGTCGCCGACCCGAAGCTGGTGGCCCGCGCCAAGCGCCGCCGGATGGAACCGCTCACCCCCATGGAGGCGTTGAGCGCCGCGCTGACCGGCGAGGCCGAGCGGGACGGTGACCGGGTCCCCTGTGCGGCGGTCGGTGCGCTCGGCGACTTGGTCGCTCGTATCCGCGACCCCGAGTCCCGCGCCCCCGTGCCCCAGCCCGCCGCCCTCAAGGCCACGTTGCGCGAGTACCAGAAGCGGGGCCTGGCCTGGCTGGCCGAGATGTGCGCACTCGGCCTCGGCGGCTGTCTCGCCGACGACATGGGCCTGGGCAAGACCATCACCTTGCTCGCTCTGCACCTGCACCGCCAGAGCGACCCCACCACCGCGGGCCCCACCCTCGTCGTCTGCCCGGCCTCCCTGCTCGGCAACTGGCAGCGCGAGGCCGCCCGATTCGCACCGCTCACCCCCGTACGCCGTTACCACGGCGGCGACCGCCACCTCGAGGACCTGGCCGACGACGAGATCGTCCTGGTCACTTACGGGGTGCTGCGCCGCGACCGCGAAGTGCTCGCCGAGACAGCCTGGTCGCTGGTGGCCGCCGACGAGGCCCAGCACGTCAAGAACCCCTACGCCGTCACCGCCCGCGAACTGCGTGCCCTGCCCGCCCGCGCCCGCGTCGCTCTCACCGGCACCCCCGTGGAGAACAACCTCTCCGAGCTGTGGGCACTGCTCGACTGGACCACCCCCGGGCTCCTCGGCTCACTCACCGCCTTCCGTGACCGGCATGCCCGCGCCATCGAGGCGGGCGAGGATCCCGAGGCGGCCGAGCGCCTGTCCCGTCTCGTACGTCCCTTCCTGTTGCGCCGCAAGAAGTCCGACCCCGGCATCGCGCCCGAACTGCCGCCCAAGACCGAGACCGACCACGTCGTCCCGCTGACGGCCGAGCAGAGCAGCCTGTACGAGGCACAGGTCCGCGAGACCATGGCGAAGATCGCGGAGTCGGAGGGCATCGCCCGACGCGGTCTGGTACTCAAACTGCTCACCGCGCTGAAGCAGATCTGCAACCACCCCGCCCAGTATTTGAAAGAGCACAGCCTGCGCCGGTCCGCCCCCCTGCGGGGCCGCTCCGGCAAGCTCGACCTGCTCGACGAACTTCTCGACACCATCACCGCCGAAGGCGAATCCGTGCTGGTCTTCACGCAGTACAAACAGATGGCGGCTCTGCTGGAGAAGCATCTCGCCGAGCGCGGCGTCCCCACTCTCTTCCTGCACGGTGCCACCCCCGTCGCGCGGCGCGAGGAGATGGTGGACCGCTTCGAGCGCGGTGAAGTGCCGGTGTTCCTGCTGTCGTTGAAGGCGGCGGGCACCGGACTCAATCTCACCCGCGCCACTCACGTCGTGCACTACGACCGCTGGTGGAACCCGGCCGTCGAGGACCAGGCCACCGACCGCGCCTACCGCATCGGCCAGGACAAACCCGTCCAGGTACATAGGCTCCTCGCGGAGGGAACCGTGGAGGACAAGGTGGCGAAGCTGCTCGAAGCCAAGCGCGCCCTCGCCGACGCCGTCGTCGGCTCCGGCGAGGCAGCCCTGACCGAACTGTCCGACGCCGACCTCGCCGAACTCGTCGCCCTGGGAAAGCAGTCATGAGCCCCACTGTCCCCGGCCCGCGCCGTGCGCCCGCCCGCGGCAAGCGAGCCTTCGCCGCGACCTGGTGGGGCCAGGCATGGGTGGCCGCCCTGGAGGACTCCACTCTGGACGCCGGACGGCTCTCGCGCGGACGCACCTACGCCCGCAAAGGCATGGTCGGCCCGGTCACCGTCACTCCGGGCAAGGTCAATGCCGCTGTCCAGGGCAGCCGCCCGCGCCCGTACCGCTCCTCAGTCCACCTGCCCGTCCTCACCGACCCTGAGTGGGACACCCTGCTCGACACGATCGCGGCCCGCGCCGGACATCTCGCAGCACTTCTCGACGACGAGATGCCCGCCGAACTCGTGGACGACGCCCGGCACGCAGGCGTCCCACTGCTCCCGCTGCCCACCGAGCTCGATCCGGAGTGCTCCTGCCCCGACTGGGGATACCCCTGCAAGCACGCCGCCGCGCTCTGCTACGCCATCGCCGCCACCATCGACACCGACCCATTCGTCCTCTTCACGCTGCGCGGCCGTCGTCGTGAGGAGGTCTTCGCCCAGCTGCGCGCACTCCGTACGGCAGCACAGGAGACCGCCGCCCCACCGGCCGGTATCCCGGCCGCCGCCGCGTACGCCCACTGGGCCGAAGAGCCCCCCGCACTGCCCGAACTCCCGGAACCCGCCGCCCACACCACAGCACTGCCCGTCGCCCCGCCACCCGGCACCGGCCTGGTCGCCGCGGACCTGGAACGCCTCATGGCCGACGCCACCGAGCGCGCCGCCCGGCTCCTCGCGGGCGACACCGCCGACCTGCACCTGACCCAGCACCAGGACGCCGTCCGCATCGCCGCAAACAACCCCGGACCCGAGTGGTTCCACCACCTGATCCAGAACACCAACGCCAAACCCACTGCCTTCGCACGCCTCACCCGCGCCTGGCGCCACGGCGGCCCCACGGGCATCACCGTCGCCGAACAGCCCTACGCCCCCGACCCGACGGTGATGAAGGCCGCCCGCACCGCCCTGGACGCGGCCCTCGCCGAGATGACCGACTCCCCCACACACCTCAGAACCTGGCGCAACCGCCTCACCCTCACCCACCACGGCATCCAGCTGCGTCTGGGCCCCGACGCCCGCTGGTACCCCTATCTCCAGGACGACGACGGCGAATGGTGGCCCGCTGCACCAGGCGACACCGACCCGGTCATCGCGCTCACCTCGGCCTGGTCGCAGAACGGGGAGTAAGGAGGCGGCTCCCCGCTGACCAGGAACCACGAGCAGAAGCTGGACACACTCACGCTGCTCCCACTTCCGTGGTTGCAGTTCTGGTTGCATTCACCGGCGTACAGCACCGTTCAGAACCCCCGCCCGGACCAGCTGCACCGCAGGTCAGGACGTTGCCGTACGCCCCAGAACCCCCAGACGAACATTTGGAAAGCGTGTTGGGGGCAACCCCTCACGAGTTCGAATCTCGTATCCTCCGCCAGTGCCTCACCGGGCACGATGTCGAAGGGCCCCACCGCTTGCGGTGGGGCCCTTCGGCGTTGTCCGTCCCGGTTTCCGTCTCAGTTGACTTCCGGGGTCGGCGGTACGTCTCGCCGGCCTGGCGGCGGAAGTTCAGCGCCAGTCGGCAGCTGACGGCGGTGGCGCAGGAGAGCTGACGCGCCGGGCTGAACCGCGCGCTCGCGCAGGGCGCGGTCAGCTCGCGGCCGACGTGCTGGTCAGCAGCTTGCCCATCGCGGCCAGCACGGACGGCTCGACGCGGTAGTAGACCCAGGTGCCGCGCCGCTCCGAGGTCAGCAGCCCGGCCTCCTTCAGCTTCTTCAGGTGGTGGGAGACGGTCGGCTGCGAGACGCCGACGTCGGAGATGTCGCATACGCACGCCTCGCCGCCCTCGTGCGAGGCCACCGCCGAGAACAGCCGCAGCCGCACCGGGTCCCCCAGGGCCTTGAACATCCGCGCGGCCGTTTCGGCCTCGTCGGCGGTGAAGGGACGCTCGGTCAGGGGCGGGCAGCATGGCGCCACGGCCTCGGGGACATCGGCTTCCAGCAGCGGCAGTGCCTGGGTGTTCGACATGCATCTATGTTGACATGCGTCGAACCAACAGGACCAGAGCGCCGCTAATTTGATAGATGTCTATGTTGACGGTCGTCGAAACAAGTGCCATGCTGGCCGTACAAGCCATCGACAGATGTCGAATCAAAGGGGAAGCTCGTGGCCGTGTCGCTCAGCAGCGTGTTCACCACCGACCAACTGCCCGTCGTGGTCATCGGAGCGGGCCCGGTCGGCCTGGCCGCCGCGGCCCGTCTCGTCGAGCGCGGCATCGAACCACTGGTCCTGGAGTCCGGGCCGTCGGCCGGCACGGCCGTACGCGGCTGGGCGCACGTGCGGCTGTTCTCGACCTGGTCGGAGGTCACCGACCCGGCCGCGGAGAAGCTCCTCGCGCCGACCGGCTGGACCCGCCCGGACGGTTCCGCGTACCCCACCGGCGGCGACTGGGCCGAGAAGTACCTCCAGCCGCTCGCCGACGTCCTCGGCGGCAAGGTCCGCTACGGCGCCACCGTGACCGGCGTCGCCCGCGCCGGACGCGACCGCGTCGTGGACTCCGGCCGCGACGAGCAGCCCTTCGCCGTGCACGTCCTGTCGGCCGACGGCCGCGAGGAACAGATCGGCGCCCGCGCGGTCATCGACGCCTCGGGCACGTGGTCCACCCCCGGCCCGCTGGGTGCCGACGGGCTGCCCGCCCTCGGCGAGAAGGCCGCCGCCGGACACCTCTCCTACCGCGTCCCCGACCTGGGCGACCCGGTCGTACGCGCCCGGTACGCGGGCAGTCGCACCGCCGTGGTCGGTTCCGGCGCCTCCGCCTTCACCGCCCTCGCCGCCCTCGCGGACCTGGCGGCGGAGGAGCCGGGCACGCACGCGGTGTGGATCCTGCGCCGCGGCATCACCGGCTCGACGTTCGGCGGCGGCGAGGCCGACGAACTGCCCGCCCGCGGTGCCCTCGGCCTGCGCGCCAAGGCCGCGGTGGAGGAAGGCCACGCCGACGCGGTCACCGGGTTCCGTACGCAGGCCGTCGAGCGGGACGGTGACCAACTGGTCCTCGTCGCCGAGGACGGACGCCGCCTCGACCCGGTCGACGAGGTCATCGTCCTGACCGGTCTGCGCCCGGACCTGTCCTTCCTCTCCGAGCTCCGCCTGGGCCTGGACGACCGCCTCCAGGCGCCCACCGCCCTGGCCCCGCTCATCGACCCCAACGTCCACTCCTGCGGCAGCGTCTACCCGCACGGCGTGAACGAGCTCTCCCACCCGGAGCAGGGCGTCTACCTGGTCGGCATGAAGTCCTACGGCCGCGCGCCCACGTTCCTCGCGATGACCGGCTACGAGCAGGTCCGCTCCGTCACCGCCGCGATCGCCGGAGACCGTGAGGCCGCCGAGCGCGTCGAGCTGACCCTGCCGGAGACGGGTGTGTGCGGCGGGGCCGGTCTGTTCGACGAGCCCGACGCCGCCCAGGACAACGAGAGCGGCGGCTGCTGTGCCGCCCCGGCCACCTTGCAGATCGGCACCGGCACCCCGGCCACCGCCTCCGGCGGCTGCTGAACTCCCCGTCCACTCCAGGAGGTTCGCCATGACGTCCCGCGTACAGCTCGCCCTCCGCGTGCCCGACCTCGCCGAGTCCGTGGCCTTCTACACCAAGCTCTTCGGCAACGGACCCGCCAAACTCCGCGAGGGCTACGCCAACTTCGCCGTCGCCGAGCCTCCGCTGAAGCTCGTTCTCATCGAAGGCACCGCGGGCGAGGCGACCCGTATGGACCACCTCGGCGTCGAGGTCGAGACGACCGAGGCCGTGCACGCCGCCACCGCCCGCCTGGGCGAGGCGGGCCTGTCCACCGACGTGGAGCACGACACCACGTGTTGCTACGCCCTCCAGGACAAGGTCTGGGTCCACGGCCCCGGCCGGGAACGCTGGGAGGTGTACGTCGTCAAGGCCGACGCCGACTCCCTCGCCAAGCAGTAGGGCTAACGCGAGAGAGTCGCTTCCGCCGAGGGTCAGTCACAGCAGTCGCAACCCGGGCGGCAGCCGCACGCCCCGTCCGCCTCGGCTCCGATGACCGGGGCCGCGGCGGACGGGGGCGCGCAGCAGCCCTTGCCCTGCCAGGCGTCCCGGCCTTCCTTGACGGCGATGGCCGCGATGACGAGGGCGGCGAGGGGGTCGGCCCACGACCAGCCCAGGGTGGCGTTGAGGACCAGGCCGACCAGGAGCACGGCCGAGAGGTATGTGCACAGCAGGGTCTGCTTGGAGTCGGCGACCGCGCTGGCGGAGCCCAGTTCACGGCCCGCGCGGCGTTGGGCTGCCGACAGGAACGGCATGACCGCGAGGGAGAGGGCGGCGAGCACGATGCCGGGGACGGAGCGCTCCGCCTCCCCGGTGCCGGTCAGCGCGCGGACGGCGTCGACGGCGACGTAGGCGGCGAGCGCGAAGAAGGACAGCGCGATGATCCGCAGGGTCGTCCTCTCCCGCGCCTCGCGCACGGCGTGCTCGCGGGCGGAGAACTGCCAGGCCACCGCGGCGGCGGAGGAGACCTCGACGACCGAGTCCAGGCCGAAGCCGATCAGGGCGGTCGAGGAGGCGAGCGTGCCGGCGGTGATGGCGACGATCGCCTCGATGACGTTGTAGGTGATCGTGGCCGCGACCAGCAGACGTATCCGGCGGGCGAGCACGTCTCGGCGGGCCGGGGAGGGCCCGAGGGATATCGCCGTCATCAGCAGCATCCCTTGTCGCCGGCCTCCGCACAGGTGCGGTCGGTCTCGACGGCCACCACGGCCGCACGCAGGTCGTCCAGCGCGTGGCCGAGGCGCTCGTCGGCCAGTTCGTAGCGGGTGCGACGGCCGTCGGGCACGGTGACGACCAGACCGCAGTCGCGCAGGCACGCGAGGTGGTTGGAGAGCCGGGTGCGCGAGATGCCGAGGGTGTCGGCGAGATCGGCGGGGTAGGCCGGGGCCTCACGCAGCGCGAGCAGGATGCGGCACCGGATGGGGTCGGCGAGCGCGCGGCCGAAGCGGGCCAGCACTTCGATGTCGGGGGCAACAGTCAGCACGGCTCGACAGTACATCAATCCCTGAATTCAGGAAACCATGGATCATCTACTGGCGGCTGCCGACACCGGTCATCCCGCAGGGGCACCTGTCAGCGCCTTTCAAGGGGCCTGAGGGACTCGATGCTCCGAGCCGGGTTGCTTCGGCACAGGACCACCGCGGCGCACAGCCCTGCTTCGAGTACACCGGCACCTTCCGGCGACTTGGGCGGCGGCACGGCCGTGACGTCAGGACGTTCCCGCACGGCCGGGCCGGATTCGGAATTCTGGTTGCCCGGCCGTCGTGGCCCTTGGAGTGGTCGCCGCCCTCGTGGCCCCTGGGCTTCTCGTCGTGGCCGTAGCTCTCATGGGGCTGCTCGGTGCCGAGGGCGGCGGAACTCCCGACCCGTCAGAAGACGTTGCACGCCGAAGCACCGTTCGTGAGGAGGCACCGCCGGATTCAGCGTGGCCGGCGTTGCGCGGTCCTCATGAGGTGCTGCTGGGAATCACGCAGTTCTTCGGTTGCGGCTTGCCGGTCGGCCAGCCCAGGCCGACGAACTTCAGGGTGCCAGGGCCCTTTCGGCCCGGGTCCAGTTCGACTATCGCGGCCGGTTTGTCGTAGGCGTTGCCGCCTGTGGTCAGGCAGATCAGGCCACTGGTGCCCTGGACTCGGTGGCGGGACTGGAGGAGGGACCACTGGCGGCCTACGTCCTCGCGGGTGGGGACCGACTCCGGGTCGTTCTTCTGGGCCTGGTGCAGGGCCTTGCCGATGGTGATGAGGCCGTCGTGGACGAGCATCGTCCGGGAGTCGTCCAGGTTGGGGGCGGAGCCCAGTTCTATGCCCTCGCGCCGGGTCGCGGCGATCTGCTGCCTGAGGGTGTCCAGGGCCGCTTTCGGTTCGGTCAGGTACTGGGGGAGGTCCCGGTCGGTCGGCTCGCGGTCGTGGGTCGCCGTGTACTTCTTCGTCCAGGCCGTCAGTTCCGTCGTCCAGGCGTCGGGGTGGGCGGGGGCCGCGTACTGCACCGTCACCTTCGCCCTGCCGTCGTCGCCGCGGAGCCTGGCCCAGTCCCTCTCCGTCATGTCCTGCCGCAGCGAGGCCGCGTCGGAACCGCTGATGATGGTGTAGTGGCGGTCCTCGCAGCCCACCTCGGCTAGCTTCAGGGCGAAGATCCGCAGGTGGAGGGTGCGGCCGGCGAAGTAGATCGTGTCGGCCCGGGAGTCGCAGATGTTGTTGGCCGTCTGGGTGAACTGGTTGCCGGTCGAGCCCGCCTCGTCGATCGACGGGGACTCGAAGGACATCGCGGCGGGGCCTGCCGGGCCCTTCTCCTCGATCCTGCTGAAGGCCTTCGCCAGCGACTCGTTGTAACCGTCCGGGCGTTTGTCGAAGACCAGGACCGTCCTGAGGTTCTGGCGGCCGCGTTCGCCGTTGAAGTCGGCCAGGGCCTGGGCCGCGTCGTGGTTGGTGGGGAGGATGCGGGCCAGGCCCGGGAAGCGGACCTTCGCCATTCCGTCCGGCCGGTCCTCGTTGGCGATCCGGTCTCCGCTGATCCGGGCCGCGAGCACCGGGATCTTGTTCTCCGTCAGGCGGGCGACGGCCGCTTCCGTGGTGTCGAGGCTCAGGTTGAAGCCGGTGACCGCGCGCAGCCGGTCCTCGGGCGAGGCGGCCATCCGCAGCAGGGTGTCGACGACCTTCGACTGACGGCCGTAGTCCTGCCCGGGGTTGGCCAGTACCAGGCGGATCTTCGGGGGTTCCCCCTCGCCCGCGTTGGCCTGGCGCTGTCCCAGGTACGCGCCCTGGAGGTCGCTGCGCATCTGCCGGCGCAGGGCCTCCCTGTCCGACTGGAGCGGCAGCATCATCGCGACCGTGACGTACGGCTGTTTCTCGATTCTCCGGTTCTCGCGTGCGATGGCCCGGGCCACGTCGGTGATCTCCGGGGTGCCGAAGTCGTAGCCCTCGCCGTTGACGCCGACGCACTCGCCGTCGATCCGCTCCACGCCGTCCGCGCAGGTGTCCGGCTTGGTGAGGAGCGAGTAGACGAACACGGAACCTGCCACGAGCGCCATCGCGCCCAGCAGTGAGAAGAGGATCTTCCGCCATCTGGGCATGCCGTCATCTCCTTCGCCGGAGCTGCTCGGTGCAGGTGCAGCGCAGTAGGGGCTGTTCGTTCTCCGCCAGGCCGCTCCAGTCCGTGGCCGTCCGGCTGAGCAGGCCCGCGCCCTCGAAGTCCATGATCGACAGGAGGTCCAGCAGTTTGGCGAGTGTGCGGGCGGTCTCCTTGCCGGTCGGTCTGGTCCGCTCCTCGCACAGCCACACCGCGTGCAGCAGCTGGTCGACGGTGCGGCGCAGCGGGGGGCCGTCCACCGGCACCAGGCCCTGGGCGCGGTCCCGCCGGGCGTCCGCCCCGCCCGGGTAGGGCGCCTGGGCGATCTCCAGGAGCTCCGCGCACCACTCGCGGGGGCGGCCGGGGAGTGTGGCGGCGAGGTGGCTGACGACGTCGTCCACACCGCCGGAGACCAGGTGGTGGTTCATGCGGTGGGCGGTGAGGGAGCGGAAGGCTGCGTCACCCGGGGCCGCGTCGCCCGGGGGCCGGTGGTGCGGCGCCCGACCGGGCGAGGCTCCGGAGCCCGAGGCCCCACCGGCCGGCACTCCGTCGCCGGTCACCCGGCCGCCCGACGCCCCACGGCGCGGGGCCCCGCCGCCCGGCACTCCGTAGCCCGGCACACCGCCGCCCCAGGCTCCGCCGCCCGGCGTCCCTGCGCCTGAGGCCCCGTCGCCCGGCATCCCACCGCGCGAGCCTTCGCCACCCTGCACCCCACCGTCCGGGCCCCCGCCTCCCTGGCCCCCCGCCTCCCCCGCCGCCCGACGCGCGTAGTGGTCGCGCAGGAGGTGGTGGTCGGCGTGCCAGGCGGCGCCGTCGGGGCGCAGGCCGTACAGCCGGTGCACCAGCAGCTGGCGGAGGCCGAAGTCGCCTATGAAGTGGCGTTCGCAGCTCGGCCATCCGGTGTCGGTGAGGAGCCGGGAGACGTGATGGGCGGTCAGGTGGTGGACGTGGCCCTGCTGGTGGTGGCGGAGCAGGACGTCCGCGCACTCCGTGTCGTGTGCCACCGACAGGTGGGTGAGGAGGTCGAGCCAGTGGGCGTGGTGCTCGGTCGGGAGCCGTACCGGTAACTGGTCGAGGATCAGCTCTCGCAGGAGCACGTCCGCGACGGGGCGTTCGAGGGTGCCGTCGCCGGGGAGCCGTAACGGGGCGTCCAGGATGTCCCGGTCGTTGGCGTCCGGCGGCATGCGGAAGGCGGCCGCGGCTTCGGCCAGGCGGATCACGGTGTGCGGGCGGCCGCCGCTCAGCCGTGCCACGGCGGCGTCGATACGGCGGCGGTTCGTGCCGCCCTCCGGCTCGGCGCGCTGCTGTCTTCGTACGGTCTCCCGGCGGAGCTGGTCGCCGGTGAGCAGCGGCATCCGCAGCAGGAGCACGCCGTCGGCCAGAGGGGCCCGGTCCGCGGCTTCGTCCGTACGGCGGGACCAGGCGGGCGGGGCGCCGTCGGCGGGACGGTACTCCGCCGGGGGCGTCACCTCCTCGGGCGGCAGGCCTCCGTGCAGGAAGGCGCCGCCGTCCGGCCGGCGTGCCGTGCCGACGACGACCACGCGGTCGCGCTGCCCGCTCCGGCGGTCGGTGAGTACGGCGCGCAGCAGATGCTCGCCCAGGGGCGACTCGGCGTGGTCCAGCAGCAGGCCCGGGCGGCCGACCCGGCGCAGCCAGCCGATGGGTGCGGCGTACGCCGCCTCCAGGTCCTCGCGCAGCGCCCGGAAGAGGAAGCCTTCCGCGACCTCACGTGCCTCGCCGCCGGCCCGGAAGTCGGCGGCGAGGATGCGCAGCCCGATCCTGGGCTGGCCGGCGGCGCCGGGATAGGCGCCGTAGATCCGGCCCAGTTCCGCTCTGCCCCGGGGCGCCAGGCTCTCGAAGAGGGCGTCCAGGAGGGCGTTGCTCACGGCCGCCGAGTACGGGTCGAGCGCCTGCCCGAGGGTGGTCAGGAGGTTGCGGATGGTGCCGCGCAGGACGCCGCGCCAGAAGTCGCCGGTGCCCAGGCCGCGCAGGCGTTGCCTCTGGGGCAGGTCCTCGTACCGTTCGGCCTCCGTCGCGACCGCCTCGGGCGTGCCCTCCGCGACGCCGGTCGCGATCATGGCCAGGCCCGCGAAGAGACGCGGGAAGGCGAACGAGCCGCCTGTCCCCTGCCAGGTGCACAGCCGCCGGGCGACCTCGACCAGGGCCTCGGTCGCGGCGGAGCGCGCACCGGGCTCCGGGTCCGCGCGGTCCGCGTACACCGGGGAGGCACAGTCCAGGTGGATCACCGGCACCTTGGCGGCGAAACGGTCCCGCACGGCGCGCAGCAGCCGGCCCTTGCCCATGCCGGGGCCGCCGGTGAGCAGTACGACGGGCAGGTCGGGGCCGTAGAGCAGATCCCGGCCGGCCCCCGACGGCGCCCGCCCCAGCAGCCGCGCGAAGAAACCCTCGTCGCCGAGGAGTTTCTCGAATCCCAGTTCTTCACACACGGACCCCCCATGGAGTGCCTGCCCGCACAGGAGCGGGTGACCGGTGACCGATGTGCCAGAAAAGATCCAGTGGAACACGGAACGGCCTGATCGGACAACGGGGGCTGCATGGAAGGAAGTTGCCCGCATCGCCTACGCGGGCCGGTCCGACGCCGGCCACACGTACGGCAGGTCGTCCGGGACGCCCGGGAAGAGGTCCGCGTACGTTGCGGGGTCCTTGCGGACGAGGGCCGAGCGGTGGCTGTGGTGGAAGGGCGTGTCGCCCAGCCAGGGGGGCAGTTCGTCCTCGGCCGCCAGGACGTGCTGGTCGCGGACCGGGGCGTGCGGGCGGGTCGCCGCGAGGTCGGCGACCAGGGTGGCGGCGCAACTGTCCTGGTGGCCCTGTTCCCGCCAGACGCGGCAGATCTCCAGGCCGTAGCGGACGAGTGCCTCCTCGTAGCCGGACCACATCCGGACCGCCGGGTGGTGGCGCCAGCCGTACCCGGGTACGACCAGGCCGCGCAGCACCTGCAACGCCTCGACCCGCTGTTTGCCGAGCCGGCGGCGGTCCAGGACGAGGGCCGACTCCCGGAAGCCGGCGTAGGGGAGGAAGGTCTGCACGCCGTCCCGTCCCGGGTGCCTACCGCTCCGCGCCGGTGCGGTTCGGACGGCGGCGGCCGAGGGCCAGGGCCAGACCGATCATCACGATGCCCAGGACGAAGTGGAGCCAGTCGTCGGCGGCGTTGAGCGGGACGAAGTTGGCGTCGCTGTCGTGGCCGACGAGCAGGCCGTAGACCCACAGCACCAGGTAGACGGCTCCGCCGACCAGCAGGTACGAGTACGCTCCGGCGGCCGTGCGGGCGAGGGCCAGGCCGGCGAGGCCGTAGGCCAGGTGCACGAGGTTGTGCAGGATCGAGACCTGGAACAGGCCCAGCAGCTCGGCGCCCGACTCGTGGGAGGCGAACTCCATGGAGTCGTAGTCTGTGGTGATGCCGGGGATGAACCCCAGCACGCCGACCAGGAGGAAGACGACGCCCATGAGCTGGGCGGCCCGCCGCACGGGTGCCGCGGCGGCCCGGTGGGAAGTGTGTGTGGTCATGGCCGGTGGATCCTCACGTAAGAGAGATGGTCTGTTCCGCCCAGATGGTCTTGCCCCAGGCGCCCTGGCGCGTGCCCCAGCGCCCGGTCAGCTGGGCCACGAGGAGCAGGCCGCGCCCGCCCTCGTCGTAGATGCGGGCGCGCCGCAGGTGGGGAGCGGTGTTGCCGCCGTCGGAGACCTCGCAGATCAGGGTGTTGTCGTGGATCAGGCGGAGCTGGATCGGCGGCTGAGCGTGCCGGATGGCGTTGGTGACGAGTTCGCTGGCGACCAGCTCGGTGACGAAGGCCGCGTCGGACAGCCCCCACCTCTCCAGCTGCGCCACCACGTCCTTGCGGGTCTGGGCGACCGCGGACGGGTCGTCCGGCACCGCCCAGGTGGCGACCTGGCTCGCGTCGAGCGCGCGGGTGCGGGCGACGAGCAGGGCCACGTCGTCGGCCGGGCGCTGCGGCAGCAGGTCGGCCAGCACGGCGTCGCACAGGGCGTCCAGCGAGGGCGCCGGGCGGGCGAGGGACTCCCGCAGCCGGTGGACGCCGGCGTCGAGGTCCCGGTCCCTGTCCCGGTCCTCGATCAGGCCGTTGGTGTAGAGGACGAGCAGGCTGCCCTCGGGCAGGACGACCTCGGTGGCCTCGTAGGGCAGGCTGCCCACGCCGAGCGGGGGCGCGGCCGGGATTCCCATCAGCTCGACGTCTCCGTCGGGGTTCACGACGGCCGGCGCCGGATGCCCGGCCCCGGAGAAGCAGCAGCGCCGCGACACGGGGTCGTACACGGCGTACAGGCAGGTCGCGCCCACGTCCCCGAAGGCTTCGACGCCCTCCTCGCCCTCCTCCACGCTCAGCCGGGCGACCAGGTCGTCCAGGTGCGTCAGCAGCTCGTCGCACGGCAGGTCGATGTCGGCGAGGGTGCGGACGGCGGTGCGCAGTCGGCCCATGGTCGCGGAGGCGTGCAGGCCGTGGCCGACGACGTCGCCGACGACGAGGGCCACCCGCGCCCCGGAGAGGGGGATGACGTCGAACCAGTCGCCTCCGACGCCGGCGTGCCCGCCCGCCGGGAGATAGCGCGAGGCGACCTCGACCGCCGCCTGCCGGGGCAGCCGCTGCGGCAGCAGGCTGCGCTGGAGCGTGACGGCCGTGGCGCGCTCCCGGGTGTAGCGGCGGGCGTTGTCGATGCTGACCGCGGCCCGGGCGGCCAGTTCCCCGGCCAGGACCAGATCGTCGTGCCGGAAGGTGTCGGGGTTGCGGTGCCGGACGAAGAACACGACTCCCAGCGTGGTGCCGCGGGCGACGAGCGGCACGGTCATCACCGAGTGGATGCCGAACGCCCGGATCCTCTCGGCACGGGCGGGGTCGTGTGCGAGCCACGCCGTGAACGCCGTGTCGGTCACCTCGTGCAGGGTGGCCCGTCCCGCGCGCAGGCTCTCGTAGGGCGCCGATCCCTCCGGGTAGGAGTCCACCTCGCCCGGCGCCACGACGGCCTCCGGGGCCCCCGGGGTCACGGACCGCAGCGCCACCCGCCGCAGCAGCAGCGGCCCGTCCGCCGGGAGGGCCCGGGCGCGCGGTTCGGGCGTGTCGTCCAGCGCGGCGAGCAGGTCGACGCTGACGAAGTCGGCCAGGTCCGGGACGGTCACGTCCGTCAGTTCCTGGGCCGTGCGCGTCACGTCGAGCGTGCTGCCGATGCGCCGGCCGGCCTCGGCGATGAGCTGGAGCCGCTTGCGGGCCCAGGACTGCTCCGTCATGTCGTGCGCGGCAAGGCAGACGCCCCGGATCGTGCCCTCGGCGTCGCGCAGCGCGGACTCGAAGACCGACCAGGCGTGCTCGCGGGTCTCGCCCGGGGCGCGCAGGTAGTTCTCCTCGTACTGCGGCTCGCCGGTCCGCAGCACCCGGGCCATGCTGCGCTCCGCCCGCTCACCGGCCTCGTCGTCGACGATCTCGGACACGCGCAGGCCCAGCATCTCGTCCTCGGTGAGCGCCATGGCCCGCTCCATGCCCTCGTTGGCCCGCCTGAGCCGGAGCCGGGTGTCGTAGATCGCCAGGGCGCAGCACGGGGACTGGGCGAAGCTCCAGCTCACGAGGGATTCGTCGAGGGCGGGCCGGGGCTGTTCGCGGGTCAGGGCGGAGAGGAGGAGCCAGGCGGGGGCGCCGGTTCCGGGCGCCCTGTGGTGGGCGAGGACCCTGACGGTCAGCTTCCGGCCGTCGTGGTGCCGGAGCGCGATGTCGCCGTTCCACCGGGGCAGTCCGGCGAGCGCGGGCAGGCCGCCCCGTACCGGGATCGGCTCGGCCAGCAGATCCGCGGCGCGGCGGCCGGTCATCTGCCGTGCCGCGTACCCGAGGAGCCGCTCGGCGCCCGTGTTCCAGCCGGTCACCCTGCCCTGCTCGTCTAGGGTGACGCGGGCGGTCAGGGACTCACGGACGAGGTCCCCTAGGGCTTCGGGGGCCTCGGATTCCGCTCCGATCGACCGGGTGGTCCGGCCGACGGTGACGGGCTGCTCCATGATCGGTCATCTCGCTCTCGCGGGGGAACCCCGGGGAATGGCAGCGAAATCGCGGGGGAATCAGCCGTAATTCCACATATGTGCACTACCCCCTGATTACCCCGATTGTGGTGGGTATTACCGTGTCGTCCGGGACCGGACGGGGAGCCTGCCGCTGCCCGGCCCGGGTAACCGGTCCCCCATGGGCGAGATTCTGGTGGGCACGTGTTCCTGGACCGACCGGGCCCTGGTCGGCAGCGGCTGGTATCCGGTGGGGCGGCGGGACGCCGAGGGGCGGTTACGGCACTACGCCGAGCGGTTCCCGGTCGTCGAGGTCGACGCCTCGTACTACGCGCTGCCGAGCGAACGGAACAGCCGGCTGTGGGCCGAGCGGACACCGGACGGTTTCGTGTTCGACGTGAAGGCGTTCTCGCTGCTGACGGGGCATCCCACCCGGGAGGCGGTGATGCCGGACGGGCTGCCGGCCGAGCACCGGGACCCGGCGGTGCTCGACGAGGTGTGGGCCCGGTTCGCGGCCGGGATCGAGCCGCTGCGGGAGGCCGGGCGGCTGGGGAGCGTGCTGTTCCAGTTCCCGCCCTGGTTCCGGCCGGGAGAATGGGCGGAGGCGTTCCTGCGGGAGTGCGCCGAGCGGACCCGCGGGTGGCCCGTCGCCGTGGAGTTCCGGCATCCCTCGTGGTGGGAGCCGGGCCGGGAGGAGGCGACGGGCGCGCTGCTCGCCCGGCAGGGCATGGCCGCGGTCGCCGTCGACATGACGCAGACCCTGCCCTCCTCCGTCCCGCCGGTCACCCCCGTCACCTCGCCTCGGCTGTCCGTCGTGCGGTTCCACGGACGCAGCACCGCCTGGGGCACCGGCAGCAAGGAGGACCGGTTCCGGTACGGGTACGGCGAGGAGGAACTCGCCGAGTGGCTGCCCCGCGTGCGCCGGCTGGCCGAGCGGACCGAACAGGTCCACGTCCTGTTCAACAACTGCTGCGGGGACGCCGCCGTCCGTGCCGCCGAGTGCATGACGCGGCTCCTCGGCGGCGACCGGCCGGCGGCGGCAGCGAGGGTGCCTAGGGCACGATCCGCACCTGCTTCGACACCGTCACCTGGTCCACGTCCGACACCCGCACGGTCGTCTTCATCGTCCACGTCCCGGCGAGGGGCAGGTTGACGGAGTTGGTGCTCCAGTAGCCGCCGACGTCGGTGAGCTTGGCGTCGATCGGACCGACCTCGCGGGAGGGCAGGCTGAAGGTGATGCGGACCTCGGGGATAACGACCAGACCCTTGTCGGCGCCGTAGACCACGGCCTGGACGCCGTTCTCGCCGACGCGGGCCGGGTCCAGGGTGACCTGTACCGTGCCGCGGCCGGACAGGGTGCCGCCGCCCGTGTCGAAGGGCACCGTGACGAGGGTCGTCGGCGGCAGCGCACCCACCGGGGACCGCTGCGCGGCCTCGGCCTGCGCGCGGCCCGGCAGCGTGGTGGTGAGCAGTGTGGTGATCAGCAACACCACGGCGGCGACGGCGACTTCGACGAGGACGGAGCGGCGCAGCCCGCGCCGCCGGTTGTCCTCTTCCCCGGGCCCGGGAGCCGGCTCCGGCGTCCCCGGCGGCCTCTGCCCTTCCTCCGGCGCTTTCGGCTCCTGCGGTTCACCGGGCTCCCCGGCTTCACCAGCCGCGCCGGATGCCCCGGACGCCCCGGACTCCCCCGGCTCTTCCACCTGTGCCGACGCTCCCACGCCGACCGGCTGCGGGACCCGTTCCGCTGCGGCCGTCCGGGCCGTGGCCGCCGGGGCCGCGAGGCGGGCCGTCCACCGGCGCGAGTACCCGGCCGCCAGCAACAGCGCGGTCACCGCGGCCAGTTTGGCCAGCAGCAGCCGGCCGTACGACGTGCCGGTCAGCGCGTCGAGGGAGCCGAGGCCGCGCCAGGACTGGTAGAGGCCGGTGACGGCCAGGACGGTCACCGAGGCGAAGGCGATGCGGGAGAAGCGGGGCACGACCTCCGTCAGGGACTCGACGGTGGCCCGGCGCAGGGTCAGGAGCAGCGCCACGAGGCCGCCGAGCCAGACCCCCGTCGCCACCAGGTGCAGCACGGACGAGGTCATCGCCACCGGCACCTGGATCCCGGCGGAGGCGTGCTCGGCCGCCGCCCAGGTCAGGGCCAGGGCGACGGCCAGGGTCGCACCCACCGCCCGCATCACAGGCTCTTGGTGGTCGCGGCGCCTGGACAGCCGTAGCAGGAAGGCCGCGGTCAGCAGCAGGACGGCCAGCCTGGCGAGCAGGGCCAGGCCCGGGCGGCTGGTCAGGGTGCGTTCGAGGGCGGAGAGGTCGAAGGCCGCGGCGGGACCCGCGCCCGCCTCGTACGGGGCGCGCAGGAGCAGCAGGACGGCCGTCGAGCCGAGCAGCGTCCACCAGGCCGCCACCAGCGGTCTGCGCAGCGGGGACGTGTCCGCGGGGCGGCACAGCAGCGCGAACGCCACCGTGCCGACGAGCAGCGCGGCGGCGAGGTAGGCGAGGTAGCGGGCGGCGTCGTGGAGGCCGCCGGTCAGCGGGTCCTCGTCCGGGCCGGTGTCGACCTGCGCGCTCGTCGCGGACCGTTTGCCGACGGAGAAGGTGAAGGCGCCGGAGATCGGGTGGCTGTCGGCGGACACCACCCGCCAGGCCACCGTGTAAGTGCCCCGGGCGAGTTTCCCGGGCAGTCCGACCCGGGCCGTGTCGGAGCGGCCGTCCGCGTGCTCGGCCTCGCCGGTGTGCACGCGGCGCTGGTCCGGGCCGAAGACGCGGAAGGAGTCGTCGAGCAGGCCGACGGACTCCGTGAAGGTCAGGGTGAGGTGGCGGGGGGCACGCTGGACGACGGAGCCGTCGTCGGGGTCGGTGCCGCGGAGGGCGGCGTGGGCGGAAGCGGGGGCTGCGCTGAAGAGGAGCAGGACCAGCACGGTGCCGAGCAGCACCAGGGCTTGACGTCGCCGGGGGTGTCCGCGTCCGACATTGGGCTCCTCGTTCCGCCGTTGGTGCACGTGGGTCTCCGGGGTCGGGCTGTACGGCTCCCGGTCAAGTACGGATGGGAGGCGCGTCGCGCTCAGTGGGGGGTGGGTGTGTGGTTTGGCGGCCGCGGGTGCGTTGTGGCTGGTCGCGCCCGCGCGGCGGAGCCGCAAATCGACACAGCCCCGCGCCCCCTAAGATCGGGACAGCCCTGCAATCCTGTCCGCCACCCCCGGATAGCGTGCCGTCAGCTCCGCCGCGTCCCCGTGCTCATAGCCCTCGAACGTGAAGCCGGGTGCCATCGTGCAGCCGAACAGGGTCCACCGCCCGCCCTCGCGCACCCTGCCGCCCATCCACGTGCCCGCCGGGACCGTGAACTGCACGTGCTGGCCGCCGAGGACGTCCGGCCCCAGCACCGCTGTCCGTGTGCTCCCGTCCGGGGCGAGCAGGAGGAGCTCCAGGGGATCGCCGAGGTAGAAGTGCCAGATCTCGTCGGTCGGCAGGCGGTGCAGGGCGGAGAAGTCGTCGGGGCCCGCTGTCAGCAGGGCGACGATCGCGGTGCCCTCGGGCCTGCCGTCCGGGCGGTCGGGGCCGGCCCAGGTCTGCCGGAACAGGCCGCCCTCGCGCGGGATCGGCTCGAGGCCGTAGTGGGCGATGAGGTCGTCGGGCGTCACGCGGGGAAGAGTATCTCCCGGTCGAGGAAGGCGAGCTGGGCCTTCTTCTCGGGCAGGTACACGTCCGGGAGGTCGATCTCCGGCAGGACCACTACCGGGCCCGGGGTGAAGCCCATGGCGAGGAAACGGGCGATCGCCTTCTCGTTGCGGACGTCCGGGTCGACCACGATCCGCCGGCGGTCCAGGCCGAGCAGGACGTACCGGGCGACGGCGGTCACCAGCCGTGCGGTCCAGCCGGAGCGTGCGCCGCCCGGGCCGGCGGGGGCGACCAGCAGGTGGACGCCGATGTCGCCGGGGCGGACGTCGTAGCACTCGCTGACGCGGTCCGCCTCGGGCTCGTAGGTCTGGAGGAGCGCGACCGGCTCGCCTTCGCGGACGACGAGGTAGGCGTGGTGGGTGGTGAGGGTGTCCATGTGGGCGTAGATCCCGGCCACCTGGCGCTCGGTCAGACCGGTCATGCCCCAGAAGGCGGCACGGTCCTCGCTCACCCAGCGGTGGACCGTCCCGGCGTCGGCCTCCGGGTCCAGGGGCAGGACGCGGACGGTGCCGAAGCCGTCGGTCACCTGCTCGTGGACGGCCGTGCGGGAGGCGTACGGGTCAGACATCGGTCTCCTTCTTCAGCAGGGTCCAGTCGGTGACGACCGGGACGAGGTCACCGGCGAGCCACAGGGGGAGCTGGTCGCGGTGGTGGGGCGAGCCTGGGACGCCCGAGGCGCCGAACGGGACGACCCAGCGGCTGTCCTCGCGCCGGGCCAGGTCCCAGACGTACCGGGCCGCCGGGCCGCGCGCGGCACGGTCGGTGAGGCCCGGCACGCCCGAGGTGCACAGCACGCAGTCGTGGTCGCCGGACAGCCCCGGTTCGTCGTACGGCGTCTCCGGCTCCAGGGCCCGCCAGGGGGCGAGCCGGTGGGTGTCGCCCCAGACGCCGGCGGGTGGCCGGGCGGCCACCTCCTCGACCGCCGCGCGGACGGCCGACGGGCGGTCGATTCCGTACAGCCCCTCGGCCCGCAGCAGGTGTTCGAGGGCGAAGCCGACACGCGGGAGGAGGGCGAGCCAGGGCCGGAACACCTCCGGGTACGCCGGCGGCGCTGCGAGTGCGGCGAAGGCGGGGTGTGCCGCCAGCTGCCGTACGACCGCGCCCCGCACGGCCGAGTAGAGGGCCGCGTCGGCGCTGCCGGCGTCCATGCGGCGGTTCCAGGCGAGGAGGCGGTCCCGGAGTGCGCAGGCCTCGGGGGTGAGGGCGTCGAGGGCTCGGAGGTGGTCCAGGAGGGCGGACGCGGAGGCGAGGTGGGTGTCCGTGTGGAGGGCGGGCATGTCGGCGGCGGACCAGCGGTCCCTGCCGACGAGCAGCTCGGCGATGCGGTCGTGGCGGTGGGGCGGGGCGAACTCGACACCGAGGGGTTCGGCCGGGCCGCGCTGGTTGGCCATGACGGCGACGCCGTCGGTGAGCCCGGCGCGGGGCGTCTCGTGCCAGCCCTGCCACTCGTGCCCGGGCTCCCAGGCGGGCACCAGACGCAGGCGGTTGGCCTCGGCGCGCAGCGGCACCCGCCCGGCGACGCGGTGCAGCACACCGCCCTCGGTGTCGGCGGCCTGGACGACGTTGACCGGCTCGGCCCACCGGTCGAGCGCCCGGTCCACGTCGGCGACCCGGCGGGCCCGCAGCAGCGGCAGCAGGGCGCCGAAGCCGAGGTCAGCGGTGACACGGGGCGGATGGCGCAGGCTGATCGCCACGGGCGCGTCGGACGGATCCGCCGGGTCGAACGGATCGCCGTCGAGTCCCTCGGGGCCGCCGATGACCACCGGGCCCCGCTCGGTCTCGATCACCTCGACCTCGACCGGCTCCTCGCCCGCCACCTCGACGACCTCCGTGTGCCGGGCCGCCCGGCGCCAGACCCCGTCCGGGCCGAGGGCCTCCACGCCGGCACCGGTGCGCCGCAGCCGCTCCCGGTACAGGTCCTGGTAGTCGGCCATGGCGTTGGTGATGGCCCAGGCGACCGTGCCGGTGTGCCCGAAGTGGGCGATGCCGGGGACGCCGGGGACGGCCAGCCCGACCACGTCGAACTCCGGGCAGGACAGGTGGATCTGCTGGTAGACGCCGGGGTCCTCGATCCAGCGGTGGGGGTCGCCGGCGATGACCGCCTGCCCGGTGCCGGTCCGTTCGCCGCTCACCAGCCAGCCGTTGCTGCCGGAGGTGCCGGGGCCGTCGGTGGCGAACAGACCGATGGCGTCCGCGCCCAGGTGGGCCGCGACCTGCTCACGCCAGAGCTTGGCCGGGAACCCGGCGAAGAGGATGTGGGTGGCGAGCCAGACGCCGAGGGGGGTCCAGGGGTGCCAGGTGCCGGGGGTGAGGTGGGCGCGGGCGAACTCGGGGGCCGCGTCGGCGCCCGCCGCCAGCCCGCCGTTGACCCCGTCGACGTACGCCCGCAGCCAGTCCGCCGTCTCGGGGTCCCGTCTCTCCAGCTCCGCGAAGCAGCGTCTGGCGGTGTCGTCGAGTCTGGCGCGTCTGGCGAACCGGTCCCAGGCCAGGGCGCTCTCGCCGAGGAAGGACGCCGAGGTGCCCTGGGCCCGGTGCCGCTCGACCTCCAGCTGCCAGGCCCGGTCGCGGGCGGTGACGAGGCCCTGGGCGTGGGCGAGTCCGGCCGCGCTGCCCGCGCGCAGATGCGGAATGCCCCAGGCGTCGCGGTAGATCTCGGTGGCCACGCTGCGCCCCCACTTTCCTTTAGGTTAGCCTTGCCTAAGTCATTGCTGTGGCGGAAATCGTACGCGGAGGGTGAATACGGGATGGGGCAGGGGCGGGGTTGGGAGGGCGCGGTCCTCAAGCTGCTGCGCGCGAAGGATTTCGTGTTCACCGTGACCGACGCGGAGGACGTCACCCCGGACTACCGGCGGCTGCGCTTCACCGACGGCGGTCTGCTCGCGGCGGCCGGCGTGCACCCGACCATGTGGGTACGGCTGTGGTTCGACAACGCGGGCAGGCCGCACCAGCGGGCCTACACCCTGGTCGACCCGGACCCGGCGGCCGGGACGTTCAGCCTGGAGTTCGCCCTGCACGAGGGCTGCGCGAGCGACTGGGCCAGGGCGGCGAAACCCGGCGACACCATCGAGGCGACCGTCCAGGGCACCGGCTTCGAGCACCCCGACCCCGCCCCCTCCCACGTCTTCGCCGTCGGCGACCCGGCCTCGCTGCCGGCCATCAAGTCCCTGCTGGACGCACTGGGTTCCGCGCCGGCCACCGTCTGGTTCGAGGGCGGCGACGACGATCTGCCGTTCCGCACCGACCCGGCCCGGCACGAGCTGCGCAAGGTGCCGCGCCGGGACTCCGGAGCCCACCTGGTCGACCGGGTGAAGGCGGACCTTCCCGGCCTGCTCCAGGGCACCTCCGACCCGTACGTCTGGATCGCCTGCGACACGGCGACGACCCGGTCGCTCACGGCGTACGTCCGCAAGGAACTGGGCCTGCCCAAGCAGCGGGTGCACGCGCTGGGCTACTGGCGGCCGACGTCGTAGGCCCGGGCGGGCGGGCCTCCGGACGCGGCCCGGCTCGCCCCGAGGGATGATCGGGGCATGGACGTCACTCTTCACCTCGCCCAGGACCCCGAGGCCGACGCGCTGCTCGGGCGCAGTCCGCTCGCCGCGCTGGTCGGGATGCTGCTGGACCAGCAGATCCCGATGGAGTGGGCGTTCAAGGGTCCGGCGACCATCGCCCAGCGGCTCGGCACCGACGACCTGGACGCGCACGAGATCGCCGCGCACGACCCCGAGGCCTTCGCCGCGCTGCTCTCCCAGAAGCCGGCGGTGCACCGCTACCCGGGCTCCATGGCCAAGCGGATCCAGCAGCTGTGCCAGTACCTCGTCGAGCACTACGACGGTGACGCCGAGGCCGTCTGGAAGGACGCCGCCACCGGCAAGGAACTGCTGAAACGACTGGCCGAACTGCCCGGCTTCGGCAAGCAGAAGGCCCAGATCTTCCTCGCCCTCCTCGGCAAGCAGCTCGGCGTCCAGCCGACGGGCTGGCGCGAGGCCGCGGGCTCCTACGGCGAACCGAAGTCCTTCCGCTCGGTCGCCGACATCACCGGCCCCGAGTCGCTGGCCAAGGTACGAGCACACAAACAGGAGATGAAGGCAGCGGCCAAGGCCGCGAAGGCGACCGGGAAGTAGCCTCCTGCGGGACGCGGGTGCCGACTGACTCGGCCCGCCGCGGACGGCGCCTGTCCGTGACCTGCCCGGGGCGTCGGCGGCGCGGTCCGGCCCAGACGGCGCGGACGTCGGCGGCCGTGGTGGGACCGGGGTGGCGAGCGCCGGCCGGGCAGCCGGACGAGGCACAGACAACAGACATCAACCGCACGGCCCGCCCCAGGTGGCGAGCCCCTCGCAGCCGGTCCAAGCATGGACCATGACCGAGCCACCGAGTGGCTCCCCCTGGGAGCCGGAGCGCGGCCCCGCCCACGGGCATGTCCCCCGCCCGCCCCAGGGCTTGGAACCCCACGCCCCCCAGGGCCCGGGCCCGGACGGCCCGCACACCCACGAACGGCCTGGTCACACCCCGCCCCCGCCCAAGCCACCCGACCCCCACGCCCCGGCCTCACCCGGCGCACAGGGTCACCGGCCGCACGCCCCGCACACACCCCGGAGCGCCACGCACACCGCGAGCCCGCCCTCCGGCACCGGCAGTCACGAGCCGGAGTCCCCCTTCCCAGGCCCCTTGCGCCAGCTGTCCCGCGCCGCATGGCAAGCCGTGCTGGTCACCGGGGTCACCTCCCTCGTGCTGGGGCTTCTCGTCCTGGTCTGGCCAGGCGCGTCGCTGTTCGCAGCCGGGGTGCTGTTCGGTCTCTACCTGCTCGTCAGCGGCATCCTCCAGCTCGCCTCCGCCTTCGGCACGCACCGGACGACAGCCCTGCGCGTCCTGGCGTTCATCAGCGGCACGCTCTCGATCCTGCTCGGCCTGTTCTGCTTCCGCCGCCCCATGCAGTCGATCCTGCTGCTCGCCCTCTGGATCGGCATCGGCTGGCTGTTCCGCGGCATCACCCAGACCCTGGCCGCCGCCCACGACCCGGCGATGCCCGCCCGGGGCTGGCAGGTCTTCCTCGGGATCCTCACCGTCGCCGCCGGCATCGTCCTCATCGACGCGCCCTTCGAGTCCGTCGCCGTCCTCACCCTCGTCGGCGGCTGCTGGCTGCTCGCGGTCGGCGCCGCCGAGATCGCCACGGCCCTGCGCATCCGGGGCCGCCGTACGCCGAGCGAGCGGATCTCGCAGCCGGTGGGATGAACGGCATAGGCACAACGGGGAACGACCTCCCGTGAACCCCGCACCCGCACCGCGGCCGGCTCCCCGCGGCACCCGCCGGAACACCTGGGTGCGGGTGCTCGTCCTGCTGCTCGCCCTGCTCGTGCCCGGCGCGCACGCCGAGGCGCGCACAGGCCCGGCGGCCACCGTCTCCGGCGAGAGCACGGCCGTCGAGTGCGACGTCCTCGACACCGCCCTGCGCCCACCCGCCCGGGGTGCCCGGCGCGCCGTCGTCCCTCTGCGCCCCACCCCGCTCCCGGGCCCTGAGCCCGCATACGCCGCGCCGCTTCCCGCGCCCGTGCCGCCGGCCCGTCGGTACGACGACCCTCGCCCCCTGCGTTCCGAGGTCCTGCGCTGCTGACCGGGCCGGACACCGGTCCATCAGCCCGTACGCAGCAATCCGCAGCCATACGGAACGAGGAACACAGCCATGCTCGAAGACCCCTACGCCGTCCTGCGCGCCCTCCTGCGCGCCGAAGCCGTCCGCAACGCCCCCAAGCCGCCCCGGCCCCATCCCGAGCCCGAGCCGGAGACGCGGGATCGACAGCGGCACCCGCTGGACAGGGAACGCGGCTGACCGACCCGCGACGGCGGAGGCGACCGGACCTGCGCCTCCGCCGCCCCGAACGGCTGCCACACCGAGAAGACGCCAACCCCTTTCGAGCGAATCGGACGCACGGTCCGCGTGACCGACAGCAGGGACGCGGAGGAAGAAGACCGGCCCGGCCTGAAGAAGACCAGCCCCGCCCGGCGACGCCGTCGGCCTCAGCAGCCCGTGGAAGAGGCGCGCATATTCACGCCCCTGTTCCCGTTACGTACCGCCTTGTGGGGTTTTTTTCAGCGTCACACTCCGTCGCCACGGCTGCGCCCGGAAGGTCCCGCCCGGTAGGCTTTCCGTGTGATCTTCCAGCGCATCGGAAACGGCCGGCCGTACCCCGACCACGGCCGGGACAGCACCCGGCAGTGGGCGGACGTCGCGCCGCGCCCGGTCCGCCTCGATCAGCTCGTGACGACCAAACAGCAGCTCGATCTCGAGACGCTGCTCGCCGAGGACTCGACGTTCTACGGCGACCTCTTCGCGCACGTCGTGAAGTGGCAGGGCGATCTGTACCTGGAGGACGGCCTGCACCGCGCGGTGCGGGCGGCGCTCCAGCAGCGCCAGGTGCTGCACGCGCGCGTGCTCGAGCTCGACTGACTCCCGCCGGTCGCGGGTTGACCCTTTCGGGTTCCGCTGGGCGACGTCGAATGATCATCTAGTAGGCATCGTCGCCCAGGCGCACTACGCTGCGCTCATGAGCATGCTGACTCCCCCCGGCATGGGCGGCAAATACCGCATCAAGGGAAACAAGTACCCGCGGATGCGCCGGCCCCGGCGGCGCGGCAGGCTCGTCGTCCTGGTCGTCGCCTCCGCCGCCGTACTCGCCGTGGGCGGCTGGGGCACGTGGCAGCTCGTCGACGTCTTCACCGGCGGCGGCACGAAGGCCTCGGCCGCCGGCGGCGGGACGGACTGTGCCGCCCGGACCAAGGCGAGCCCCTCGCCCAGCGCCGAGCCCCTGCCCGAACCGCGCACGATCACGGTCAACGTGCTCAACGCCACCACCCGCAGCGGCCTGGCCAAGAAGACCGCCGACGAGCTGAAGAAGCGCGGCTTCAAGATCGGCGACGTGGGCAACGCGCCCAAGCAGTACGACAAGAAGGTGAAGGGCCCCGGCGTGCTGCTCGGCCCCGCATCCGCCCTCGACACCGCGCTGCCGGTGCTCGGCACCCAGCTCCCCGGCGCCGAACGGCGCACCGAGGCGGCCCGCAAGGGCCCTGCCGTCGACCTCGTCATCGGAGACGGCTTCAAGGAGCTGGCGAAGAAGCCGGACGCCGACCGGGCCCTGACCAAGCTGGCCACGCCCGAGCCGGCGCCGTCGTCGAAGAAGGGCTGCTGAGCAGCTCGGAGAGAAGGGCTGCCGAACCGCTCAGGGCCGGCTCCCCGGGGGTCTCTTCGTGGGGCGGATGCCTACTCGGCCGCCCCGTACATCCGGTCCCCGGCGTCGCCGAGGCCCGGCACGATGTAGCCGTGCTCGTTCAGGCGCTCGTCGACCGACGCGGTCACGACCGTCACCGGGGTGCCCGCCAGCTCGCGCTCCATGACCTCGACGCCCTCCGGCGCGGCCAGCAGCACCACGGCGGTCACGTCGTCGGCGCCGCGCCGCATCAGCTCCTGGATCGCCGCGACCAGCGTGCCGCCGGTGGCGAGCATGGGGTCCAGTACGTACACCTGTCGTCCGGACAGGTCCTCCGGCATGCGCGTGGCGTACGTGGAGGCCTGGAGCGTCTCCTCGTTGCGGATCATGCCGAGGAATCCCACCTCGGCGGTCGGCAGCAGCCGGACCATGCCGTCCAGCATGCCGAGGCCGGCCCGCAGGATCGGCACCACCAGCGGACGCGGGTGGGACAGCTTGACGCCCGTGGTCGTGGCCACCGGCGTCTGGATGTCGACCTGTTCGGTGCGCACGTCGCGCGTGGCCTCGTAGGCGAGCAGGGTGACCAGCTCGTCGGCGAGACGGCGGAAGGTCGCGGAGTCGGTGCGCCGGTCGCGCAGCGCGGTGAGCTTGTGGGCGACCAGGGGGTGGTCGACGACGTGGAGACGCATGTCCACAACAGTAACCGGGCCCGCTGACCCCGGCCGCACGGCGGCCCGCCGCCCGCCCGTCACCCGTTCGCTGGCGTCAAACCGCCCGTCCGGGGAAAGTGGGAAGGACGGACTGGGGGTGGTGAACCTGATGCCCGACCGGGAATCCCGAGACGCTCCGTCGCGGCGCGCACGGCCCGCGACGGACCCGGAGAACTACGAGACCGGCAAGCCCGGCAGGACCGCGCGGCCCGGCAAGGCTGCCCGGACCGGACAGGCCGAACGGGCCGAGCCGGCCGACGTGCCCAGCGCGGCCGACACGGCCGACGCGCCCCGCATGCTGGGCGGGACGACGAGCGAGACCGACGCCGAGCGCCGTCGGCGGCGCGCCCGGTTCCTGCGCGATCTGGCCGAGGCCCGGGAACTGCGCGACCGTGTCCAGCCGCGCCGCGTCAAGACGGCCCGGCTGCGGCACGCGATGCGCATGCGCACGTTCCGCTGGTAGGAAACGGGCGAGGAAACCCCCGGGGAAGATCACGAACCGCGCGGACGTTGCCGAGGTGACCGTGCGTGGAACGGGGGGAAAGCCGCGTACGATCCGCTGGTGGCGGCAACGAGCGTGCGATCAAAACTGCCGGACACAGGGAGCCGAAGACGTCCCCTGAACGCCTTGTTTCTGCCACGATTCCGAGTGGGTGGGGCTCGGACGAGCACTCCCCGCCCACAACCTCCGCCGGGGGGACCCCCAACCGGCACGCCTATGACCAGTGGGAGAGTCACGGTGTACTTCGCCGCACTGCTCGCGCGCACCGAAGACGGGTGGGAAGCGAGCGACACGGAGCTCGACGATGTGGAAACCCTGTCGGATCTGGCCGACCTGGCCCGTGAAGCCTCCCCCGACGAGGACACGGTGCTCGTGCTCATCGAGCAGGAGGACGCCTGGTTCGGAGTCGTCCGCGTGGACGGCGAGGAGGACCCTCGCATCTACGTCTCGGACGCCGCCGCCGCTGCCCGCAGCAGCTACGGCGAGATCCTCCTCACCGACGAGCTGCTCGGACGCGATCCGGACGACGGGGACGACCTGGACGCCCTCGACCTCGACGGCACCGAGGACGGTGACTCCGACGACGACGAGGCCGACGACGACGACCCGGTCGTCGGAACCGGCGAGGCCGTGCCGCACGGCCCGGTCGGCGACGCCCAGATCCTGGACGACCTCGGCGTGAGCGAGAAGGAGCTGCGCTCGCTGGCGACGGACGCCGTCACAGAGATCGCCGAGGCCCTAGGCGCCTCGGAGACCCTGGAGACCGTCCGCTGACCGCTCGCACCGCCCCGGACCCGCCGGACCCGGTACGGGACCCCTGGCGGCCCGCGATGCGACTCGCCCTGGACGAGGCCGCCGAGGCCGTCCGGGGCGGGGACGTCCCCGTCGGCGCCGTCGTACTGGCCCCGGACGGCACGACCGTGCTCGCGGCCGGGCACAACGAACGCGAGGCCGGCGGCGACCCGACGGCCCACGCGGAGGTCCTCGCCCTGCGGCGGGCCGCGGACGTGCTCGGCCGGTGGCGGCTCGCCGGCTGCACCCTCGTCGTGACGCTGGAGCCCTGCACGATGTGCGCGGGCGCGATCCAGCAGTCCCGCGTCGACCGGCTCGTCTACGGCGCCCGCGACGACAAGGCCGGCGCGGCCGGCTCCCTCTGGGACCTCGTCCGCGACCGGCGGCTCAACCACCGGCCCGAGGTGATCGAGGGCGTGCTCGCCGAGGAGTGCGCCGGGCTGCTCACCGAGTTCTTCCGCGGTCGCTGACCGTCGCCGCATATCGATTTCGAAGCACGCGGCACCTTGCTGTAAGGTCTCCCTCGGTAGCGTGTCCGAGCGGCCGAAGGAGCTCGCCTCGAAAGCGAGTGTGGCGCAAGTCACCGAGGGTTCAAATCCCTCCGCTACCGCTGACAACACCCCCTCTGAACTGCGGAAACGTGGTTCGGAGGGGGTTTTTTGCGTTCCGACGAGTGCGGCTGTCCCCACGGATGCTGTGCGTGCTCGCCGCCCCCGCCAACCTCCTCGGCCGCAGTGATGACCCCGTTCCGCCCCTTCGTGCGATCGGCCCTTCGTGCGATCATGTGCGCTGCATGAGACACCAGTGACAGGGGAGGCCGCGATGGCGGTGAACGCTAAGAAGGTCGCCGTCTACGTCTTCGTGGTCTTCGCGCTGTACGTGATCATCACGGACCCGAAGAAGGCCGCCGACTACATGCAGATAGGGTTCCAGGGCATATCGGACGCCGCCCAGGCCCTCGGCGACTTCGCCACGTGGGTCGCCGACGGAGGAAAGTGATGATCCGCCACCTGGTCCTCTTCAAGCTCAACGAGGGTGTCGAGCGCGACGACCCGCGGGTCGTGAAGGGCGTCGAGGCCTTCCGCTCGCTCGAGGGCACGGTCCCCGGCATCCGCTTCTGGGAGCTGGGCTGGAACGTCAGCGACCGTCCCATCGCCCATGACTTCGCCATCAACTCGGCCTTCGACGACGCGGACGCGCTGCGCCGGTACGTGGAGCATCCCGACCACCAGGCGGGTGTCGCGCTGTGGCGCGAGTTCGCCACGTGGGTGATCGCCGACTACGAGTTCTGAGCCCCCCGCTTCGAGCCCCCCGTCGTTCCGACGGGGGGCTTTCGCGCATTTATGCGGTATTTCATCCCTCAACACGGAGTTATCGGGTGCTTGCACACAGTGCACATGTCTTGTGATGCTATGACCGCTTTTGACGGAAGAGCCGACGGACAGGTTGACGGATGACGAGGTGGAGTTGACCGTGCTGGCCAGTACCGCACCTCAGGCACCATCCTCGGAACCGGCTCCCCAGCGGAGCCGAGGCGCTGACACCCGCGCCCTCACGCAGGTCCTCTTCGCGGAGCTCAAGGAACTCCAGCCGGGGACGCCCGAGCACGACCGGGTGCGCGGAGCACTCATCGAGGCCAATCTCCCGCTGGTGCGCTACGCGGCCGCCCGCTTCCGCTCCCGCAACGAGCCGATGGAGGACGTCGTCCAGGTCGGCACAATCGGGCTCATCAACGCCATCGACCGCTTCGACCCGGACCGGGGCGTGCAGTTCCCGACGTTCGCGATGCCGACGGTGATCGGCGAGATCAAGCGGTACTTCCGCGACAACGTCCGCACGGTCCACGTGCCGCGCCGGCTCCACGAGCTGTGGGTGCAGGTCAACAGCGCGACCGAGGACCTCACGACCGCCTTCGGGCGCACCCCGACCACGGCCGAGATCGCCCAGCGGCTGCGCATCACCGAGGACGAGGTGCTGTCCTGCATCGAGGCCGGGCGGTCGTACCACGCGACCTCCCTGGAGGCCGCGCAGGAGGGCGACGGACTGCCCGGACTGCTGGACCGGCTCGGCTACGAGGATCCCGCGCTGGACGGGGTGGAGCACCGGGATCTCGTACGGCACCTGCTCGTGCAGCTGCCCGAGAGGGAGCAGCGGATTCTGCTGCTGCGGTACTACAGCAATCTCACGCAGTCTCAGATCAGTGCGGAGCTCGGGGTCTCACAGATGCACGTGTCGCGGCTACTCGCGCGTAGCTTCCAGCGATTGCGGTCCGCGAACCGGATCGACGCGTAACCGCAAACAGTTGCGAGTAGTAATCCTGGCGAGCGAATCGCTCCTCAGGGCCGTTCCCGACAGTTGCGGGCCGAAAAGGCGTCAGACCCCTTGTTTGCAGGGCGGATTGGCGTCTCAGATGTCGACATGTCACTACAGCGTGTTGCCGACATGTGACATTCTGCGGGAAGCGCGTTTGCCGGGGCTTCGGCTCCGGTATTCAGGTGAAGGCTGCGTTCCTCAGACGGGGGCGTTCGCCGCGACCGTCCCGCGACCCAAAGGGGGTGGCATGTCCGCAGAACAGGGCAGCTCGAAGGTGCTCACGCTCGCGGAGAGCGACACAGCTCCCCATGCTCTCGACTCACTCGGCCCCATCGACGACGTTCCGGCCGAGCTCGCGACCGAGCCCGCGCCGGCGCTTGTGGCCACGGGGGCCATCGACACCCGCACCCTGTCCCGCTCCCTGTTCCTGCGGCTGGCCGCGCTCGACGAGGACAGCCCCGAACGTGCGTACGTCCGCGACACCCTGATCGAGCTCAACCTGCCGCTGGTGCGGTACGCGGCGGCGCGGTTCCGCTCCCGCAACGAGCCGATGGAGGACATCGTCCAGGTCGGCACGATCGGGCTGATCAAGGCGATCGACCGGTTCGACTGCGAACGGGGAGTCGAGTTCCCGACGTTCGCGATGCCAACCGTCGTGGGCGAGATCAAGCGGTTCTTCCGCGACACGTCGTGGTCGGTGCGGGTGCCGCGCCGGCTTCAGGAGCTGCGGCTGGCGCTGACGAAGGCCAGTGACGAGCTCTCGCAGAAGCTGGACCGCTCGCCGACCGTCACCGAACTCGCGTCCGTGCTCGGGGTGTCCGAGGAGGACGTCGTCGACGGGCTGGCGGTGGGGAACGCGTACACGGCGTCCTCGCTGGACTCCCCGGCGCCGGAGGACGACGGCGGCGAGGGCTCGCTGGCCGATCGGCTGGGGTACGAGGACAGCGCCCTGGAGGGCGTCGAGTACCGGGAGTCGCTGAAGCCGCTGCTGGCCAAACTGCCGCCCCGTGAGCGACGGATCATCATGCTGCGGTTCTTCGCGAACATGACCCAGTCGCAGATCGGCGAGGAGGTCGGCATCTCACAGATGCACGTCTCCCGCCTGCTGACGAGGACACTGGCACAGCTCCGGGAAGGCCTCATCTCGGACTGACCGAGCCGCCGACCCGCGGGGGGCTCGCCCACCCGCGGGTGGGCGACGGCTTGCTGCCCCGCGGGTGCATGACGGTCACTGAATCGTGGGTGAAGGCTCGCTGCCGTCGGTGTGGCGGGCCGCGTGGGTGAAGGCTCGCTGCCGTCGGTGTGGCGGGCCGCGTGGGTGAAGGCTCGCTGCCGTCGGTGTGGCGGGCCGCTGACTGCCGAGGTGGTGGGCCGCCTAACCTCAGGTGATCGGCGCCCTACCCAACGGCGGTGCGCCGCCGACCCGCAGGTGGTGGACCGCCTACCCGCAGGTGGTGGACCGCCTACCCGCAGGTGGTGGACCGCCTACCCGCCGGTTGCGGGTCAGGGCCGCGCCGGGGGTGTCCGTCCTCGGAACGGCGCGATGGGGTCGGACGCCGGCTGACTGTCCGTTGACGCGCAACCGCTGCGGGCGGACACCCCCCGACACGTCCCCTTCCGTACGTGCGCGGGTGCGGCTGCGCCTCGGCCGAGCCGCACGTCTCCCCCGACACGTCCCGTCCCGCCGTACGCGAGGACGCGTGGCTCCGCTGAGCTGCCATGGGCCGGGTGCAGGCCGCCGCTGCGGGCAGTCGTGCCGCTTGGGGCGGCACGGGTGGGCGCAGCGGCACCCCGTAGCGCCGGGTTGCGCAGTGCCCCGACCTCGGCACGACCGACTCCAGGCGACAACGCCCGGCCGACACCAACGTCGAGAACCGCCGTACGCGTTACGCCAGCGCCAGCCAAGCCACCGCCGCGACCACCGCGATGGCGACGACGACGCCGAGGATGAGACCGATCCGCGGTCCGCCACTCGTCGTCGCGGCCTGCCGCCCCTGCGGCGCCTCGTCGACGAACGCGCGGAACATCTGGGTGCTGCCGGCGGGGTCGTGGTTGCCCTGGGGGGCCTGGTTGTTAGCCATGGCCCGAGACCCTAGCGAAAACGCCGGGGCTCCCCAAGTGGGGGTTGGCCTTCCGTTTGCTCCCGCACGACCCCTGCCACCATCGTCACGACCTGCACATTTACTACCGCAATACTTGCCTTTGCCAACTTTTTATGCCGCATTCACCTTCTTTATTTGCCTTCAGCAACCAACGGCTTCTATGGTTGCCCTAAGCAACGAAAGCGGAGGTGTCATGGCCGAGAGGGCGCAGTACGAAGAGCTGGTCCGCCAGTTCAGTGCCTTCGGCGCCGTGAAGCGGGAGCTCGGCCGGATCATGCCGGCCGACTGCACCGGCGGCTCGGCGGCCGTACTGACACTGCTGGGCCGCCACGGCGACATGCGCATGAGCAAGCTCGCCGAGCTGCTCGCGGTGGACATGTCGGTCACCAGCCGCCATGTCGCGCACGTCGTGGCCCGGGGCTGGATCGAACGCTCCCCCGACCCCGCGGACAAGCGCTCACGCATCCTGCGTCTCACGCCCGCGGGCCACGCACAGCTCGACGAGCTGTCCCGGCGGACCACCGAGGTCCTCGCCGACCGCCTGAGCGACTGGACCGACGAGGACGTCGGCCGGCTCACGGACCTGATGGCGCGGCTGAGGGAGAGCTTCGACTGCCGCCCCGCGCCCCGGACGGCGCCACCCGCTGTCGCACAGACCACCCGTACACCCGCAAGCACGTAAGAAAAGGAAGCCCATGGCTACGACCACACCAGCCGGTGTGCGGGCTCATGCCAAGCACGGGGGAGGCTCCCACGGCTCCTCCGGCGGCGGCGCTCCGATGACGCACCGGCAGATCATGGAGGCCCTCACCGGACTCCTGCTCGGCATGTTCGTCGCGATCCTGTCGTCGACGATCGTCTCCAACGCCCTGCCCCGGATCATCGGCGACCTCGGCGGCGGCCAGAGCGCCTACACCTGGGTCGTGACCGCGTCCCTGCTGACGATGACCGCGTCCACGCCGCTGTGGGGCAAGCTCGCCGACCTGTTCTCCAAGAAGCTGCTGATCCAGCTCGCCCTGGTGATCTTCGTGCTGGGCTCTGCGGCGGCCGGCATGTCGCAGAACCCCGGCACGCTCATCACGTTCCGCGCGGTCCAGGGCATCGGCATGGGCGGTCTGTCCGCGCTGGCCCAGATCATCATGGCGGCGATGATCTCGCCGCGTGAGCGCGGGCGGTACAACGGCTACCTGGGCGCCGTCTTCGCCACGGCCATGGTCGGCGGTCCGCTGGTCGGCGGTGTCATCACCGACACCGACTGGCTCGGCTGGCGCTGGTGCTTCTACGTCGGCGTGCCCTTCGCCGTGATCGCCCTGATCGTGCTCCAGAAGACCCTGCACCTGCCCGTGGTGAAGCGGAAGGTCAAGGTCGACTGGGCCGGCGCCTTCTTCATCACCGCGGCCGTCTGCCTGCTGCTGGTCTGGGTGACCTTCGCCGGCGACAAGTACGACTGGGTGTCGTGGCAGACGTACGCGATGGTCGGCGGCTCCGTCGTGCTGCTGGCGCTGTTCGTCCTGGTCGAGGCCAAGGCGAGCGAGCCGATCATCCCGCTGCGGCTGTTCCGCAACCGCACCATCACGCTGGCCTCGCTTGCCTCGCTGTTCGTCGGTGTCGCGATGTTCTCGGGGACCGTGTTCTTCAGCCAGTACTTCCAGCTGGCCCGGGACAAGTCGCCGACGATGTCCGGCGTCATGACCATCCCGATGATCGCGGGCCTGTTCGTCTCCTCCACGGTTTCCGGTCAGGTCATCACCCGGACCGGCCGCTGGAAGGGGTGGCTGCTCGGCGGCGGTGTGCTGGTGACGGCCGGGCTCGGGCTGCTGGGCACGATCCGGTACGACACCGAGTACTGGCACATAGCGATCTTCATGGCGCTGATGGGCCTCGGCATCGGCATGATGATGCAGAACCTGGTGCTCTGCACGCAGAACCAGGTGGAGCCGGGCGACCTGGGTGCCGCCAGCTCCACGGTGACCTTCTTCCGGTCCCTGGGCGGTGCCGTGGGGGTCTCGGCGCTGGGCGCGGTCCTGGGCAACAAGATCACCGACTACGTCAAGGACGGCCTCGCCGGCCTCGGCGCCAAGGGCGAGGCCCTCGGCCACGCCGGCACGGGCGGTGGCGGCATCCCCGACCTCAACGCGATGCCCGCGCCGATCCGCACCGTCGTGGAGAGCGCCTACGGCCACGGTGTCGCGGACGTGTTCCTGTACTCGGCCCCGCTGGCCCTGCTCGCGCTGCTGGTGTCGCTGTTCATCAAGGAGGTCCCGTTGAAGACGAAGGGCGGACTGGCGCAGGCGGCGGACGACGACGCCCGTGCGGAGACTCCCGCCGAGGCCCCCGCCGCGGAGAAGTCCGTGCCGAGCTGGGCCATGGCGGACACCGAGTCCGCCGACGGCACCGGGCCCGAAGGCACGCAACGGCTCGCCGCCGTCGCCACGGCGGCCCGGGCCGAGGAGCCCGCGTCCGGCGGGGGCGGTGTGCCGGTCCGCGGCTTCGTCCGCGGCAACGAGAGCGCGCCCGTGCCGCGGGCCGCGGTCACGCTGATCTCGCTGGCCGGGCGGCAGCTGGGCCGGTCCGTGGCGCAGGCCGACGGCTCCTATGTCCTCGACGCGCCGGGCGCCGGGTCGTACGTGCTGATCGCCTCCGCCGACGGCTTCCAGCCGCAGGCGTCCACGGTCGTGGTGAACGGCGAGCCGGTCGCCTACGACATCCTGCTCAGCGGCACCAGCGGGCTGACCGGCCTGGTGCGGGCCGCCGAGGGCGGGCAGCCGGTGAAGGACGCGATGGTGATCGTGACCGACGTGCGCGGGGACCTGCTGGCCACCGGGACCACCGGTGAGCAGGGCGAGTTCTCCTTCACCGAGCTGGTGCCGGGTGCGGTGACCGTCGCGGTGAACGCCACCGGCCACCGGCCGCGCGCCCTGCCCGTCGAGGTGGGCGGCGCCGGGGTCACCCGGGTCGAGATCGACCTGGACTCGGGCGCCCGCGTCCAGGGTGTCGTCCGCGCCCCGCACGGCCCGCTGGCCGACGCCCGGGTGACGCTGGTCGACCAGGCGGGCAACGTCGTCGGCTCGGCCACGACCGGCACGGACGGGGCGTACGCCTTCACCGACCTGGACGGCGGCGAATACACCGTCATCGCCACGGGCTACCCGCCGGTGGCCACCGCCCTGACGGTCACGGGCCGCGGCGCCGACGCCCACGACATCGAACTCGCCCACCCCGGCGAGTAGGACAAGCCCCGGCCCGTGGCGGTGGGCGCGCTCCGAGCGGAGGCGCCCCTGCCACGGGCCGGTTTCATTTCGAGTTTCTGTTTTAGGGGAGTTAGCTGAGATGGGACTGACCGCGAGGATCCGTACCCGGGACGGTTGGGCCGTGTCGCACGCGGTCGTCACCGTGGCCGACATGACCGGCGCGCAGGCGCTGCGGGCCGAGGCCGACGCGGAGGGCGCCGTCCGGGACGCGACGCCGCTGGAGCCGGGGGCGTACACCGTCATCGTCACCGCCGTGGGATACGCGCCCGCAGCCTCCAGCGTGATCGTCACGGCGAGCGGCCGGGCCGAGGTCGGCACGGTGACGCTGGCACGGCAGGGCGGTACCGAGCTGCCGCCGCCGGGACCGTGGACCGTCGACCCGGTGCACTCCAGCGTGGCCGCCGTGGCACAGCACCTGGGCATCTCCAGCGTGCACGGCCGGTTCACGGAGTTCTCCGGCTCGATCGAGATCGCCCCGGACGACGTCACCAAGTCCCGTGTGGAAGCGGTGATCCGGGCCGGGTCCGTCGACACCGGCAACGGCATGCGCGACGGGCACCTGAAGTCGCCGGACTTCCTGGACGTCGAGCGGTTCCCCGAGATCACCTACCGGTCCACGGGACTCACGGCGACCGGGTCCGACCGGTGGACGGTCCACGGTGAGCTGGGCATGCACGGTGTCGTACGGCCGGTCGACCTGGACCTGGCCTACCTCGGCACCGGCCCGGACCCGTGGGGCGGCACCCGGGCGGCGTTCCGTGCCACGACCGAACTGCACCGCGAGGACTTCGCGATGAACTACAACCAGGTCCTCCAGGCGGGCATCGCCGCCATCGGCACGACGCTCAGGGTGGAGCTGGACATCCAGGCCGTGCAGGGCGAGTCACTTCCGGCCGCTTGAGGCGGGACCGGAGACCTTCGCCACCAACTGGCCGCACAGGTCCCGGAGTTTGACGTTCCGGTGCTGCGAGGCGCGGCGCAGCCGCTCCAGCGCGTCACGGGCGTTGATCCGCTCCTGGGCCATGAGGATGCCGATCGCCTGGTCGATGACGCTGCGGGAGAGCAGCGCGGTGCGCACGTCGGCCACCGACTGGCGGCGGCGCTCGATGCGCAGCGCCACGTTGATCGCGTCCCCCGCCCGTGTCGCGAAGGCGCGGGCCGCGTCCCGGCCCTGGTCCAGCGTCCCGGCCCGCACGCCATAGAGGTTGATCGCGGCGCCCGTCTCGCCCTCCACGGCGATCGGCACGGCGAGCACGCAGTGGACGCCCGCGGAGAGCGCGTACGGCGTGTACGCCGGCCAGCGGGACTCCGTGGCCAGGTCGGGGGCGTACTGCTCGGCGCCGGTCTCGGCGGCGTCGACGCAGGGGCCCGAGCCGTTCTCGTACTGACGCTGGTCCAGGCCGCTGGGGAGGCCGTCGCTGCCGGCCAGGGTGAGCAGCCGGCCGCCGCGGCTCACCGTGATGCTGCACGCCGCGGCGCCGGGCACCTCCTGCACCGCACGGTCGGTCAGGTCGCGCAGCAGGGTGTCGAGACCGCTGCTGCGCACCATCGCCTGGTCCAGCGTGTCGGACGTCTCGGAACTCATGAACGTACGTGTATCCCGTCGGCGCCCCTTAACGCCTGCGCCCCTGACTCACAGCGGCTCACGTGGAGTTGTGAGCACCGACGATCCGGCGGGCGAGGTCGCGCAGTTTCACGTTCTCCCGCTGGGAGGCCCGCACCAGGCTCTCGAAGGCCGCGGCGGCGTCGATGCCCTGGCGTTCCATGAGGATGCCGGTGGCCTGGCCGATCAGGTCCCGCGTGTGCATGGCCTCGGTGAGCTGCTCGCGCACGGTGGCGGACTCCAGGGCGATGCTGACGTGCGTGGTGAACAGCCGGCCGATGCGGGTGGCGTCCTCGTCGAAGGCGCCCGGTTTGCGCGCGTAGGCCGTGAGCACGGTCAGCCGGCGGCGGTCGGCGCGCAGCCGCAGCGACAGCGCCGAGCGCAGCCCCAGGGCCGACAGCACGTCCCAGCCGTCGTCGTCCTCGCTGTCCGTCATCCGCACCACCGGGCTGTGCCACAACTGGTCCCAGTGCCCGTGCGGTTCCCGGCCGCCGTGCCGGGCCTCCGCGGAGCGCACGACGTCGTCGGTCCAGGCGAGCGTGCGGAGCTTGTTGCCGCGCTCGATCTCGGAGATGCCGGCGTGCTCGGCCCCGGGCATGAGGTGCACGGCCAGCCGGACCGCCGTGCGCAGCGTGTTGTGCGGTGAGGGGCTCTCGTGCAGCTGCTGAGACGCCACCGTCAGAGCCTCGGCCAGCTCGAAGCCGACCGGAAAACGGGGCAAATCAGGAAACTCGGACGCAGCCACCACGAACCTCTTCGGCATGCACGACCATGGCCGTGCGCAGGAGAGCTCCGCAGCACATTCCCGACTGCGAGCACAGGACGGACAGCACTCTAGCTGCTCGGTTGCGTCAAGGTGACGTCCGACCGACGGCCGCCACAGGCGCTTCCACAGCCGCGCTCCGGCATGGTGGAATGGCCCCACGGGTCAGGAAGCGGCCTTACCGGAATCCGGACGAACGTCTGCCAGGTGAGTTCTGTGACCTTCCTCCCGAATCCCACCGAATCGCGCGACCTGCCCGGCCGCGTCCACCTCACCATGCCCGCGGAGATCGACTTCTGCAACGCGGAGCAGCTGCTTCCGCTCATCGTGTCCGAGGCCAAGGCCCGCGATGACCGGCTGGAGGTGCTGGTCCTCGACCTCACCACGACCTGCTTCATGGACTCCCAGGGCATCCGCCTCATCAACGACATCCGCCACCGGCTGCCCCCCGGGGCCCGGCTGCGCCTGGTGGCCCGGCCGGAGGGTGTGGCCAGCCGCGTCCTCGAACTGACCGGCCTGCGCCGGGACGTGCCCGTGTACGACAACGTCGCCGAGGCCATGAAGTCGTAGGCTGCCGGACATGGCACCGAACATCGCTACGAACACCCGCGTCTCCCTCGACGAGTTGCTCGACTTCGTACGACCCCGGCACCACGCCATCCTGCTGACCCGGCGCGCCGACGGCGGCCCCCAGGGCTCGCCGCTGACCTGCGGGGTCGACGACTCGGGCCGGATCGTGGTCTCGACGTACCCGGAGCGGGCCAAGACCCGCAATGCCAGGCGGGACCCCCGGGTGAGCCTGATCGTCCTCAGCGACGACTGGAACGGTCCCTGGGTCCAGATCGACGGCACGGCGGAGGTCATCGACCCGCCCGACTCCGTCGAGCCGCTCGTGGAGTACTACCGGAACATCGCCGGGGAGCACCCCGACTGGGACGAGTACCGCGCGGCGATGCTCAAGCAGGGCAAGTCGATCATCCGCGTCACCCCCGAGCGGTGGGGGCCGGTGGCGACCGGCGGGTTCCCCGCACGGCTGGCCGAGGGGGAGTAGCCGGCCCTCCCGCTCAGGCCCCTGACTCCCGGGCGACCATCGCCTCGATGCCCGCGATCAGCAGTTCCAGTGCGAACTCGAAGTCGCGCTCCATCATCTCGGCGACCGTGTCGCCGCCGCGCGCCGCCATGATCTCCTGGGACTCACGCATGACGTCGGCTGCCTGCGGGGCCGCGGTCACGGTGCTCAGGGCCTGCTGGAAGTACTCGTCCACGGTCATGCCGCCGGCCTTGGCCCGGGCGGAGAGGTGGCCCTCCAGCGTGCCGTAGCCGTAGACGAACTGGAAGACGGCCGAGATCGTGCTCGTCAGGCGTTTCGCGGGCAGCCCGGTCCTGCGGACGACGCGCTGCACGGCCCGGGAGAAGGCCAGGTTGTGGGGGCCGATGTTGAGGAAGACGCCGACCAGCGCGGACACCCAGGGGTGACGCACCAGCAGCGTCCGGTACTCCCACGCGAGGGCCCGCACCTGGTCCCGCCAGTCCTCGTCGGCGTCCGGATCCGGCAGCCGCATCTCGCCCATGACCTCGTCCAGGGCGAGTTCGAGGAGGTCGTCCTTGGTGTCGACGTACCAGTAGACGGACATCGCGGTGACGCTCAGCTCACCTGCCAGCCGCCGCATCGAGAACTTGGCCAGCCCCTCGGCGTCCAGCAGCCGGACGGTGACCTCGATGATGCGCGCGCGGTCCAGCCCCGAGGGCTGCCCACCGCCGCGCCGCCGGTGCGCTTTGCCTTCCAGCCAGACGCTGGTCCGCGGCTGACTCTCCCGAGCCGCTTTCGCCATGGCGCACCTTCCTCATTTTCCTGATGCCGGTCATGCTAAGCGCCCTTCAGGGGCGCGGGGCTGTGTCGACCTGCGGCTCGGCCGCGTGGGCGCGACCAGCCCAAACGCTCCCGCAGCCGCCCCACTACCCAGCCACCCGAGCTCTTAGGCGGACTCTGCCCGCTCAGCCCGCCGCAACAACGCCGCCGCGACCAGGCCACCGGCGAGCACGGCCACAGCCCCGACCAGCTGACTGGTCTCCAGCCCGGAGGCGAACGCGTCGGAGATACGCGCCTTCTCCTCAGCCGAGTCCGCTGCCGCGAGTGCCGCCGGCAACGACGCCGCCGACACGGCGACCAGCGACGCGAACCGCGAATTGAGCACCGCACCGAGGACCGCCACACCGAGGCCGTTGCCGAACTCCGCGAGCGTCCCGTTGATCCCCGCTCCCACACCCGCCTTCTCCGGCGGTATCGCGCTCATGATCGCGTTGGCCATGGCCGGCATGGACAGCGCCACACCCGCGCCCATCACGACCAGGCCGAGCAGCATCCCGCCGTAGCCGTGCCCGCCGAGCAGCGCGATCGCCGCCAGCCCCGCCGACACCAGGGTCATGCCGAGCGCGATGGCCGCCGGCGTGCCTGACTTGAGCACCAGCTTCGCTCCGAGCCCGGTGAAGTTGAGCGCGACCACGGTCAGCGCGAGCGGCGCCGTGCGCAGACCGGCGTCCAGCGGCTCGTAACCGAGCACGAACTGAAGGTGCTGGGTGAGCAGGAACAGCGAGCCCGTCATGCCGAACGCCACGAGGATCGCGCCCGCGACCGCGCCCACGAACTTCTGGTTGCGGAAGAAGTGCATGTCGAGCATGGGGTGCTCGATCCGCAGCTCCCATGTCACGAACAGGCTGAGAACGATGACGCCGATCAGCGCGGAGAGCAGCACCTGCCCGGACGTCCAGCCGTGCTCGGGCCCTGTGATGATCGCGTACACGACGGCCGTCATGCCGATGGTCGACAGCACCGCGCCGACCAGGTCGGGACGGTCGCCCGCCTTGTGCTTGGACTCCGGTACGAGCGCCGCGACCGCGATCAGGCCGAGCACCGCGATGGGAATGTTGATCAGGAAGATCGCGCCCCACCAGAAGTGGTTCAGCATCACTCCGCCGATCAACGGCCCGGCCGCGAAACCGAGCGAACTGACCGTGGACCACAGCGCGATGGCCTTGACCCGCTCCTTGTCGTCGAAGATCTGCACGACGACGGCGAGGATCGTGGTCATCAGCAGCGCGCCGCCGACGCCCATGCCGGCGCGGGCCGCGATCAGCTGGGCCGGGCTCTGGGACAGGCCGGCCACCAGCGAGCCCAGACCGAAAATCGCCAGGCCCGACATCAGCAGCAGCTTGCGGCCGTAGCGGTCGGCGGCGTTGCCCGCCGTGAGCAGCAGGCCGGACTGCACCAGTGAGTAGGCGTTCATCATCCACTGGATGTCGGCGGTCGTCGCGTCCATCTCGCGGGTGAGCGAGGGGATCGCCACGTTCAGGATCGTGTTGTCGAGCAGGACGGTGAGCTGCGCGAGGCAGATGACACCGAGGATCAGCCAGCGCTGGGGGTGGCCGCCGTGTGCCGTCTGCGGCGGGGCCTCTTCCTGTGGGGACGTCGTCATGCTGTACACCGTAGAAGAATCCCATACGGCGTACAACCGAATAATCGCGCCACGGGAAAGGGGCGGTGGCCGGCGGCCACCGCCCCTCTCCCGGTCAGCGGACTGTCAGCCGCTCGCCTTCTGTGTGAGGTCGTAGAAGGTGGCCGAACCGACCGTGACCTTCTTGAAGTTGGCCTCGACCCAGGAGGTGATCCGGGACGACGAGCCGTCGCTGCCGCCGCCCATGCGGCCGCCCGCGCCGGAGGCGATGAAGTAGTGGATCTTCCCCTCCGCCACGTACGTCTTGAACCGCGCGAGCGTGGGGGACGGGTCCGTGCCGTTGAAGCCGCCGATGGCCATCACCGGCTCGCCGGTGGACAGCTGGTAACTCGCGGCGTTCTGGGCGCCGATGGCCGCCGCAGCCCAGGTGTACCGGCCGGCGTCGGTCTCCAGCAGCTTCTTGGCCTCGGAGCCGACGCCGGCGCCGTTGAGCAGACCGCCCATGCCGCCACCGCCGCCCATACGGCCGCCGTCGCCGGTCCGGCCGCCGGGGGTGGTGTTCTGGCCCTGCTGATTCGGGCCGCCGCCCGGGAAGCCGCCGTCCGGGAAACCGCCGCCGGGGAAGCCGTTGCCCTGCCCGCCCTGGGCGTTGCCGTTGCCGTTCTGCTGGTTGGGGCCGCCGCCCGGGAAACCGCCACCGCCCCCCGGCCCACCGCGACCGCCCGCGACCGCCGGTCCCGCGGTGACGATCGAGCCCGAGTGCCCCTCGTTCACCGTGGTCAGCGTGTACGCCGCCGGACCCGCCAGTGCGGCGATCAGGCCCAGTCCCGCCGCGCCCAGGGCCAGTCGGCGTCCCAGCCGGCCGGCGAAGATCAGGCCGAGGGCCGCCGTCAGACCGCCGACCAGGACGAACCACTTCAGCCAGGGCAGGTAGTCGGAGGAGCGGTTGAGCAGGACGTAGCCCCAGGCCGCGGTGGCCGTCGTCGCGGCCGCCAGGGTCAGCGACGCCCACGCCTTGTCACGCTTGTCCCAGAGCAGCGCCGAGCCCATGCCGATCAGCGGCGCGACGTAGGGGGCGAGCGCGACCGTGTAGTACTCGTGGAAGATGCCCTGCATGTAGCTGAAGACCAGCATGGTCGTGATCAGCGCGCCGCCCCAGACGAGGAACGAACCGCGCGTCACCGACGTACGGCGTGCCTTGCGCGTGACCACCAGGCCCGCCGCGAGAAGGATCAGCGCGGCCGGGATCAGCCAGGAGATCTGGCCTCCGATACTGGAGCCGAACAGGCGGTCCCAGCCGGTCTCGCCCCAGTTGCCACCGCCGTTGCCGCCACCGCCTCCGACGCTGCCGGTCTCGTCGCCGTTGAGGCGGCCCAGGCCGTTGTAGCCGAAGGTCAGTTCCAGGAAGCTGTTGTTCTGCGAGCCGCCGATGTACGGGCGGGAGGACGCGGGCCACAGCTCGACGATCGCGACCCACCAGCCGCCGGACGCGACCAGCGCGACCGTGGCCAGGGCCAGTTGCCCGAAGCGCTTCTTCACCGGCACCGGTGCGCACACCGCGTGGACGAGGGCGAGCGGCGGCAGGATCAGGAAGGCCTGGAGTGTCTTGGCGAGGAACGCGAAGCCGATGGCCACCCCGGCCCACACCAGCCACTTGGTACGGCCGTCCTCCACGGCCCGGATGACGAAGTAGCAGGCCACGGCCATCAGCAGGGCCAGCATCGCGTCCGGGTTGTTGAAGCGGAACATCAGCGCGGCGACGGGGGTGAGCGCGAGCACCGCGCCCGCGATCAGACCGGCCGCGGGGCTGAACCGGCGGCGCACGGCCGCGTACACGACGGCCACCGTGCCGACGCCCATGAGGACCTCGGGGACGAGGATCGCCCAGGAGCTGAGGCCGAACAGCCGCACGGACAGGGCCATCGGCCACAGCGCGGCCGGGGGCTTGTCGACGGTGATGGCGTTGGCGGCGTCCAGCGAGCCGAAGAACAGGGCCTTCCAGGACTGGCTGCCCGCCTGGACCGCTGCCGAGTAGAAGGAGTTGGCGTAGCCGGAGGCGCTCAGGTTGCAGAGGTAGAGCACCGCGGTCGCCAGCAGCAGGCCGAGGAACGCCGGGCGGGCCCAGCGGGGGTCCTCGGGCCGGCCGCGCCACAGCCGGTGCGGCAAGGGCCGCTTGGGTTCACCGGCGTCGGGGGCCGGTGCGGGGGCAGGCGGACGAGGGGTCCGGGGCTCGGGACTCGGGTCTCTGCCGGCGAGCTGCTGGTCGTAGTGGACGGTCATCGGAAGTCCCTCGCATCGGTGTCGTGGGGGCGCACCGGCAGCAGTTGCGCGGTGGCGTCCCTCCAGGTGCCGTCCGCGGCTTCGCCGACGCGGAACTGAGCGTTGTCGTATGAGGCGTATGAGCCTTTTGAGTCGTATGAGGCGACCACCGTCGTCTCGGCGTCGCGCCGGTCCGGGAACACCCACGCCCGGAAGAGCAGGAAGCGCAGCACGGTCGCCGCGAGGTTGGCGGCGATGAGCACCGCCAGTTCGGTGGAGTGCGCGGGCTCGGACGTGGCCGCGCCCAGCGCGGCGAGCGAGCCGCTGGTCAGGGAGAGCCCGATGCCGAAGACGACCAGGCCCTGCGCCTGGTGCCGTACGGCCCCGTCGCGCCCGCGCACCCCGAAGGTGAGCCGCCGGTTCGCGGCGGTGTTGGCGATCGCCGAGACCAGCAGGGCGAGGGCGTTGGCGGTCTGGGAGCCGGTGAAGACGCGGAAGCCGCTGTAGAGGAGCAGGTAGAAGAGGGTGGACAGGCCGCCGACGACGCAGAAGCCGACCAACTGGCGGGCCAGGCCCCGCGGTACGTCCTTGATCTCACGGTCGCGCGGGTCGTCGCCGAACGGCCGGGTGAGCCGGTCCAGCGGCAGCGAACCGGTGGCCAGGGCCCTGCCGATCCGCCACACGCCCCTGAGGTCGTCGGTCGCGGTCCTGACGATGTGCACGGTCGAGTCGGGATCGTCGACCCAGTCGACCGGCACCTCGTGGATCCGCAGCCCCCCGCGCTCGGCCAGCACCAGCATCTCGGTGTCGAAGAACCAGCCGGTGTCCTCGATCAGGGGCAGCAGCACCTGCGCCACGTCACGGCGGATCGCCTTGAACCCGCACTGGGCGTCCGAGAAGCGGGCCTGGAGCGACCCGCGCAGGATGAGGTTGTAGACCCGGCTGATGAACTCCCGCTTGGGGCCGCGCACCACGCGCGAGCTGCGGGCCAGCCGGGAGCCGATCGCGAGGTCGGAGTGGCCGGAGATCAGCGGCGCCACCAGCGGGAGCAGGGCGTTGAGGTCGGTGGACAGGTCCACGTCCATGTAGGCGAGGACCGGGGCGTCCGAGGCCGACCAGACGGCCCGCAGGGCCCGGCCGCGGCCCTTCTGCTCCAGGCGGAAGGTGGTGACCTCGGGGATCTCCGCCGCCAGCCGTGCCGCCACCCGCGGGGTGGTGTCCGTGGAGGCGTTGTCCGCGATCGTGATGCGGAACGCGTACGGGAACGTGCCGGCGAGGTGCTCGTGCAGTCTGCGGACGCACGGCTGGAGGTCCTTCTCCTCGTTGTAGACGGGGATCACTACGTCCAGGACAGGCGTACCGGCTGGTGCGGCCGGGAGGTGCTCCCGCGCCGGCAGGGTGCCGGGAGAAGAGTCGGTTCGCATGGAGCCGACTTTTGTCAGGCGCCCTGTCGTGCCCATGTGGTGACGCTGTGGCGTGCCTGTGAGGGCTGTCGCCGGCTCATGTCCGGCTGCGGCTGCGCCGGCAGCGCGGGCAGGTGCACCGTGAACACGGTCCGCCCGGGCACGCTGTCGACGGTCACGGCACCGCCGTGCGCGGTCGCCACGGCCTGCACGATGGCGAGGCCGAGACCGGTCGAGCCGGTGGCGCGGGTCCGCGCGGAGTCGCCGCGGGCGAACCGTTCGAAGACGTGCGGGAGCAACTCGGCCGGAATGCCCTGTCCGTCGTCCTCGACGTCGACGCACAGCCAGGTGCCGCGCCGCTGGACGCGGGCGGTGACGGTCGTGCCGGGCGGGGTGTGGGTGCGGGCGTTGCCGAGCAGGTTGACGAGGACCTGCTGGAGCCGGGCCGCGTCCGCCGACACGAGCGCGGGCTCGTCGGGCAGGTCGAGACGCCAGTTGTGGCCCTGGCCGGCCGCACGGGCGTCGCTGACGGTGTCCACGACGAGCGGTGCGAGGTCGGTCTGCTCGAACTGCAACGGCCGCCCGGCGTCCAGCCGGGCGAGCAGCAGCAGGTCCTCGACGAGCAGGGTCATGCGCCCGGCCTCGGACTCGATCCGCCCGAGGGCGTGCCGGGTGTCCGGCCCGACGTCCTCTGTGCCGCGCCGGGTCAGCTCGGCGTACCCGCGGATGGAGGCGAGCGGGGTGCGCAGCTCGTGACTGGCGTCGGCGACGAACTGCCTGACCCGCGTCTCGCTCTGCTGCCGTGCGTGCAGCGCGCCGTGGACGTGGTCGAGCATCCGGTTCAGCGCGGCACCGACCCGGCCCACCTCGGTGTGCGGGTCGGTCTCGGAGTCGGGGACCCGCTCGCTGAGGTTCACCTCGCCGGTGTGCAGCGGGAGTTCGGAGACCCGGGTGGCGGTGGCGGCTACGCGGCGGAGGGGGCGGGTGGCTACGCCGACCAGTACGGAAGCGGCCAGCCCTGCGGCGGCCAGCCCTGCCGCGGTGACACTGATCTCGACCAGGATGAGGGTGTTGATGGTGTTGGTGACGTCCGTGGTGGGGATGGCGACGTAGTAGCTGCCCTTGTCGCCTGACTTGTACTCGACCCGGTACTCGCCGAGGCCCGGGAGATCGACGGTTCTCACCGTCCCGTCCTGCGGCACGGAGGCGAGTGCGGCGGTCTGGGCGGAGTTCAGCGATCTCGCGCTCATCGGGTAGTTGTCCACGGACACGCCGTACTTGGACTCCGTGATCCGGCCGCCCTCGATCTTGGCGGCGACCGTGCCGCCCGGCTGCGGTCCCCGGGTGACGAAGTCGGTGAGGCTCTCCTCCTTCTTCTGCGCGGGCGCGTCGGAACCGCCGTTCAGATCCTCGCCGAAGTCCCTGGGAGGGCTCTGGGCGGCCCTGGCCGCGGCCCCGCGGAGTTGCTCGTCCAACTGCTCGTACAGATGTGACCGCAGGGCGAGGGTCGTCACGGTCCCGATCACCGCACACACCACGGCGATCAGCACCACGGACGCGACGACGAGCCGTGTCCGCAGCGTGCGCGGCTTGCCCGCTCGCGACGGCTTGCCCGCCCTCCGCTGCGTGCTCGGCCGTCGCCACCCGCTCATGCGGCCGCGGGCTTGATCAGGTAACCGGCACCACGCCGGGTGTGGATCATCGGCTCGCGCCCGGCGTCGATCTTCCGCCGCAGATACGAGATGTACAGCTCGACGACGTTGGCCTGCCCGCCGAAGTCGTACGACCACACGCGGTCGAGGATCTGCGCCTTGCTGAGCACGCGCCGCGGATTGCGCATCAGGAACCGCAGCAGCTCGAACTCGGTCGCGGTCAGGTGGATGTTCTGACCGGCCCGGGTGACCTCGTGGCTGTCCTCGTCGAGGGTCAGGTCGCCGACGACCAGCGTGGAGTCGGAGCGCCGGTCGGCGGCACCGGACCGCCGTATCAGCCCGCGCAGCCGTGCGACGACCTCTTCGAGGCTGAACGGCTTGGTGACATAGTCGTCCCCGCCGGCCGTCAGCCCGGCGATCCGATCCTCGAGGGCGTCCTTTGCGGTGAGGAAAAGGACCGGCACGTCGGGCAGTTCACGGCGCAGCCGCCCGAGCACGGCCAGCCCGTCCATGTCGGGCAGCATCATGTCGAGCACGACCGCGTCGGGCCGGAAGTCGCGCGCGGTCTGGATGGCGCCCGTGCCGTCACCGGCACTCCGGATCTGCCATCCCTCGTAGCGCAGGGCCATGGACAGCAGCTCGGTGATCGACATCTCGTCGTCCACCACAAGCACTCGGACGGGGCTCCCGTCCGGCCTCAGCAGTTCGGTGCGCCCCTGGGGCGAGGTCGTGGTCATGGTGCACACGATGTCGGCGTGCTCTGAGAGCGCCCTTTCGAGAGCCTGTGATTTCCCTGAGAAACACACAGGCGCTTCTCAGGGAACGCCTGTGAACGCCAGGGGGCGGCGGCCGGGGTCATCAGCGGGCCGGGTTCATCAGCAGGCCGGGGTCATCAGCAGGCCGCCTTCATCAGCGGGATTCATCAGCAGGTGGGTCAGAACAACCCGTCCTGCACACCCGCCTCCTCCTTGAACTCCCTCACAGGCGCGGTCAGTTCCGCACCACCGGCGGCCACCAGCCCCCACCCGCTCATCAGCCGCGTGTCCAGGACGACGACACCACGCCCGGTCGCCAGATGCAGATCGGGCCCGGCAGCGGCCACGAGCTCCCCGCTCACGACCCCACCGGCGACGAGCTCGCCCACCTCCCCGACGGCGACGGACAGCCCGGCGAGCCCGAACACCTCCACATGATCGACAACTCGCAGAGGCTCCCGCACGAGCGACTCCGGCCACGCGGGAAGCGCCAGGGCTCGCGCATGCAACTCGGCGACCTCGACCGCCCGGTCAGCCGCCGCCTCCGGCAACACGGCCCGCACGGCCCGCTTCTCGGCGTATGGAATCCGGTCGGGCACCCCCAGCGCGGCCCGCAACAGCTCCTCCGTACACCGCGCGGCCATGAGCGGCCCGACCCCGAGCCAGCTGAAGCACACGGCCCCCTGCTCCAACAGCCGCGCGGAGCCCCGCTCCTCCGCCGTGATCCCGACCTTGACCATGCCGGGCCCGAACCACGCCAGATACACCTGGTACGGCCGCGGATCGTCCGCGATCGTGTCGGCGGCCACGGAGTGCGCCCGGTCCAGCCGCGCACACTCCTCGCACCGCGCGCCCGTACTCCGCCCCGACACGGCCGCCCCCGTCGGACACGCATGCCCCCGAGCCCCCACACATGTCCGCACGCCCCCTTCCGCGACCCCGAAGGCCACCCGTTTCCCCCAGGTCAGCGCACTGCGCCGCCCACCGTCCCACGCCAGCACGGGACCGTCCGCCGACCACCGCAGCCCCGAGCACTTCCACGCCTGTGCCATCTCTGCCGAGACTAGAGGGCACCACTGACAACGGCGTCCGCGCGAGTCAACGCCCCGAGTCGGCAACCACGACAGCGGCCTCGGGCTCCCCGCCCACACTCACGTCACCGCGCACGACGACTCCCCCGGCCACCTCGTCCACACGGCCCGAGCCCGCGGTCCGCCGCCGCCCGGCCAGCCGGCACCCGAGGCACTCGTCATGCCCGGCCCACGCCCCCGAGTCCCGCACCCGCCACCCCCACTCCTCCCGGGGCCGGATCCCCGGCCCCTTCCCCCAGCCGGCCAGATGCAGCGCCCAGGTGACGAGCAGCGCGACCACACCGATCCCGACCCCACCGACGATCAGCACACCCGAAACGAAGCACACCCCCGCCCCCGCCACGGCGGCCCCGACACTCGCGATCCCGGTTCCGACCCACCCGGCGACCGTGTGCCCGTGGTCATACTGATGTGCGCTCACGCGCTGCCCCCTTTTCCACACGAATGACACGCGAAGCCCCCGGGGACCCGCCCGGAACCCCTTACCAACTAAGCGTTTAGAGCCCAAACATCTCACGAACTAAGGGATCTGGGAATGCAAGCCAAGCCGCGTCCGGCCGCCACGCCGGAGCAGGCACTGTCGGCGATGGACCACCTCATCGCGACCCACTTGGTCGGACAGCACGAGATCGCCCAACAGGTGGGCCTGAGTGTGACCGACCTCACCTGCTTCGCCTACGTCATCGAGGCCGGCGAGAACCTGCCCACGGCCGGCGACCTGGCGGCCCGCGTCCACGTCACCACGGGTGCGGTCACCGGCATCCTCAACCGCCTGGAACGCGCCGGCTACATCACCCGCCGCCCCGACCCGACCGACCGCCGCCGCATCCGCGTAGCCGCCCAGCCGGACGCGGTCGCCCGCGTCCGAGAGGTCTACGAGCCGTACTACGCCCGCCTCACGGATCTCTTCGCGGACTACTCCCCCGACGAGATCGCGGTCCTGAACGACTGGTTCACCCGCGCGAGCGCACTGGCGGCGAACTACTTGGAGGAGCACTGCCGCACGGACTGAAAGCCGCACGGCCCGGCGGACCCGGAGGCCGTGGCGGCCGAGCGAGAACGACTGACCGGCGGCTCTTCCGACGCCCGGGCGGCGGCCACCGCACTAAGTGGACCCTGCCCCGCTTGACCGTCGAGCTGGGCCGCTCGGTATGTGGCCCCCAGTGAGGCACGTCGAGCACCTGCGCCTCGAGGCTCGACGGACTCAGGTCCGGTCGGAGGCCGGGGCACGGTCCTTCCGGTCGCCTGCGGAGGACGACCGGCTCCACATCCGTGCCGCGTACCAGACCCAGTAGGCGACCACTGCCGCGTAGAACCAGAACCACAGGGACGACGGATCCGGGTCACGCAGCTTGTCGGCGAAGAGCAGCCCGAGGAGGAGCGCCAGCGCGGTCACGCCGTACAGCTTGCGCCGGGCCAGCCGCTGCTCCCTGCGCGGGCCTTCGGCCAGACGCATCGCGTACACCTCGGCGCGGCCGAAGGCGTTCTCGGCACTGTCGCCCGACGCAGCCAGATGGTGACGCGCCTCCTGCACATGGGCACGTGCCTCGACGGCGGGCATGGCGTGGCGTCCGCGCAACAGGCCCTCCACATGCGACAGCCAGCGCTCGTCACTGCCCTGAAGCCTCGGGGTGAGCCAGCGGTCGACGGTGGTGTCGGGCAGCAGCACGGCCGCGGCGGTCAAGGCGCCGCCTGCCGCTGCCAGCAAGGGGACAGGGAAAGAGAAGAGCGGTTCGCCGGGCAATACGTCGGCAGCGGCGGCGCCGACCACCACCGTGATGACCGCCACCGTGCCGAAGGCCCATGCGCCGACGATCCGCCCCGCGCTCCACGCAGCGAAGACGACGGCTGCCAGGACGGCGGCGAGGACCACAGTCGCGAATCCCGTGATCGACGACCAACTGGCCTGCGCCCAGAGGCCGTCGCGGATCCACTGCAGAACGGCGACGAGGAGCCCCACAGCGCCCAGCGTCGCAAGGGACGAGGTGAGACGCTCGCCCGGCGTCATACCGCGTGTGTCGACCCGCGCGCGGCACTCTTCTCCGATGCGTTCTCCGGCCACGGATCGCGCGTACTCCGCAGGGGGGCCGAAGAGGTCGCGTGCCGTACCGCCAGTCTCGGTCACGGCGTCATGGGCCTCCGCCAGTATCTGGTGGACCAGGTCGACGGGAGCCTGCTGATCGAGTATGAGACGCAGTTCGACGACCGCCGCCCACTTCTCGTCGTCCTCACACGGCCAGTTGAGGTTCTCCGTGGTGGTCATGACTCTCCCCCTGTGCGCTCTCCGAGAAGCGAGGCGATCGTTCTGTTGAGGTCGCGCCAAGCGGCGCTCTCCCGCCTCAGTCGCTCCCGCCCCTCCTCGGTGATGCGGTAGTACTTCCGTCCGGGACCGCCTTCGCCGGCACCCCACTCGACCTCCACCGCGCCCTCTTCCTGAAGTCGCGTCAGGGCGGGATACAGGGTCGCGGGCTTCACGCTCTCCAGGCCCGCGTCACTGAGGCGGCTCAGAAGTGCGTACCCGTAGTTCTTCTCTTCCGCGTCCAGCACCCCCAGCAAGCAGAGTGGCAACACCGCTCGCGTCCACGACGTGTTCCCCGGCACCGGTCGCCCCCTGGCATTTCGCCTTCACCAACTATTCCATTATCCATAATAGTTGCGCGTGCGTAAGTCTCCCTGGAAGCGACCATGGAGCGATCAGGGCGCGACCGCGAACCAGGGGCGTGTGGACGTGCTGCCGCACCTGCTCCGGACCGCTACGCCCCAGGAGCCCGGTACCGGATCTGCTCGGCTGCCCGCAGGGCCTCCATCGTTTCGTCGACGGTGAGGAGAACCGTTGTCTCGAGCGAACTCAGCGCGCCGCCTCCGCTGATCGCCAGGGCGACCGCGGCCATGGACACGTTGTCCGGGGCCTCCCACAGGGTGTAACCGTCGTGCGTGCCGAAGGCGTACCAGAAGCCGTGGAGCTTCCCGCCGACGGACTCGATGTACGACCGAGCGGCCTCGGCCCGGTCCTCCGGGCGGCCGATCAGCCTCGCCCAGGTCTCCGGGGTGTAGCTGAACTTCGACAGGTAGAGCGGCATCGTGTCTCCCTTTCGTCCCAGCAAGGGATGCCCCCACGGGGCGGGAAGGACCCGGCGTCGACCCGCGCGTCCCCCGAACGGCCGGGGACGATGTGCGCCCATCGAGTCGGGAAACGCCAGAGGCCCCGGAGTGATCCGGGGCCTCTGGTCTGTGTGCACTCGGCAGGATTCGAACCTGCAACCTTCTGATCCGTAGGATCGGGCAGGGCGTCCTGCTGGATGACGACAGCCTCTGATGCCGATCGCCCAGGTCAGCGGTCGCGAGCGAGCGTGTGCCGTCGTTGCCGTCAGAGCTGCCGTCAAGTTGATGCTCTACGACACCGCCAAGTGTCCGCCCAGGTCGCAGCAGAGCCGCTCGCACCGACCCCACCTGAGTGATAGCTGACACCCAACTAATGACCTGAGTCGGAGATTCGTCGGCAGTAGGCGGCTACTTTGTCGAGGATCTCGTCGGCGGTCTTCGTCCAGATGAACGGCCTGGGGTGCTCGTTCCAGTCGGCGAGCCAGGAACGGATGTCGCGTTCGAGGGCCTGGACGGAGCGGTGGACACCGCGCTTGCGCTTCTTCTGCGTGAGCTCGGCGAACCACCGCTCCACCAGGTTCAGCCAGGACGAACTCGTCGGCGTGAAGTGCAGATGGAAACGCGGATGCGCCACCAGCCACTGCTTGACGGCGGGCGTCTTGTGGGTGACGTAGTTGTCCACGATCAGGTGCACATCGAGCTCGGCGGGCACCTCCTTGTCCAGCTTGGCCAGGAACTTCTTGAACTCCACGGCCCGATGCCTGCGGTGCAGAGAGCCGATCACTCTGCCGGTGGCGACCTCCAGGGCCGCGAACAGAGTGGTGGTGCCGGCCCTGACGTAGTCGTGACTGCGACGCTCGGGAACCCCGGGCATCATCGCCAACACCGGCTGGGACCGGTCCAGGGCCTGGATCTGAGACTTCTCGTCCACGCATAGGACGAGGGCCTGGGTTGCGGCTTGTCGCCGACCGCGAGGTTCTTTGGATCAGCCCTGTCGCGGCAAGGTCTACGGTGGACCGCGTGCCCTGTCCGCCGTGCTGATGTGCGGACGGAAGCGCCGGTGGTGGCTCGGGGTTGTTCTTCGGCTGCGGCCTGTCAACTTGCTGGCCCGTGGCCTCTACCAGGCTGCCGCAAAGAACCGCCATCGCCTGCCGGGCGGCACAGCCACCTGCTCTCTCCCGGCCCACATGCGTGGGAAACCGGACCGCCAACCCCTACTTCAGCGAGGGCTGCGGCGGTACCACTGCGGGTGTTGTCCCGATCATGGCTTCGGCTCCTATGCCACTTGTGCGCTGGAAGGCACGCCGCCCCAGCCGTCCGAGAGCGCGGTAGAAGCGGTCTGGCAGGAACGCGGCATCTGCAACGATCATCGCGCCGGAGAAAAGTGGCAGCCCCATGAACAACGCGATATTCACGTGCATGCCGAACAGCAGAAGCAGGACCGGGTATTTCATCCTGCTGAACAGGGTGAACGGAAAGGCGACCTGCACCAGCACCGTCAGGTAGGCGACGACGGCGATCAGCACATGATGGCCAGCGATCATCTGGGACAGTTCCGGCCAGGGCCGGAACAGGTCGATGCTCAGGACGTAGTGAAGGGCGGTGCCATCGCCCCACTTCGCACCCTGCACCTTGTACAGGCCCGCGCATCCGTAGAGGAAGCAGACCTGAGCGGCGATGACGAACATGCCGCAGTTGTGCAGCACGGTGGTCAGGATGACGCGGGAGTCGCCGAGATGGTGCCGGAGGTCGCAACTCCGCGGGCCTGCGGTCCTACCCGCCGACGCCTGGCGCCGGGTCCTGCGGGCGTCGAGGGACCAGCGCCGGCCGCACGCGGTGAAGACGAGGTAGACAGCCATGAGGACCATGAGGTTGTCTCCGCCGTCGGCCATGTAGATCGCCCTGGCATGGAACGACACCACCACCACCGCGAACAGCACGGACACCACTCGCGTCCGGCAGCCCAGCAGGAACAGCGCACACGTCACCAGGGCCATGGCGTAGCAGGCCTCGAAGTACATGTGGCTGTCGGACAGGGTGAGGAGGCTGGCCCATCCGCTCTGGTCGAACATCTGCCTGGCCAGCGCGGGCGTCCACGGTGCATCCGGGCCCCACATGTCGTGCCGGTGGGGAAACTCGCGGAGCAGGAAGACGAGGTAGAGCAGCCCGTACCCGATGCGCATCACCGCCGCCGCGTACAGGGACACCGGCCGCTCGGTCAGGAGCGCGACGAGCACCTGGGCCCCGTCGAACACACGCTGCGACATGCGAACGGCTGCTCGTTCGGTTACCCGAGCGGACGCCGTGGGCGCTGCAACCGGTCGCTGTTCAGTCCGTTCCATGAGAGGCCACCTTCCACCAGGGCAGATACCGCGTTTGGGCCCGCGTCGATGCCGTGGTCGCCGGAGGATTTCCACCCACTGCGCCGGGCGCGGCGACGGGCCGTGAGATCACCCGCAACTGGATGGAGTCAAAGGCGCCGCCTTGTTTCGCGGCGACGCGTTCCGCCGCGATGTTGCGCAGATACTTCTCAATCATCAGAGCCCGCTCCGAATGCGGCCGGTTGTCGCTGCCGTGCGTTTTTAGATACACATTCCATGCCTGACGCAGCATGTTCTGTGCCGTATGGCTCGGAAAGACATTGTGCTTGACGGCAGCATCGTCCGCAGCGGTCAGATCGATCCAGCCACTCACCTGTGTGGTGCCGTCCGGCCCCGTCTGGCTGACCCTCGCAGAAATCTGCCGGTTGGCCGACTGAGGGTTCGGGGCGAATAGCCGCCAGTTCTGCTCAAAAAAGGGCCGGACCCACGCATTGACCTGTCGGCTGTACGCCTGCGAGATGACGTTCGGAGGCGCCACGTACAGAAACACCAGGAATACATGGACCAGAGTCACCGCCAGGCACAGGGCCACCGCGATTCCCGTTACGGCGCTCAGTGGGCGGGGCGGCCCCAAATCCCCCCGGGAGTCAGCCGGTCCCCCGTCACCATTCTGTGCTGCCGATTCAGCGCTGGTCTGTCGCGCGTACTTCACGTATTTCGAATCAGCACCTCTCAGCACGGCCCCACCCGGTCTTTCCCTACCTGACTGCTCACACCCGCTGCTCCTGCTTCCGCATGCGGCACGCGACGGAAGCCCATGACGATCCGCCGCGCGCCGCCCGTCTAACATTCAGTGCTGGAAGGGCACCTCAGGCACATTGGGCAGCCCGTACTCGCCCGACTCCTTGTCATGAGCGGGCTTTCCCGGCTTGCCACCGTGACCGGGCTTTCCCGGCTTGCCACCGTGACCGGGCTTTCCCGGCTTGCCACCGTGACCGGGCTTTCCCGGCTTGTGGCAGTCACAGTCGTGTCCGCCCGTCGCAGCATCACCCGTCGCAGCATCGCCCGTCGCAGCATCGCCCGTCGCAGCATCACCGGTGGCAGCGTCACCCGTCGCAGCATCGCCCGTCGCAGCATCACCGGTGGCAGCGTCACCCGTCGCAGCATCGCCCGTCGCAGCATCACCGGTGGCAGCGTCACCCGTCGCAGCATCACCGGTGGTCGTGGTGGTGGTGTCGTCACACTCCGGCCTGGTGATCACGTTGTTGTCCAGCGTCACGGCCCCGTTGCGGGCCAGCACCCGGCCCTCGACGGTCGCCCCACTGTTGACAGTGATCGAGGTGAGCGCCATAAGGGTGCCCACGAAGTTGGAGCCCGATCCGAGCGTGGCCGATTCGTCGGTTACCCAGAACACGTTGCACGCCTGGGCGCCGTTCTGAAGGACGATGTTGCTCCCAGACGCCGTCGTCAGGCCGGCCGGAACCTTGAACACCCAGACGGCGTCGGGGTTGCCCCCGGCATCCAGCGTCCAGGTACCGTTTACCAGCAGACCGGACTCGACGGCGTAGGTGCCCGGAATCAGTGTGGGCGTCACGGGTGCTGCGGAAAGGTTGAATTCCGTGGGCTGGCCGAAGGCGTCGTCGTACGCCGTACCAAGGGCGGCCTGCGCTCCTGCCGCCTCCGCGCCCGCGAAAATCGTCCCGTCGACCACCGTCCCGGGCGGGAATCCGGTGATGGCCGTTCCCGGAGATACACCGACGTCTCCGGTGACCACAGAAGGTCCTGTGTTGGTGACCGTGGAACCGGCCAGTACCGCGTAGCTTTCCGCCTCACCCAGATCCACGAATGTCGCTGCATCTGCTCGCATAGGCGTCACGGCCACAACGGCGGCAGCGACTAGCAGAGTGAGTACCCCCGCGATCCAGGCCATCAATGTGCGCCGTTGTGGCACATCGGGGATGTTGAGTGTCATCGAGTTTCCAACTCCTATGGGGGGCTCCGGCGTTCCGTGTCGAAAGAACCGCCTCTTCTGTCGGCGGAATATTACGCAGGCGCCTGCCACCGGTGACGATTCACTCGGGCGGTGTCGCAGGAATCAATCAATATGCATCAAGCAACGTACGATGAATGTTGAGCCGAATGACTGCCCCTGTCCGTGCAGCAACCCGCCGCGGAGCTGTCAATCGTCCGCATCAGCCACCTCTTTCAGCGTGACGACTGATCGGGAGACGGTCATGGGTTGTGCAACGCACAAGGCTCCCGTGCCTTTGGACGAGCGCTCATCCCAGCAGCACTGAGCGAGAGCTGGCGACACGGGTATCCACCTGACAAGCGGCAGGCGCTGGCAGCTCTCCTGGCCAGGTCAGCCAGGCAACCTCCTGTAGATCACCTCAGCTTCTCAAGCTGAGGTCTCGGTGAAATTCCCTGCAGTCGCTCGTGGTCTCGTCCGCCTGACGCTCAGTCCGAGCCGGAGCGGGGCCCTCAGCGGCGTATCTCGTCAGGGTGACGCGAAAACAGGGGGAACATGTACGCGCCCCCAGATCGGTCTGAGATCCTGGAGGCCGATCGAGAGGGGCCGCAGGTATGGAGTGGAAGACCCACGGTGAGCGACAGGTCTATACCAATAAGTGGGTGAATCTGTGTCTGGTCGACGTCCAGCAACCTGACGGGCGCAGGTGGGAGTACCACGTCGTCCGCCTCCGGCACCTGGCCGTTGCCGCCGTGGTCAACGAGCGTCAAGAGGTCTTGATGATGTGGCGGCACCGCTTCATCACGGACTCATGGGCCTGGGAGCTGCCCATGGGTCTGGTCGAGGACGGCGAGACCCCGGAGGAAGCAGCGGCCCGCGAAGTCCTGGAAGAGACCGGCTGGCGCCCCGGCCCGATCAAGCCTCTGATCTATGCCGAGCCGGCGAACGGGATCACCGACTCGCAACACCACGTCTTCCGCATCGACGGCGCCACGTACGCCGGTCCGCCCACGGAGAAAAACGAGTCCGACCGCATCGAGTGGATCCCCCTCTCAGAGGTGCGCGGGATGATAGACCGCCGCGAGGTCGTGAGCAGCGGATCTCTCGTCGGGCTGCTCTACCTGCTCATGGACGAAGCGATCCGCTGACCGGCGGGAGGAGTTCCCGTAGCCGTGCCTCGAAGGCAAGGGCTACGGGCTCCTGCCTGTGTGGGGCCAACTGGTCGTAGAACTCCCTGAGGTGCCCTGACACACGCTCGGAGGCAACCGCCGACGCGGGCTCAAGAGCTTGCGTGGCGGTGTGGCACGCCTGGTCAAGCTTGCCCTGGTCCAGCTGCTTACGGGCCAGCCAGAACGAGTGGAACGCGCGGCCTCGCTGGTTGGTGTGGTGCTCCCGCCGCAGGGCGTCAGCGATCAAGGGTTCGGCAGTCGCCGCTTCGCCCAGTCGGCCATGGGCGATGCCCGTGTCCACGATGAGCTTCGGCTCATCGAAGTAGGTCACCCATGAGGGGTCCGGATCGCTCGCCCCGATCTGCTCGAATTGGCTGTGTGCTTCCCCGATCGCCCGGTGCGTGTCATTACGGTTGCCGAGAGTGGCGTGGGCGAAGGCTTCCCGCATGGCCAGCATCGACATGACGCGCGGCGTGCTGCCAAGTGCTGATCGAGCCTGGTCTTGGGCGGCGGTCACGAGTGCCAATGAGTCCGCGGGCTTGTCCTGGTAGGTCGCCTGCAAGCTCATGCAGGCAAGGACGTTGGCCATGAACTGCCGGTCGTCGATCTCCTTCGCCAGTTGCAGGGCCTCGGTGAAGTACGCGCGAGCCTGGTTGTACTGGCGGGCGTCGAAGTAGGTCCAGCCTGTCAGGCGTGCCAGCTCGGCCGCGATGCCGTACAGGCCGTTCTGGATCGACGGCGGTCGGCTCTCCTTCAAGAGTCCGACGACATAGCGGAGCTGGCCGACGATGGCGGGCCGCAGTGCTTCGCCACCGTGCTGGTCGTCTCGTCGCCAGTAGTCCTCGATGGATGAGCGGAAGGCTTCAAGCGTTGCCGCGTTCAGGCTCGTTCGAGTGGCGAGTGCCAAGATGCTGTCCACATCGGGACCTGGCAGAGACGCGGGGGCAGGCTGCTCGGCTTCCGGTATCTGGGGTACCTCGCGCTCGTCGACCACCAGGGCCTGGGGCGTCTCCCACGCTCGGCGGGCAAGCCCGAGCATGTCTCCTGGGATGCGCAAACCGTCTGAGATTCGCTCGATGACATCCATGTGCTGCAAGTGGCGGCGGCCTGCGATGACTTCGCCCACTCGGCTCGGTGTCAGGTCACAACGCCGGGCGATCATCGAGGGGTAGATGCCCGCCCTGACCTTCACCAGCCGGAAGACTCTGGCGAAGTCCCGGACTCGACACGCATCGCTCATCTCGGGATCGGTGAGCAGCCTGGCCGGCAGTTCCTGCGGCCGGTCCGGGTCGGGCATCGGCAAGCTCCCACACTGCGAGGGCTACGCAACGTCGCTGGTTCTCTACTTCCCGCGATGTTACCCAAGTTGGGTAATCAGCCTGACCTTTCAGCGGCGGCCCTCCGATCGCGATGCTCCTATGCATGGCGAGCAACCAGCAGACCAGACCAGGCATCGGTGAACTGGCGAAGGACACCGCCAAGGGACGTATCGGCATCGTCATGGGTGAGCTCGGCGGCCGAGTGCAGATACGGCCCATCGGCGGCGGCCGGGAGTGGGACGCCATGCCGGACAAGGTGGTGCAGCCAAGTGCTCGGGAGGAATTGAGCGCCCGCCTGGCCGTCAAGAACGGCAACAGCAGGGACGGCCTGTGATGCGCGCCATCGGCCGATACGCGGGAGTCCTCTTCATCATCATGATCAGCGGGTCGTGCGGCCTGGTGATCGGCCTGGCTCTCGCTGTCGGCCAGTAGACCGGCCGCCCCGGACGGGTGCTCTTTCCCCGGTTCCCCCACCCCCGTTCGGGGCGGCCTCCCAACTCCGTAGGTGCCACGCTCCACTACCCAGAAGGAGTACTCGCATGACGGCAACGGCGAACGATCAGAGGTCCGGCCGCGCGGTGGCTGGCGAGGAGCTGTTCCAGAGCCTCGCCCACTTCGTGGTCGTCCACAACGGGCAGTCACCCGAGCGTGCCGAGCGGATCGCGGACCAGGCGGTCGCCTTCGTGGTCACCGCAGCCACCGCGATCGTCCCCATGGTCCCGTCGGACGACGTGGACTTGGGCCTTCACGCGCTCATCCTGCACACGAAGGAGTACGCCGAGCTGTGCGAGCGGTACGCGGGCCGCTTCCTGCACCACAACCCGAAGCCCGGTGGCGGGGCCCGCGACCCGGAGCAGGTCGCCGCTTCGGCACGCGCCATGAAGACGGCGGGCTTCATGGTCTTCGATGCCTGTGGACCGTGGACGGCACGAACCTTGCCCAGTGCGACTCCGACTGCGGCCGCCCGTACGGCCAGGCGTAGCAACACGACAGCAGCGGCGCGGCCGGCCTCGACTCGTGGTCGGCCGCGTTCGCCCGGAAGGAGAACAGACGTTGTCCGGCTCACCCTCTGAACTGCCGATCGTGGTGCTCGACGCCCTCATGCCCACGTCTCAGCGCCTGGTACTGAACCGCCAGGGCTCCATGGTCTGGGAGGTGCAGAGCCATCGGGGTCACTACGCCGTCAAGGTCGGCTATCCGATCGAGGCTACGGCTGACTGGCCCGCCCAGCCCTGGACCGCCCTCGCGCCCGCACGCGAGGGTGCCGTGCTGCATCGCCTCGGATTCGACGACTTCGCGTACGGAGAGTGGGAGCACGGGACGTGGAACTTTCAGCCGTGGCATGAAGGGCCGGACCTGTACCGCCTGTGGGAGCTCTGCCGTAACGAAGGCTCGTCCGTCGCCCCGCACGCCAGCGTGGCGCTGCGCTGTGTCGAGGCGCTGGCCGAACTGCACGCCAAAGGCTGGGCCCACGGCGACGTACAGCCCGCCCACTTCATCGTCGGGCCGGAGCGGACGCACCTCATCGATCTGGCTCTAGCCCGAGGTGGGCACGTCCCCGAGGGGTACGACTTCCCGTTCCGCGGCTGCCTCGTCCACTACGAAGCACCGGAGATCGCGCGCAGCGTGCTCGCCACGGGGGAAGCCGAGCCCACGCCGGAAGCCGACATCTACGCCCTCGGCGCATCCTTGCTCATCTCGGCCACTGGCTGGCGTGCCGTCGAGTACCCAGACGACGCTCCACGTCCCGTCCAGAGAGAGGCCGTGGCCAACGGCAGACGCCGCCCCGTGAAGGTGCCTGGTGAGATTGGCGAACTGATCGACGCCATGCTCAGCCATGCACCCGACGACAGGCCCACCATTTACGAAGTGGCCAAAGCTCTTGGCTAACCCGCAAGCGCCGGTTCGTCCGCACCGCAGGGATCGGCTCGGTCTCCGTGTCTACGCTTCTCTCTCTACGTCGGCCTCCACAGGCCGCTCTGCGACAAACGAGCCCAGGCCAACCTCGGCTCGGATGAGTCCCTGCGCCTTGAGATGGGCGAGCGCCTTCTGTGCCGTCGAGCTGGCGATGCCGAACTCGGCAGACAACTCGACGACGGAGGGGACACGAGCACCGACCAGGTACTCGCCGTCAGCGATGCGGGTGGCGATGGTTGCGGCGACCTGGCGCCAGACAGGACGGGTGCGGTCAAGCTCGGGGCTCATGCGGTGGACGCTAAAACTCTGCGGTAGACCGCGCGACCGCAGTAGACTGCGGTATACCGCGCTAGCGAAGGACCCCCGCGACGGATGCCGCCGTCCGGGGGCGCGGCCACCAGCCAAACCGATCGGAGCTGATGACGTGACCGACCTTATCCGCCTCCTCACCGCCTGGGCTTCCCTCCTGCTGAAGAGAGGGCGCGGTGCGGACATGCCCTCCAAGCCTCCCACTTCGGTCTTGCCCACCGACGTCCCCCGGGCCTCCGGGCCACCGCTGCCGCGCAGTCCGTATGTGCTGGACGACAGTCCGCTCGACGCCACCACAGTGAGGTCGGTGCGTCCGTACGTGACTGCCCACGAGCGACGCCGACGCGACCTGGCAACCACCGCCCTGGGCCAGGACACGACCGCCGGCCCGTACTGGATCCACGGGCTGGAGGCGGCCTGATGTCGAACGACCTTCGTCTGCTCCCTTGGGTCGGCGGTGAAGGCAAGCGTTGCTACCTGATCACCGACGACCGTGGCGGACCGGTGTCCCGGCTGGCCGATGTCACGGAGTCGATCCAGCTCGGCATGGGGAACGAACTTCTCGCGCACTCGCACAACATGTTGTTGGACACCCCGCCCGGAGAGCTCCGCTTCCTCGCCGAGCGCCTGACCGAAGCGCTGGCAGACGCACTCCGTATCGCTGAGAGCCGGGGGATGCGGCTGAAGGATCTGAACTAGCCGGCGAAGCGAGGGGCACCAGCGAACCAGGGTGCCCCTCGCCGTGCGTGTCCCTGGCTGCTGTACAGCCCAAAACGCCAGGAGCCCCGAATCTCTCCGGGGCTCCTGATCAGTGTGCACTCGGCAGGATTCGAACCTGCAACCTTCTGATCCGTAGTCAGATGCTCTATCCGTTAAGCTACGAGTGCTTGTTCTGTTTTTTCGCCGCTCTCGGGCCTTCCGCCTCGCTCGCGGCGACAGGAAGAACATTACATGACCGCCGCCGCCATGTGAAATCCGTTTGCCGTACCCATTGTGACCTGCGGAAACGGCCTCTGGGGCGTATCGGTGGCCGGGCCGGAGACAGCGAAGCCCCGGTCGGGTGACCGGGGCTTCGTGATCAGGTGCGGAGGCGGAGGGATTTGAACCCTCGATGGGCTTTAAGACCCAAACCGCATTAGCAGTGCGGCGCCATAGACCGGACTAGGCGACGCCTCCAGGCACATCCTCCCGCGCGAGCGCGAGTTGGTGCGTGCCGATGATGACACAGTCGAGCGTGCTGTCACCAATCGACCCCCACGGTACTAGGCGGGAAGGGCGCAGGGCAAAGGCCTTGTCCGGCCGCCGGTGCGGCGGTCCCGGGGGTGTTCCGGAAGCGGCTTTGCGGGGTGCGGGGTGGCGAGGAGCGCGGTGGAGTCGTGCGGCGCATCGGACCGGCGCGCAACGTACTGGGCCGCGCCGCGTTAGTCAGGTCATGTCGATGTCGCATGCCATTCGCCGGGGTGACCCCGGAAACGCGTCCGGGATCTCACCGGCCTCCCAGACCTCACCGGCCTCTTGGACCTCACCGGCCTCCCGGACTATCGCTCGTCCCGGTCTGTGGCGGCTCGTCGTCGGGGCCGCCGCCTCCGTCGCCGCCTTCGGGTCGCTGGCCGCGGTGTCCCCGGCCGCGTACGCCCAGGCCGGTCCGCCCCTGGCCGGGCTCGATGCCGGGCTCGATGGCCGCCCGGGCACGGGCCGGGACCATCTCACCGTCACCGTGCGGAACGCGGGCGGTGAGGTCGACGGGACGTATGAGCTGTACTGCGGGCCCGACGGCGGCAGCCATCCCGACCCGCGCGGAGCCTGTGCCGCCCTGGAACGGGACACGCGGTGGGGCAAGGACGTCTTCGCACCCGCCCCGGAAGGCGGCTTCTGCACCATGCAGTACGGCGGGCCGGCCACCGCGCACGTCACCGGGACGTGGTCCGGACGGCCCGTCGACGCCAGGTACGACCGGCGTGACGGATGCGGGATCGCCCGCTGGGACCGGCTCGTGCCGCTGCTGCCGGACATGGGGGCCGAGCAGCGTCCCTGAGGGATCCGGGAGGGGGAGCGCGTGGCGGCATTCGGCGTCCCTATCCGGCCACGCACGCCTCCATCCGGTCACCCGGGCGAAAAGGTACAGAAACGCTGTCCTCGTAAAGGTCCCGCGAAGGTCCCGCGACGTCGTCGCAGGAGGGCGGGCGTTTGACGGTTACTCGGTCGTCAGTTCGGGGTCACTTCCTCGTGCGACCTCGCTCTCATCCGGCGTCGCGAGCGCAACCACAGCCCTTAGACTCCCTCGCGTGACACGCCGCGGGACGGTTGGCAAGATGGCCCGAGCGGTCGGCAAGGTGCGGTAACAGGGAGGAAGCGTCTCGTGAGCAGCAGGCCATCCCGAGGCGCTGCTCGCCTCGCAGCCATACTGGACGCTCTTCCCGACGCGTTGGTGCTGGTCAACGCCAATGGGACGGTCGTCAACGCCAACACCATCGCCCTGGAGGCCTTCGAGACGCCGGGGACCGCTCTGGTGGGGCGCGGGCTGCTCGATCTGCTGCCGCAGTTCGACTCCAAGCTCATCCCGGGGTCCATGCGGCGGCCGGAGCACCTCGATCCGCAGGCCCGGACCAAGCCGACCCGGATGATCGCGCGCAGGACGGACGGGACCGAGTTCCCCGTCGAGGTCACCAGTGCGAATCTGGAGAACGGGCAGCAGGCCTACGACGGGTACGGGTACAGCGGTGACGAGCTGCTCATGCTCGTCGTGAGGGACCTGACCGGGACCGTCGACACCGAGGCCGAGCTCGCGCGGTCGCAGCGGCAGACCGAGATGATCCTGCGGGCCGCGTCCGAGGGCGTCGTCGGGACCGACACCGACGGGCGGGTCGTACTGGTCAATCCGGCCGCCGCTCAGATACTGGGTTTCCGGGCCAGCGATCTCGGCGGGCGCGCACTGCACGATCTCGTGCTGCACTCGCGCGCCGACGGGTCGCCCTTCCCGTACGAGGAGTCGCCGCTCGCCGACACCCTGCGCTCCGGGCGCAAGCACCGGGTGCGCGGGCAGGTGCTGTACGCCAAGGACGGCGGCAAGGTGCCGGTCGATCTGACGACCGCGCCCGTGCGCGACGGCGACCAGCTCGTCGGCGCCGTGATGACCTTCACCGACCGGCGGCCGTACGACGCCGTCGTCGAGGAGAAGGAGGCGGCTCAGAAGCGCCACGAGGAAGAGCTGGAGCGGATCGCCGAGGACCACGCCTCCGAGCTGACCGCGCTGCGCCAGCAGCACGTCACCGAGCTGGAGGAGCTGCGCGAGCGGCACGCCGAAGAACTCGGCGCGAACGAGGACCGGTACGCCGCCCTCGGGGAGCGGGAGAAGGACCGGTACGAGGCGCTCGCCGCGCGGCACGAGCAGTTGCTGACCCTGCTCGGGCAGTCGCTGCGCGGGCCGTTGGAGGAGCTGCGGCGTGAGCTGGCCGCGCTGGCAGCGGACGACGCCGGGCAGCTGTGGCCCGAGGCCAACCAGGTGCTGCACCACCTGTCCGCCGGGTATTCGCGCATCACGACGCTCATCGACAACGTCCTCGGCTACCAGCGGCTCGACGCGGGCAGTGAGGGCATCTCCCGTACGAAGGTGATGCTGGACGCCGTCGTCGCCGCCGGTGTCGACGGGGCCGTCGAGCTCATCGGGCCCGGGCGGGTGCAGTTCGCCGTGCACGCGCCGCCCATCGAGGCCGAGGTCGATCCCCGGCTGCTCGCGACCGCTCTCGCGCATCTGGTCGCGGACGTGGCGGGAGTCGACGCGACCGGCAACACGCCCGTGTCGGCGGGCGGTTACATGGACAACACCGTCGTGGTCGCCGCGGCGCAGCGCGGCGAGGTCGTACGGATCGAGGTGCGCGGGCCGTACGCCGGCGGCGACACCGTGCACGAGCCCATCGTCCGCGGGATCGTCCGGGCCCACGGCGGCGTGCTCCAGACGCATGAAGTGCCGGGGATGAGCGGTAACGCCTACGTTCTCGAAGTGCCGATCGGGGGCGGGGCCGGGGCGGTTGCCGCGGATGCCGCAGCCCAGGCCGCCGCCCAAGCGGTCGGCGAGGGGATGCCCGCTGCCGCCGGTGAGCAGACCTTCGGTGGGCAGACCTCCGGTGGGCCCACCTCAGGTGGTGGGCGGCGCCGGGCGCGGCGGGCCAATACCGACGCCTTCCTGGACGTTGATGTGCCGGCTGAGGGCGATGGCGCCGACGGGGCCGGTGCCGAGGGGGCCGCGCCCACCGGGCGGCGCAGGAGGCGGGCCGCCGGGGAACCGGCTGCCCTACCCGCCGCGCAGGCCTCCGGTGAGGATGCGGCCGTGTCGGGCGGTACCGGGCGGCGGCGGCGTGCGGCCGAGCAGGCCGGCGCGGCTCCGGCCCTGCCCGTCGGAGGTGCCGTCCAGGGTGTCGCCGAGGGGGCCGTCGTCACGGCCGCCGAGCATGCGGCGGGAACCGCCGCCTCGGGGACGGGGCTGGGCGGGACCGTGCCTCCGCAGGGCGTGCCCGCCCCCGCCGGACGCCGGGCCCGGAATGAGCCCGGCGAGCAGCACGCGCTGCCGCCGGCACTCCCCGCGCCGTCCGGCGAGGCCGCCGCGAGTTCCGCCGACGCGGCCCAGGGGCAGGCTCAGGCTTCGCAGCCGACCGGGCGTCGGCGGCGGGCCCTGGCTGCCGCCGCCGAGCGGGCGGCCGCGCAGGAGGCGGCGGCGGCCGGGCCGCGTCCGGTGTTCGCACTGCCGCCGGCCGAGGCGGATCAGGCCCCGGCCGGATCGACTGGACCGGCCGGCCCTGCCGACCAGGGGCAGCAGGTCGCGCCAGGTGGTGTGCCCGGTCAGGGACAGGTACCGGAGCAGGTGCCGGGGCAGGGACAGGGTGCCGTGGCGGTTCCCGGTTCGGCTGCCGTCGGTGACGTGGCTGCCGAGGAGGGGCGGCACGACGCCGTTCCGCACGACCAGTCCGCCGATCACACCCCGCCCCAGCCGCATCCCACCAGTGCGCCGACCGGGCGTCGGCGGCGGGCCGTGGCGGCCCAGCCGGCGGACGGGGCCGGAGTTCAGGCGCCGGGCACGGCGCCTGGGCGGGGGGTCCCCGCGCAGCAGGACGTCACCGGTCAGGTTCCGGCGAGCCAGGCGGTTCCGGGCCAGGCGGTTCCGGGCCAGGCGGTTCCGGGCCAGGCCGTTCCGGGACAGGCCGTTCCGGGACAGGCCGTTCCGGGACAGGGTGCCCCGGGTCAGGGTGTGTCCGTCCAGGCCGGGGTGGCCGCCGGGCAGGGCGCGCCCGGTACGGCCGTGCCGCCGCAGGGCGTGGCGGTTCCGGCGCAGGGAAACGCCGCTCACCCGCAGGGCAACGCCGTTCAGCCCCAGGGGAACAACTCGCAGGGCACTGCCCCCCAGCCGCAGGGCATCGCAGTCCCGCCCCAGGGAGCCGCAGCACCGCAGGGCGTCGCCGTACCCCCGCAAGGTGTCGCCGTACCTCCGCAGGGCGTGTCCGTCCCCGCCCCGGGTGGTCTCGGGCACAGCGTGCAGGCGGCCCTGCCGGGTCAGGCGCTCCAGCCTGCCTCCCCGAACCAGCCACACGGCGCACAGCCCCTGCCACAGCAGGGCGTCGCCGCGCCGGAGCAGCAGCCCTCCGCCGGTCAGCCGCTCCCCGCCGAGGCCGCCCCCGGGCAAGGAACCCCGGCCCAGGGGACCCCTGCTCCGGGCACCCCGGCCCAGGGCGCCGCCACCCCCGGAGCCCCGTCCCCGGCCCAAGGCACCCCCGTGCCCCAGCCGCAGCCCTGGCCCGCCGCCGACGACAGCACGGGGACCGGTGTCCCCATGCCCCCGAACGGCGCGGCACAGCCGGTGCCCCCGAACGGCGCGGCACAGCCCGCACCGCCCAACGGCACCGGCCACCACCCCGCACCCCCGAACGGCGCTCCCGCGCCCCAGGCTCCGGCCCAGACCCCGGCCCCGCAGCCCCACACCCCGTCCTCGGGCACCCCGTTGCCCCCGGAGGGCGCGGCGCAGGCGCAGCGGGCGGCTCAGCCCCTGCCCGCGGAGGCGGCCGCGCCCGTCGACCCGAACTCGACGCAGGGGCGGGCGATCAGCGTGCGGACGCTGGGTCAGGGCGTGCCGTTCAACCGGCAGGCGGCCCACGTGCAGCAGCCGTCGGGCGTGCCCGGCGCGCGTCCCTCGGCCGCTTCCGTGCCGCAGATGCCGGGTGCGCCCGCGTCCCAGCAGTCGGCGACGCCGCCCCCGCACCAGTCGGGCGGATCCGGTCGGCGCCGCAAGCTCGGCACGCCGCCCGACCCGGCCGCGCGGACGGAGCAGGCCGGGCGGGGTGAACAGACCTCCCGCCAGGAGACGGCGCCGCGCCCGGAGCAGGCCGCGCGCCCGCATCCGGCGGCCGAGCCGACGCCCGCGCAGGGCACCGCCCCGGCTCCCGCGCCCGCCCCGGCTCCCGCGCCCGTCCCGGCGCAGCCGTCCCTCGCCGGTCAGTCGCGGCTCGCGCAGATGACCGAGGGCGGTGGACGGTCGTACGCCATAGGCGCGCCGGACGAGAACGCCGCCGAGGGGCCGGAGCCGCTGGACGGGCCCGGCGGTGCCGTCGAGGTGGCCGATCCGCCGCTGCCGCAGCCGATGGACGACGAGTTGCCGCCGGAGCCGCTGGACAATCCGCGGCGGCTGCTGGTGTGGCCCGCGCCGGACGTCAGCACCTCGCAGGCGCTGAGCGACCGCGGCTACCGGCCCGTGATCGTGAACTCGCGCGAGGAGGTCGACGCGCAGATCGCGGCCTTCCCCGCCGCGCTGTTCGTCGACCCGCTGACCGGGCCGATCACGCGTACGGCGTTGCAGTCGCTGCGGCAGGCCGCCGTCGCCGCCGAGGTGCCGGTCCTGGTCACGGCCGGACTCGGGCAGGCCTCGCGGGACGCGGCGTACGGTGCCGATCCCGCCGTCCTGCTGAAGGCGCTGGCGCCGCGCGACAGTGAGCAGCACCCGCCGCGTGTGCTGCTGATCGAGGAGCACGCGGAGATCGCGCTGGCGCTGACGGCGACGCTGGAGCGGCGCGGGATGCAGGTCGCGCGGGCGGCGAGTGACGCCGACGCGGTGACGCTGGCGGGGCAGTTCCGGCCGAACCTGGTCGTGATGGACCTGATGCAGGTGCACCGGCGGCAGGCCGGGATCGTGGACTGGCTGCGTGCGAACGGGCAGCTCAACCGCACGCCGCTCGTCGTCTACACGGCCGCCGTCGACCAGGCCGACCTGCCGCGGCTGGCCTCCGGCGAAACGGTGCTCTTCCTCGCCGAGCGGTCCACCAGCGGCGAGGTGCAGACCCGGATCGTCGACCTGCTGTCCCGGATCGGGACCAACTAGGGGTGGCGCACTCCCTTTAAGGGTTGATCTCAGTTGGCGTTGTGCGGCAGCCGTGGCCGCCGGTCTGGGGCCACTGGATGAGTCCGGTGGCCCCAGCCGGATGTGGTCAGCGAGGGTCGTTCAGGCGGCTGCTGATCTGTTCGTGGAGTTCGTGCGGCAGGTGGATGGTCCAGCGGTCGGCGGCCTCGGCGGCCAGGTCGCGGCTCCAGCGCCAGCTGTTGCGTGCCGCTGTGCGCACGTCCTGGTCGCGGGCGGTAGCCGTGGTGGATGCGTAGCGATGGCGGTCAGTGTCGGGCAGGTCCTGTTCGAGCGCGCGGCTGGGGGTGAGCCAGTGGGCCGTGCTGTTGCGCAACAGGCGGCAGAGCTGGAGTTGCTGGGGTGCGATGACGGTGTGCAGCAGGGCGTGGGCCCGGGCGATCTCACCGCGGGCCAAGACGTGGGCGAGCATGAGCGTCCAGTTGGTCAGCTCGTCGGTGAGCTGCTGGGCGGTGGTCACCGGCTCGGGCGGCTGGAAGGTGGCCAGCTGTCGGGCGGCCTGGGTGAGCCAGCCGGTGCGGTCGAGCAGGACGGCGTCGTCGGGGCGGGGTAGGTGCACCATCCCTTGCCAGGTGGGGACTTCGTCGATGCCGGGACCGGCCGGGGTGAGGTGGAACTCGCCGCGCATCAGGTCGTCGAAGACGACGGCGAGGATGCCGTACATGTTGGTGTAGGAGAGCTTGAGCGGGGCGAGCTGCGCCAGGAAGGCGGGGCCGTCGAAGTCGGCGAGGTGGTCGTCCTGGATGTAGAGGTACGCCTCGATGTCGGAATGGGCGTCGGCCTCGCCCACGGTCCACGAGCCGTAGAGCAGTACGCCCTCCAGCCGGGTGTCGGCGTGGGCGAGCTGTCGCAGGCGTGCGATGCGCTCGTCCAGGGCGGAACGGGCAGAGTGAACGGACATGGTGTGGTCGTGTCTCCTGAGGTGAGCGTGCGGGCACGCTGACGGGGCCCGGCACCTGCCGGGCGGATGTCTGTGGACCGTCGCGGCCCGCTCAGGAGAAGTTGCCCATGATCGAGATCATAGGGGACGGCTCAGCCGCCGAGTCGGCGGCAGCAGATCAGGGTGGCCGCGATACCGGCGAAGGCCAGGAAATGCCCGGCCTTGCGCTCGTAGCGGCGGTGCAGGCGGCGGCACCCGGACAGCCACGCCACCGTCCGCTCCACGGTCCACCGGTGGCGGCCCAGCTTCTGGGAGGACTCGATGTCTCTGCGGGCGAGGCGCGGGGTGATGTTTCGCGAGCGGAGCCATTTCCGCAGTGGTCGTAGTCGTAGCCCTTGTCTCCATGGAGCTTGGCGGGCCGCCGTCGGCGGGGCCCCTGCCGGGAACGGATGGGAGGTATGCCCCGCACCGAGCGCGCTATCGGGCCGTGAGGCGGCGGGCCGCCTCCTTGACCGAGGTGCGCAGGCGGTCCCGGTCGGGATCCTCGCCGCCGACCAGGATGCGCCGCATCTGCGGCACGACCGCGGTCCAGTTGGCCAGGGCCGTCAGCAGGAACAGCAGGTCGGCCGCCGGGATGGCGTCGGTGACGACGCCCCGGTCCTGGCCGTCCCGGAGGGCGGCGACCTTGCGGGCGTAGTGCTCCTGGCGGTCGGACTCGTGGGGCAGTTCGGCACTGCCGTACTCCAGGCCCTCCCAGAAGAGCAGGCGCAGCAGCTCCGGGTGGGCGGCGTGGTAGTCCATCAGGCGGTCGATCCAGCCCTCGATGTCGTCCGGGTCGATGGGGACGGCCTCGGCGAGGTGGAGCATCTTCCTCTCGAGGACGATCGCGAACAGCTCCGCCTTGTTGCCGAAGTAGGCGTAGATCAACTGCTTGTTGGCCTTGGCCTCGGCGGCGATGCGGTCGATGCGGGCGCCGGCGATGCCGTGCCGGGCGAACTCGGCGACCGCCGCCTCGAAGATCCGGGCCTTGGTGGCCTCGGGGTCCCTTGCTCCCATGGTGGAGAGGGTAGCGCGCGAGGTAACCAACTGTTTGGTTGACAGGGAATCGGAGGACGGCCGACACTGTTGTCCCGTTAGCCAACCAACCAGTTAGTTGTTAGAGCCGACTCCAAGGAGTCCCCCTTCCATGCCGTCAGCGACCACAGCCACGAGCCCGTCCCGCCAGGCCGGCACCGCCCCCGTGCAGGAGGCGGGTACGCCCGCCCCCGGTCTCTTCCTCACCCTGATCGCCGTGTGCAGCGCGGTCACCGCCGCCAACATCTACCTCGCCGCGCCGCTGCTCTCGCTCATGGCGCGCGACTTCGGCTCGGCGCCCTCGGCCGTCGCCTGGATCGCCTCGGTCGCGCAGCTCGGCTACGCGGTCGGCCTGCTGTTCTTCGCCCCGCTGGGCGACAGCGCGAACCGGCGCCGGCTGGTCGGCGGGCTCACGCTCGTCACGACCGTCGCGCTGGCCGCCAGTGCGGCCGCCCCGGGTGTCACCGCCCTCGCGGTCGCCGTGTTCGTCGCCTCGGCCGCGACCGTCATCCCGCAGCTGCTCGTCCCGCTGGTCGCCGAACGCGCCCCGGCCGAGCGGCGTGCCCGTCATGTCGCGGCCGTCATCGCGGGCCTGTTCACCGGCATCGTCGCGGCCCGGGTGCTGGGCGGACTGGCCGGGCAGGCCTTCGGCTGGCGGTGGGTGTTCGCGGGCGCTGCCGTACTCACCCTCGTCCTGGGGCTCGCGACCGCCCTCGTCCTGCCGTCGCAGCGGCGGCGGGAAGGCCCTCTGTTCGCCGGGCTCGCCGCGCTGCCCTCGGTGCTGCGCCACTCGCCCGACCTGTGGCGCGCCTGCCTGCGGCAGGCCGGGATGTTCGGGGCGTGGAGCGCGCTGTGGACCTCGCTCGCCCTGCTGCTGACCGGGCCGGCGTACGGGCTGTCCACCGCGGCGGCCGGGCTCTTCGGGCTCTTCGGCCTGACGGCGACCGCGGTGGCACCGCTGGCCGGCGGGCTCGTGGACCGGTTCGGCGCGGCGCGTGTGGTGCGGTCCGCGTATCTGCTCGCCGCCTTGTCCGTACCGCTGTTCTGGCTGGGCGGGCACACTCTGGGCGCGCTGTTCGCCGCCGCGGTCCTGATCCACGCGGCACTGGTGGCGTCCCACGTCGCCAACCAGACCCTCGCCCTGACCGCCACGTCCACCCCGGCCACCGCCAACACCGCCTACGTGGTCGCCGGTTTCGCGGGCGGTGCCGGCGCCTCCGCCCTCGCCGGGTTCGCCTTCAGCCACTTCGGCTGGGGCGGGGTGTGCGTGGTGGCGGGCGTGTGGCTGGTGCTGGGGTGGGGGCTGACCGCCGTACGGCGGTGACGGCGGTCAGACCGAGCGTGCCGAGGGTTCAGAGCCGGGTGACGTCCAGCTCTCCCTCCGCGTACTGCCTGCGCAGCACCTTCTTGTCGAACTTGCCGACGCTCGTCTTCGGCACCGCCTCGATGACCGTCCAGCGCTCCGGGAGCTGCCACTTGGCGATCTTGCCCTCGTCGGCGAGGAAGGCGCGCAGGGTCTCGAAGGTGGCGGTGGAGCCCTCCTTGAGGACGACCGTGGCCAGGGGGCGCTCGCCCCACTTCTCGTCGGGGACGGCGACGACGGCCGCCTCGGCGACCTCGGGGTGGGACATGAGGGCGTTCTCCAGCTCCACCGACGAGATCCACTCGCCGCCGGACTTGATGACGTCCTTGGCCCGGTCGGTGAGGGTGAGGTAGCCGTCGGCGGAGATCGTCCCCACGTCGCCGGTCTTGAGCCAGCCGTCCTCGCTGAACTTGTCGGCGGGGCGGAGCGGTTCGGCGCCCGGGCCGTTGTAGTAGGCGCCGGCGATCCACGGGCCGCGCACCTCCAGCTCACCGGCCGACTCGCCGTCCCAGGGGAGGCGTTCGCCGCCCGGGCCGGTCAGCCGGGCCTCGACACCGGCCGGGAAACGGCCCTGGGTGAGGCGGTAGGCGAACTCCTCCTCCGGGCCGGCCACACCGGCCGGGGGGCGGGCGATCGTGCCGAGCGGGGACGTCTCCGTCATGCCCCAGGCGTGGCAGACCCGCATGCCCAGCTTGTCGAAGGCCTCCATGAGCGAGGGCGGACAGGCCGAGCCGCCGATGGTGACCTGGGTGAGGGAGGAGACGTCGCGGGGGTGCGCGGTCAGCTCGCCGAGCAGGCCCTGCCAGATGGTCGGGACGGCGGCGGCGTGGGTCGGCCTCTCGCCCTCGATCATCGCGGCGAGCGGGGCCGGCTGGAGGAAGCGGTCCGGCATCAGCATGTTCACGCCGGTCATGAAGGTCGCGTGCGGCAGACCCCAGGCGTTCACATGGAACTGCGGCACCACGACCAGCGAGGTGTCCTCGTCGGTCAGGCCCATCGACTGGGCCATGTTGACCTGCATGGAGTGCAGATAGATGGAGCGGTGGCTGTAGACCACGCCCTTGGGGTCGCCGGTGGTGCCGGAGGTGTAGCACATGGAGGCGGCCTGGCGTTCGTCCAGCTCGGGCCAGTCGTACGAGGTGGGCTTCCCGGCGATCAGGTCCTCGTACTCGTGGACCCGCGCGGTCGCGTCCGCGAGCAGGGAGCGGTCCCCGGGGCCGGAGACGACCACGTGCTCGACCGTCTTCAGGTGCGGGAGCAGCGGGGCGAGCAGGGGGAGCAGCGAGCCGTTGGCGATGATCACGCGGTCGGCCGCGTGGTTGACGATCCAGGCCAGCTGCTCGGGCGGGAGCCGGAGGTTCAGGGTGTGGAGGACCGCGCCCATGGAGGGGATCGCGAAGTAGGCCTCCACGTGCTCCGCGTTGTTCCACATCAGGGTGGCGACCCGGTCGTCACCGGCGACGCCGAGGTCCTCGCGCAGGGCGTGTGCCAGCTGGGCCGCGCGGGCGCCGATCTCGGCGAAGGAGCGGCGGTGCGGCTCGTCCTCCCCGGTCCAGGTGGTCACCTGCGATGTCCCGTGGATCGTCGACCCGTGGGTCAGGATTCTCGAGATCAGCAGCGGTACGTCCTGCATGGTGCTCAGCACGGCGTCCTCCCGGGGCGACATTGCCTGCGCGGTGGTAAAGGTTGCGCTGATTCTGCGCACATACCGCGCGGTATGTCACTAGGACCGGGCGATCGATCAGGTCACGGCTGCCGACGGAACCGCTCAGCGGCGGCCGACACATCCGCTCAACTACGGACAAGCCCCAGCTCAGCGTCCTCGCGGAGCTTGCCGAGCGCACGGGAGACGGCCGACTTCACCGTGCCCACCGAGACGCCGAGCACCTCGGCCGTCTGGACCTCGCTGAGGTCCTCGTAGTACCTGAGGACTACCATCGCCCGCTGCCGGGCCGGCAGCCGCATGATCGCCCGCCACATCGCGTCGCGCAGCGCCTGCTGCTCGGCCGGGTCGTCACCGCCGCGCACGGGCTCCGGCTCGGGCAGCTCGTCGCAGGCGAACTCGTCGACCTTGCGCTTGCGCCACTGCGAGGTGCGCGTGTTCAGCAGCGCCCGGCGCACGTAGCCGTCGAGGGCGCGGTGGTCCTCGATGCGCTCCCAGGCGACGTACGTCTTGGTGAGCGCGGTCTGCAACAGGTCCTCCGCGTCGCTCGGGTTGCCGGTGAGCGAGCGGGCGGTACGCAGCAGCACCGGCTGGCGGGCCCTGACGTACGACGAGAACGACGGGTACGGAAGTGTCCGCGCCGCTGGTGCAGCGGCCTTCGACGCGCTGGTGCAGACGAGTGTGGTCATGGCTCAACGCTATGAGCGGAGCCACCTCGGGCGGATCGGCCGCAGGTCCCGAAGCGGGGTCCCCCTCAGGTTGTAGGGGTGGGGTCCGCCGCACCTCCTGTAGGTGGAGTGCAGGACCCGGGGTACTGCGGGTCAACCCTGAGAGTCGGCGGTCAGTACGAGCCCCGACGTAGGCACGCCCGTCCCGGCCGTCACCAGGACCCGCTCCGCACCCGGTATCCGGTTCACCGCCGTCCCCCTGATCTGCCGGACGGCCTCCGCCACCCCGTTCATGCCGTGCAGGTACGCCTCCCCCAGCTGCCCGCCGTGCGTGTTGAGCGGCAGGCGCTCCTCGGCCACGAAGTCCGGTGCCTCGCCGGGGGCGCAGAAGCCGAACTCCTCCAGCTGCATCAGCACGAACGGCGTGAAGTGGTCGTAGAGGATGCCCACGTCGATGTCGGCGGGCGCGAGCCCCGAGGTCCGCCACAGCTGCCGGGCCACCACGGCGGTCTCGGGCAGGCCGGTGAGGTCGTCGCGGTAGAAGCTGGTCATCTGCTCCTGCGCGCGTCCCGCGCCCTGGGCGGCCGCCGCGATCACGGCGGGCGGGCGGGGCAGGTCGCGGGCCCGTTCCACGGAGGTGACGACGAGCGCCTGTCCGCCGTCCGTCTCCTGGCAGCAGTCGAGCAGCCGGAGCGGCTCGGCGATCCAGCGGGACGCGGCGTGGTCGGCCAGGGTGATGGGCCGGCCGTGGAAGTACGCCGCCGGGTTGGTCGCCGCGTGCTTGCGGTCGACGACGGCCACGTGCCCGAAGGCCTCCGGGGTCAGCCCGTAGGTGTGGAGGTAGCGCTGGGCCGCCATCGCCACCCATGAGGCCGGGGTGAGCAGGCCGAACGGCAGCGCCCAGCCGAGTGCCGCGCCCTCCGCCGACGGCTCCCGGTGCCGCACCCCGGAGCCGAAGCGACGGCCCGAGCGCTCGTTGAACGCCCGGTAGCAGACGACCACGTCCGCCACGCCCGCGGCGATCGCCAGGGCCGCCTGCTGGACGGTGGCGCAGGCCGCGCCGCCGCCGTAGTGGATCCGGGAGAAGAAGGAGAGCTCGCCGATGCCCGCCGCCTGGGCGACGGTGATCTCGGGACTGGTGTCCATGGTGAACGTGACCATCCCGTCGACGTCGGCGGGTGTCAGCCCCGCGTCCGCGAGGGCGGCGTGCACCGCCTCGACGGCCAGGCGCAGTTCGCTGCGGCCCGAGTCCTTGGAGAACTCGGTGGCCCCGATGCCGGCGATGGCGGCGCGCCCGCCGAGACCGTCCCGCCCTCTGAGGCTCATGCCGGAATCCTCACCGTCACCGTGCCCGTGACGTGCTTGCCGATGCCGTTCGCGCCGACGACCCGGACCGTCACCAGGTCCCCGTCGACCTCCTCGACCGTGCCCGTCAGCACCATCGTGTCGCCGGGGTGGTTGGGCGCGCCCAGCCGGATCGCCACCCGGCGCAGCACGGCCCGGGGCCCGAAGTGGTCGGTGATGTACCGCCCGACCAGGCCGTTGGTCGTCAGGATGTTCATGAAGATGTCGGGGGAGCCCTCCCGCCGGGCGAGCTCCGGGTCGTGGTGGACGTCCTGGTAGTCCCGGGAGGCGATCGCCCCGGCGACGATCAGGGTGCGGGTGATCGGGATCTCCAGGGGCGGGAGACGGTCGCCGGCGTTCACCGCGTCACCTCCCGGAAGACGGGCAGCACCAGCTCGTCGTCGTACTGCCGGAAGCAGAGCCGTACGGGCATCCCGACGCGCACCTTGTCGTACGGCACCCCCACCACGTTGCTGATGATCCGCACGCCCTCCGCGAGCTCGATCAGCCCGACTGCGTAAGGAGGCTCGAACGCCGGGAAGGGCGGGTGGTGCATGACGACGTACGAGTAGACCGTGCCCTCGCCGCTCGCCTCGACGGTGTCCCACTCCAGGGAGCCGCAGCTGTTGCAGCCCGGCAACCAGGGGAAACGCAGGGTGCCGCAGCCGGTGCAGCGCTGGATCAGCAGCTCGTGGCGCGCCACGCCCTCCCAGAAGCCGGCGTTGTCCCGGTTGACGACCGGGCGGGGGCGGCGTTCCTTCGGGGCGTTCGAGGCTTTCGGCCGGCGTGCGGGGGCGTATTTGAGGATGCGGAAGCGGTGGGTGCCGGCGAGTTCGCCGCCCGCCCTGATGTCCGTGCGGGTGGTGACGAAGTAGCCCGTGCCGAGCTTCGTGGTCTTGCGGCCGGACACCGACTCGATCACCGAGTCGAAGGTGATCTCGTCCCCGGGGCGCAGCGGGCGGAGGTACTCCTGCTCGCAGTCGGTGGCGACGACCGCGTCGTGGCCCGACTCGTCGAGCAGGCCGAGGAGTTCGTCGTAGGCCGCCGTGCGTTCGGGGCGGCGGGAGAGGCCGGCCATGGTCCACGCCTGGAGCATGGTGGGGGGAGCGATGGCGTCCGGGCCCGTGTACGCGGGATTGGTGTCGCCCATGGCCTCGCACCAGTGCCTGATCATCGGCTCGTTGACGGGGTCCCGGCCGACCCCGGTGGCCGCGGCCGGGCGGCCCTCGTAGGCCTTCAGGCGCGCCTCGAACTCCTCGTGGACCTCCGGCTCACCGTTCACGATTTCTGACTGTCCGTCAGATACGCGGTTCCGTCAAGGCCCCGCGGTCACCGAAAGCGCCTGGGCGGCGGTACCGAAGTACCGCCGCCCAGGCGCTTGTCACCCCACGAAGCACACCCCCACAGGACGCGGGCCGGTGCCGGTCGACCGGCCCGCTCAGCTCCTCACCACAGCGGGGCGAAGCTGATGGCGGTGCTGGCGTTGCCCTGGTTGACGGCCGTGAACGCCGAGCCGTTGACCTGGGCGGTGTTGCTCTGGTTGGAGGCACCCTCGCCGACGGCCTGCTGCTGCGTGGTGGCCGCGTTGCCGAAGTTGTCGCCGCCGACGCCGCTGCCGAGGATGCCCTGCTCGGCCTCCGTGGCGGACGCGATCGATCCGTTGTCCGCGAAGGCGCCGCTGTCCGCCGTCGCGACCCCGGCGAAGAGGGCGGCCGCGAGCGGAAGGGCGGAGACGGCGGCGATGACGCGGGCGGTACGGATACGTGCCATGTTGTTGTCCCTCCAGGACTTCGGAACCAGGGGCGCACCGCCGGCTCATGGCCGACTGTGCGTGAAGCACTGCTGCCACCAGGGAAGTTGGCCGACCACCCCGGTGCGGTACGCGACGTCGCGAATCCAGAGTTGCCCACCGAATCCCCGGCGAACCAGACCGGAAGCCCCTATCCGCACGCAAGCGTGATGACATGTCGATAAAACCCCTTTGCGTCACTTCTGTCCCGAACGGGAGCGGAAAGGGGCATTCGAACCCCAGGTGCCGCAAGGGACGGAGCGTTCCAGCGCTTTCCCTGGCCGGCCCTCCGCCCCGGCGCGTCGCACCCGCCCCCTCTTTCCTTTTTCGAACATACGTACGAAACTAGAAGCATGGCCACCACCGACCGGCAGGCCACGACGCTGGCCCTCGCGCATGCCCTGTCAGCCGCCGAGCGCGGACTGGCCGTCATCCCCCTGTCCCGCACCAAGCTCCCGGCACTGCGCTCCCCGCACCGCGACGACCCCGCCCCGTCCCGCTGCCACGGCGAGTGCGGACGGCTCGGCCACGGGATCTACGACGCCTCCAGCGACCCGGCCCGTATCCGCGAACTGTTCGCCGCGGCGCCCTGGGCGACCGGATACGGCATCGCCTGCGGCCTGCCCCCGCACCATCTGATCGGCGTCGACCTGGACGTGAAGACCGGCACGGACTCCTCGGCCGCCCTGCGCGAGCTGGCGCTGCGGCACCTGTTCACCATCCCGCCGACGGTGGTCGTCGTGACCCCGTCCGGTGGCCGTCACCTCTGGCTGAGCGGCCCGCCCGACGTGGTCGTCCCCAACTCGGCGGGCCGCCTCGCGCCCGGCATCGACATCCGGGGCGCTGGCGGCTACCTCGTCGGCCCCGGCTCCCGCACGGGCCAGGGCGTGTACGCCGCGGCCCCGGGAACCGCCCATCTCGCCCCCGCCCCCTGCCCGCGCTCCCTCCTGCGCCTGCTCCTCCCGCCGCCCCGCGCCCACCACCCCACACCCCCGGCGACCGGCGGACACGGCCAGGGCCTGGTGCAGTTCGTCCTCGCCGCGCACGAGGGCCAGCGCAACACCCGGCTGTTCTGGGCGGCCTGCCGGGCCTACGAGGACGGCATCGGCTCCGCGCTCGTGGACGCCCTGGTCGAGGCCGCGCGGGGTGCCGGCCTGTCCGAGCGCGAGGCCCGGGCGACGATCGCGTCGGCTGCGCGGCTGACGGGACACCGGCCATGAGCGACACCCCGTACACGAGCACCGAAAGACCTCCATGCAACAGCACGACACATCGCCGGCCCTGGCGCTCGCCCGCCTCGTCCTGGCCTCCGGCCGCCCGGTGGACCTCGCCGAGCTGCGGTTCACGTCGACGTACGGCGACCTGCTGGAGGGCTATCCCTGCAAGCCGGTGAACGACCTGCGGATCCGGGGGCTGCTGCGCGCCGCCGCGCGGGCCCGCCCCGGCACGCCGGTGCACCTGGTCCCGCCGCCGCGCGCCTACCCCGACCAGTACGCGGGCGGCCTCGGGCCCGTCGAGGTCCTGCCCCCGGTGGCCTGCGTCGGCACGTTCCACTCCGCGGCTCTCGATCCGGCCCGCGACCCGGTCGCGTACCGCTCCCGTCTCACCGTTCTCTGGTTCCAGGCCACGCCTCGCCTGCCGTCGGGCTGCGACGCGGAGCCCGGGCTGCGGGACCTCGACTGGGCGGGACTCGCCCGGGACGCCCGGGCGCTTGCGTAGGGTCGTCCGATGAGCGTTTCCCGTACGGAACTGGCGCGCTGGCAGTTCGAGTTGACATGGTCGTTGTTCGAGTACCACCTGGAGCGGCTGGAGCCGGAGGACTTCCTCTGGGAGCCGGTGCCGCTCTGCTGGACGATGCGCAGGGGCCCCGACGGCACCTGGGTACCGGACTGGGCGGACACCGAGCCCGACCCCGTGCCCGTCCCCACCATCGCCTGGGTGAGCTGGCACATCGGCTGGTGGTGGAGCGTGACCCTCGACCACGTCCAGGGCCGCCCGCCCCGTGACCGCACGGACATCGCATGGCCGGGCGAGGGCACACCGGCCATCGAGTGGCTGCGCGGCCTGCGCACACAGTGGCTGGCCGTCCTGGACGACCTCACCGACGCCGACCTGGACGCCAAGGCATCGTTCCCCTCGCCGGACGACCCCGGATACACCGTCGCCCACATGGTGGCGTGGGTGAACGCGGAACTGATGAAGAACGTGACCGAGATCGGCCAACTGCGACTGCTGCGCGCGGCGTCGGCCTGAGCAGGCCCGCGATGCGCTGCCCGCGCTCCGCCGTCCGGGCAGCGGTCGGTCTTACGTCTTAAACACTAATGACAGGCCTGTGACCAGGGGCGAAGCGGTTAGTTGAAGCGGGCATGCGATCTCGTCCACTCTCCCGTGCCGCTGTTGTGCTCCTCGCGCTCGTCGTCCTCCAGGGCGGTTCCTCCGCCCTGGCCGCCGAACCCGGCGGCGGCGGTGGCGGCGGTGGCGGAAGCCGGTCGGGGGCGATCGATCCGATCACGCCGTTCGCGCAGGGCGCCTCGGCTCTCGCCGGGATGGCGCAGCCGTTCTACGACGCGTTCAGCCAGGCCGTGTCACCGGCTCCCAGGGCATAGCCGGGCGGCCCGTGACATCGTGGGGGCATGAGCATCGACGTGCGGCCTGCCACGGCCTTCGAGGACGTCCGTGCCGTACTGGGGCCCAAGTCGCCCGGGGCGAACGTCTGCTGGTGCCTGAGCTACCGGATCCCGTCCAAGCTCAACAACGAACTGCGCGGACCGGCACGCGGCGAGTACGTCGCCGAACTGTGCGGCGCCGATCCGCCCCCCGGTGTGCTCGCCTACGACGGTGACGAACCGGTCGGCTGGGCCGCCGTCGCCCCGCGCGCGGACACCTCCTTCGCCCGCAACCGCAAGATCCCGCACGTCGACGACCTGCCCGTCTGGTCGCTGTGGTGCGTCCGGGTCCGCCCCGGTCACCGCAAGCAGGGCATCTCGCACGCCCTGATCGCCGGCGCGGTGGAGTTCGCCCGGACCCACGGCGCACCGGCGGTCGAGGCGTATCCCCTCGACAACGGCGACGCCAGGGTCGACCTGACGATGGCGTACGCCGGTCTGCGGAAGAACTTCGAACGCGCCGGCTTCACGTACGAGGCGGACACCACCTCGGTGCTGGCCGGCCACCCCCGGGTCCTGATGCGGCTCGACCTGCGCGGCCACACGCCCGCGTAGACGCCACCCGCACACGCGAACGCCCGACCGCTGGCGACGGGGGATGCACCAGCGGTCGGGCTATGGCCAAGGGTAACAAGCGCTTGCCCATCGGAACCGACTGTCCGTCAGCAAAGCCGGAGTTGTGACTGGTATCACTCAACTGCCCTGATTGCGCGGCCTGTTGTGCGAACGGTCCCCGTCAGGGCTCGCACGGCGGGTCGTAGGACAGCCGGGGCAGGTACTCGCGCCAGGTCTCCGGCGTCAGCACGCCCCGGGTCATCGTGCACACGCGGCGGGCGGCAGCGTCGACGTCCAGGTTCCAGAGCCGGATGGTGTCGGTGCCGCTCGACACCCCGAGCATGTGGCTGTTCGGGCTGAACGCCAGGAAGGTGCCGCTCTTGGCGTTGGGGCTCATCGACTGGCCGATCGCGCCGGCCTTCGAGGGGTCGGAGACGCTCCAGAGCCGTACGGTGCTGTCGTTGCCGCCGCTGGCCAGGGTGCGGCCGGTCCGGCTGAAGGTCAGTGACACGACCGACTCCGTGTGGCCCTTGAGGCTCCTCACCGCCGAGGCCTCGGAGGGGTCCTCGATGTCCCAGAGCCTGACCGAGTTGTCGTCCCCGCCGCTGGCCAGCGTGTGCCCGTCGGGGCTGTAGGCGAGGACGTTGACCGCTCCGAGATGGCCCCTGAGCGGTGCGCCGCGCAGGACGGCGCGTCCGGGTTCCGTCACGTTCCACAGCCGGATGGTGCCGTCGGCGCTGCCGCTGGCGAGGGTCCGGCCGTCCGGGCTGAAGACCAGGGAGTTGACGTACCCCTTGTGACCGGTGACGGGCTCGCCGAGCCTCCGGGGGCGGGACGGGTCGGCGATGTCCCACAGCTGGATGGTGCGGTCGTCGTAGGCGGTCGCCAGGAGGCGGCCGTCCGGGCTGAAGGCCAGCGGGTCGGCGAACCGGACGAGCAGGGGGGTGGGCGGCCCGTGGGGGACGGGACGGTCCGGATCCCCGACGTTCCACAGCTGCACGGCCCGGTCTCCCGTCACCACCGCGAGGGTGCGGCCGTCGGTGGAGAACTCCAGGGAGCGGACGCCACCCTTCGGCAGAAACGGTTCGCCCATCGGCACGGGCCTGCCGGGCTTCCGCACGTCCCACAGCCGGATCCGTCCGTCGAGCGCCGCGGTCGCGAGCACCCGCCCGTCCGGCCGGAACGCTCCCGTCCGGCCGATCATGTCCGCCGTCGGCAGCGACCACAGGCGGACCTTGTTGTCGCCCGTCCCGGTGGCGAGGGTGCGCCCGTCGGGGCTGAAGCCGAGCGCGTACATCTCGCCGCTGCTGCCCGCCAGGGGCCCGCCGACCTGCGACGGGTACGCCGGATCACTGACCTTCCACAGGCTCGCCGTGCTGTCCGCGCTGGCGGCGGCGAGCATGTTCCCGTCGGGGCTGAAGGCCACCGACCACACCGCACCCGTGTGGCCGGTGAGCGGCGCTCCGATCGCCGCCGGGCGACGCCGGTCGGCCATGTTCCAAAGCCGCACGGTGTCGTCCGCGCTGCCGCTGGCGAGCGTCCGGCCGTCGGGGCTGAAGGCCACGGAGTGCACCGTGTCGGTGTGGCCGGTCAGCGGTTCTCCGGCCGGCTCCGGGCGCCGGGGTTCGGTCACGTCCCACAGCCGGATCGTGCCGTCGTCACCCCCGGCCGCCAGTGTCCGGCCGTCCGGGCTGAACGCCACCGAGCGCACGGCGGCCTCGTGCCCGGTGAGAGGCTTGCCGAGCGCCTTCGGACGCTTCGGGTCGGCCACGTCCCACAGCCGTACGGTGTGATCGTCGCCGACGGAGGCCAGCGTGCGCCCGTCCGGGCTGAAGGCGATCAGGTAGATCGTGCCGTCATGGCCGGTCAGCGGCCGGGCGAGGGGCTGCGGGCGGCCGGGGTCCGTGACGTCCCACAGCCGGATCGTGCCGTCGTCGGCTGCGCTGGCCAGGGTGCGGCCGTCCGGGCTGAAGACCGCGCTGCTCACCCAGCTGGTGTGGCCGGTGAGCGGCTTGCCCAAAGGCTTGGGACGCCTGGGGTCGGCCACGTTCCACAGCCGTACGGTCCGGTCGTAGCTGGCGGTGGCCAGGGTCCGTCCGTCCGGGCTGAACGTCGTGAGGTAGACGGCGCCGCTGTGGCCGACCAGCGGTGTGGCCAGCGGGGCGTTCACGATGGAGATCAGGCGGCTGTTCGGGCCCTTGTCGTCCGGCCGCAGCCGGTGTGCCACCAGGTCGAGCTGCGCGGACAGCGAGGGGTCCGTGTCCCGGACGCGATCGGCCTGGGCGAGGACCTGCTGGAACACGGCCTCGTCCCGCTGCTTCCAGGCGACGACGGCCGCTCCACCGGCCAGCACCGCCAGCACGACCAGGGCCGCCACCGCGCCCCGGCTGATCCAGATGATGCGCCTGCGCAGCCGGACCGAGGCGGCCAGGAACTCCACCGCGCTCCGGGTCAGGAACGTGTCCCCGGCGGATTTCGCCCACCCGTGGGCCTGTTCCAGACGGGACCCCCGGTAGAGCAGTGCGGTGTCGCGGTCCGACTCCTCCCAGGCCCGGCCGTCCTCCTCCAGGCGCTGGCGCAGCAGGTTGCCCTGCCGGTCGTCGTCGATCCACTCGCGCAGCCGCGGCCAGGCGTGCAGCAGCGCCTCGTGGGTGATCTCCACGGTCTCCGCGTCGAGCGTCACCAGCCGGGCGCGGACCAGCGCCTCCAGCGACTCCTCGGTCTTGCCGGGGTCGGTCGACTCGTCCGCCAGCTGGCGCCGGGTGCCCCGCCTGCGCGTGGCCTGGGTGTCCTCGCCCAGCCGGACCAGCCGGAGCAGGAGCAGCCGGGCCGCCGTGCGCGCCGCCGGGTCGAGACCGGACCAGGCCCGCTCGGCGGTCGCCGCGACCGCGCCCTGGATGCCGCCGGCGGCACGGTACCCGGCGAGCGTCAGCCGGCCCGCCTTCCTGCGCTGCCAGGTGGCGAGCAGGGCGTGCGAGAGGAGCGGCAGCGCTCCCGCGTCGTGTTCCCCCACAGCCCGTAAGGCGTGGGAGGGGCCCCCACCGCGCGGGCCGTCGGCGCTCACCTCCCGGACGATCAGTTCCGCCAGGCCCGGCTCCAGCTCCAGGCCGACGGCCTTGGCCGGGCCCGTCACCGCCTCGCGCAGCTCCGCGGTGGTCAGGGGGCCGAGCACCATGTGCCGGTGCTGGAGCGCGTCGGCCAGTTCGGGGTACCTGAGGCACCGCTCGTAGAAGTCGGCCCGGATGCCCAGCACCACGACCGCCGGGGCCCGCTCGCCGTCGCCGCCCGGCGAACAGGCGGCATGCAGGATCTCGACGAAAGCGCGCCGCTCCGCCTCGTCGGGGCAGAGGGTGAACGTCTCCTCGAACTGGTCCACGATGACGACCGGCCGCGCACCGGCCGGCGCCTCGCGCCGCGCCCAGGCGGCGACGGCGGCGCGGACGTCGGGGCCCCTCGGGACGCGCGGCCCCACCGTGGTGGGGACGACGGGGTCCTCCGCGGCGGGTCCGCCGGCCCCGCCCCTGGCAGCCGAGACGACCGGCCCCAGGTCGGGGATGCACCGGGCAAGCTCCGCCAGCGGATCACCGCCGGGGACGAGCTGCACGACCTCCGTGCCCCGGCCACCGTCACCGCTGCTGTCGCCGTCGCCACGGTCGCCGCCCTTGAGGTCCTCACCCAGCGCGCCGTCCCGCAGCGCGGGCACCAGCCCGGCGTTCAGCAGTGAGGACTTCCCCGCCCCCGACGCACCCACGAGCATGACCAGGCCGCCCGTCTCCGCCACCGCCCGGAGCTGGGCGACGAGCGCGTCCGTACTCCGCTCCCGGCCGAAGAACCACCGGGCGTCCTCCCTGCGGTAGGAGGCCAGCCCCCGGTACGGGCACACCCCGCCGGGCGCGGGCGGGGCCTCGGCGGCAGACCGCTCCTGCTCCGTCGCCGCCGCGCCGCGCTCGCCGACCGGGCCGGCCACCGCGGTTTCCCACAGCCGCTGCCACTGGCCGAGGTCGTACAGGCCCGGCGACACCGGCGTGGGCCGCGCGCGGCGCGCCTCGGGGATCAGCACGTGCAGCACCGCCGCGAGGGCGGTGAACTGAGCGGGTACGTTACGGGCCCGGCGCCAGTCGCTGATGCGCTGCGCGGACACCCGGACGGGACGTCCGCGTTCGTCGACCCGCTGGAGCCGGACGACCGCTTCGGACACACGTTTGAGTGGGGGGTTCCCGGCTTCCTTGTACAGCAGTGCGAGGCGCTCCGCGAAGGCGGTGCGTGCCCCGGAGTCGGAACCCAAGGTCTCCACTCCTTAACTCTCCGCGCTTGGACGTCCGGACCGGAAAACTCACTCTATACGTCTGACCTGCGGTAATACCGCCCCTTCGGAACCGGAGACTCCTCGTCGGCTGCCGAAACTGGCAGGATCCGGACGCAGCACCACACTCATCCGGTCAACCTCCAGTGGAGGCGGACGACCGTGACCCCACCGTTCGGTACCGGTCCCCACGAGGGGAGGGACCGGTGCCGGACGACGTGGTGATCCTCCCCAGCGGACCGCGCTCCACAACTCCGGCCGACCCTGGATAACTGACGGCCTGTCAGCTATGGTCGGCCTGCCGTTCGCCTGCCGCTGCCAGGGCCGGCCTGCCGTACCGCTTCCGGAGCGACGTACAGGGGTGAGCACAGTGGAGACACGTCCCGAGAGCCCACGACCGCAGGGCGCCCCGCGCTGGGTGGCGATGTACTACCAGCCGGCCGCGCAGGCCTGGCGGACAGCGGCGCAGTCGCCCCACCGCTCGCCCGTGCTGCACGCCCTCGGCGAGATGACACAGACGCTGCGGGCGCGTGGGGACGAGGGGACCTTCGCCCTGTGGGGGCCGAGGGACGGCGACTGGCACCGCTTCGACACGCCCCTGAAGCCGGGACCGGCAGCGTCCCGGCTGGCCCCGGAAGCCTCCGCCTCCGAACCGGCCCCGCTGGCGGAACGCATGACCGGCCGCCGCCACCAGGTCCTCATGTCCGGCCTGAGCAAGGCGGGCCTCTACGACCTCTCCCCGGAGGACGACGCGACCGTCCAGGCACTCGTCGAACGGCTCGACGAGGCCGCCGTACGCCGGGTCGCCCACTGGCTCGCGACGGCTGGAACACGCTAGACGGCCGGAGCGCGCCAGACGGCCGGTTCAGCCGGTCTGCCGCTGGGCAGTCAACACCTCGGGTCCCACCGGCTTCCGGCATCGGCCGGTGGGGGACAAGGGGGATGCAAGGGGATGAAGGTGGTCTCTGTCGACCGCGAGCTCTGCTACGGCTCCGCCGAGTGCGTCCACAGGGCCCCGGCGGTCTTCGAGTTCGTCGACGGGTTCGGTGCCGTCCGCCCGGGCCGCGAACGGACCGGCGGCGACGCCCCGGAGATCTTGGAGGCGGCGGAGAAGTGCCCCAGCCAGGCCATCAGCATCACGGACGCGGCGGACGCGGCGTCGGCACCGGACCGCCCGTAGCGAGGGCCGGTGCCGGTACCGAGCCTGCTCGCGGTCTTCGCCCACCCCGACGACGAGTCCCTGACGGCGGGCGGCACCCTCGCCCGGCACGCGGCGGCGGGCGCCCGCACGGCGGTCGTCACGGCCACCTGGGCGGCGGACACCGAGCGCGCCGCGGAACTGGCCGAAGCACTGCGCATCCTCGGCGCCGGCAAGCCACGTCTGCTCGGCTACGCCGACTCCCGCGTCCCGCGGTCGGCCCCGGGCAGACCACGCCTGTGCGACGCCCCGCTCGACGAGGCGGTGGGCGGCCTGGTCGCGCGGATCCGGGAGTTCCGCCCGGAGATCGTCGTCACCCACGACGCTTACGGCGGCCTGACCGGTCACGAGGACCATGTGCACACCCACCGCGTGACGCTGTCGGCGGTTTACGCCGCCGGCCTCGAACGCCTCTACCCGGACGCCGGTGAGCCCTGGCAGCCGAGCGCCCTGTACCTGGCCACGCACCCGCACTCCGCCGTCCGGGCGTGGGGCGGCCACCTGGCCCCCACGGGCAAGACGATGCGCACGGTCCCGGACGACCGGGTCACCACGACCGTCGACGTGACCACCTGGCTGGACCGGAAGATCGCCGCCGTGCTGGCGCACCGCACGGAGGTGGAACGGGGAGCCGCCCCGGGCCTGATCGCCGCACTGCCGGGGCCCGAGCGGGAGCGGTTGCTCGGTACCGAGTGGTACATCCGCCACGAGCTCGTCGCTACGGCCGGGGCTGGGACGGAACTCCTGCCGTAGCCGGTGACCGGCTCAAGCCGGAGGGAGCTGACCGGCCGAGGTCAGTGCCCCACCGGAAACGGCCACCGAAGGCCCGCCAGCGCCCGGGCCCTGGCCTCCACGACCGCCATCCGGGCAGCGCGCTCGGCCCGGTCCACGTGGGCCTTCTGCCCGGTCACCTGCCCCTCCCACTTCCGGTACAGCAGCCCCACCTCCCCCGAGAACCACCCTCGGCTCACGGCGTTCAGTGCGAGCAGCAGCCCCGTGTCCTCCGACGCGGGCAGCGCCATCCAGCCGCCGAGGGCGAGCAGCAGCTCCCGCCGTACGAACAGCGACGCCGGATGGACCGGTGCGAGGAAGCCGTTGGCCTTCCAGTGCTCGAGCACGGCCCCGCGCTCGATCGGCCCCTGGTCGGGATCACCCGGGAACCCGACCGTCGACCCGTCGGGCATGAGGTCCAGCACCCGCGACGTCGCCCACCCGAGACCGCGGTCGGCCTCCAGCGCCGCCAGGTCCCGCGCGAGCGTGCCCGGCGGCAACTGGTCGTCGGCGTCCAGGACCTTCACGTACGCGCCCTCGGCGTGCGCCAGCGCGACGGTCCGGGCCACTCCGGGCCCCCCGGCCCGGCCCTGCCGGAACGTCACCCGCTCGTCGTCGGGCACGTACGGCCGTACGTCCGCGCCCTCCCCGTCCTCCTGGATCACCCAGTGCCACTCCCAGCCCTCCGGCAGGCCCTGCTCGCACAGCGACGCGTAGGCCTCTGGCAGAAACCGGGCCGACGGGCCGTGCACAGCGGTGACGACGACGATGCGCACTCAAAACCCCCCGCGACCTGCACAGATGTCCGTACTGCGGAGCGATCCTAGCCCCGTGGCCCTCCTCCGCCCCACGGCGCCCACTCGACCTGCCGCGTCAGCCGCCCATGTCGAACCGGGGTTCCTCGGTCCGGGTGCGCTTGACCTCGAAGAAGCCCGGAACCGCGGCCAGCATCAGCAAACCGTCCCACAACTGCCCGGCGGCCTCCCCGGTGGGAGCGGGGGAGACGACAGGGCCGAAGAAGCCGACGCGTTCGCCGCCGGGCCCGGCGACAGACACCACCGGGGTACCGATGTCGCCACCCGCCAGGGCGACGGCCCGAGCGTGCGAGGACCGGATCGCCTCGTCGTAGGCGGTGGACCCGGCGACCTCCGCGATCGCCTCAGGCAACCCGGCATCCGCCAGGGCCGCCGCGAGGTTTCCCCAGTCACCGTGCAGGTGGAAGCGGGTGCCCATCGCCGTGAAGAGATCACCGAGCGCCTGCTGACCGAACCGCTCCTCCACCGCCGCGCACACGCGCACCGGCGCCCACATGTACTCCTCCCACTCGCCCTCGGGATCGTCGTCCCGGTGTTCGTTGAGCACCGACAGGCTCATCACCCGCCAGCGGACGGTCACCGGCCGCACTTTGGTGACCTCGACCATCCATCGCGAGCTGATCCACGTGTACGGGCAGACAGGGTCGAACCAGAAGTCGGCAGTGCGCTGTTCGGTCATCTCATCGCTCCAGAGTCTCGATCGACCACGACAGCAACGTAGAACGGCCCCACCGTGACCGCGGGTTCCGGTTGGCGATGCGCCTGCACCGTGTGGCATTTCCGGATCCTCTGCCCTCCTTGACGGCGACCGACCCGGACGTCGCGAGGCTGCGGTAGCGTGACCGAACGGAAGATCGAGGCGGGCGGTGGCGGGTGGAGTGGCGCGAGTACGCCGAGCAGATGGCCCTGCTCGCGCGGGATCTGCTGGCCCAGGACTCGGTGCAGGCGACCCTGGACGAGATCGCCGCGTCGGCGGTGAAGCTGGTCGAGGGCTGTGACGCAGCCGGGATCCTGGCGGTGCGCAAGGGCCGGGCGGTGACGCTGGCCGCCTGCGGGGACCTGGCCCAGGAGTCCGACCGCCTCCAGGGTGAGCTGGGCGAGGGACCCTGTTTTGATCTCGCACGCCGCAGGGACGGCGAACGCCTGTACCGCATCGCGGACCTGACCCAGCCCCAGCCGGCCTGGGAACGCTTCGCAGCGCGGGCGCGCGAGCTGGGCGTGGGCAGCATGACCGGCGTACTGCTCTACACCGACCGCGAGGACTTCGGCGCGCTGAACCTCTACGCCCGCCGCCCCGGGACCTTCGGCAAGGACATCGAGACCGCGGGCTGGCTGCTGGCCTCGCACGCCGCCGTCGCCCTGGCCGACGCCCGCACCATCGACCAGCTCGAGCACGCCATGGAAACCCGGCACGCCATCGGCGAGGCCATGGGCATCCTCATGGAACGCCACAAGCTGAGCGAGGACGACGCCTTCAACGTGCTGCGCCGCATCTCCCAGCACCACAACATCAAGCTGCGCGACGTCGCCCAACGGGTCCGGGCCGACCACACCGACCCGGCCTGATCACCACCGCGCGTGCCGTGGTCGTGCCGCTGCCGTGAGACGGGGCGGGCAGGCGACGGGGGATGCGCCTGCCCGCCCCGAGACGCAATGACCCGCACGGGGGGAACGGGCCTTGCGGGACCGTAGTCACGGCCCAACGGTTACAGCGCACCGGGGACCGCACCTGTCACACCCGCGGTCCCGGCCTGTGAACCCACCTCCGGATCCCGGCCGTGGATGCGGGCCGCACACCGCGAACGGAGCCTGCCCGGTGTACCCGGTCGGCGCCCGGGTACGCGCAGCACGTAAAGCCGCTCAAGAGTGGTGAGCACAACGAAAGAGCCCTACATGGTCATCCCGCTTATGAAGCAGGCGGCAGATGAGCAGGGCATGGGTGAGCACGCCACGCTGCGTTCCGACGTGGCGTGGGACAGCGGCGTCGCCAGCGCCGCGGACGCACGCCGCGTTCTCCGCGCCTTCCTCGCCCGCGTCCCGCTGACCGGCCGCACGCCCGTACCAGATCTGCTGGCCGTGGACGCCGAGCTGGTCGTCAGCGAGCTCGTCACTAACACCATCCGGCATGCGCCCGGCCCGTGCGGGCTGGTCGTGCAGCTGTCAGCCAGCACACTGGCGATCACCGTGTGGGACACCTCTCCTGAAGAACCGGTGGTGCAGAAAGGCGACCGGCACCGCGTCGGCGGGCACGGACTCCACCTGGTGCACGCGGTCAGCGACACCGTCGTCGTCGGATTTCGCACCGTGGGAAAGCAGATCACCGCCCATATGCGCCTGGCACCGAACCAAAGCTCTGGCCCACGTCTGGCCACACACACTGATCAGCGAAGTGACGCCGGACCAAGGGAAGACACCCTGCACGCGGAAGGGGTGGGATTTGAAGTGGAGCGGAGCGGGTAGCGCCTACCGGCCCCCGGCGCCACACGGGGTATGTGGTCCACCCGGGGTCCACGGCGCTGCGTAACAGCGGATGGCCACCGTCTGGTGCGGACTCCACTGCTGCTCGACTGTGGCCATCAGCTCCCAGCCCAGCCGCTCATACAGGGCCGCCGCCGCGGTATCGGAAGCGACGACGTCGAGCACCGGATGCAGGCCGCGACGCTGCGCTTCCTCCACTGCTTGGCCGATCAGCAGTGCACCGATCCGGTGTCCCCTCGCTTGCGGGGCAACGAACAGCCTGCTGATCACGGCGGTCATACCCCGCGTCGCCCCGCTCCGCTCGCTCCACAACATCGGGGCCAGATCGCCGTCGCCGCCTTGCGACAAACTGACATGCCCCACCAGGCGGCCTTCGAGTTCGGCGACCCAGGAGCCCAGCAGGGGACCGCGTGTCAGCCACTCGCCGGGCTGATCCGGCCAGTTCACCGGATAGCCGTCGCGCGCGTGGACCTCCGCGAGGACCCGCACGCACTCCTCGATATCGCCCTCAGCCCTCTGCCGGACCCAGCGGCTCAGCCGCTCATCCGGCACCCCGGAACTCTCGATGCTCACTCCGGCATAGAAACACAGGCCCCAGGTCAGAAGGGGTGCCCCGAAGCCGGGGCACCCCTTCTGACCTGCAACATCTATGACTGACGCGGAGGCGGTGGGATTTGAACCCACGGTGACATCGCTGCCACGACGGTTTTCAAGACCGTTCCCTTCGGCCGCTCGGGCACGCCTCCCCGCGCCGGCCGTGATCGGCGGCGCGGGGACAAGGGTAACGGGTCCGTGCGAGCAGGCGGGGGTCAGTTGTCGCCGACGCGGGAGCCCAGGGTGAGGTCGACGGTGTGCTCCTTGCCGCCGCGCTCGTAGGTGATCGTGACCTTGTCGCCAGGCTTGTGGGTCCAGATCTCGCCGATCAGGGTGGGGCCGGAGTCGATCACCCGGTCGTCGAGCTTGGTGATGACGTCGCCGGGCTTGAGGCCGGCCTTGGCCGCCGGGCCGCCCGGCTCGACCGGTGTCGCGCCCTGGTCGGTGATCTGCGCGCCGTCCGAGCTGTCGTCCAGCGAGACGGACGCGCCGATCTTCGCGTACACCGGCTTGCCGGTCTTGATCAGCTCCTGGGCGACGTACTCGGCCTGGTTGATCGGGATGGCGAAGCCCAGGCCGATGGAGCCCGACTGGCCGGTGCCGAAGCCGCCGTTGCCGGTGGACTGGATCGCGGAGTTGATGCCGATGACGTTGCCCTGCGCGTCCAGCAGCGGTCCGCCGGAGTTGCCCGGGTTGATCGAGGCGTCGGTCTGGAGGGCGCTCATGTACGACGCCTGGCTGCCGGTGCCGTCGCTGGAGGCGACCGGGCGGTTCTTGGCGCTGATGATCCCCGTCGTCACCGTGTCGGACAGGCCGAAGGGGGCGCCGATCGCGATGGTCGCGTCACCGACGGCCACCTTGTCCGAGTCGCCGAGGGTGAGCGGCTTCAGGTCACCGGGGGCGTTCTTGAGCTTGATGACCGCCACGTCGTAGCCCTGCGCGTGCCCGACCACCTCGGCGTCGTACTTCTTGCCGCTCGGGAACGTCGCGGTGAGCTTGCCGCCATCCACCGCGCCGGCCACGACGTGGTTGTTGGTGACGATGTGGCCCTGCTTGTCGAAGACGAAGCCGGTGCCGGTGCCGCCCTCGCCGCTGTTGCTCTCGGCCTCGATCGTGACCGTGCTCGGCAGCGCCTTGGCGGCCGTGCCCGCGACCGTGCCCGGGTCGCGCTTGACGTCGCCGCCGCTGGTGGAGGCGGAGACCGTCGTCGAGCCGGTGTTCTCGTCGTTGTTCTTCGCCAGCGTGTAGCCGAGACCGCCTCCCAGGCCGCCCGCGGCCAGCGCGGCCACCAGGATCGCGGCGACCAGGCCACCGCGGCCACGCCCGGACTTCGGCGCCGGCTGCTGGTACGAGGAACCCCAGCCGCCGGAACCGGAACCGCCGTCGCCGTACGGCGGGGAGGCCGGCGACGGGGGCGGCGGCCAGGAGGGGTCGGGGGCGGAGGAGGAGACGCCGTGATGCGCGGCGTCGCCGGAAACGCCCTGGCCGTGGGCGGACTGCCCCTGGGCGTCCTGTCCGTACGGTCCCGGTCCCTGAGGTGCGTGCCCCTGGGGCGCCTGTCCCTGCGGCGGCTGTCCCTGGGGGGCCGGAGCAGCGGGAGCGTCCACCGGCACGGGGGGTGCGGACGGGGCGGGGGGTACCGCGGTGCCCTCGTTCTCGGTGCTCACAGCTATTCTCCTCGATCCACGGCTGTCTTCTGGGTCGCACTCGGTCACGCTTTTTCACGCCGGCGACGGTCCTGCGCGATACAGCTGTGCTTGTCCCTTTGTATGCCGTCAGCTTTTCCCACTGGCCGTCAGAGCACCATAAGCGGTGGCTGTGGGTCCGGGGCCATTCTTTATATAGGTCATTACTGACGAAAAGGATGCAATTCCAGTGCCTCCGTCCGGACCTGCGTATCCGTCGAGTCCGTCCGACCAGACGCGTACCCGCGCACGGTGGCACCATGACGCGGTGACCCACGCACGGCAGCATGTGATTCAAGTCGTCGCCCACCGCGGCGCCTCCGAGGACGCCCCGGAACACACCCTGGCCGCGTACACCAAGGCGATCGAGGACGGCGCGGACGCCCTCGAGTGCGATGTGCGCCTCACCGCCGACGGCCACCTGGTGTGTGTGCACGACCGCCGGATCAACCGTACGTCCAACGGCCGCGGCGCCGTCTCCGCGCTGGAGCTCGCCGACCTCGCCGCCCTGGACTTCGGCTCCTGGAAGACGGGCGAGGCCTACAGGGGGCGTGACGAGGACCCCGACTGGGAGCACCGCCCGGAGGACCGCGAGGCGACGTCCGTCCTCACCCTGGAGCGGCTGCTCGGACTCGTCTCCGACGCCGGACGCCGGGTGGAACTGGCCATCGAGACCAAACACCCCACGCGCTGGGCCGGGCAGGTCGAGGAGCGGCTGCTGGCCCTGCTGAAGCGGTTCGGCCTCGACGCCCCGGCCACCTCCGAGGAGTCCCGGGTACGGGTCATGAGCTTCTCGGCCCGCTCGCTGCACCGCGTGCGTGCCGCCTCGCCGACACTGCCGACGGTCCACCTGACGCAGTTCGTCTCGCCCCGGCTGCGCGACGGACGCCTGCCCCCGGGGGTGCGGATCGCGGGCCCGTCCATCCGGATCGTGCGCAACCACCCCCTCTACGTGGAGCGCCTGAAGCGGGCCGGCCACCAGGTGCACGTGTGGACCGTGAACGAGCCCGAGGACGTGGACCTCTGCGTCGGCCTCGGCGTCGACGCCATCATCACCAACCGCCCGCGCGCGGTGCTCGACCAGCTCGGCCGCTGAAGCACCGGCCCGACGCCGACCGCACGAGCCCCGTCTGCACCCGGCCACACGAATCCCACCAGACCCATGCACACCTCTTGACCCCGCCCATTGGCGGGCGGGATCCTCGCGTCTCGGCCACACCGACGAATTCCAGCCACATGATTACAGGGAGTGCTCCGGCGCGTTCGGTCGGTATTCGATCGTGGTGAATGCGTCACAGGACGTGGATTGGCCGGTTTCCGGTACAGGCCAATGGGGCATCCACACCGTGGCGTGGGGCGAAGGAGGTCTCGGGGGTGGCGTTGGTGGTGGCACAGGACGTGCCCACGTCGTCAAGCATGGCCGTACCCCATGGCCCTGCGGGCGTGGGGGAAGCGAGACACCGGATGCGCGCGCAGTTGCGCAGAGGTGGCGTAGCGGAATCGGTCATCGACGACGCCGTACTGATCCTTTCCGAACTCTTGAGCAACGCGTGCAAACACGGCAGGCCCTTGGGTGACGCGTTCTCCGGCGACGGTGACGTCCGTGCCGCGTGGCGCGTGGACCCCTCAGGCCGGCTCATCGTCGAGGTCACGGACGGCGGCGGCCCGACCCGCCCCGCCCCGGCGACCCCGTCGGTCACGGCGCACGGCGGCCGCGGGCTGAACATCATCACCGCGCTGGCCGACGACTGGGGTGTCCGGGACGACATCTGCGGCGAGGTCACCGTGTGGGTCGTCGTCCACGCGGACGTGTACGACCCGGACGCCGGCCACCGCCGCGACGACTTCGCGACACGCGTCACGGCTCCGGCGGTGTCCCAGATACCCGGGCTGGACTTCGCGGACGCCTTCGACGACATGGACTGACCCGGCGCCCACGGGGACCCTTGTCGTCCGTGGGCAATTCCGTTGTCCACGGGAACGTTGTTGTCCACAGGACCCGTGTTGTCCCCAGGACCCCGTCGCCCGAGGCGCGAACGGCTAGGCTCGCGACCGTACGAGACGAGCCGTAACCGGGAGACCCATCGATGGCCAAGAAGCGACCCCAGACGAAGGCCAAGCGCCCGCAGATCACGGACGGAGAGATCCCGGTCGTCGGCGCTCGTGAGCCCTGCCCCTGTGGCAGCGGCCGACGCTACAAGGCCTGTCACGGCCGGGCCGCGGCCCACGCCGCGACCGAGCTGGTGCACCGCCCCTTCGAGGGCCTGCCCGGCGAGTGCGACTGGGTGGCCCTGCGCGAGCTGGTCCCGGCAGCCACGGTCGGGCTGACGCTCAAGGACGGCCTCCCCGAAGGCGTCCCGGCGGTCACGCTGGCCACGGTCCTGCCGATGGCCTGGCCCGCCCTGCGCCGCGACGACGGCTCGGTCATGCTGGGCCTCCAGAACGACACCTCGTCGGGCGACATCAGCCGCGACCTCGCCGACATCCTCCAGCGCGCCCTGGAAGCCGAGCCCGGCACACCGGTCCAGGCCCGCCGCGCCCCGGCCGACGGTCCGCGGCTCCAGGATCTGCTGGACCCGGAGGGTGCCTTCGAGCCAGAGGTGCACAGCGGCTTCGAGTTCTGGGTGCCGGACCCCGAGAACGCCACGCCGGAGGTCACCGCCTCCCTGGAGCGGGCCAACGCCGCGGCCATCCCGACCGTCAAGCTCCAGGGCGTGGACGCCGCCTACTGGTGCGAGACACCCGAGAAGAACCATTTGCGGTGGGTCATGCCCCACCCCGAGGAGCAGCTTCTGGACGCTCTCGCGCGGCTGCACGCCGCGGGCCGGTCGAGCCTGGGCGAGGGCACGCGTCTGGTGGGCTCCTTCCGCGCTCACGGGCTCACCGTGCCGGTCTGGGACCTGCCGAGCGGTGTCACGGCCGAGGACGTGGAGAAGCCGGCGGCGGAGTTCGCCGAGCGCCTCGCCGCCGCCTTGACCACGGACGCGCCGCTCACGGCGGATGAGCGCCGCGCACGGGGCGGCCTCACCAACCGGCAGGTCACGCTCAGCTGACAGCGCGTCACAGAGCCCGGCCGACCGCTCGACCGGGCGGCCGGGCTCTCGCACTCCGGACGGGAGAAATCCCTTCACAACTCCCGTCCGGGACAAGCCAGTCGGTGACTGGAAAGGGCGAGATCGAATTTGCGAACCGCCGATCTCTTGTTACCGTTCCTGTAGCCCGGTTGCTGGTGCATCCCCCGTCGCCAGCAACCGGGTCTTTCTCTGCGCGCGACCGTTCACGGAACGCAGCGGCTCGTCAACTGCCCGCTTGCGTAGGCGAGTTGCTCCCCGAGCGCAGCAGCAGCGGCCCCTGGCCCGCCCGCCGGGCGAACTCCGCGACCGCCGTGTACGCCCCCAGGTCCCCGCGCGCGGGTTCGCGGGGCGTCTGACACGTCCCCGGCTCGTCCTCGGCCCCCACCGCACAGGTGATGCGCACGGTCCGGTCGCCGGGCCCCATCAGGCTCAGTACGGCGTCCAGCGACTCGCCGGTCGCATTCCGGTAGTAGGTCCGCGCCCAGATGTCCGCGGCCTGTGTCACGACACAGGTCTGTGCCTCGACGCCGTCGGGGGAGGAGAGTTCGGGACCGCAGCGCGCGGCGTTCGACAGGCCCGGGCCGGGCGCGGGGAGACCGGCCGCGGCGGACGGCGCCTTGCCGTCCGCGGACGGCCGGGAGGGACGTGCGCCGCCCTGTCCGGAACCGGCCACGGAACCGCCGCGTACGCCGGCATGGTCCGCCGACCCCCCGGACCGTGTCGCGTCCCCCGCATCCGGGGACCCCGCGGACGGCACCGCCAGCGGCAGGGCGACCGCGCACGCCGCCACGGCGCCCGCGAGGGCGAGCAACCGCAGCTTTCGGGGGTCCCGGGTCAGGCCCCGGGAATGACGAGGCATGGCCCCGGAACATAACGCGCCGGGGCGGAACCCGGGCTCGGCGCGCCCTACGGCCCTACAACTCGGGCGCGCTCACACCCGTACGAGTGAGGGCCTCGACCACGGCGTCCACCACGGCCTCCACATCGGGCACCCACGGCGACGCCGAGCCGGGCAGCGGCGCCCGCTCCCAGCGGATCTCGCCCTGGCCCGTCTCGGACGGCGGCAGCGCCAGGTAGCCGCCCTCGCCGTGGAAGCGGAGGGAGCCGGGCACGAAGTCCTTGGCGTAGAGCAGTTCGCCGAGCTGCTCCATGGAGTACGGCTTCACGAGGATCGCCCAGCGGGCGGGGGACGCGACGACCGGGCCGAGCCGTATGCCCATGCCGTCGAGTGCCTTGAGGGCGCGGGCCGCCGGCAGGGCGGGCAGGGAGACCGCGCAGGGCGCCTTGCCGCCGGTGGCCAGGACGATCGGCGCCGTGGGCCGGTTGCCCCACCACCAGCGCACCATGCGCCCGTCCGTGGTGGCCGCGAGCAGGCCGGGGTCGAAGGGGTGCGCGCCGGGAACCGTGCATTCGGGATCCGGGCAGCCGCAGCGGTTGCGCCCCTCGGGGTCCGCCGCCACGCCCGGGAGTACGGGCCACTGCCATTCCGTCGCGTAGGTCAGGGCCGCGCCGATCAGCTCAGGCCTCCCGTCACCGCGCTTGGACAGGAGCCTGCGTCGCCTTCCGAGGATCTCGCGCATGAGCGCTCGTTCCTTTCCGTTGCACGCCGGCAACACCGTGGTCCACATCACATCATGTGTCGATCACTTCACTGTGCGTACCTGTTGGCGCATCACACCCCTGCCGTGCGCAAGGGGAACCCCTATGGGTCGAGCATTTGGCTGCCTCCGCGCCGTCCCGCCCATACTGCGTCTATCAAAAGCACGGGCGTGGCGTAGGGGTGGCGAAGTATGGCGTTTGCCGTCGCGCGTATTTCTCTCCGCCTCCGCCACGGGAGGATGGGGCACGGTCGTCGGTGGCTAAGACGCCCGGGTCCGTCACCAGGTTCCCGGGTAGTTCGCAACCACCCCTGGCCTTCACCGAGTACGTACCCATCGCGACCGTCGTGACGCTCCGTCGAGCAAGCCCAGTCGACCGCAATAAGCCGTCCCTTGCGGCAGTTTTAAGCCAACTTTGCATTTACGCAAGAGGAAGGAGACTTGTTCCCTCAGACCTCACGGACACCAGGAATCCCGGCAGGACAATGCTGGACATCTCCTCACGAGTGCGTGTACATGTGGAGACACTGCTAGCGGCGCAGAATGACATGGGGGTTTGCGATGCTTTTGAGCAGTACGCGCTGGTCGGAAAGCCGGACGCCATGAACGCCCCGCACCCTCCGAAAGTGGCTGGAATCGATTCAACGGTTCCGGCGCCCGCACACACTGTCGCGCCCGTCGCGGCGAGTGATACCTCCTCGTCCGCCCCGGCGAACCCCCCGGCCCCACCGGGCGCGGTACTCCAGGACCGTCTCGCCGGCTGGGTCTCCGACCTCACCACCCTCCACGAGCTGACCGAACGCCTGATCCGCACCTCCGCGCTCGACGACGCGCTCCAGGAACTGCTGCGGGCCGGCGCCGCCCTGGTGGGCGCCCGCCGCGGCCTCGTCGTCCTGGAACCCGGCGACGGCCTGGGCCCGGACACCACCGTCGGCCTGGGCCTGGCCCGCGCCGACCTCGGCCACATCGAGACCGTGCCCCGCAGCGCCCTGTCCTACGGCCGTTTCCTCGACGGACCGCCCGGCGGCGAGGACGGCATCGCCGAGCCCGACCTGTTCGCCGAGAAAGGGCTCGACCCCCGCCACCGCGAGGTCGCGGCCCGCCTCGGCTACGCCGCCAGCTACGCCCTCCCCCTGACCACCGAGTCCGCCGGCCGCCTCGGAGCCGTGGTGTGGCTCTACGACGAACCCGCCGAACCGAACGAGCGGCAGCGCCACCTCGTCGGCCTGTACGCCCGGTACGCCGCCGAACACCTCGCCCGGCTCCGCGAACTGGAGCGCACGCGCGCGTCCATGGCGACCATGTCGGACGAACTGCTGCCCGCGCGGCTGCCGCGGGTGGCCGGTGTCCAGCTCGCCGCCCGGCACCGCACCGGCCCGCGCGGCGGCGGCGACTGGTACGACGCGCTGCCGCTGCCCGACGCCGCCCTCGGCCTCGCGGTCGGGTCCGTCACCGGGGCGGGGCCCAGCGCGGTCGCCGCGATGGGCCGGCTGCGGGCGTCCCTGCGCGCGTACGCCGTGATGGAGGGGGAGGACCCGGTCGCCGTCCTGTCCGACCTGGAGCTGCTGCTGCGGCTGACCGAACCGGCCCGCTCGGCCACCGCCCTGTTCGGCTACTGCGAACCGGCCGCCCGCAAGATCACGCTGGCCGGTGCCGGGCACAGCCCGCCGCTGCTGCTCGGGCAGCGCCGCACCGAGTTCGTGGAGACGTCGGTCTCCGCCCCGCTGGGCATGCTCGCCTGCTGGGAGGCGCCGAGCGTGGAGATCCTCGCCGAGCCCGGGGAGACGGTTCTGCTGTACACGGACGGGCTGCTGCACCGCACCGGTGAGACCACCGACCGCGCCTTCGCCCGGCTGCACGCGGCGGCGGCCGGGGCACCCCGGGCACTGCGGCGCGACCCCGGCGCCATCGCCGACCACGTCCTGCGGAGCGTGCTGCCGGACGGGCTGGACGCGGCCGACGGTGCGGAGGACGTCGTCCTGCTGGCGGCGCGGTTCGAGTAACGCTCCTCGTCATCGCCCTGAGACCGCTTCCGCGCCGCCGTAGAGTGGAGGGCGGTCCAGCGCCGTATCGAGGAGGATGACCGCCGTGGCAGAAGAGCCTTCGGACACCCCGGAGACTGCCGAAGAAGAGCCGATCAAGCAGCGGAAGAACGGACTGTACCCGGGCGTGTCCGACGAGCTTGCCGAGAACATGAAGAGCGGCTGGGCGGACACCGAGCTGCGTGACCTCCGGCCCGTCCCCCAGGCCGCCGAGACCGCCGCCCGCCGGGCCGCGCTGTCCGCGCGCTTCCCGGGCGAGAGGCTGGTGATCCCCGCGGGCAACCTGAAGACCCGCTCGAACGACACCGAGTACGCCTTCCGCGCCTCCGTCGAGTACGCCTACCTCACGGGCAACCAGACCGAGGACGGCGTCCTGGTCCTGGAGCCCAAGGGTGACGGCCACGAGGCGACGATCTACCTCCTGCCGCGTTCGAACCGCGAGAACGGCGAGTTCTGGCTGGACGGCCAGGGCGAGCTGTGGGTCGGCCGCCGCCACTCCCTCACCGAGGCGGAGAAGCTGTACGGCATCCCCGCCTCCGACGTGCGCGAGCTGGCCGGGGCGCTGCGCGAGGCCACAGGACCGGTGCGGGTCGTGCGCGGGTACGACGCCGGCATCGAGGCCGCGCTGACCGACAAGGTCACCGCCGAGCGCGACGAGGAGCTGCGGGTCTTCCTCTCCGAGGCGCGGCTGGTCAAGGACGAGTTCGAGATCGGCGAGCTCCAGAAGGCCGTCGACTCGACGGTGCGCGGCTTCGAGGACGTGGTGAAGGTCCTCGACAAGGCCGAGGCGACCTCGGAGCGGTACATCGAGGGCACGTTCTTCCTCCGCGCGCGGGTGGAGGGCAACGACGTCGGCTACGGCACGATCGCCGCGGCCGGGCCGCACGCCTGCACGCTGCACTGGGTGCGGAACGACGGGCCCGTGCGGTCGGGCGATCTGCTGCTGCTCGACGCGGGTGTGGAGACGCACACGTACTACACCGCCGACGTCACGCGGACGCTGCCGGTCAACGGCCGGTTCAGCGAGATCCAGCGGAAGATCTACGACGCCGTGTACGAGGCCCAGGAGGCCGGGATCGCCGCGGTGCAGCCCGGGGCGAAGTACCGGGACTTCCACGACGCCGCGCAGCGGGTGCTGGCCGAGAAGCTGGTCGAGTGGGGGCTGGTCGAGGGGCCGGTGGAGCGGGTGCTGGAGCTGGGGCTTCAGCGGCGGTGGACGTTGCACGGGACCGGGCACATGCTCGGGATGGACGTGCACGACTGCGCTGCCGCGCGGACCGAGACGTATGTCGACGGTGTGCTGGAGCCGGGCATGTGCCTGACCGTCGAGCCGGGGCTGTACTTCCAGGCCGATGACCTGACGGTGCCGGAGGAGTACCGGGGTATCGGGGTGCGGATCGAGGACGACATCCTCGTGACGGAGGACGGCAACAGGAATCTGAGTGCGGCGTTGCCCCGTCGTTCGGACGAGGTCGAAGCGTGGATGGCCTCGGTCAAGGGCTGAGGTTGCTCGCGGGTGCGCGGGGGCTGGTCGCGCAGTTCCCCGCGCCCCGGTAGGGCGCGAAAAAACCGCAGGTCAACGGTAGTTGGCGTGTGAGATCATGGCCGACCTTGCCGGTCCGACCCGGGGAACAGGCGTGATCACCATGAAGAACGTCCAGACGGCGCTGACCATGCAGGACGCCATCCTCACCCTGCAGAAGTACTGGAGCGACAACGGCTGCATGATCACGCAGCCGTTGAACACCGAGGTCGGAGCGGGGACGGCCAACCCCGCCACGGCGCTGCGGGTGCTCGGCCCCGAGCCGTGGAGCGTCGCCTACGTGGAGCCGAGCGTGCGGCCGGACGACTCCCGTTACGGCGAGAACCCCAACCGGCTCCAGACCCACACCCAGTTCCAGGTCATCCTCAAGCCCGACCCGGGCAACCCGCAGGAGCTGTACCTGGGCAGCCTGAAGGCGCTCGGTGTCGACCTGGGCGCGCACGACGTGCGGTTCGTCGAGGACAACTGGGCCTCGCCCGCGCTCGGCGCCTGGGGGCTGGGCTGGGAGGTCTGGCTGGACGGCATGGAGATCACCCAGTTCACCTACTTCCAGCAGGTCGGCGGCGTCGCCCTGGACCCGGTGTCGGTGGAGATCACGTACGGCCTGGAACGCATCCTGATGAACCTCCAGGGCGTGGATCACTTCAAGGACATCGTCTACGCGCCGGGTATCACGTACGGCGAGGTGTTCGGGCAGAACGAGTACGAGATGAGCCGCTACTACCTCGACGACGCCGACCTCGACACCAACCACCGGCTCTTCGAGGCGTACGCGGCCGAGGCCCGGCGCCTGCTCGACCTGGAGCTGCCGGTCCCGGCGTACACGTACGTGCTCAAGTGCAGCCACACCTTCAACGTGCTCGACGCGCGCGGCGCGATCAGCACCACCGAGCGGGCCAAGGCGTTCGCGCTGATGCGCGGCCTGACGCACGAGTCGGCCAAGCTGTGGGAGCGGCGGCGGGCGGCGCTGGAGCATCCGCTCGGAGTGGCGGCCGCCCCGGCCCCGGCCCAGCGGGCCGCGCTGCCCAAGGTGCCCGGTGTCGAGACGCTGCTGTTCGAGATCGGCGTGGAGGAACTGCCGTACGCCGACGTCCCCGCCACCACCGAGGCGGTGCGCGAGTCGGTCACCGCCAGGCTGGCCGCGACCCGGCTCGGGCACGGCGCGATCACCGTGATGGCCACGCCCCGCCGGATCGTGATCACTGTCGACGGCGTGCAGCCGCGCGAGCGGGACACCATGCGGACCGTGCGCGGCCCCAAGGTCGCCGCCGCCTTCAAGGACGGCGCTCCGACGCCCGCCCTGCTGGGCTTCGCCCGGAGTCAGGGGGCCGAGCCGACCGACGTGCGGATCGTCAACGTCAAGGGTGTCGAGTACGTGGCCGTCACCCGGCACGAGGAGGGCCGTCCGGCCGTCGAGGTGCTCAGCGATCTGCTGGCCGAGGTCGTGTCGGGGCTGCGCGCCGGCCGCAACATGCGGTGGAGCGACCCTGGCCTGTCGTTCTCACGGCCCGTGCGCTGGCTGCTCGCGCTGCTGGGCCGTACTCCCCTGCCCGTGGTGGTCTCCTCGCTCACCGCGAGCGACACGACGCGCGTGCAGCGCCAAGCCCCTTACCCGGAGGTCCGGGTGACCTCCGCCGAGGGCTACCCGCACTTCCTGCACATGCACGGCATCCTGCTCGACCGGGACGCCCGGCGCGGTGCGGTGGTCCGCGGTGCCCTGGAGGCGGCGGCCGAGGTGGGCGGGCGGATCGACGTGGAGGGGCAGGGCGATCTGATCGACGAGATCACCGACATCCTGGAGTTCCCGTACGCCGTGCGGGGGTCGTTCGACGAGCGCTATCTGGAACTGCCCGCGAGCGTCCTGACCACCGTGATGCGCAAGCACCAGCGCTATCTGCCGGTGCTGGACGGCGAGCGGCTGATGCCGCACTTCGTCACCTTCGCCAACGCGCTGTGCGACGACGACGTGGTGCGGGCGGGCAACGAGGCGGTGCTGCGGGCCCGTTACGAGGACGCCGCGTTCTTCTGGCGGGCGGATCTGAAGGTGGCGCCGGAGGAGTTCCGGCGCCGGCTGGACAAGCTGACCTTCGAGGACCGGCTCGGTACGGTCGCCGACCGCGCCGACCGCATCGCCTCCCTCGCCCTCGACCTGGCCGGACGCGCCGGGCTCCCCGAGGAGGCCGTGGCCGTCGTCCGGCGCGCGGGTGCGCTGGCGAAGTTCGACCTGGCGTCGCAGATGGTGATCGAGTTCTCCGGACTGGCCGGGGTGATGGCCGAGGAGTACGCCCGCCGGGCCGGCGAGTCCGCCGAGGTCGCCCGGGCGCTGGCGGAGATGGAGCTGCCGCGCTCCGCCGGCGGTGCCCTGCCGGCCGGGGACGCGGGTGTCGCGCTGTCGCTCGCCGACCGGTTCGACCTGGTGACGGGCATGTTCGTGATCGGGGCCGCGCCGACCGGGAGTTCGGATCCGTACGGGGTGCGCCGGGCCGCGATCGGGCTGCTCAACGTGCTGCGGAGCCTGCCCGCCGTGGCCGGGGTGCGGGTGAGCGAAGGGTTGCGCGCGGCGGCCGTGCGGTACGCCGCGCAAGGTGTCGAGGTGCCCGCCGAGCGGGTCGCCGAGGCCGCCGAGCTGATCACCCGGCGCTACGAGCAGCAGCTCACGGACGCCGGGCACGAGTACCGGCTCGTCCAGGCCGTCCTGGTGTGGGCCGACCGGCCCTCCCACGGCGACCGCACCCTGGCCACGCTGGAGCGGCACATCGGCACGGAGGCGTTCGAGGCGCTCGCTGCCGCCTTCCAGCGGGTGATGCGCATCCTTCCCGAGGGCGGCGTCGAGGCGGCGGATCCGTCCCTGCTGACCGCGCCCGCCGAGCTCCGTCTCGCCGAGAGCGCCGACGCCGTACGCCAGGCCCTGCACGGTCGCGAGGACGATCTCGGCGCGCTGATCGAGGTCTCCGCCCCGCTGGTCGAAGCGATCAGCGCCTTCTTCGACGAGGTGCTGGTGATGGACCCCGACCCGGCGGTCCGCGCGGCCCGGCTGGCGCTGCTCAGTCAGGTGGCGGGGCTGGCGCGTACGACGCTGGACTGGGGCGCGCTGTAGGGGCGGACGCCGGAGGGACGGACCTTCAGGGGCGGGCGTTCAGGGGGCGGACGTTCAGGGGGCGGACGTTTCACGTGAAACGCCGCCTCCGAGCCGACCGGGCGTCGGCAGAGGTCAGACCGCCATCAGCGGAGCGGCGTCCTCGCGCCACTTGAGGACCTTGTCGAAGCTCACCACTGCCCCGCCCCGGCCCGGCTTGTTGCCGATGTGGACATGGTCGGCGAGCTGCTCGATGAGGCACAGCCCTCTGCCGTTCTCCGCGTCGGAGTGTGCGGGCCTGATCGGCGGGCGGGACCGGCCGGCGGAGGCCGCGGGGAACCCCGGGCCCGCGTCGGCGACCTCGATCCGGCATTTCTCACCGTCGAGGTACGCCGTGACCCGGTACGCCTCCGAACCTGGACCGCCGCACGCGGTGTCCCCGCCATGTTCCACGGCGTTCGCGCATGCCTCGCTGAGGGCGACGGAAAGGTCGTAGGAGATATCGGGATCGACGCCCGCGGTCTCCATCGTGCCGATCAGAAGGCGCCTGGCGAGCGGCACGCTCGCAGCTTCGCGCCGCAGATGGAGTGACCACCAGATGCTCATACTCCAGCCTCCTGGCCGCGGCTCGACATACCGTTACGTATTGCCCTGACTCTCCGCATGTAAGCGTGAAGTTGACGTGATGCCGCCCATACGGCGGATGCGCCCTAGCCCTGATCGGTGTATGTGAGGGGGCAGGCGGGGCCAGAGAGTGACGTTTCCGGTCGTACGGCATCTTGCGGACCTGCCGCACGAGGCCTGGGTGGCCAGTGCGATGATGACCCCGCCATGACTGCCCCCCACGCGTGCGCGACGCGCTCCGGACTCACGCTCCGGATCCTGCGGGCCGCGGTGTTCGCCGCGGTCTGTGTCGTGCTGGCCGGGGCAGGTCACGCGCTCGCCTCCTGTGACGGCATTCCGCTGTGGACGCTGGGCGCCGGGTTCCTCGGGGTGGCCGCGGTGGCGGCACCTTTGGCCGGGCGCGTGCGCTCGCTGCCGGGGATCACGGCACTGCTCGCGGCCGGTCAGACGGTGCTGCACACGCTGTTCGGACTCGGTCAGCACGGTACGGCCGCCGCCACGTCGTCGGTGTCGGCGGGCGTGAGCGACGCCGCGCTGGTCCAGCAGGCCGCGCGGCTCGTGTGCGGCACGACGGCGGCGGCGATCAGCCCGGCGCAGGCCTACAAGATCCTCACCGATGCCGGGATCCGGCCGCCCACGGGGGCGCACACGCACCTCCCGGCCGACGCCGGGGCGTCGGCCTCGCTGTGGCCCTCCCTGCCGATGCTGCTCGGTCACGTCCTCGCGGCCATCGCCGCCGGCTGGCTGCTGCGCCACGGCGACCTGGCTCTGCTGCGGCTGACCGAACTGTCGGCGCAGGGGGTCACGGAGGGGGCGCTCGTGCGTGCCCTGCGGGCCGCGCTCGCGCTGGTTCGCGCCCTGCGCGCCGGGCTGCCGGGAGCGCCGGAGGCATGTCCGCGCCCCGTGCGCGCCGTGCGGCCGGCGCCTGCGATGCCGCGCATGACCGTGCTTCAGCACACGGTGATCCGGCGCGGCCCGCCGGCCGCCACGACTCGAGCATCCGCACTCGCCCTCGCCGCCTGACGCGACGCGACCACCACTCCGCCTTTTCGTACGATCCGAATGATTCGGACGACTCGGAGGAGGGCCGCCGTCGCGCGGCACGCGCGCGTGCGCGTATCCCTCTTCCACGAACCGACTCACAGCGGAGTTCTCCTTCCATGAAGGCTTCCCGTATCGCCGCGGCCGGTGCCGCCGCCGGCGTCACCGTTCTCGCCCTGTCCGCCCCCGCCTTCGCGCACGTCAGCGTGCAGCCCGAGGGCGCCGCCGCCAAGGGCGGTTACGCGGTCGTCGACTTCAAGGTCCCCAACGAGCGGGACAACGCCTCGACCACCAAGCTCGAGGTCACCTTCCCCACCGACCACCCGCTGGCCTCGGTGATGCCGGAGCCGATGCCCGGCTGGAAGATCGACGTCACCAAGTCCAAGCTGGACAAGCCGCTGGAGCTGCACGGCGAGAAGATCTCCGAGGCCGTCACCAAGGTGACCTGGACCGCCGACGGCAAGGGCATCGAGCCCGGCTACTTCGAGAAGTTCCCGCTCTCGATCGGCCAACTGCCCGAGGACACCGACCAACTGGTCTTCAAGGCCCTCCAGACGTACTCCAACAAGGAGGTTGTCCGCTGGATCGAGGTGCCGAAGAAGGGCCAGGAAGAGCCCGACAACCCGGCCCCCGTGCTGGAGCTGTCCGCCGCCGAGGACGGGCACCACGCCTCCTCGGGTGACACCGGCTCCGACGCCGAGTCGGCCGAGAAGGCCTCCGCCGACACCGCCGCCTCCGACTCCGGTTCCTCCGACGGCACCGACACCACCGCCCGCGTCCTGGGCGTCGTCGGCATCGTGGTCGGCGCGGCGGGCGTCGCCTACGGCGTGCTGGCCGGGCGTCGGCGCACCAACGCCTGAGGCCGCTTCCGTTGCACGGCGTGCGCCGGACTCCCGCCCTCGGGCGGGGGCCCCGGTGCACGCCGGATCACCGACATCTGGGACATTTTCCTATGCGCACCAAGACCTTCGCCGCGGCCGCTCTGCTCGCCGCGGCCTCCCTGACCCTCACCGCCTGCGGCAGCGGCAACGACAGCGACAAGCCCGTCGCCGTCGTGTCGGAGCAGGCGGGTACCAAGAAGGCCGCCACCGTCCTCGACAAGCCGTTCGAGAAGCCGGACCTGGTCCTCACCGACACGCAGGGGAAGAAGTACGACCTCCGCAAGGAGACCGAGGGCAAGCCCACGCTCATCTACTTCGGCTACACCCACTGCCCCGACGTGTGCCCGTCGACGATGAGCAACATCGCCGTGGCCAAGAAGCAGCTGCCCAAGGCCGAGCAGAACGAGCTGCGCGTCGTGTTCGTCACCACCGACCCGGACCGCGACAAGCCCGCCGAGCTCGGCAAGTGGCTCAAGGGCATCGACCCGCAGTTCATCGGCCTCACCGGCGACTTCCCGACGATCCAGGCCGGCGCGCGCACCCTCGGCATCTCCATCGACGCGCCGCGCAAGGACAAGAACGGCAAGATCGTTTCCGAGCACGGCACCCAGGTCATCGCCTTCTCCCCGAAGACCGACGGCGGCTACGTGCTCTACGGCGAGGACGCCACCGTCGACGACTACACCAAGGACCTCCCCAAGATCGCCAAGGGGGAGAAGCCGTGAGGCGGCGACTCCGCCCGGCGGCACTCGTCATAGCCGGAGCACTGGCCCTGGCGGGCTGCGGCGGCTCGGGCTCGGAATCCGAGGACTCCGGTTCCGGGAACGGCAAGGCGGAACTCTCCGTGGGCTCCGCGTACATGCCGCAGCCCGTCTCCGACGAGATGGCGGCCGGCTTCCTCACTGTCACCAACAAGGGCGGCGCCGCCGACGAGCTGACCTCGGTCACCAGCGACATCGCCGGGCAGGTCACCGTGCACGAGACCGTCGGCTCGGCCATGCAGGAGGTCAAGAGCCTGAAGGTCCCCGCCCACGGCGAACTCCTGCTGAAGAGCGGCGGCAACCACCTGATGTTCGAGCAGCTGAAGCGCAAGCCGAAGGAAGGTCAGACGGTCTCCGTCGAGCTGCACTTCGCCCACTCCGGCCCGGTCGAGGTCGAGATGCCGGTGAAGCCGGCGACCTACCGCCCGAAGACCGGGCACTGAGGGAGGGACCCCTGTGACGCAGACCATCGCCCCCCGCGTCCGGACCGTGGTGCTGCTGCTCCTGGCCGCGGCCTGCGCACTCCTGGTGGCCGGAGCCGGTCCGGCCTCCGCGCACGCCGCGGTGACCGGCAGCGACCCCGCGCAGGGGGCGGTGGTCGACAAGGCCCCGGCCCGGATCTCGCTGACCTTCTCCGAGCAGGTCGCGATGTCCGATGACTCGCTGCGCGTGCTCGACCCCGAGGGCAAACGCGTCGACACGGGCGGGCCGTCCAACGTCAGCGGCACGACGTACGCCGTGCGGCTCCACTCCGGCCTGCCCGACGGCACCTACACGGTCGCCTACCAGCTGGTGTCCGCGGACAGCCACCCCGTCGCCGGTGCATACACCTTCTCCATCGGCGCCCCGTCGAAGACGTCCGTGTCGGTCTCCGACCAGACGGCCGACGACGGCGTGGTCGGCTGGCTGTACGGCTTCGGGCGGTACATGTCCTACGCCGGGTTCATCGTGATGGCCGGCGGCGCCGCCTTCGTCCTCGCCTGCTGGCCGCGCGGCTCCGGAGTGCGGCCCGTGCAGCGGTTCGTCGTCTCCGGGTGGCTCACGCTCACCGCCGCGACCCTCGCCCTGCTGCTCCTGCGCGGCTCCTTCACCGGCTCCGGGAAGGTCGCCGACATCTTCGACCTGTCCCTGCTCGGGCAGGTGCTCCAGACCAAGACCGGCGCGGCCCTGGTGTCCCGGCTGCTGCTGCTCGCCGCGGCGGCGCTGTTCATCGCCGTGCTGTTCGGTGCGTACGACAAGCGCGAGGACCCTCAGGAGAAGCGGGACCTGACCTTCGGACTCGCCATCGGCGGCGTCGTCGTGGCGGCCGGGCTCGCCGCGAGCTGGGCGATGTCCGAGCACGCCTCGACCGGACTCCAGGCGGGCATCGCCATGCCGGTCGACGTCCTCCATCTGCTCGCCGTCGCCGCGTGGCTCGGCGGGCTCGGCGCGCTGCTGGTCGCCCTGTACCGGGCGCCCGCCGACGCGCCCGTAGACGCGTCGGCCGTACGCCGCTTCTCCCGCGTCGCCTTCGGCAGCGTCCTCGCACTGATCGCCACCGGGACGTACCAGTCCTGGCGCCAGCTCGGCTCCTGGTCGGCCTTCACCGGCACCCGCTACGGACAGCTGCTCCTCGCCAAGATCGCCCTCGTGGCCGTCCTGGTCGGCGTCGCGTGGATCTCACGCCGGTGGACCGGGCGGCTGGCCGAGACCGTGCCTGCGTCCGCCGAGCGGGAGAAGGCGCGGGTCGGAGCCGGTGCTGACGCCTCCGGTGCCGCGGAGCCCGAGGTGACCGGCGATGACCGGACCGGCACGGATCCCGAGTCCAGCACGGACCCCGAGTCCGGCACCGACGCCGGCGAGCGGCCCGATTCCGGGCCCGCCAACACCGAGCGGGCCGCTCAGCTCGCCCGGCAGCGGGCCGCCCGGGACGCCGCCCTCCAGAAGCGGCTGCGGGACGCCGACCCGAACCGTTTCGGACTGCGCCGCTCCGTGCTGGCCGAGGCCGGTGTCGCGGTCGTCCTGCTCGCCGTCACCACCGTCCTCACGCAGACCGAGCCGGGACGCACGGAGCAGGACGCCAAGGCCGCCACCTCGTCGTCCGCGTCCACCTCGCCCGACACGGGCGCCTCCGGGGCCCTGACCCTGAACATGCCCTTCGACACCGGCGGCGAGAACGGCAAGGGCATCGTCACCGTCGACCTCGACCCCGCACGCGTGGGCGGCAACGAGATGCACGTCTACGTCGAGCGGCCCGACGGTCAGGCCTTCGACATCCCCGAGGTCAAGGTCGACTTCACCCTGAAAGCCAAGGACGTCGGGCCGCTGCCCGTCGTCCCGGACCACATCGCAACCGGACACTGGTCGGCGAACGGAGTGCAGATCCCCATGGCCGGCGACTGGAAGGTCGACGTGACCGTGCGGACCTCCGACATCGACGAGGTGACCGTCTCCAAGAACGCGCAGATCGGCTGAACCACCATGGCTGACCAGTCCATTCCGGAAGCCCGGACTCCCCGCACCGTCCCGGCGCAGGCCGAGGCGGGCCCGGCCGGCGAGGGCATCTCACGGCGACGTCTGCTCGGCACGGCCGGTGCCACCGGGCTTGTGCTCGGCACGGCAGGCGCGGCCGTCGGATACGCCGCATCCCCCACCGAGGCCGCCGCTCCCCTCACCTCGCTCGGCGCCGACCGGGCGATGTTTCACGGGAAACATCAGCCCGGCATCACCGACGGCCTCCAGGCCCGCGGCCACCTCGTCGCCTTCGACCTTGCGGCCGGCGCCGGCCGCAAGGAAGCCGCCGCCCTGCTGCGCCGCTGGTCGGTGACGGCCCGGCGGCTGATGGCGGGCGAGCCGAGCACTCACGACGACACCGACGTGGCCCGCGACGCCGGACCCTCGTCACTGACGATCACCTTCGGCTTCGGCCACAGCTTCTTCGGCAGGACCGGCCTGGAGAAGCAGCGCCCGACCGAACTGGACCCGCTGCCCGAGTTCTCCTCCGACCACCTCGACAAGAAGCGCAGCAACGGCGACCTGTGGGTGCAGATCGGCGCCAACGACGCCCTCGTGGCCTTCCACGCCCTGCGCGCGATCCAGAAGGACGCGGGCTCGGCGGCCCGGGTCCGCTGGCAGATGAACGGCTTCAACCGCTCACCGGGCGCCACCGCCCACCCCATGACGGCCCGCAACCTGATGGGCCAGATCGACGGCACCCGCAATCCGAAGCCGAGCGAGCCCGACTTCGACCAGCGGATCTTCGTGCCGGAGAAGGGCGAACCGGCCTGGATGGCGAACGGCTCCTACGCCGTCGTACGCCGGATCCGCATGCTCCTCGACGACTGGGAGAAGCTCTCCGTCAAGGCGCAGGAGGACGTGATCGGCCGCCGCAAGTCCGACGGGGCGGCGCTGTCCGGCGGCACCGAGACGACCGCGATGGACTTGGAGAAGACGGACGCCAAGGGCAACCTCGTCGTCCCGATCAACGCCCACGCCCGGATCACACGGCCCGACCAGAACGGCGGCGCCGCGATGCTCCGCCGCCCGTTCTCCTTCCACGACGGCATCGACCCCGACGGCGTCCCCGACGCGGGTCTGCTCTTCATCTGCTGGCAGGCCGATCCGCTGCGCGGCTTCGTGCCGGTGCAGCGCAAGCTGGACCGCGGCGACGCCCTGTCGCAGTTCATCCGGCACGAGTCGAGCGGGCTGTTCGCGGTGCCCGGTGGGGCCGCCGAGGGCGAGTACGTGGGACAGAAGTTGCTGGAGGGGTGATGCTTGGCCTCTGTGCGGGTTGTGGGGGATAGCGCTTCCGCGAGCCCATTAGGGTGAGGTCATGCCAGCGAGCTATGCGTATCTCGGCCCCGAGGGCACCTTCACCGAAGTCGCCCTGCGGACCCTTCCCGAGGCCGCCACCCGGGAGCTCATCCCGTACGTGTCCGTCCAGTCCGCGCTCGACGCGGTACGAGCCGGCGAGGCCGAGGCCGCGTTCGTGCCGATCGAGAACTCCGTCGAGGGCGGCATCACCACCACCCTCGACGAGCTGGTCGCCGGCGCTCCGCTGATGATCTACCGCGAGGTGCTGCTGTCCATCACCTTCGCGCTGCTGGTCCGCCCGGGCACGAAGCTGTCGGACATCAAGACGGTCTCCGCCCACCCGGCCGCCCAGCCGCAGGTGCGCAACTGGCTGAAGAAGCACCTCCCGGACGCCCACTGGGAGTCGGCCGCCTCGAACGCGGACGCCGCCCGGCTGGTCCAGGAGGGCCAGTACGACGCCGCCTTCGCCGGCGAGTTCGCAGCCGCCCGCTACGGCCTCGAAGCCCTGGAGACCGGGATCCACGACGCGGAGAACGCCCAGACGCGATTCGTGCTGGTCGGCCGGCCCGCCCGGCCCGCCGCGCCGACCGGCGCGGACAAGACCTCCGTCGTGCTGTGGCAGCGCGACGACCACCCCGGCGGTCTGCGCGACCTGCTGGGCGAGTTCGCCACCCGCGGCATCAACCTGATGCTGCTCCAGTCCCGGCCCACCGGCGCGGGCATCGGCAACTACTGCTTCTGCGTCGACGCCGAGGGCCATATCTCCGACCGCCGGGTGGCCGAGGCCCTGATGGGCCTCAAGCGGATCTGCCTCCAGGTGCGCTACCTCGGTTCCTACCCGCGCGCGGGCATGCGGCCCGGAGATGTCCAGCCGCCGCGGCTGGGGACGTCGGACGACGAGTTCGTGGCGGCGTCGGACTGGGTCGCGCGGTGCCAGGACGGCCGGTTCTAGAACCGGTTCCCGGCGGGCTTCAGGCCGGTCGTACCTGGTGATAGTCGTTATCCACAGAAGTTATCCACAGGTCCGCTTCTCGACCTGGGGACAAGTCGACAACGAAGCGTGGGTCAGTCGACAAATCGCCCTACAGGTCCCTGATGTGTCCATCGACGGGCAGGTCACCCTTCGTCCACCGTTTTCCCTTGCGTAACTCTTTGGAGTGACCTATTTCCACTCGAAAGTGAGGGTAGAGCAGGTTTGTATCGGGAATTCTTCGGCGTGGACGGGCCTTCCGGAGTGATCAATTCCGAAGTCCACAGATCTTCCCCACAGCCTGTGGATAACTCTTCGGCGAGTGTGGACCCCTGTGGACAACCGAGCGCCAAATCCCGCTTCCCACAAGGGATTCGAGTCAATGCAGCGATCCGCGGATGCCTCGTTCCGGGGAGAGGTGGTCGATTCATTGACACACCGCGCAATTGCCCCATGACGGTACGTAAGCCTCAGCCGGAATAGTGAGTCGTGGGCGGTCATCCCACACCGGTAGCCTTGACCGCGTGATTGACCTTCGCCTGCTCCGTGAGGACCCCGACCGTGTGCGCGCGTCGCAGCGCGCCCGTGGAGAGGACGTCGCGCTCGTCGACTCCCTCCTGTCTGCCGACGAGCGGCGCAGGTCGTCCGGCGTCCGCTTCGATGAGCTGCGCGCCGAGCAGAAGGCGCTCGGCAAGCTCATCCCCAAGGCCTCCGGAGACGAGAAGGCCGAGCTGCTGAAGAAGGCGGGCCAGCTCGCCGCCGACGTCAAGGCCGCCGACGCGGACCGCGACGCGGCCGCCACCGAGACCCAGGAGCTGCTCCAGAGGCTCGGCAACCTCGTCCACCCGGACGTGCCCGTGGGCGGCGAGGAGGACTTCGTCACCCTGGAGACGCACGGCACGATCCGCGACTTCTCCGCCGAGGGCTTCGAGCCCAGGGACCACCTGGAGCTCGGCCACATCCTCGGCGCGATCGACGTCGAGCGCGGCGCCAAGGTCTCCGGCTCGCGCTTCTACTTCCTGACGGGCGTGGGCGCCCTGCTGGAGCTCGCCCTGGTGAACGCGGCGATGGCCCAGGCCACCGCGGCCGGCTTCACTCCGATGCTGACCCCGGCTCTGGTCCGCCCCCAGTCCATGGCGGGCACCGGCTTCCTCGGCCAGGCCGCCCAGGACGTCTACCACCTCGCCGACGACGACCTCTACCTGGTCGGCACGTCCGAGGTGCCGCTCGCGGCGTACCACATGGACGAGATCCTCGACGCCGAGAAGCTGCCGCTGCGCTACGCGGGCTTCTCGCCCTGCTTCCGCCGCGAGGCCGGCTCGCACGGCAAGGACACCCGGGGCATCTTCCGCGTGCACCAGTTCGACAAGGTCGAGATGTTCTCCTACGTCGCTCCGGAGGACTCGCAGGCCGAGCACCAGCGGCTGCTGGAGTGGGAGAAGCAGTGGCTGACCTCGCTGGAGCTGCCGTACCGCGTGATCGACGTGGCGAGCGCCGACCTGGGCGCCTCCGCGGCGCGCAAGTTCGACTGCGAGGCGTGGATCCCGACCCAGGGCAAGTACCGCGAGCTGACCTCGACCTCGGACTGCACCGAGTTCCAGTCCCGCCGCCTGTCGATCCGCGTCCGTGAGGGCAAGCAGGTCCGCCCGCTGGCCACGCTCAACGGCACGCTGTGCGCCGTGCCGCGCACGATCGTGGCGATCCTGGAGAACCACCAGCAGGCCGACGGCTCGGTGCGGGTGCCCGAGGTGCTGCGTCCGTACCTGGGCGGCCGGGAGGTCCTGGAGCCGGTGGCCAAGTGACCACCACCGGTTTCCCGTACCAGCTGATCGCCACCGACCTCGACGGGACGCTGCTGCGTTCCGACGAGTCGGTGTCGTCCCGCACCCGTGACGCGCTCGCCGCGGCCACCGCGGCGGGCGCCGCGCACATCGTCGTCACCGGCCGCGCGACCCCGTGGACCCGGCACATCCTCGACGACCTCGGCTATCAGGGGCTGGCCGTCTGCGGCCAGGGCGCGCAGGTGTACGACGCCGGCGCCCACCGGCTGCTGACGTCGGTGACGCTGGACCGGCAGCTGGCCGGTGTGGCGCTGGCCAAGATCGAGGCGGAGGTCGGCCCGCTGTATCTGGCGGCGAGCCGCGACGGCCTGGACGGCGAGGTGCTGGTGGGTCCCGGCTACGCGGTCCACGGCAACCTGCCCGCGACGCCGTTCACGGACGCGTCGGACCTGTGGGCCGCTCCCCTGAACAAGGTGTACATCCAGCACCCGACGCTGTCGGACGACGAGCTGTGCGAGGTGGCCACGCGCACCGCCGGCGGTTTCGTCACCGTCGTCATGGCGGGCGAGGGCATCGTCGAACTCCTGCCCCTGGGCCTGTCCAAGGCGACCGGCCTGTCCCTGGCGGCCCGTCGGCTCAAGGTGAAGGCGGCCGACACGATCGCCTTCGGCGACATGCCCAACGACATACCGATGTTCGCCTGGGCGTCCTACGGTGTCGCGATGGCGGACGCCCACGAGGAGCTGAAGGCGGTGGCCGACGAGGTGACGTCCTCGAACGAGGAGGACGGGATCGCGGTGGTGCTGGAGCGGTTGCTGGGCTGAGCCTTCGTGTCGCGTGTGCGGCGGAGGATGCACGGATCGAACGTGCGCGGGCTTTCCAGGCCCGACCATGGCTTAGCAAGCCAGTGCCTTACCACTCGGCCAATCCTCCGGGTGGGCGGCCTCACGCGACGTGCGATTCGCGTGCTCGAAGCGGCCGCCCCGGGCAGCTCCCCGTGTGGGGCGGGCTCTACGGAGGGGTAGCGATTACTCCGGAACCCGCCGCGGGCTGCCCTGATGGGAGCTGGACGTACTGCCGTGCATGGACATCGTCCGGCTCCTCTCCCAGAACGTGGCGCCGGACTTCTCGTCCGGCAGGAACACGACCACTCTGCCCGCCGGGCGAAAAGGACGCCACCGATTAAATCGGTGGCCGGACGGGGCCGGTCAGCGCTTGCGCCACCTGCGCCGCCGGGCCTTGCTGAAGAACCAGCCCACGGGCGGCTCGTCGGAGCGCCAGGGCTGTGGCTCCGGTTCGTCGCGCCGCCAGCGGGCGGCGAGCATCCGGGCGCGGGCGGACGGCTCGGAGGTTCCGGCGGAGCGTATGAAGTCGTCGTCGAGGACGAGGTCGTCCCAGGCGTCGTCTCCGGACCCGGATCCCGACTGCCCGTGGTCGTCGTACTGAGCCCTCTCGTCCGCCATCCCCGCCCCTCCCAGCCGTCCAACTTCCGAGCGATATCCCTACATACCGTTCGCCCAGTGTGCCCTGACGGGGGTGAAGCCCCCGTCAGGGCCGGGGCACGTCACTCCTCGCCGGCGAGTGTCAGCGAACGCAGCTTCTGACCGGCGTACCAGGTGGCCAGCACCGTGACGACCGCCAGCAGGACCGTCGCCGTGGTGAGGCCGACGTCCGAGGTCACCATGTCGCCGCCGGACACCTTCTGGGCCACGGCCAGCGCCCACTGCTGGACGCTCAGCGTGCGCGCGCCCGGCACCAGGGAGCCGAACAGGGCCTCCCAGACCAGCGCGTAGACGAGCCCGAACACCACCGCGTGCCGGGAGACCGTGCCGAGCAGCAGGAACAGGGCCGCGTAGGCGATGGACGCGACGAGTGCCGCCACCGTGTAGGCCACGGCGATCTGCTGGCCGTTGCCGTTCAGGATGAAGCCAGCGACGAGCGTCGGCACCGCGGAGAACACCATCGTCACCGCGATCGCGACGATCAGCTTGGTGAAGATGATCGTCGGCCGTTTGATCGGCTTGGACAGCAGGTACACCACCGAGCCGTCGTCGATCTCCGGTCCGATCGCGCCGGTCCCGGCGATGACGCCGATGATCGGCACCATCGTGGCGAGGGCGAGGCCGCCGAGCAGGTCCGCCGCCGTCTGGTCGTCCGCCCCGGCGAGGAAGCGCACCACCACCGAGATGGCGATGAGCAGCAGCGGCAGGGCTCCGAGGATGAGGGCCCGGCGTCGGCCGAGCAGGGCCCGGTAGGTGAGCCGGGCGACTGTGGGGTCGTACATCAGGGCCTCCTACGCCGCGACGAGGTACGAGAAGACGGACTCGAGGGACTCGTCGGACGGCGAGACCGTGAGCAGCCGGATGCCGTTGTCCCTGGCCACCCGCGGCAGCAGAGCCGTGAAGCGGCCGAAGTCGACGGCCTGGATGCGCAGCGCGCCCTCGGCGAGGTCGACCTCGATGCCGGACGTCGACGGGTCGGCGATCAGCGCGGCCGCGAGGGCGCGGTCGTCGCTGGAACGCACCAGGTAGCGGTGCGGCCGGTCGGTCATCAGGCGTCGGATCTTGCGGAAGTCGCCGCTGGCGGCGTGCCGGCCGGCGACGACGACCTCGATGTGCCAGGCGAGCTGCTCGACCTCTTCGAGGATGTGGGACGAGAACAGCACCGTGCGGCCCTCGTCGCCCATGCGCCGCAGCAGGTCCATGAGCTGCATGCGCTGGCGCGGGTCCATGCCGTTGAAGGGCTCGTCCAGCAGGAGCAGGGACGGGTCGTGGACCAGGGCGGAGGCCATCTTCACGCGCTGGCGCATGCCCTTGGAGTACGTCTGGATCTTGCGGTCCTGCGCGTACTCCATCTCGACCGTGGCGAGCGCCTTCTGGGCCGCCTTGGCGCCCAGGCCGTGCAGCTCGGCGTTGGCGAGGACGAACTCCTTGCCGGTGAGGAAGTCGTACATCGCCTCCCGCTCGGGGACGACGCCGATGTGCTTGTAGATCTGCTCGTTGCGCCACACCGGCTGGCCGTCGAGCGTGACCGTGCCGGTGGAGGGGGCCAGGAAGCCGCCCATCATGTTGATGAGGGTGGACTTTCCGGCGCCGTTGGGGCCGAGCAGGCCGGTGACGCCGGGGCCGACGGTCATGGTGATGTCGTTGACGGCGACCACGTTGCCGAACCAGCGGGAGACGTGGTCGATGGAGAGCGTGGTCACAGTCCCACCTTCTTGTAGCGGCGCATCAGGAGGCCGTAGCTCGCCGCGATGAGGCCCAGGGCGACGAGGACGTAGACGACGCCCTCGGCGGTGCTCGGGCCCACCCCGCTGGGGGAGGCGGACGTCGCGCCCAGGAACGCGGACTGCACGCCGTCGATGAGCGTGATCGGCGAGAACAGCCCGATCCACGGCACGGCGTCGCTGCTGCCCTGTGCGTCGGCGATGGCCTGGAGGGTGGAGACCGCGCCGTAGGTGATGGTCAGCACGGCGATCACGGCCGCGATGCCGAAGCCGCGGCGCGGGGTGAAGGACGCGATGACCAGGCCGATGCCGGCGAACAGCAGTGAGAGCAGTGCCACGGAGACCAGTCCTTGTGCGAATCCCTTGGTCTGGTCGGCGAAGTCGAGCTTGGCCAGCAGCGCGCCCACGTAGAGCACGAGCAGGGGACCGGCGGTGAGAATGAACAGCGCCGAGGCCAGCGCCGCGAACTTGGCGCGGACGTAGTCGGCGGTCTCGATCGGCCGCGAGAAGTACAGCGGCACGGTCTTGAAGCGCAGGTCGCGCGAGACGGACTGGGGCGCCTGCGAGGCGACGTACAGGCTGATGACCGCCTGCATGACGATCGCGTAGCGCGTGTAGTCCACCGGCAGGGCGTTGGCCTTGGTGGCGACCGCGACGGCGACCATGATGGCCGCGGGCACGCACATCACCACGAACAGCAGCATGGGCAGCACCTTGGACTTCACCGAGCGGCCGAGGCCGTAGGAGCCGCGCAGGGACTGCGAGTACAGGGAGCGGCGGGCGTAGGCGCGGCCCAGCCGGGGGCCGTCGTAGCTGCGGTAGCCGATGTTGTGGATGCGGGTCTGGTCACCCGGCGCCGGGGCGGATGTCCCCGTGGAGTGCTCAACCGCCATGGCCGACCGCCTCCTTCCGCTGCTCGTGCTGGTCACTGGTCGTGAAGACCTCGGAGATGTGGTGCCTGCGCTGCTCCATGCGCACCAGGCCGAGCCCGAGGTCCGCGATCATGTCCCGGACCAGGTCGTACGTCTCCTCGCCCCGCGCGGTGAGCAGCAGGATGTGGCCGGCGCCCGGCAGGCCGCTGCCGTCCTCGACGCTCACCCCGCGCGCGTGCAGCGCTTCGCGCATCGCGCGGGTGCCGTCCGGGTGCTCGTCGGTGTCGGTGACCTCGATCGCGAGGGTCGTCGTGGTCTGGGTGAAGTCCGTGGTGGAGCTGGAGCGCAGGAGCTTGCCGCCGTCGACCACGACGACGTGGTCGCAGGTGCGTTCCAGTTCGCCCAGCAGGTGCGAGGTGACCAGGACCGAGATGCCGAAGTCGGTGTGGATCCGGCGGATCAGGCCGAGCATCTCGTCGCGGCCGACCGGGTCGAGGCCGTTGGTCGGCTCGTCGAGGAAGACCAGCTGCGGGTCGTGGACGAGGGCCTGGGCCAGCTTCACGCGCTGCTTCATGCCGGTCGAGTAGCCGCCGATGGGGCGGTAGCGCTCCTCGTACAGGCCGACGTGGCGCAGGGTGTCGGCGGTGCGCTCCCGCGCGGCGGTGGGCGGCAGGCCGGACATGCGCGCCATGTGGACGACGAACTCGGTGGCCGAGACGTCCGGCGGCAGACAGTCGTGCTCGGGCATGTAGCCGACCCGCTCGCGGATGTCGGCGCCCTTGGTGGCGACGTCGAGGCCGAGCACTTCGGCACGGCCCTCGGTGGCGGGGGACAGACCCAGCAGGATCTTGATCAGTGTGGACTTGCCGGCTCCGTTGGCTCCGACGAGTCCGGTCACACCGGGCCCGACGTCCACGGAGAGCCGGTCAAGCGCGGTCACCCTGGGGAACCGCTTGCTCAGGCTTTCGGTCGCGATCACAGTCACGTTTCGAAGGTAGGGGCCGCGAGCATGGCGGTCGTCACTCCGCAGAGCTGCTTTCGAGTCAGCCTGGAGTAGTACGGGCCCTTAGGGGACCTGGTTCTTGAGAGTTACCACGCCCGGGAGCCCGCCCGGCAGCCCACCCGTGAGCGCGCCCGTGAGCGCGCCGGGGACCACGCCCGGAGGCTTCCTATTGACGATGTCTCTAACAACTGCCAGATTCGCCGGATGACGTTGCTCACGGGCGCGCGGGAGCGCTGGGTGCGGACCGGCGGAGTCGAGCTGTGCGTGGCGGAGGCGGGTGATCCGCGGCGGCCGACGGTCGTCCTGGTGCACGGCTATCCCGACAGCAAAGAGGTGTGGTCCGAGGTCGCCGCGCGTCTCGCGGAGCACTTCCACGTGGTGGCGTACGACGTCCGCGGCCACGGCCGGTCGACGGCGCCGCGGCCGCTGCGGGGCGGTTTCACGCTGGAGAGGCTGACGGACGACTTCCTGGCCGTCGCGGACGCGGTCAGCCCGGACCGGCCGGTGCACCTGGTCGGGCACGACTGGGGCTCGGTGCAGGCCTGGGAGTTCACCACCGTCAAGCGCACCGAGGGCCGCATCGCCTCCTTCACCTCCATGTCCGGGCCGTCCCTGGACCACTTCGGCCACTGGATCAACAGCCGTGTGAGGCGGCCCACCCCGCGCCGGGTCGGTCAGCTCCTCGGGCAGGGCGCCAGGTCCTGGTACGTGTATCTGCTGCAGACGCCCGTGCTGCCCGAGCTGGCCTGGCGCGGCCCGCTCGGCAAGCGCTGGCCCCGGGTGCTGGAGCGTGTCGAGAAGGTGCCCCAGGGCGACTACCCGACCTCGTCCCTGCCGTCGGACGCGGCACACGGGGCCTGGCTGTACCGGGACAACGTGCGGTCCCGGCTGCGCAGGCCGCGCACGGACGCGTACGCCCACGCGCCCGTGCAGATCGTCACGCCCCTGGAGGACCGGTTTCTGTCGGAGAAGCTCCACGACGGGCTGGAGCAGTGGGTTCCGCAGCTGACCCGCAGGACCGTTCAGGCGGGGCACTGGATCCCACGGACCCGTCCGGATCAGCTGGCTTCGTGGATCGAGGAGTTCGTGACGTCCGTCGAGAGCGGCCGGTCCCCGGTGGTGGCGAGCGGCAGGCACGCCGAGCGGTTCGGCGGTCAGCTCGTGCTGGTCACCGGGGCGGGCAGCGGCATCGGCCGTGCGACGGCGCTGGCGTTCGCCGAGGCCGGCGCGCGCGTGGTGGCCGTCGACCGGAACGCGGAGGCGGCGGCCCGCACCGCCGAGTCGTCCCGTCTGGCGGGCGCTCCCGAGGCCTGGGCGGAGACGGTCGACGTCTCCGACGAGCAGGCCATGGAGACATTCGCCGAGAGGGTCACCACCGAGTACGGGGTGGTGGACGTCCTGGTGAACAACGCCGGGATCGGACTGTCCGGTTCCTTCTTCGACACCACGCCGGAGGACTGGAAGAAGGTCCTCGACGTCAACCTGTGGGGTGTGATCCACGGCTGCCGGCTCTTCGGCCGGCGGATGGCCGAGCGCGGGCAGGGCGGCCACATCGTGAACGTGGCGTCGGCGGCGGCGTACCAGCCGTCCCGGGCACTGCCCGCCTACAGCACCTCCAAGGCGGCCGTGCTGATGCTCAGCGAGTGCCTGCGCGCGGAACTCGCCGGGCAGGGGATCGGTGTCACTGCGGTCTGCCCGGGCTTCGTCAACACCGCCATCACGTCCACGGCGCACTTCGCCGGGGTCGAGGCCGACGAGGAGAAGCGGCTCCAGCAGCGTGCCGCCCGTCTGTACGGGCTGCGGAACTACCCACCGGAGAAGGTCGCCGCCGCGATCGTGCGGGCGGTGGTACGCAATGAAGCGGTGGTCCCGGTCACGCCGGAGGCGCGGGGTGCGCGCTGGCTGTCGCGGTTCGCGCCGGGGGTACTGCGGGGGATCGCGCGCGTGAAGCCGCCGATGTGACCCCAAGGAGCTTGTTATGAAGGCCAGTTGTCCACAGAATCGCCAATTCCGCTGTGGATAACACCACTTGGCTGTGGATCAAACCTCCACGGGGAAACTCGATCGCGTGATTCAGGTCTCTCCCGCACCCTGAGGGAATGGACGAAAGACGCACCGTGAAGGTGTCGAAGTACCTCTCGAAGCATCTGCGCCACCAGCCGGAGGCGATCGGGCTGACACTGGACGAAGCCGGCTGGGTCGAGATCGACACGCTGATCGCCGCAGCCGCCGCACAGGGCTTCTCCTTCACCCGCGCCGAACTGGACCACGTCGTCGCCACCAACGACAAACGGCGTTTCGCCGTCGAGGGCACCCGGATCCGCGCCAGCCAGGGCCACAGTGTCGAGGTCGACCTCGGGCTGCCGAGGGCGACCCCGCCCGCGTATCTCTACCACGGCACCGTCCCCCGCAACCTGGACGCGATCCGGGACGAGGGACTCAGGCCGATGAACCGACACGCCGTGCATCTCTCATCCGACCGGGAGACGGCGACGCGCGTCGGCGCCCGCCGTGGCCGGGCTGTCGTGCTGACCGTGGATGCCGCCGCCATGCACCGCGACGGCCATGTCTTCCATGTGAGCGCGAACGGCGTGTGGCTGACCCAGGCTGTACCGGCACGGTATCTGCGCCTTCCCGGGCCTCGCTGACGTGCTGTGCGGGACGACCGTGCCCGGTGACTGTTTCACGTGAAACACGGGTCACCCACAGCGCTCCCTTAGGCTCGATGCCATGAGTCTGCGTCTGAGCACCGTGATCCTCCCCTACCGCCGCTGGCAGGAAGGCGGCCGTACGGCATGGACCCGTGCCGAGCAGCTCGGCTTCCACACCGCCTACACCTACGACCACCTGTCCTGGCGCAGTTTCCGGGACGGCCCCTGGTTCGGCGCCGTACCGACCCTCACCGCCGCCGCGACCGTCACCGAGCGGCTGCGGCTGGGCACATTGGTGACCTCGCCGAACTTCCGGCACCCGGTGACCCTCGCCAAAGAGCTGATCTCCCTCGACGACATCTCCGGCGGTCGGGTCACTCTCGGCATAGGGGCGGGCGGCTCGGGCTTCGACGCCACCGCGCTCGGCCAGGAGCCGTGGACCCCGCGCGAGCGCGCCGATCGCTTCGCGGAGTTCGTCCCGCTGCTCGACCGGCTGCTCAGCGAGGACGCGGTGTCGTACGAGGGCGACTTCTACTCGGCCCACGAGGCACGGAACATCCCCGGCTGTGTGCAGCGCCCCAGGCTGCCGTTCGCGGTGGCCGCGACCGGCCCGCGCGGGATGCGGCTCGCCGCCCGGTACGGGCAGGCGTGGGTGACCACCGGCGACCCCAAGCTGTACGAGAACGGCACTCCTGAACAGTCGATTCAGGCCATTCGCGGGCAGGCGGAGAAGCTTGCCGACATCTGCGCCGAGATCGGCCGGGACATGACCGACCTCGACAGGGTCCTGCTCACCGGATTCACGCCGGACCGTGGCGGTCCGCTCCAGTCCCTGGACGCCTTCGTCGACTTCGCCGGCCGGCACATGGAACTGGGCTTCACGGAGATCGTGATCCACTGGCCCATCCCCGACTCGCCCTTCGCGACACCGGAGAAGGCGTTCGAGCAGATCGCCATGGAGGCGCCCTCGCAGTTGCGCTGAGGACCCCCGGGAAGCCCTGGTGGGAGTGGTATCCACTCACCTGTGCGGACTCCCGCACTCCCGTGCAGGCATATGCGGGACAATGGCCGGGTGACCTCAGCGACCCGACAGCCCGAGACCGCGGCCGGTATCCTCCCTCCGCGGCTGATCGCCACCGACCTCGACGGCACCCTGCTGCGCGACGACAAGTCGGTGTCCCCGCGCACGGTGGCCGCGCTGGCCGCCGCCGAAGAGGCGGGGATCGAGGTCTTCTTCGTCACGGGCCGCCCGGCCCGCTGGATGGACGTCGTCAGCGACCACGTGCACGGCCACGGCCTGGCGATCTGCGGCAACGGCGCCGCCGTGGTCGACCTGCACGGCGGCCCCGGCTCCCACCGGTTCGTGAAGGTACGGGAGCTGGAGCGGGCGAACGCGCTGGACGCCGTACGCCTGCTGCGTGACGCGGCTCCGGGCACGGTGTACGCGGTGGAGCAGACGTACGGCTTCTACCAGGAGCCGGCCTATCCGAAGCTGCACATGGAGACCCCCGACAGCCTCGCCCCGGCGGAGGAACTGCTGTCGCCGGACCACCGCGCGGCCGGGGAGCCGGTGCTGAAGATCCTGGCCTACCACCCCGAGATGGATCCCGACGCCTTCCTGACCCTGGCCCGGCTCGCCATCGGCGACCGCGCCAACGTGACCCGATCCAGCCCCAGCGCACTGCTGGAGATCAGCGGTCCCGGTGTGTCGAAGGCCAGCACGCTCGCCCTGTGCTGCGCCGAGCGCGGCATTTCGCACGAGCAGGTCGTCGCCTTCGGTGACATGCCGAACGACGTCGAGATGCTGACCTGGGCTGGCCGGTCGTACGCGATGGGCAACGCCCACCCGGACGTGGTCGCCGCGGCCTCGGGACGGACGGTCGCGAACAACGAGGACGGGGTGGCCGTCGTGATCGAGCGGCTGCTCACGGAACTGCCGTAGCCGTCGCGGCGGGTACGCCTGCGGCTCAGCTGTGGCAGTGGCTGTGCCGGCTGCGGTGTGGCTGTGTGCGGCTCTCTCCGAGGTCAGAGCGACACTCCCCTTGCCCCCAGCCATGACACCGGGTTGACGGACGAGCCCATCTCCGGCGTGACCCTTGCCTCGAAGTGCAGGTGCGGTCCGGTGGAGTTGCCCGTGCTGCCCGACTGGCCGATCCACTGGCCGGGGCGGACGTGCTGCCCCTGGTCGACCGCGACGGACGCGAGATGTGCGTACTGCGTGTAGTAGCCGCCCGCGTGCCTGAGCACGATCTCGATGCCGAAGGGCCCTCCGCAGGACACCTTCTCCACCCGGCCCTCGCCCACGGCCCGCACCGGCGTGCCGATCGGCACCGCGAAGTCCTGCCCGGTGTGCCTGCTGGACCACCGCGCACCGCCGCTGCCGTAGGACGCGGACAACTCGTACGTCTCCACGGGCGCGACCCACGCGCTCGTCAAGGCCGTCTCCGGCTGGTCGAGCCGCACGGCCCCACGGCACGCCCCGGCCGCGACCGAGGCGTCCGCCTGCCCTTGGAGCCGCGAGCGTGCCGTTTCCAGCTTCTGCTCGATATCGGCTTTGAGGCCGGCGAGTTGCGCGTTCCGCTTCTCCAGCGCCTGCCAGTGGGCAGCGGCCTTGGCCTCGTCCGCGGCGAGCCGTGCCTCGGCCCGGCGGCTCTTGGAGATCGCGTTGTTCACGGCGAGATTGGTCTGCGAGAAGGCGTGCTGACCTCTCATCAGGTCATCGGGACCGTCGGCGAGGATCATCTGCGCGGCCACCGGCAGGCCACCGCTGGAGCGGTACTGGGCGCGGGCGATCCTGCCCAGGTCCTCGTGCAGGGCCGCGATGTGCCGCCGCTGGCCGTCCAGGAGTTCCTCGGCCCGCTGGGCCCTGGCCCGTTGCTCCTCGGCCTCCGCGCGCCCGGCCTCGTACTGCTGTGTCGCCACCGCGGCCTCCTCGTACAGCCGCGCCACCTCGGCGCTGAGGCCCGTCTCCCCGCCGGTGCCGCTCCCGGGTTCCTTGAGCGCCGCCGTCGGCCGGGCCGCGAGGACCGCCAGGGCGCACAAGAGAACCGGAACGAGCAGCCGGTGGCGGCGATATGAGCGCATGTCAGTGATCGTCGCCCAGACCGGCCGACCCGACCCTGTTCATGTCGTACGGCTGGGGGACCGGTTGCCCCGAACGGCTCAGTGCGGCGCCTGTCGTGGCTCCGCTAAGGCACGGTCACCAACGACTCCGACGCCGCCTCCCGCTCCGCCATCTCCCGCAGCGGCCCGTCCACGGCCACCAGCTCCGCGTACGTCCCGCGCTGCACGACACGCCCCTGGTCCAGCACGATCACCTCGTCGACCGCCTCCAGACCCGCCAGCCGGTGCGTGATGAGCAGCGTCGTGCGGCCCTCGGTGGCGGCGAGCAGGTCGGCGGTGAGCGCGTCCGCCGTCGGCAGGTCCAGGTGTTCGGCGGGCTCGTCGAGCACCAGGACGGGGAAGTCGGCGAGCAGCGCCCGGGCCAGCGCGAGCCGCTGTCGCTGCCCTCCCGACAGCCGCGCCCCGTGCTCGCCGACCAGAGTGTCGAGCCCATCGGGCAGGCCTGCGGCCCAGTCCAGCAGCCGGGCCCGGCCGAGCGCGGCACGCAGTTCGTCCTCGGTGGCGTCCTTCTTGGCGAGCAGGAGGTTCTCGCGCAGCGAGCTGTCGAAGAGGTGCGCGTCCTGCGCGCACAGCCCGACGAGCTGTCGTACGTCGTCGCCGTGCAGCGCGTACGCGTCCACACCCGCCAGCGTGTAGGAACCCGCGTCCGCGTCGAGGAAGCGCAGCAGCACCTGCGCCAGCGTCGTCTTGCCGGAACCGGAGGGTCCGACCACGGCGACCCGGCGGCCCTCTTCGAGGGTCAGATCCAGCCCGGCGAGCGCGTCTCGGTCCTGCCCCGCGTGCCGCGCCGCCAGCCCCTGGACGGCGACCGGGAACGGCGACGCGGGCGCCTGCCGGGGCTGCTCGGGCTCCGCCACGGGCTCCGGGGCGTCCAGCACCTCGTACACCCGCTCGGCGCTCCGACGTACGCGCTGCCGGTACTGCACGGCGAGCGGCAGCCCGAGCACGGCCTCGAAGGCGGCCAGCGGGGTGAGGACGACGACGGCCATGGTCACGCCGTCCAGCCGCCCGGCCGCGACCGCCTGCGCGCCGACGAGGGCGGCGGCCGTGACGGTGAGGCCGGAGATCAGCGCGGTGAGCCCGTCGCCGAGTGCCGTGGCGGTGGCGGCGCGCGAGGCGATCCGGGTGAGCACCCCGTCGGCCTCGCGCGCCTGGGCGGTCCGCGCGGGGAGGGCACCCGCGACGGTCAGTTCCGCGGTTCCGGTGAGCAGATCGGCCACCCGCGTCGCGAGCACTCCGCGGGCGGGCGCCAGCCGGTGCTCGGCCCGCCGCGCGACAGCGCCCGTGGCGAGTGGCACGCCCGCTCCCGCCGCCAGCAGCCCGGCCGCGAGCACGGCCCCGGCCTCGGGCAGCAGCCACGCCGTGAACCCGACGGACACGGCCGACACGACCACGGCCGCCCCGGCCGGCAGCAGCCACCGCAGCCAGTAGTCCTGCAACGCGTCCACGTCCGCGACCAGCCGGGACAGCAGATCGCCCCGGCGGGTCCGGCGCAGCCCGGCGGGCGCCAGCCGCTCCAGCCTGCGGAACACCGCGACCCTGGTGTCCGCCAGCATCCGCAGCACGGCGTCGTGCGAGACCAGCCGCTCGGCGTACCGGAACACGGCCCGCCCGATCCCGAAGGCCCGCGTCGCCGTCACGGCCACCATCAGGTACAGCACGGGCGGCTGCTGCGAGGCCCGCGAGATCAGCCACCCGGAGGTGGCCATGAGCCCTACGGCACTCCCGAGCGCGAGACTGCCGAGCAGCAGCGCGAGTCCCAGCCGCCCGCGCCGGGCACCGGACATGGCGCGAACGCGCGCGAGGACCCCGCCCGAAGCGGGCCTGCCACCCGGCTCGGCCGAAGAGGCCGAGGCGGGCAACTCGACCTCGGCGGAAGCCGTGCCGGGGTTCCGGACCTCGGAGGACGTGACAGGAACAGGGGAGGACCCGACAGAGACCGCGGAGGACGCGCCAGGCACCGGGGACGGCGCGCCAGGCACCGGGGCGGTCCCGGGCTCCGCCAGCCGCACCACCCGGTCGGCCACGCCCAGCAGGGCCGGCCGGTGCACCACCAGCAGCACCGTCCGCCCGGCCGCCAACCGCCGTACCGCCGTCACGACCTCGGCCTCGGTGGCCCCGTCCAGCGCGGCCGTCGGCTCGTCGAGCAGCAGCACGGGCCGGTCCGCGAGGAACGCCCGGGCCAGCGCGAGCCGCTGCCGCTGCCCGGCGGACAGCCCGGCCCCGTCCTCGCCGAGCGCCGTGTCCACACCCTCGGGCAGCGCGTCCACGAACTCCAGCGCCCCGGCGTCCCGCAGCGCCCGCCGTACGGCGTCGTCGTCGGCTTCGGGCCGCGCCAGCCGTACGTTCTCGGCGATCGTCCCGGCGTACAGATGCGGCCGCTGCGGCACCCACGCGATCCGCGACCGCCACTGCTCCGGATCCACGTCGGCGAGGTCGACTCCCCCGACCCGCACCCGCCCCTCGGCCGGTGGCACGAACCCGAGCAGGACGTGCAGCAGCGTCGACTTGCCGGCACCGCTCGGCCCGACCAGCGCGACCGTCTCCCCGGGCTCGACGGTGAAGGACAGGTCCGACACTGCGTCCGCCGACCGCCCCGGGTAGCGGACGGTCACTCCCTCGAAAGCCAGCCCACCCGTTGGCACGGCCCCGGAACCGGACGCCGGAACCGGCGTCTCCAGGACCTCGAAGATCTCCTCCGCCGCGGCGAGACCCTCCGCCGCCGCGTGGTACTGCGCCCCGACCTGCCGCAACGGCAGATACGCCTCCGGCGCCAGGATCAGGATGACGAGGCCGATGTACAGGTCCATCTCGCCGTGCACCAGCCGCATGCCGATCGTTACGGCGACCAGAGCCACCGAGATCGTCGCGAGCAGCTCCAGCGCGAAGGAGGAGATGAAGGCGATCCGCAGCGTCCGCATGGTCGCCTGCCGGTACTCGCCGGTGATCCGCCGGATCGACTCGGCCTGCGCCTTGGCCCGCCCGAAGACCTTCAGCGTCGGCAGCCCCGCGACGACGTCCAGGAAGTGCCCGGACAACCGCGACAGCAACTGCCACTGGCGGTCCATCCTCGACTGGGTGGCCCAGCCGATCAGCACCATGAAGACCGGGATGAGCGGCAGGGTGCCCACGATGATGGCCGCGGAGACCCAGTCTTCGGTGACGATCCGCGCCAGCACCGCCACCGGCACGACCACCGCGAGACCCAACTGCGGCAGATACCGCGAGAAGTAGTCGTCGAGGGCGTCGACACCCCGGGTGGCCAGAGCGACCAGCGAACCGGTCCGCTGCCCGCTCAGCCAGCCCGGCCCCAGCTGAGCGGCCCGCTCCAGCAACCGTCCCCGCAGCTCGGACTTCACCGCCGCGCTCGCCCGGTGCGCGGCGAGCTCGGTGAGCCAGCCGACCAGCGACCGGCCGACCGCGACGGCGGCCAACAGCAGCAGGGGAGTGCCGAGTTCGGACACCGCCATGCGGTGCTGGAACGCGCCGACCACCACTTCGGCGATGAGCATCGCCTGGGCGATGACCAGTCCCGCCCCGATCGCCCCCAGGGCGATGACCGCCACCAGGAAGACCCGGGTGGCACGGGCGTACCGGAGCAGACGCGGATCGATTGGTTTCACGTGAAACACACCTCAGTGCACGGTCTCGGCGATGTGCTGCGTACCGATGCGCTTGCGGAACACCCAGTACGTCCAGCCCTGGTAGACCATCACGACCGGAGTGGCGATCGCCGCGCACCAGGTCATGATCTTCAGTGTGTACGGGCTGGACGAGGCGTTGGTGACCGTCAGGCTCCAGTCCGGGTTCAGCGTCGACGGCATGACGTTCGGGAACAGCGTCAGGAAGAGCATCGCCACCGTGGCCACGATGGTGAGCCCCGACAGGGCGAACGCCCAGCCCTCACGCCTCGCCCGCGCCGCGACCAGCGCCACGACGAGCGACGCCACGGCCGCGGCCAGCGCGACGAACGACGCCCCGTCCCCTCGGTCGGACTGCGTCCACAGGAGGAAGGCGAGGGCCAGCAGGGCGGTCACCAGGCCGACGCGCAGGGCCAGCTTCCGCGCCCGCTCCCGGATTTCCCCGACGGTCTTGAGCCCGACGAACACCGTTCCGTGGAAGGTGAACAGTGCCAGCGTGACGAGACCACCCAGGAGCGCGTACGGGTTGAGCAGGTCCAGGACGCCGCCGGCGTAGTTGAAGTCCTGGTCGATCTTCACCCCGTGCACGATGTTGCCGAAGGCCACACCCCACAGGAACGCGGGGATCAGCGAGGTCCAGAAGATCGCCGTCTCCCAGTTGCGCTGCCAGTTCTCCTCGGGCCGCTTGGCGCGGTACTCGAAGGCCACACCCCGGACGATGAGGCAGACCAGGATGAGCAGCAGCGGCAGGTAGAAGCCGGAGAAGAGCGTGGCGTACCACTCGGGGAAGGCGGCGAAGGTCGCGCCGCCCGCCGAGAGCAGCCACACCTCGTTGCCGTCCCAGACAGGGCCGATGGTGTTGATCAGCACCCGCTTCTCGGGCCGGTTGCGGGCGAGCAGCTTCGTGAGCACGCCGACTCCGAAGTCGAAGCCCTCCAGGAAGAAGTAGCCGGTCCACAGGACGGCGATCAGGACGAACCAGACGTCGTGCAGTTCCATGACTGTGCAGCTCCCTCGGCCTAGTACGAGAAGGCCATCGGCTTGTCGGCGTCACGGGAGTCGCCGCCGATCTTCGTGGGCGGGTTGAGATCGGCCTCGGTGAGCTCTGGCGGGCCCGCCTTGACGTACTTGACCAGCAGCTTGACCTCGATGACGGCGAGGATGGCGTACAGCGTGGTGAAGACGATCAACGAGGTGATGACCTCGGCCTGGGAGACACCGGGGGAGACCGCGTCCCGCGTCTGGAAGAGGCCGTAGACGACCCACGGCTGGCGGCCCATCTCGGTGAAGATCCAGCCCCAGGAGTTGGCGATCAGCGGGAAGGCCATCGTCCAGACCGCCACCAGCCAGTACAGGCGGGTGAGTCGCGGCCGGAGCGGGCTCCGGAACAGGACCAGATGCGGTACCTCGTCGTCCCCGGTCCGCCAGGCCGCCGGCAGCAGGAACTTCTTCCGGGTGAGCCACAGCCCCAGCAGGCCGATCGCCAACGACGCCATGCCGAAGCCGATCATCCAGCGGAAGCCCCAGTAGGCGACCGGGACGATGGGCTTGTAGTCACCGGGGCCGAACTTCTCCTGGAGGGCCTTGTTGGTGTCGTTGATGCCCGGTACGTACGACTCGAAGTCGCTGTGGGCCAGGAAGGAGAGCAGGCCGGGTATCTCCAGGGCGACCTTGTTGTGGCCCTTGTCGACGTCCCCGTACGCGAACACCGAGAAGGGCGCCGGCTTCTCGCCGTCCCACAGCGCTTCGGCAGCGGCCATCTTCATCGGCTGCTGCTCGTACATGACCTTGCCCAGGGTGTCCCCGCTGACCGCGGTGAGCAGGCCGCCGACGGCGACGGTGACCAGGCCGAGCCGGAGGGAGGTCCGCATCACCGGGATGTGCTTCTTGCGCAACAGGTGGAAGGCGGCGATCCCCACCATGAAGGCGCCGCCCGTCAGGAACGCCGCGGAGAAGCTGTGGAAGACCTGGTTGAGCGTGGTGTTCTGGGTCAGCACCAGCCAGAAGTCGGTGAGCTCGGCCCGGCCCTTCGCCTCGTTGATCCGGTAACCGACCGGGTGCTGCATCCACGAGTTCGCGGCAAGGATGAAGTAGGCGGACAGCAGCGTGCCGATGGAGACCATCCATATGCAGGCCAGGTGGATCTTCTTCGGCAGCTTGTCCCAGCCGAAGATCCACAGGCCGATGAAGGTGGACTCGAAGAAGAAGGCGATCAGGGCCTCGAAGGCGAGCGGCGCACCGAAGACGTCACCGACAAAGCGTGAGTAGTCGGACCAGTTCATGCCGAACTGGAACTCCTGCACGATGCCGGTGACCACACCCATCGCGATGTTGATCAGGAAGAGCTTGCCCCAGAACTTCGTCGCCCGGAGGTACTTCTCCTTCTCCGTCCGCACCCAGGCGGTCTGCAGTCCGGCCGTGAGAGCGGCCAGCGAGATCGTCAGGGGGACGAACAGAAAGTGGTAGACGGTGGTGATGCCGAACTGCCATCGCGCCAGGGTCTCCGGCGCCAAAGCGAGGTCCACGTCGCCGCTCCTTACATACGCTTGTGAAAGCGTTCACATTCACAAGCCATTATGCAGCACGGACTTTCGAGCCCTGGAGGGGGTCCCCTGTCTCCCCCGTCACACTCCGCCCCTTGGCTCGGACTTCAACATATTGTTGAATCGACGGCATGCAGGCACCGACATCTCTCACAGGAGAGTCGGTTTCACGTGAAACAGACGCCAGGGAGGTCATCGAGCCCGGCACCGTCGCCTTCTGGACCGACGGTGACGCTCTCGCCCTCCCCTATGGGCCCACACCGATCTCACGGAGCGACGAGTGCCGCCTCGTAAGCCCGTGCAATGTCCTGGGACGCCTCGACGGCGACCCCGGTCTGCTCGCAACCGTGCGGGACGGCGACCCCGTGCGCGTGGAGCTCCTGGACGCCTGAACCGGCTCGCGGAGCCCTACAGCTCCTTGCGAAACCCTTCCGCCACCTTCAGGAAGATGTCGTTCGCCTCGGTCTCCCCGACCGTGACCCGCACACCCTCACCCGGGAACGGCCGGATCACCACGCCCGCCTGCTCGCACGCTTCCGCGAACGGGACCGTGCGCTCCCCCAGCCGCAGCCACACGAAGTTGGCCTGGGTCTCGGGCACCGTCCAGCCCTGGGCGCGCAGACCGTCGACCACGCGCGTGCGCTCACACACCAGCGAGCCGACCCGGCCGAGCAGTTCGTCCTCCGCACGCAGCGAGGCGATCGCCGCTTCCTGCGCGAGCTGGCTCACCCCGAACGGCACCGCCGTCTTGCGCAGCGCCGCGGCCACCGGCTCGTGGGCGATGGCGAACCCGACGCGCAGGCCGGCGAGGCCGTACGCCTTGGAGAAGGTCCGCAGGACGCAGACGTTGGGCCGGTCACGGTAGAGCCCGACACCGTCCGGCACCTCGGGATCCCGGATGAACTCGCGGTAGGCCTCGTCGAGCACCACCAGCACATCACCGGGCACCCGGTCGAGGAAGCGCTCCAGCTCCGCCCGCCGCACAACCGTGCCCGTCGGGTTGTTGGGGTTGCAGACGAAGATCAGCCGGGTCCGGTCGGTGATCGCGTCGGCCATCGCGTCGAGGTCGTGCACATCACCGGACGTGAGCGGCACCTGCACCGACGTAGCGCCGCTGATCTGCGTGATGATCGGGTACGCCTCGAAGGACCGCCAGGCGTAGATGACCTCGTCGCCGGGGCCGGACGTGGCCTGGATCAGCTGCTGGGCCACACCGACCGACCCGGTGCCGGTGGCCAGGTGGGAGAGGGGCACGCCGAACCGCTCGGACAGCTCGTTCATCAGTCCGCTACAGGCCATGTCCGGGTAGCGGTTGAAGTGGCAGACCGCTGCCGTCACCGTCTCCAGCACGCCCGGCAGCGGCGGGTAGGGGTTCTCGTTGGAGGACAGCTTGTAGGCCACCGGGCCACCCGCCGCGGCCGGCTTGCCCGGCTTGTAGGTGGGGATCCCCTCCATCTCGGCGCGCAGCTTGGGGCTCGTCTCGCTCACCGCAGTCCTCCTCGCGAAGACCGGCGGCCCATGACCGCCGCCGACATCCAATACTCCTCACCTTATGAGGATTCGGCGCCGCTGCGTATAGCCACGACGGAGCGACGAACGCAGGGCCCGTGCGTCCCACCGGCATCAGGGGCATCACTGTACGAAGGCGTACGAATCCAGGGGCGCGCCGCACATATATCTACGCGCCGGTGGTGCGCGCCGTGGCGCGCATCCCCCGTGCAGGTGAGTTGAGACCTCTTCGCAACATCGGCCAGTTGGCAGGCCCATGCGTGCCGACAAGACACCTCCTGGCATGGAAGCGCCCAACGCCCTTGGTTTCCAAAGCAATTGAGGTTAAATGATCATGCAGAAACGTGCCTGTCAACGCGTGCATATGCGTCCGCACTACCCCACCGCATGAGCCCTACTATCGGCTCGCCATGACAGCAGCAGGGAAGCACCAGGTGAGCCGCGCGGAAACCTCACGTCGAGGCAGTCGGCCGGGCCGGGCGGGTATCAGAGACGTGGCCGCCGCCGCCGGAGTGTCCATCACGACCGTCTCCGACGCCCTCAACGGCAAGGGCCGGCTCCCGGACGCCACCCGCCGCCATGTCCGAGAGGTCGCCGACCGGCTGGGCTACCGCCCCTCGGCCGCCGCCCGGACCCTCCGTACCGGCAAGTCGGGCCTCATCGGCCTGACGGTGACGACGTACGGGGATGAGCCTTTCACCTTCACCGAGTTCGCCTACTTCGCCGAGATGGCGCGGGCCGCCACCTCCGCCGCGCTCGCCCGCGGCTACGCCCTCGTGATCCTGCCCGCGACCTCCCGCCACGACGTGTGGTCGAACGTCGCCCTGGACGGCACGGTCGTCATCGACCCCTCCGACCAGGATCCGGTGGTCGGCGAACTCGTCCGGCAGGGTCTGCCGGTCGTCTCCGACGGCCGCCCGGCCGGCTCACTGCCGGTCACGGCCTGGGTCGACAACGACCACGAGGCCGCCGTCCTCGGCATCCTCGACCACCTCGCCGACGCCGGCGCCCGCCGCATCGGCCTGCTGACCGGCACGACGACCGACACGTACACCCACCTGTCGACCACCGCCTACCTGCGCTGGTGCGAGCGCGTCGGCCAGGAGCCGGTGTACGAGTCCTACCCGGCGCACGATCCGTGCGCGGGCGCGGTCGCCGCCGACCGGCTCCTGGCCCGCCCCGACCGGCCCGACGCGGTCTACGGGCTTTTCGACCCGAACGGCACCGACCTGCTCGCCGCCGCCCGCCGCTACGGCCTGCGCGTACCGGACGACCTGCTGCTGGTCTGTTGCAGCGAGTCGACCGTGTACGCCAACACCGAGCCGCCCATCACCACGCTCTCCCTGAAACCGCGCCGCATCGGCACAGCGGTCGTGCAGCTCCTCATCGACGCCATCGAGGGAGCGGAATCGGACCGTCCGGTGAAGCAGGTGATACCGACGGAGCTGATCGTGCGCACGTCGTCCCAGCGGCGCCCGCCGCGCACGACGGTCAGCCCGCCCCGGTCACCCGAGGAGACGTAGACCGGTACACCCGGGCAAAGGGAAGTTCGCACTCCTGGGGAGAAACAGGGCCGGTCCCCCGGAGAGAAGGGATCGTTCTCGCGAAGAGAAGGAAAGCGAGGACGGTCCCACGGTGGTCGAAGCCCGGCCCAATCGGGGCGAAAGCCGCGGTGAACTGGACTCTTGCTCTGATTCACCACCCCTGGGTCATCACATGGCGCGATCCGCATTCCTATGATGGGCCCACGACACCGACGGGCCGCTACGACCAGGCAGTCCGATGCGGTGCAAATGCGGCGCGATGGTGGAGGGGTCGATGACTCAGGGGGCCGGTCAGGGACCCGAGGTGGAGCGGACGGCGACGTTGCGCGACTTCCGAGTGCCCGCGTACGTCCACGAGGCCGGTCCGTACCTCCACAGCGCCCACCCCGGCGAGGTGGCCCCGCCGCCCGGGGAGCCCTACCCCGAGGGGTACACGCCGACCGAGCGCGATCTGCCCGTGATCAACCGGGGCGACACCGTCCAGGTGACCGTCGACCCCGAGGCCGCCGCAGCGCCGCAGGCCGACACCGGGCAGGGCCCGCTGTACGTCGTGGGCGACGTGCACGGCTACCTCGACGAGCTGGTGGCCGCCCTCCAGGAGAAGGGCCTCCTCGACGCCGCCGGCAGCTGGTGCGCGGGGACCGCCCGGCTGTGGTTCCTCGGCGACTTCACCGACCGCGGCCCCGACGGCATCGGCGTCATCGACCTGGTGATGCGGCTGTCCGCCGAGGCCGCCGCGGCGGGCGGCTATTGCAAGGCGCTCATGGGCAACCACGAGCTGCTGCTGCTCGGCGCCAAGCGGTTCGGCGACACCCCCGTCAACTCCGGTGCGGGCACCGCCACTTTCCAGGCGGCCTGGCTGCTCAACGGCGGCCAGAAGACGGACATGGACCGCCTCCAGGACCACCACCTGCAGTGGATGGCCCGTCTGGACGCCGTCGAGGAGGTCGACGGCCACCTGCTCGTCCACTCCGACACCACCGCCTACCTCGACTACGGACGTTCCATCGAGGAGGTCAACGACACCGTCCGCGAGACGCTCACGCGCAACGACGCGGACGAGGTCTGGGACCTGTTCCGCAAGTTCACCAAGCGGTTCTCCTTCCGCGACGAGGGCGGAGCGGACGCCGTGCGCTCCCTGCTCGATACGTACGGGGGCACCCGCATCGTTCACGGCCACAGCCCGATTCCCTATCTGCTGGGTGAGGTCGGCTCCGAGGAAGACGAGGACAACTCCGATCCCGTGGTCGAGGGACCACACGTCTACGCCGACGGACTCGCCATCGCCATGGACGGCGGCGTGACCATGGCCGGAAAGCTGCTGGTCCAGCAACTGCCGCTCGGTACGTGAACGTTCACCGGGCAGGCGTTTGCCGTCACAGGACCGGACCGGTGAAGGGCCAATTTCGGTAAACCCCCTGTCACCGCCCACCTTCACGGCTCTACCATCGGCTTATCCGTAGCAGGCTCCCCTCCGTTTCTGCCCGACGGCTCGTCAGCATGCCGAGCCCCAAGCCCTACGGAGCATCGGGGGATGCACATGAACAGCGTTCCGCAGCACCTGCTGAGCGAGGACCGCCAGGAATACGAGCGGATCCTCGATGAGGCGCTGCGCTCCGCACCACACCGTCCGGAACTGGCCGCTGTCGGACAGCGGCTCAACCCCGAGCAACTGCGCACCATGGCGCTGAACGCCACCGCGCTCATCACGGCGGCCGCGTCGACCGAGTACCAGCACTACGTCAAGGTCCGTGAGGAAACGCGCCAGCCGGCGCCGTCCCACCAACCGGCCGTGCGCGCATCCGGCTCCTCCGAGCCGGACACGGGCGCGGCGGGCCTCGCCGCCACCATGGCCGAGACCACCGGCGCGGGCGCCGTCGCCGTCGTCGCCGTCCTCGCCCCCGTCCTGGCCGGAACCGCCGCGGCCATCTTCCTGCTCGTCGGCTACATCCTCCAGATGCTCAACCCCGAGCAGGCGTTCGCCCGGACCATGCTCACCACGGGCTGGGTGTTCGGTGCCGTGACCGCGGTCGCGATCCTCGTCGCCGCGGTGGGACTGTTGATCACCGCCCTGCGCAACAAGCCGACGGCCGAGAGCGACCCGCACGGCGAACTGCAAGGGGAGGTGGAGCGGGCCAGGGAGGCCTGGCGCGAGGCCCTGCTGGAACGCGGCATCCTGCCCTTCCTCCGGGAGGCCCTCGTCGACCCGAGCTCGGCCGCCGCGCTGCACCACACATCCCCGTCCACGCCGGTCAGCCGCATCCCGCACCTCGGCTACGACCGCCCGGGTTTCACCAGCCCGGAGGACGGCGGCCGCGGCTCGCGGCCGAGCTTCAGCAGCCCGGACTACACCAGCCCGGACTTCGGAGGACCGGAACACCAGCCGGAGTAGCCATCGGGTCGGTGCCGCAGGCCGGTTCACCCCCGCGGGCCAGGGGACCAGGGACCACCGGTCCCCGGCCCTCGGCCTGTGTGCGGACGGATCAGTCCGCGATGGGCAGGTACACGCGGTTCCCGCTCGCCGCGAACTCCTTCGACTTCTGGGCCATGCCGTCCTCGATCTCGGCCTGGGTGCCGCCGTGTTCACGGCGGATGTCCTGCGAGATCTTCATGCTGCAGAACTTGGGACCGCACATCGAGCAGAAGTGAGCCGTCTTCGCGGGCTCCGCCGGCAGGGTCTCGTCGTGGAACTCCCGTGCCGTGTCCGGGTCGAGGGCGAGGTTGAACTGGTCCTCCCACCGGAACTCGAAACGGGCGTCGGACAGCGCGTCGTCCCACTCCTGGGCACCCGGATGTCCCTTGGCGAGATCCGCTGCGTGGGCGGCGATCTTGTAGGTGATGACGCCGGTCTTGACGTCGTCACGGTTCGGCAGGCCCAGGTGCTCCTTGGGCGTGACGTAACACAGCATCGCCGTGCCCCACCAGGCGATCATCGCGGCACCGATGCCGGAGGTGATGTGGTCGTACGCCGGCGCGACGTCCGTGGTCAGCGGGCCGAGCGTATAGAACGGAGCTTCATCGCAGATCTCCTGCTGAAGGTCGATGTTCTCCTTGATCTTGTGCATCGGGACGTGGCCCGGGCCTTCGATCATGGTCTGCACGTTGAAACGCTTCGCGATCCGGTTGAGTTCCCCGAGAGTCCGCAGTTCCGCGAACTGCGCCTCGTCGTTGGCGTCCGCGATCGAGCCCGGCCGCAGGCCGTCGCCGAGGGAGTACGTGACGTCGTACGCGGCGAGGATCTCGCAGAGCTCCTCGAAGTTCTCGTACAGGAACGACTCCTTGTGGTGCGCGAGGCACCAGGCGGCCATGATCGAGCCGCCGCGCGAGACGATGCCGGTCTTGCGGTTGGCCGTCAGCGGCACGTACGCCAGGCGGACACCCGCGTGGACCGTCATGTAGTCCACGCCCTGCTCGGCCTGTTCGATGACCGTGTCCTTGTAGATGTCCCAGGTCAGCTCCTCGGCCCGGCCGTCGACCTTTTCCAGGGCCTGGTAGAGCGGCACGGTGCCGATGGGCACGGGGGAGTTGCGCAGCACCCACTCGCGCGTGGTGTGGATGTTGCGGCCTGTGGACAGGTCCATGACCGTGTCGGCGCCCCAGCGGGTCGCCCAGGTCATCTTCTCGACCTCCTCCTCGATGGAGGAGGTCACGGCCGAGTTGCCGATGTTGGCGTTGACCTTCACCAGGAACCGCTTGCCGATGATCATCGGCTCGATCTCCGGGTGGTTGACGTTGGCCGGCAGCACCGCCCGGCCCGCCGCGATCTCGTCGCGGACCACCTCGGGCGAAACGTTCTCCCGGATGGCCACGTACTCCATCTCGGGCGTGATCTCGCCGCGGCGAGCGTACGCGAGCTGCGTGACCGCCTTGCCGTCCCTCCCGCGGCGGGGCTGGCGCGGCCGTCCTGGGAAGACGGCATCGAGGTTGCGCAGGCCGCCGCGGGGCGAGGTGTGCTTGATGCCGTCGTCCTCGGGACGGACGGGTCGGCCCGCGTACTCCTCGGTGTCGCCACGGGCGATGATCCAGTTCTCACGCAGCGGCGACAGGCCCCTGCGGACGTCGGTGTCGACCAGAGGATCGGTGTACGGGCCCGACGTGTCGTACAGCGTGACCGACTGCCCGTTGGTGAGATGCACCTGACGGACCGGCACGCGCAGGTCGGGGCGGGTGCCCTCGACGTACGCCTTGTGCCAGCCGATGGACTTCCCGGCCTCCTCGGACTGTGCGTCCTGAACGGAGGCAGGCGTGCGTGCGTCCTTGTTGGTCATGAGACCTACTCCCTACGCCGGCATTACCCGGTAACAGGTTCGGCGGTCGACGCAGCGGCTTCCGTCTGCCGACGTTCCGTGTGAAACATCACTCGACTTCGGTGATGTTTCATGTGAAACATCGCTGGGACGGAGGTCAGCGCCCTCTCAGCCCGGTGCTCCGAGCTCCCGCGTGTACAAAAGGTGCCTCCACGCTAGCGGCAATTCTGGCGCGGTGAACAGAGGGCCCCTCTCGTTCTTGCGATGATCGGTCGGTGACCACGACGCAGCGTCCTCCTTACCCACCGCCCGAACCGCCCCGCGGGTCCGGCGCCGGCAACGGCAACGGCCGTGGGCACGAGCACGATTTCGCCGCCCCGGGCGGACTCGGTCCTGCCCGCGGACAGACGCACGGGCACAGGACCGGTCCTGAGAACGGGCAGGGTGCCGGTCCTTCCGGCCCGTCCGGTCCTTCCGGCCCATCCGGCCCGTCCGGTGCGTACGGTCCCGGCTCCGGAGGCTGGCACGGTCCGGGCCGCGGAGAGAGCGACAGGCCCGGTGGAGGCCAGGGGCACGGTGGGGGCGACGGGCACGGCGAGGGCCACGGCCCCGGTGGTGGACCGGGGTACGGCGACGGACAGGGGTACGGCGAAGGCCGGGGGCCCGGCGAAGGCCACGGGTCCGGCGGCGGACAGGGGTCCGGCGGCGGACACGGACCCGGCGGCGGTGACGGGCCCGGTCACGGGAACGGCCCCGACCCCGCACCCGGCGGCGGCCACGGGCACTCGCACAGTCACAGCCACGGTCCTGCCACGCCCGTCTCCATGCACCTGCGCAAGGTCATCGCGGCGGTCCTGATCCCCTTCGGCGCCGCCGTGCTGATCGGTCTCGCCGTGCTGTGGCCGGGCGGTGCCCCGCCGCACGAGCGCACCGGCGTGGGCTTCGACCGGCAGACTCAACAGGCCTCGGTCACCAAGGTCGTGGAGGTGAGCTGCAAGGAGGCCGGCGCCTCGGGTGTCCCGCCGACCGGCGACACCTCCACCGCCGAGGGCTCCTCCGCGGTCCAGCAGGAGAACGGCACCTGCAAGCGGGCGACGATCCGGGTCGACAGCGGCAAGGACAAGGGCCGTACCTTCACCGAGATCGTCCAGCCGGACCAGTCCCGCCAGCTGGAAGAGGGCCAGGAGGTCGTGGTCGCCTACGAGCCCTCCGCGCCGAAGGACCTCCAGTACTCGGTCACCGACATCAACCGCCGCCTGCCCATGGCGCTGCTCGCCGGCATCTTCGCCCTCGCCGTCGTGGTCGTCGGGCGGCTGCGCGGTGTCATGGCCCTGGTCGCACTGGCCATCAGCTTCCTGGTGCTGAACCTCTTCATCCTGCCCGCGATCCTTCAGGGCTCCAACCCGCTGCTCGTGGCGGTGGTCGGTGCGAGCGCCATCATGCTCATCGCCCTGTATCTGTGTCACGGCCTGTCCGCCCGGACATCCGTGGCGGTGCTCGGCACCCTCATCTCCCTGCTGCTGATCGGCGTTCTCGGCTCGCTGTTTATCGGCTGGGCGGCGCTCACGGGCAACACCGACGACAACACCGGTCTGATCCACGGCCTCTACCCGACGATCGACATGAGCGGTCTGCTGCTCGCCGGCGTCATCATCGGTTCGCTGGGTGTGCTCGACGACGTGACGGTCACGCAGACGTCGGCGGTCTGGGAGCTGCACGAGGCCAACCCGTCCATGGGCTGGCGCGGCCTCTACCGCGCGGGCATCAGGATCGGCCGCGACCACATCGCCTCGGTCGTCAACACGCTCGTCCTCGCCTACGCGGGTGCCGCCCTGCCGTTGCTCCTGCTGTTCTCCATCGCGCAGAGCAGCGTCGGGACGGTCGCCAACAGCGAGCTGGTCGCGGAGGAGATCGTGCGCACGCTGATCGGTTCGATCGGACTGGTCGCCTCGGTGCCGGTCACCACGGCCCTGGCCGCGCTGGTGGTCTCGGCCGACCGCCCGGGAGCGCAGCCCGCCGTGGAGGCGGCACCGGCGGCCACCGCCGCGGCCCCGGCACGCGGGGGGAAGGGCCGGCGCCGCAAGCGCTGACGGCTCTCGCACTCCGAAGCCATGTGTCCCACCGTACGGAGAAGCGTTCCTGCTCAGCTCGGCGGCATCCGGTGAAGCGTTACTCCACCATGCCGCCGACGGATGTCTCAGCCGGCGCCCTGTTCCGCCAGGATGCGGTCCAGGGCCTCGTCGAGGTGGGCGTCGAAGTCGGCGAGCGAGCCCTCCTGGCCCAGCGGCACCAGCTTGTCGGTGCGGTCGAGGAAGGCGACCAGCGGTGCCGTCGACGACCGGAACAGCGCCTGATCGCTGCCCACCTGAAGCCGGATCAGCACCTCGCCCAGCGCGTCCGGTTCGACGGGCGTGACCCGGACATCGCCCTCCCCGCACGGCCGGCCGACCCCGTCGATCAGCAGCTCCCGGCCGAAAGCCCACGTCACGGGGGCATCACCGGGCAAATGGAAGGTCAGCCTCACGGCATAGGGATCACTGGTCTCATAGCGCAGCTCCACCGGAATGCGGAAGGAAAGCTCCTCGGACACGAGAAAGCTCATCATGACCTCTGCTTGTACGGACTCGCGCATCGCTAACCCCGTCATTCGCCGTGGACTGGCCGGGAACGTACCTCTGACACGTGTGGAATCTTGCTGAACGTACACAGCAGATCACAAGGAGTGAGTTTTCACATACTGATAGAGAGCGCGAGCGATCCGAGCAGACTTCCGATCTCGTTCTGCAACTGCCGGGCCGCGGGGAGCAGTCGGTGCTCCTGGTGGGCGGGCAGGGAGATGGCCATCGTGGCGGCCGTGGTGCCGAGGGTGAGAGGAATCGCCGCGCACACAGCGCCCAGGGCGTACTCCTGACGCTCGGTCACAGGTTCCATCCGCCGTACTCGCTCCAGACGGCGCAGCAGGCTGTGGTTGTCCCGCACGGTGTACGGGGTGAGCGCCTGGACCGGATAGCGGTCGAGGTGATCCCGGCGGGCCTCCTCGTCCAGCTGGGACAGCAGGCACTGCCCGATGGCGTGCGCGTGCCCGGTCTCCCGGAAGTCGGCCCACTCCTCGACCGCGGGATTGGCGGGAGTGTCGGAGACGCACATGAGCTCGATCTCGCCCTCGCGGTACACCGCGTAGTAGACGGGCACACCGAGCGTGTCCCGCCAGTGCGCGAGGGCGTCGACGACCGTGCTGCGACGTTTCTGCCGTGCCCCGCTGCTGCTCAGCCGCTCGGCGGCCTCGCCGAGGAAGAACAGGCCCTTGTCCCGGCACAGATAGCCCTCGTGCACGAGGGTGCGCAGCAGGTGGTAGGCGGTGGGCAGGGCCAGCCCGGTTTCCCGGGCCAGTTGCTTGGCGGGGGCGCCGTATTCGTGCGCCGCGACGGTCTCCAGCAGGCGCATCGCACGCTGCACGGACCCGATGAGGGTCGCCGGAGGGGGTGGCGTGGCGGGAGGCGATTGCTCGGAGGGGGGCGCCGAGCGGGGTTGCGCGGGGACGGTGTGCAGGTGGACACGTGCGGTGTCAGCCGGGGCCAAGGGTCACTCCCGAAGCGCGAGGGGGCAGACCGTGCCGATGGACACGGGTGGGGGTGTACGCCGCTCGCGGGGGATGTCCCCGCGTCGAATTCCGGACTCTATTCGTCTGCCACCGCACGCAGACGGCCCGGAACGGAAACTTCCCCCGGCCGAGGGAACCGGTCACTCCGGGTGTTTCCCGCTACCCCCACCGGTTGCCCACCGGTCTCACCAGTCGCTGCGCGACGAGGAGCTCGACGTGAACTTCCGTACGACATAGACCAGTCCACCGACCAGCGCCACGAAGACCAGCACCTTGAAGAGCAGTCCGATCACGAACCCGACCACGCTGGCGATCAGCCCGCCGAACACGACCAGGGCGATGACCGGCACCGCGATCCACTTCACCCACCACGGCAGTCCCGTGAAGATCTCTCGCATCGCCCTCGTCCTTACCTCTCCGCCCGTTCGAGTGCCGGGTCCTGTCGGTACTTCTGGATCTCTGATGTCCTGCACTCGATGCTAGGTCCGGGAGCGGGCCCGGCGGGGGCCTCGCGCCCCTTGTCTCCCCCTGACCGAACCCCTAGGGAACCCGGAGACGGACCGTCACCTCTCGGGCGGAGAGAAGACCACCAGCACCCTCAGGTCCTCGGTGATGTGGTGGAACTTGTGCGCGACGCCGGCCGGTACGTAGATCACGCTGCCGCGCGCCACCTGAGTCGTCTCCAGGCCGACGGTGATCGCGGCACGGCCGCTCACAACGAAGTAGACCTCGTCCTGATTGTGCGGCTTCTGTGGATCCTGGTCGCCCGCATCGAGGGCGTACAGGCCGACCGACATGTTCTGCTCCCGCAGAAACTGCAGGTAGGCGCCCTCGTTGGCGGCGCGCTCCGCCTCCAGTTCATCCAGCCGGAATGCCTTCATCGCCTTGTCCGCCCCTGCCTCTTGTGCCCATGTCCGATCAGGTCTGCCACGATCAGACACATGATGAATTTCCTAGTCAAGACGATCGCCAACGCGGGTGCCCTGGCGGTCGCCGTATGGCTGCTGGACAAGATCACCCTGACCGGTGACAGCACGGGCAAGAAGATCGGCACCCTGATCGTCGTCGCGCTGCTTTTCGGCCTGGTGAACTTCCTGGTCAAGCCGGTCGTCAAGCTCCTCAGCCTCCCGCTGCTGATCCTGACGCTCGGCCTGTTCACCCTGGTCGTCAACGCGCTGATGCTGCTGCTCACCTCGTGGCTGGCCGACCAGCTCGACCTCAGCTTCCACGTGGAGGGCTTCTGGACGGCCGTCCTGGGCGGCCTGATCATCTCCGTCGTCTCCTGGGCGCTGAACGTCGTCCTGCCCGACAAGGACTGAGCGCGCATGACGTACCGCGTCTGCTTCGTCTGCACGGGCAACATCTGCCGTTCCCCGGTGGCCGAGATCGTCTTCCGCGCGCGCGTGGCGGAGGCCGGTCTCGACCGCCTGGTCGAGGTCGACAGCGCCGGCACGGGCGGCTGGCACGAGGGCGACGGCGCCGACCCGCGCACGGTGGCCGTCCTGGCGGAGCACGGCTACGCCACCGGGCACACGGCCCGCCAGTTCCAGCCGTCGTGGTTCTCCCGCCTCGACCTGGTCGTCGCCCTCGACGCCGGCCACCTCAGGGCGCTGCGCCGCCTCGCGCCCACGGAACAGGACGCGCAGAAGGTGCGCCTGCTGCGTTCGTACGACCCCGACGCGGGCGACGACCTCGACGTGCCGGACCCCTACTACGGAGGCGCCGAGGGTTTCGGTGAGTGCCTTGAGATGGTGGAGGCGGCGAGTGCCGGTCTGCTCGCCGCGGTGCGTGAGGACGTGGAGGGACAGGCGGCATGAGTGAATCCGCGGCGGGCGACGCGCATGGGGTGACGGGCGACGCCGGTCCGGCGGCCGGTGCCACGGGCCGTGCGGGGCGCGAGATCGACCCGGTGTCGGCGGGCGGTGACGGCACACGCGCGGTGCGGGCCGGGCTGCCCGAGCCTGCCAAGTACGAGCCCACCCTGCCCGGACCGGTGTTCGCCGCCCACTACCACCTGCCGGGCGAGCCCACCGGTCCCTACACCTACGGCCGTGACGAGAACCCGACCTGGACGCTGCTGGAGCGCGCCGTCGGCGAGCTGGAGGCGCCCGGCCGGGACGGTGTCGAGGCGCTCGTGTTCGCCTCCGGCATGGCCGCGGTCTCGGCCGTGCTCTTCTCCCAGCTGCGCGCCGGGGACGTGTGCGTAATGCCCGACGACGGCTATCAGGCGCTGCCCCTGGTGCGCGCCCAGTTGGAGGCGTACGGCATCGAGGTGCGCACCGCCCCCACCGGCGGTGACGCGCAGCTCGACGTTCTGGACGGCGCGAAGCTGCTGTGGATCGAGACCCCGTCGAACCCCGGCCTCGACGTGTGCGACATCGGGCGGCTCGCGGAGGCGGCACACGCGCGTGGCGCCCTGGTGGCCGTCGACAACACCCTCGCGACACCGCTCGGCCAGCGCCCCCTGGAGCTCGGCGCCGACTTCGCGGTGGCCAGCGGCACCAAGCAGCTCACCGGTCACGGCGACATCCTCCTGGGTTACGTCGTCGGCCGGGACACCGAGGCCATGGCCGCCGTGCGCCGCTGGCGCAAGATCGTCGGTGCGATTCCCGGACCGATGGAGGCCTGGCTCGCGCACCGTTCGATCGCGACGCTCCAGATGCGGGTCGACCGGCAGAGCGCGACGGCCCTGGCGGTCGCCGAGGCGCTGCGCGAGCGGCCCGAGGTGACCGGGCTGCGCTATCCCGGACTTCCCGACGACCCCGCGCACAAGATCGCCGCGCGGCAGATGCGGCGCTATGGGTGCGTGGTGTCGTTCACGCTGCCCACGCGCGCGCGTGCCGACCGTTTTCTCGACGCCCTGCGGCTCGTGGACGACGCGACGAGCTTTGGCGGAGTGCGGTCCACGGCCGAACGGCGCGGGCGCTGGGGCGGCGACGCGGTGCCGGAAGGCTTCATCCGCCTGTCGGTGGGTGCCGAGGATCCAGAGGATCTGGTGGCGGATGTGCTGCGTGCGCTGGACGCGTCGGCAGCCTGACGATCCCCCATGGACGGTCCGAGCCTCCCCCCTCGTGGCTCGGACCGTCCCCCGGTTCCGCGCGCAAGAACCGCGCGACCAAGGCTAGTTGACTCTCTGTCAGTGTCCAATCACAGTAGCGACAGAGACCTATCGACTTATTTATAGTTGAGCGCGGTCGGGGGCCGGGAGCGGGACCGACGAGGGGAGAGCGGTGTGGATCTGGCCTTGCTGCGGACCTTCGTGACCGTGCACCGGGCCGGATCATTCACCCGCGCCGCCGCCCTGCTGGGCCTCTCTCAACCGGCCGTCACCTCGCAGATACGCACACTGGAACGGCAACTGGGCCGCCCTCTTTTCCTGCGGCAGGCCCGCGGCGTGACCCCGACGAGCATCGGCGACGAGCTCGCCCACAAGGCGGCACCGCATCTCGACGCCTTGGTGGAGATCGCCGAGACCGGTCTCGACGACGACTCCTCCTTACGGACCCTGCACCTCGCCGGGCCACCGGAGTTCACCGCCGAACGAGCCCTGCCCGCCCTCACGGAGCTGACCGGCGAGGACGGCCAGGGCTTCGCCCTGCGCGCCTCCTTCGGGAACGCCGAGGAAACGCTGGAAGGGCTTTCCGCCGGGCATCATGATCTGGCCATCTGCACGGCCCGTCCGCGCGGTGCCCTGCTCACGGCGACTGCGCTCTGCGACGAGGAGCACGTTCTGGTCGCCGCCCCGCGCTGGGCCGAACAGATCGGCGCCGGGCAGCCTGACCGCAAGCCGGAACCGGCCCTGGAGCAGGTACCCGTGGTCGAGGTGCACGAGTCGCTGCCCTTCATCTCCCGCTACTGGGCCTCCGTCTTCGACTCCCGCCCGGCCGCTCCGGGCACTGTCGTCGTCCCCGACCTGCGAGCGGTTCTGGCATGCGCGGTCGCGGGCGCGGGCCTGGCCGTGCTGCCCCGCTATCTGTGCGCGGCCGCGTTGGAACGGGGTGACGTGATCGCCCTTCACGAGCCGGCGGTGCCGCCGCTGCGCACGTACTTCCTGGTGGTGCGCACCGGGACGCTCGCGATGCCCCATATCGCGCGGGCCCACGAGTGGTTGCAGCGGGCGGCGGCCGACTGGTGCTGAGGAGGCGCCCGAGGGCGGGTGCCGGGTTGCGCGGGCGCTAAGGGCGGCAGCCAGGACAGCGCCTCACTCTGAGAGCTCGACCGGTGACGTTTCGCGATGTTTCACGTGGAACCAGCCGGGCCACATTTCACCCATGACCGTCCGACCTGTGGTCAAGCGCACCGCCCGTGCCGTTCTGCTGGACGGTGACGACCTGATCCTTATCAAGCGCACCAAGCCGGGCATGGATCCCTACTGGCTCACTCCCGGCGGCGGAGTCGAGCCCAGCGACCCGACCGTTGTCGACGCCCTGCACCGCGAGGTGTACGAGGAGCTCGGCGCGAAGATCACCGACGTGGTGCCCTGCTTCGTGGACACCGTGGAGCACATCGGGGACGACGGCGGGGCGACCGGTGTGAAGGTGCAGCACTTCTTCGTCTGCCGCCTGGAGTCCATGGATCCCTCGCTCCGTCACGGCCCCGAGGTGGACGAGCCGGTCGGCGAGTACGAGATCGTCCGCGTGCCCTTCACCCGGGTCGGAATCGCCTCCGTCCATCTCGTTCCGCTGTCGCTGCGGCACTACCTGGACGGCAACATCGAGGGTGTACTCGCCATGCACGCTTCTGACCTGGGCTGACACCGGAGGGGGTCAGGGCCCGGCCGCGACGAGTTCCTCCACGGAGTCGTGCCGTATGCGCTCCGACGGGATGCCGATGTCCCGCAGGGCATCCACACCGCTGCGGATCATCCCGGGCGGGCCCGACAGGTAGGCGTCGTACTCGTTCCACGGCCCGTAGGCGCGTACCGCGTCCGGAAGCTGCTGGTGAGCCAGCTGGTCGATGATCGCGCGGACCGAGAGCCAGGGGTGGCTCTGCTGGAGGCGGAGCATGGTGTCGATGTCGTACAGGTCGTGGTCGGTGCGGGCACCGTAGAAGACCTCGACCGGCCGGCGTTCCCCGTGCTCGGCGACGTCCTCGACCAGCGCCTTGATGGGCGCTATGCCGGTGCCGCCGCCCAGGCAGAGCAGCCCGCTGTCGGTGGTGTGGTCCACGGTCATGGAGCCGGCGGGCGGGCCGAGCCGGACGATGTCACCTGGCCGGGCGCGGTGCACCAGGGCGTTGGAGACCCAGCCCGCCGGGACCGCCTTCACATGGAACGACAGCAGACCGTCGGAGCGGGGCGCCGAGGCGAAGGAGTAGTGCCGCCATATCCGGGGCCACCAGGGAGTCTCCAGGCTCGTGTACTGCCCGGCGAGGAAGGGGTAGGGCTGGTCGGGACGGACGGTGACGACCGCGACGTCCGGCGTCCTGAGGTCGTGTGTGACGATCTCGGCGTACCACCATGCCGGGGCACGCAGTTCGTCGGCGGCCGCCGCGTCGATCATGATCTGGGAGATCGTGGTGTACGTCCGTATCCAGGCCGCCTCCATCTCCTCGTCCCAGACCCCGGCGGCGTACTTGCTGAGCGCGCCGATCAGGCACTCGCCGACGGCCGGGTAGTGCTCGGCCCGCGTGCCGTACTTCCGGTGGCCCCGGCCGAGGCCCCGCAGGTAGTCGACCAGGACATCAGTGTTGTCGATGTGCTCGGCGGCCGTGAGCAGCGCCCTGAGCAGCCGGTCCCGCTGGGTGTCCATCGCGGCCGGGAACAGCGAGCGCAGGTCCGGGTGGCGGACGAAGAGCAGGGCGTAGAAGTACGAGGTGACCTTGTCGGCCACGGGCGTGACCTCTGCCATCGCGCGGCGAATGAGGACGGCGTCCGGGGACGCTTCCACGGCCGGGGCGGAGGCTGCTGGTCCTGGGGGCGACAACGATGCGGGCCGCTGAGGGGGAACACGCGGCTCGTCGGGAGGAGCCGTCGTGGAGGCGAACGGCTCCGGGGCCGGTGTGACCGTCGTGGTCGCGGGTCGCGGCGCCGACGGAGCGGAGGGCTCGGTCGTGTGGCCGGGCGGGGGTATCGCGTCCGGGGACTGGCGCTCCTGGTCCGGCACACCGGTGCTCGCGCCGTCTGCCGGCGCGGCGGGTGGAGCGGCTGTGCCGTCTGGCGGCGTTTCCGGGTCGGCCGTCTGCCGTCCCACCGGGCGTATCACAGCCGGGCGACGGTCGTCCGGCGTCCCTTGCTCGTTTCCGGGCGTCGTCGTCGGCTTGGTGCGGGGCGTGAACCAGTCGCCCCCGCCGCCAGAAGTGCCGTTGTCGGCAGACGTGGTGGTCGGAGCGTCCATGGTGTGCCTCGCCTCGAGCATCTTTCGGTCGGTCTGCGCACTTCCCCAGTCGGAAGGTGCCTGCTTTCCCCCGTGGACGGACTGCGTTCCCATCCGTGTCGCGGCCAATGCGGCCACATTCAACCCGTGTTCCGGCTCTGTACGGACAAGTAAGGCGAGAGTGTGACATTGACCGCAGTAATCCCACCTGAGCTTCCCACTCGCCTGGGAGGCTCAGTCGCGTAACCGGAAACGCCAGTCTTCGATCTCTCCGTCCCGCTAGGGTGCATGGCCCTGTACGCGGCCCACACAGAACAGGTCACCCGCCCCGAACGTGAACCGGAGTCGACCCTACCGGCCACCGCTGTGCACACAAGTCCCCCCTTGCCCCGTCACGAATGAGGGCACGGCGCGGTCACCAACACGGTCAATACCGGGCGACGCACCTGTGTTTCACGTGAAACGTCTGGCGTCTTTCCACGCTCTGTGCAGCCGACTACAACTGGCCAAAATCTCGTATGGCTCTGGGGAAAGAGGTGGACGTCAGGGCCTCCGGTCGGACAGCCTGACCTGCGTGCCGACTCCTTCCCTTGCCTCTCTGCCCATCCGCCGTCTGACGCTCCGCGATCTCGCCGCCTGCGCCGACTTGTCCGAGGACCGGGGGTGGCTACGGGAGGAGCACAAGTGGGGCTTTCTCCTCACGGCCGGAAAGGGCTACGGCATCGACGACCCGGACGGCGGCCTCGTGAGCGCCTGCATTGTCACCGAGTACGGACCGCAGGAGCGCCCCGACCTCGCAGCGATCGGCATGGTCCTCGTCGCCGAACGGCACGCCCGACAGGGCGTGGGACGGCGACTGATGCGCCACGTCGTCTCAGCGATGGGCACCACGCCCCTCACCCTGCATGCCACGCCGTACGGCCGGCCCCTCTATGAGGAACTCGGCTTCAAGGTCACCGGACGGGCGGAGATGGTGTGCGGGCGTTTCACACCAGGCGGGCCACAGCCGACCGTCGCCACCCGTGCCGCGACTGCCGAGGATCTCGCTGCGATCCTCCGGCTCGACGAGCAGGCGTTCGGGACCGACCGCACGCACATCGTCACCCGACTGCCGGCCTTCGCCGACCAGTTGCGCGTGGCGGAGGAGGACGGGTGGATCATCGGCTACGGGGCCGTCTGGCCCAACATGGACACCCATGTGATCGGTCCGCTCATCGCGCGTGACACGTCGGTGGCCCAGGCGCTCATCGCCTCTCTCGCCGCCCACACCGACCGTCCCCTGCGCACCGACATCGACGTCCGGCACACCGAGTTGCTCGCGTGGGTGAAGGACCGCGGTCTGGCGCTCATCGCCTTCAACTCGGTGATGTCGTACGGGATCACCGAGCTGCCCGGGGACTGGAGCCGTCGGTTCGCGCCGGTCACGGTCGCTGCGGGCTGAAGGGCACCGATACGACGACGCCGGCTCCCGGGGGACCGGGGAGCCGGCGTCGTGTCGCTGAAGCGGCCCGTCAGGCGAGTGCCTCCACGGCGGCCGTGGCGAAGGCGTGGTCCTGCTCCGGCGCACCACCGCCGACACCGAGCGCGCCGATCAGGCGGCCGTCGCGATGCACCGGCACACCGCCGGCGATGAACAGCAGCGGCCGGTCGAGTGCGGTGGGCAGGGTGTGGAAGAGGCCTCCGGGCTGCACGGCGTCGACGAGGTCGGCAGTGGGCGCGTTCAACTGGAGAGCCGTGTAGGCCTTGCGGGTGCTGGTCTCGCCGGAGATCAGCACGGCACGGTCGTCACGCCGGAAGGCGAGCAGATGGCCGCCCGCGTCCAGGACGGTGACGCTGACCGTGACACCTGCGGCCTCTGCCGCGCGCCGGGCGGCGGTGACCAGGATGTCGGCGTCCTGGGTGGTCAGCGGGGCTACTGCGGTGGTGGTGCTCATGAGGTCGTTCTCCTGGAAACTCGCTGGATCGTGCTGCTCCGGGCCGGGGCAGGCGGTGAACCTGGGGTCGGCCCGGTGGCTCAGTGGTGGATGGCGGCCTGCTGCTCGGTCGACGGGGATCCCGTGACGACGGTGCTGGGAGCTTCGGCGCGGCGTTCGAGGGCGGCCGAGAGGAGGGCCAGGCCCAGGGCTCCCGCGGCGAGGACGGCACCGACCCAGTTGGGGGCGGTGTAGCCGAAGCCCGCCGCGATCAGGAGGCCGCCAAGCCAAGCGGACAGGGCGTTGCCGAGGTTGAAGGCGCCGATGTTCACGGCGGAGGCCAGCGTCGGCGCGCCGTGCGCCTGGTCGAGGACCCGTTTCTGGAGCGGCGGGACACTGGCGAAGCCCAGGGCACCGATCAGGGTGATCATGACGGCCGACAGCAGCTTGTTGTGCGCGGTGAGGGTGAACAGCGCCAGAACGACGGCCAGGGCGCCCAGGGAGACGTACAGCATGGGCATCAGGGCGCGGTCGGCGTACTTGCCGCCCACGAGGTTGCCGCCGACCATGCCGAGGCCGAAGAGGACCAGCAGCCAGGTGACGGAGCCGTCGGCGAAGCCCGCGGTGTGGGTCATCATCGGGGCGATGTAGGTGATGGCCGCGAAGACGCCGCCGAAGCCGAGGACGGTCATCGCCATCGCGAGCAGCACCTGCACGTTCGTGAAGGCGGCGAGTTCGTGCCGCAGGCGCACCCCCTCCGGCTTGGGCATGTCGGGGACGAGCCGGGCGATGCCGGCCAGGCCGACGACACCGAGGGCGGCGACGATGCCGAAGGTCACCCGCCAGCCGACGGACTGCCCGACGAGCGTGCCCAGCGGGACGCCGACGACGTTGGCGACGGTCAGGCCGGTGAACATCATCGCGATCGCTCCGGCCTTCTTGTCCGGGGCGACGAGGTGGGCCGCGACGACCGAGCCGATCCCGAAGAAGGCTCCGGGGGCCAGCGAGGCGACGACGCGGCCGATCAGCATGACGGCGAAGGCGGGAGCGAGTGCCGAGAGCAGGTTGCCGACGATGAACAGGCCCATCAGCAGCATCAGCATCCGCTTACGGGAGACCTTGGTGCCCAGAACGGTCATCAGCGGGGCGCCGAACATGACACCGAGCGCGTAGCCGGTCACCAGGTAGCCGGCGGTGGGGATGGAAACCCCGTAGTCGCCCGCGACCTCGGGCAGCAAGCCCATGATCACGAACTCGGTCGTGCCGATCCCGAAGGCCCCGATCGCGAGGGCCAGAAGCGCGAGAGGCATGGAGGGGTACACCTTCCCAGACAATTGCAGGAGCGCTTTACGTGCTCCGACAATAGTTGCACACGCGGGCTAGCTGCAAGCGCCGTCAATTGCGGGCCTGCTCTATCCTGGGTGTCAGCCACTCCGGGACGGAGGAAACGCCAATGACAGCGACGGACCCCGCGCTCACCGCTCTCGCCCAGAGCTGGTGCGCCCTCTCCCTGCTGCACGGGAGGATCGAGGCCCGCATCGAGCGCGCTCTCCAGACCAAGCACGACCTCAGCGCGCGCGAGTACTCCCTGCTCGACGTGCTCTGCCGGCAGCACGACGGGGACGGCGGCCATCTCCAGATGAAGCAGGTCGCCGACGCGGTCGTCCTCAGCCAGAGCGCCACCACCCGTCTGGTCACCCGGCTCGAGGACCGCGGACTCCTGGAGCGCTACCTGTGCCCCACCGACCGCCGGGGCATCTACACGAACGTCACCGAGGCAGGCCTCAAGCTGCTCGAAGAGGCCCGGCCGACCAACGACGCCGCCTTGCGCGAGGCTCTCGACGAGGCGGCGAAGAATCCGGAGCTGGCTCCTCTGGTCCGGGTCGTGGAGACGCTGAAGACTCCGGTGCCCGCTTAGAGTCCGCCCGCACCGGCCGTCCTGCGCGGGATCCGGCCGTCACCCGCAGGATCTGACCATTCCTGCGCAGGGCCCGGCCGTCGCTGCGTAGGGTGCGGTCCATGGGAGATCTTGAGATACGCCCCGCGACCGCCGACGACGTACCCGCGATCGTCACCATGCTCGCGGACGACCCCTTGGGCGCACAGCGCGAGTCACCCGACGACCTCACCCCGTACCTGACCGCGCTGGAGCGGCTCAGCGCCGACGCGAACCAGCGCCTGGTCGTGGCGGTGCGGGAAGACCGCGTCGTCGGCACGCTCCAGCTCACTCTCATTCCCGGGCTCTCCCGACGCGGTGCGACCAGGTCGATCATCGAAGGCGTACGCGTCCATGCCGACGAGCGGGGCAGCGGCCTGGGAACACAGCTCATCGAGTGGGCGATCGATGAATCCCGGCACCTGGGCTGCCAGTTGGTCCAGCTGACCTCCGACAACACACGAACGGACGCCCACCGCTTCTACGAACGGCTCGGCTTCACGGCCTCTCACACGGGCTTCAAGCTCGCGTTGTGACGGCCGTGGAGGGGGGTCTGTTTCACGTGAAACAGACCCCCCTCCACGTCACCGTCTAACCGATCCCACGCCAACCCTCAGGGTCGACCCCGCCCGGCACGGGAGCCCCTTCGTCGTACGGCTGACGCGTGAACACGAACGAACCGAGGTCCAGATGGCTCGCGGACCCGTCCGGCCGCCGTACGGCCTTCAGTAGCTCTCCGGCGTAGTAACCCTCCAGGCCGGTCCAGGTGCCATCGCCGTTCGGTCGGAACCGCGAGCGTCGCCCGTTGCCGGACAGCGGCTCCAGTGAGACGAGTCCGTCGGCCGTGAGCCGCAGGGCGAAGGCGTACGTGCCCCAGTACCACTGCCCTGCCAGCTCCAGCGTCGACGGGGCGACGTCACTCAGTGGCCTCCATGGGGCGGGGATCCGGGGCTCCGCGTCGGCGACGGTACGGACGAGGTCGGCGGCGACGCCGGACACCAGTGGTCCCGAGGTGCAGTTGGCCAGCACGACCGCCGCCACGTCGTCCTCCACGCTGATGCTCACATTCGCCAGAAAGCCCGGCAGGGATCCGCTGTGCCCCACGAGCAGCCGGCCGTGCCTGCGCTGAATCTGCATGCCGAGGCCGTAGGCATCACCGGACATCACATCCGCAGCCTCCGCCGGTGCCGCCGGGGTCCGCATCTCCCGCAGCGGCTCGGCACTCAGCACCCTCTCGTCACCCCTCATCAGGAAGGCCGCGAACCGGGCCAGATCTGCCGTGGTCGACCAGAGTTGACCGGCGGGTGCCATACGACCGAGGTCCTCGGCGGGCTCGGGCAGCAACACGTCGGCCCAGGGGTGCACGGCCCAGCCACCCGCGTGCGGAGCCCGCGGTCGCACGTCCGTGCGATCGAGCCCCAGTGGTTCGAGCACTTCACGCCGTAGTGCCTCCTCCCAGGAGGTCCCCCGCAGCTCCTCGACGAGCGCGCCCAACAACGTGTAGCCGGGATTCGAGTAGTGGTGCCGTCGGCCGACGGGGTGCAGAAGAGGCTGCTCACCGAGCACGTCGGACAGTTCCGGCCGCAGGGATCCGGGCGTGCGTTCCCACCACGGACCGGGCGACTCGGCCGCCAGGCCGCCTGTGTGCGCGAGCAGTTCGGCGACCGTGGCCTCCCCCGCGCCCGTACCCGGAACGTACTTCTCCAGCGGGTCCCCGAGCCCGAGCAATCCTTCGTCCCGCAGGCGCATCACGAGAACGGCGGTGAAGGTTTTGGTGATCGAGCCGATGCGGTACTGGACGTGCTCGTCGGGCTCTTCTCCGTCCACCGATGTCCGGGAGCCGTGCCACACCGCCCGCCCGTCCCGGACCACGGCCGCGACCAGCGACGGGGCCCGCCCCTGTGTCTGTGCCACGGCGATCCGGTGCAGCAGCGCACGACTCGTTGCGGGAAGCAGCTCTTCCTTGGGTGTCGTCATGGCCCAAGTCCACCTGGCCCGGCCCGGCGAGTCGACCTCATTACGCCGCCGGCACCGGCTCAGGTCTGCGCCATGTCCACGAACCGCGAGTAGTGCCCCTGGAAGGCGACCGTGATCGTCGCCGTCGGGCCGTTTCGGTGCTTGGCCACGATCAGGTCGGCCTCGCCCGCGCGCGGCGACTCCTTCTCGTAGGCGTCCTCGCGGTGCAGCAGGATGACCATGTCGGCGTCCTGCTCGATGGAACCGGACTCACGCAGGTCGGAGACCATCGGCTTCTTGTCCGTGCGCTGCTCGGGGCCACGGTTCAGCTGGGAGAGCGCGATGACCGGGACTTCCAGCTCCTTGGCCAGCAGCTTGAGGTTACGGGACATGTCCGAGACCTCCTGCTGACGGCTCTCGGCCCGCTTGGAACCGCCGGACTGCATCAGCTGGAGGTAGTCGATGACCACCAGCCGCAGGTCGTTCCGCTGCTTGAGGCGACGGCACTTGGCGCGGATCTCCATCATCGACAGGTTCGGGGAGTCGTCGATGTAGAGCGGGGCGGCCGAGACGTCCGGCATCCGCCGGGCCAGACGCGTCCAGTCCTCGTCCGTCATCGTGCCCGACCGCATGTGGTGCAGGGCGACCCGGGCTTCGGCGGACAGCAGACGCATCGCGATCTCGTTGCGCCCCATTTCGAGCGAGAAGATCACGCTCGGCAGGTTGTTCTTGATCGAGGCGGCCCGCGCGAAGTCCAGCGCGAGCGTGGACTTACCCATGGCGGGACGCGCGGCGATGACGATCATCTGGCCCGGGTGCAGGCCGTTCGTGAGGGAGTCGAAGTCCGTGAACCCTGTGGGCACACCGGTCATCTCACCACTGCGCGAGCCGATCGCCTCGATCTCGTCGAGAGCGCCCTCCATGATGTCGCCGAGCGGCAGATAGTCCTCGCTGGTGCGCTGCTCGGTGACCGCGTAGATCTCCGCTTGGGCGCGGTTGACGATCTCGTCGACGTCGTCGTCGGCCGCGTATCCCATCTGCGTGATGCGTGTGCCCGCCTCGACCAGGCGGCGCAGCACGGCCCGCTCATGGACGATCTCCGCGTAGTAGGCGGCGTTTGCGGCCGTGGGCACCGTCTGGACGAGGGTGTGCAGATACGAGGCCCCGCCGACCTTGTTGATCTCACCGCGCTTGGTGAGCTCGGCGGCGATCGTGATGGGGTCGGCCGGCTCGCCCTTGGCGTAGACGTCGAGGACGGCCTGGTAGATCGTCTCGTGGGCCGGCTTGTAGAAGTCGTGGCCCTTGAGGATCTCGACGACGTCGGCGATGGCGTCCTTGGAGAGCAGCATGCCGCCGAGGACGGACTGCTCCGCCTCGATGTCCTGCGGCGGTACCCGCTCGAACGCCGGAGCCGCGCCCCCGTCCCATGCCCCGCTGTCCCTGCCCCGCTCGTGCTGCTCGTCGCGGCCCCGGGCTCCGTCGCCACGTCGGCGGGAGGCGGGCAGACGATCACTGGGACCGCTGTCGGCCCACGGGTCGTCCAAGGGCTCGGAAATGCTCACCGAGCCACCTCCTCCCGTCCGCCGCAGCAGACCTCGCCGTGCCCCTCTGTTCTACGGCACGGCACTGACAAATGAGACGCCCAACTCCGGTTAGCCAACGCCGGTTTTGTGACGTTTTTAAAACCGGCGGACGGAGTGGGCGCCGGACCACGGTAGGCCCGTCGGCACCGTCAGCCAATCTGGTTATCCACAGGCCATGTGGACGACGGCCCAGATGCTGTGGAGAACCCATCAAAACCTGTGCACGACCCGGTGGACAGGCCTGTGAACAAGCACCCAGCCGTCTCGGCGAGACGTCTCTGACCTGCGGTATTGCCGTCCACCGGCTGTGCAGAAGAAAAACTTTCCCAACCAGCGCAAGATCGCTTCGAATGGTGCACAGCAGTGCGTACCGCTGGACGGAAGGTAAGGGGTGCAAAACCTTTGCATCTCTTACCTGTGGACGATTAGATTGGTGCACATGACACAGGCCCCCGCGCGTCACCGAACCGGCCGGAGACAGCACGACCGAGAGATCGTCTCGTTGGCCGTGCCGGCCTTCGGCTCCCTCGTCGCCGAGCCCCTCTTCCTCATGGCCGACACCGCGATCGTGGGCCATCTGGGCACGGCCCAACTCGCCGGCCTCGGCGTCGCCTCGGCCCTGTTGATGACCGCCGTCAGTGTCTTCGTCTTCCTCGCCTACGCCACGACAGCGGCGGTCGCCCGCCGCGTCGGCGCGGGCGACCTCCAAGCCGCCATCCGCCAGGGCATGGACGGCATCTGGCTGGCACTGCTCCTCGGCGCTGCCGTCGTCGCCGTCGTCATGCCGACGGCGTCCGGCGTCGTGGATCTCTTCGGCGCCTCGGACGCGGCGGCCCCCTACGCCATCACGTACCTGCGCATCTCTGCGCTCGGCATACCGGCCATGCTCGTCGTCCTGGCCGCGACCGGTGTCCTGCGCGGCCTCCAGGACACCAAGACTCCTCTCTACGTCGCCATCGCCGGCTTCGTCGCCAACGGTGCTCTCAACGCGGGGCTCGTCTACGGCGCCGACCTGGGGATCGCCGGATCTGCCTGGGGCACCGTCATCGCCCAGTGGGGCATGGCGGTGGTCTACCTCGTGGTGGTTGTGCGCGGTGCGCGCAAGCACGGTGCCTCGCTCCGCCCGGACGCCGCCGGGATCAGGGCCTCTGCACAGGCCGGTGTGCCCCTGCTGGTTCGTACCCTCTCCCTGCGGGCGATCCTGATGATCGCCACGGCGGTCGCCGCCCGCCTCGGTGATGCCGACATCGCCGCACACCAGATCATCCTGTCGCTGTGGAGCCTGCTCGCCTTCGCCCTCGACGCCATCGCCATCGCGGGACAGGCCATCATCGGGCGCTACCTCGGAGCCGGTGACACACAAGGCGCCCGCGAAGCATGCCGTCGCATGGTCGAGTGGGGGATCGCCGTCGGGGTCGTCCTCGGCATCCTGGTCGTCATCGCCCGACCGGCATTCCTGCCCCTGTTCACCAGTGACTCCGCGGTCAAGGACGCGGCGCTGCCCGCCCTGCTCATCGTCGCCCTCTCACAGCCGATCTCCGGCATTGTCTTCGTCCTGGACGGAGTTCTGATGGGCGCCGGCGACGGCCCCTATCTGGCCTGGGCGATGCTGCTCACTCTGGCGGTCTTCACCCCGGTCGCCCTGCTGGTGCCGGTACTGGGCGGCGGGCTCACCGCCCTGTGGGCCACCATGACGCTGATGATGACCGTACGGATGGTGACGCTGTGGCTCCGGACCCGCTCGGGCCGCTGGATCGTGACGGGCGCGACCCGCTGACCGCCCGACTCCGCCCTCGCTGACTGTTTCACGTGAAACACCGTGTTTCACGTGAAACGACGAGAGCGCTGAAACAGCGATGGGGCCGCACCCCGGAGGATGCGACCCCATCGCTCACTGCCTCAGCGAGCGCGGCACTCAGGCCGCGACGACCTCGATGTTGACCTTGGCGGCAACCTCGGGGTGCAGACGCACGGACGTCTCGTGAGCGCCCAGCGTCTTGATCGGCGAGCCCAGCTCGATGCGGCGCTTGTCGACCTCGGGGCCACCGGAAGCCTTGATCGCGGAAGCGATGTCGGCCGGGGTGACGGAACCGAAGAGACGACCGGCGTCGCCGGAGCGGACGGCCAGACGAACCTTGACCGCCTCGAGCTGGCCCTTGATCTGGTTGGCCTGCTCGATGGTCTGGATCTCGTGGATCTTGCGAGCACGACGGATCTGCTCGACGTCCTTCTCGCCACCCTTGGTCCAGCGGATAGCGAAGTTCCGCGGGATCAGGTAGTTGCGAGCGTAACCGTCCTTGACGTCGACGACGTCGCCCGCGGCACCGAGGCCGGAGACCTCGTGGGTGAGGATGATCTTCATGTGTCGGTCACCCTTCCCTTATCGCGCGGTGGACGTGTAGGGCAGCAGCGCCATCTCACGGCTGTTCTTGACGGCCGTGGCGACGTCACGCTGGTGCTGCGTGCAGTTGCCGGTCACGCGGCGGGCACGGATCTTGCCGCGGTCGGAAATGAACTTCCGCAGCATGTTCGTGTCCTTGTAGTCCACGTACGTGACCTTGTCCTTGCAGAAAGCGCAGACCTTCTTCTTCGGCTTGCGCACAGGCGGCTTCGCCATGGTGTATCTCCTGTGTGATCAAGAAGTTGGGGTGCGAACCCGCCCTAGAAGGGGGGCTCGTCCGAGTAGCCGCTGCCGCCGGAGCCACCGCCCCAGCCGCCGCCACCGCCCTGGTTGCCACCGGCGGGAGCGCCGGTCGCCCACGGGTCGTCAGCGGGAGTGCCGCCGCCCTGCTGGCCGCCACCGGGGCCGCCGCCCCAGCCGCCGCCACCCTGGGCGCCACCGCCACCGCCGCCGCCGTAGCCGCCCTGGCCACCGCGGCCGGTGGTCTTGGTGACCTTGGCCGTGGCATTGCGCAGGCTGGCGCCGACTTCCTCGACGTCCAGCTCGTAGACCGTGCGCTTGACGCCCTCACGGTCCTCGTAGGACCGCTGCTTCAGCCGGCCCTGCACGATGACGCGCATGCCTCGCTGGAGCGACTCGGCGACGTTCTCCGCCGCCTGACGCCAGACCGAGCAGGTCAGGAAGAGGCTCTCGCCGTCCTTCCACTCGTTCGTCTGGCGGTCGAAGGTGCGGGGAGTGGACGCGACACGGAACTTCGCGACGGCCGCACCGGAGGGGGTGAAGCGCAGCTCGGGGTCGTCGACAAGATTGCCGACCACCGTGATGACGGTCTCGCCTGCCATGGGGGAACCTCTCGGCGGGTTTGCTCTGGCTGCTTGCTACTCGAATCCCGGGATCAGCTGAGCGTGAGAGCTCAGTGGGTCTCGGGACGGAGGACCTTGGTCCGGAGGACCGACTCGTTCAGGTTCATCTGGCGGTCGAGCTCCTTGACGACCGCAGGCTCGGCCTGCAGGTCGATGACCGAGTAGATGCCCTCGGGCTTCTTCTTGATCTCGTACGCGAGACGACGACGGCCCCAGGTGTCGACCTTCTCGACCTTTCCGCCGCCGTCACGGACGACAGACAGGAAGTTCTCGATCAACGGAGAGACAGCGCGCTCCTCGACCTCGGGGTCGAGGATGACCATCACCTCGTAGTGACGCATGTGGAACCCACCTCCTTTGGACTCAGCGGCCACGGTCGTTCCGTGGCAGGAGGGTTGTGATGCGTAGGCAACGGTATCGGCCACCACTGACAATCGGGGGTTCTGTGGAGAAGCCCTTGCCGTGACATGGGCAGACACCGGTGCGGAGGGTACAGACTACCCGCATAGCGGCTTGCGGTTGAAATCCGGCCGTCAGGGCAGCCAATCTGTACACATCGGGTGTGTATGGCGCTACATTGCGCCGACTTTCGCAGGAGGTGCCCTATGGCACAGGCATTGCGACCCAACACCGCCGGCGGCCTCTTCGCCACGGACGGCAAGCCCCACCCCCTCCAGGACACCCTGCTCGCGGTGACCCTGGTGCTGGGCATCACGTCGTTCATCACGGCACTGGTCGACGAGGACCTGCATCTGCTGAGCTCCTGGACCGGCCTGGTGGGCATTCTCACCGGCGCGTACGGCCAGTGGGTGTCGGAGACGACCCGGGAGCGCTTCGGACTGATCCTCGGCCTCGGTGCCGCGGCCGTCGGGTTCTTCCTGGGCATGGCGCACGGCGGTCTCTTCGGCGGTCTCATCGACTGACGCCAGGGACACTCCTTCCGAACACCGGGTGCCGTCCCGGCCGCTCATGGGCCGGGGCGAAGGTTCCGTACGCCCAACCGGCGCGCATCCAAGGCGCAGTAGGCTTCGCGCGAGAGCCGGAGCCCCTGACCCTATGGGGACACACCAGCCCGAGGAGCGCCCCGAAATGAGCCTGACCCTGAGGACCATCAGTCGAGAGCAGCATCTGGCCTACATCCAGAGCCTGCCGTCGGCGAGCCACATGCAGGTCCCGGCCTGGGCTGACGTCAAGGCGGAGTGGCGCTCCGAGAACCTCGGATGGTTCGACGACAGGACGGGCGAGCTGGTCGGTGCCGGTCTGGTCCTCTACCGGCAGCTCCCCAAGATCAAGCGCTACCTCGCCTACCTGCCCGAGGGCCCGGTCATCAACTGGTTCGCGCCGAATCTCCAGGAGTGGATCGAGCCGATGCTGGCGCACCTGAAGCAGCAGGGCGCGTTCTCGGTGAAGATGGGGCCGCCGGTGGTCATCCGCCGCTGGGAGGCCACCTCCATCAAGCAGGGCATCCAGAACCCCGACGTGAAGCGGCTGCGCGACATCGAGGCCGACCACATCGAGCCGCGCGCCTTCGAGGTCGCCGACAAGCTGCGCCGCATGGGCTGGCAGCAGGGCGAGGACGGCGGCGCCGGCTTCGGCGACGTCCAGCCCCGCTACGTCTTCCAGGTGCCGCTGGCCAACCGCTCCCTGGAAGAGGTCCACAAGAACTTCAACCAGCTGTGGCGCCGCAACATCAAGAAGGCCGAGAAGGCCGGTGTCGAGGTCGTCCAGGGCGGCTACCAGGATCTCGAGGAATGGCAGCGGCTGTACGAGATCACGGCCGTGCGCGACCACTTCCGGCCGCGTCCGCTGTCGTACTTCCAGCGCATGTGGACGGCCCTCAACAGCGAAGACCCCAACCGCATGCGGCTGTACTTCGCCCGGCACAACGGCGTGAACCTGTCGGCGGCGACGATGCTGATCGTCGGCGGGCACGTCTGGTACTCCTACGGCGCGTCCGACAACATCGGCCGCGAGGTCCGGCCCTCGAACGCGATGCAGTGGCGGATGCTGCGCGACGCCTACGCGCTCGGAGCCACCGCCTACGACCTGCGCGGTATCTCCGACTCGCTGGACGAGACCGACCACCTCTTCGGCCTGATCCAGTTCAAGGTGGGCACGGGCGGGCAGGCCGCCGAGTACCTCGGCGAGTGGGACTTCCCGCTGAACAAGCTGCTGCACAAGGCGCTCGACATCTACATGTCGCGCCGCTGATGTCACGTTCAGTGCTTCCATACCTCTGATACACGGCAACCACGAGAAAGGTTCCAGGTCCGGCCATGGCGCTCACGCTCTACGTCGACACCGCGCGCTGGCGGGCGCACCACAAGCACGTGCAGGAGCAGTTCCCCGGCCTCGTGCCGGTCTGCAAGGGCAATGGCTACGGCTTCGGGCACGAGCGGCTGGCGGAGGAGGCCACGCGGCTGGGCTCGGACGTCCTCGCCGTCGGCACGACGTACGAGGCCGCCCGGATCAAGGACTGGTTCGGCGGTGACCTGCTGGTGCTGACGCCGTACCGGCGCGGCGAGGAGCCCGTCCCCCTGCCGGACCGGGTCATCCGCTCGGTGTCGTCGATAGACGGCGTGTACGGCCTCGTCGGCGCCCGTGTGGTGATCGAGGTGATGTCCTCGATGAAGCGGCACGGCATCAGCGAGCAGGATCTGTCCCAGCTGCACGCCGCCATCGAGAACATCCGCCTGGAAGGCTTCGCGATCCACCTGCCGCTGGACCGCACCGACGGGTCTGACGCGGTCGAGGAGGTCATCGGCTGGATGGACCGGCTGCGCGCCGCCCGGCTGCCTCTGCACACCATGTTCGTCAGCCACCTCAAGGCCGAGGAACTCATCCGTCTCCAGCAGCAGTTCCCGCAGACGCGGTTCCGTGCCCGCATCGGCACGCGGCTGTGGCTGGGGGACCACGAGGCCACCGAGTACCGCGGCGCGGTCCTGGACGTCACGCGCGTGGCCAAGGGCGAGCGCTTCGGCTACCGGCAGCAGAAGGCGGCCTCCGACGGCTTCTTGGTGGTCGTGGCGGGCGGTACGTCGCACGGGGTGGGTCTGGAGGCCCCCAAGGCGCTGCACGGTGTCATGCCGCGCGCCAAGGGCGTCGCCCGGGCCGGCCTCGCGACGGTCAACCGGAACCTTTCTCCGTTCGTCTGGGGCGGCAAGCAGCGCTGGTTCGCCGAGCCGCCGCACATGCAGGTGTCGATCCTGTTCGTGCCCGCGGACGCCCCGGAGCCGAAGGTCGGCGAGGAGCTGGTGGCCCATCTGCGGCACACCACCACGCAGTTCGACCGGCTCATGGACCGCTGAGCGGCACACGCACGGACGGGCCCAGCACAGCAAGCACAGCCGGCACAGCGAAAGGCCGTACACGGTTTCCCGTGTACGGCCTTTCGCATCGTTCGCTCAGAGCGAACCGCCCGTCGCGCCCCGCCTGCCCCATTCGACCTGCGGCCCGTCGAACTGAGCGGCCGCGTGCCGGGCGGGTCGGGCCGCAGGGCCCAGGACGAAGACGTCCTGAGCGCCGTCGAGCACTCCGCCCGAGGGGTCGTCGTCCCCGGACCGGCGCACCGGATCCCGCTCCGGCATGAAGATGTCACGCACGACCATGACGCACAGATACAACGTGCCCAGCAGGTGCAGGCCGATGGCCCAGTGGTAGCCGTCGGTGGGCAGCCCCTTGTGGGCGTCTCCGCTGGTCGTGTACGCGAGGTACATCCAGATCCCCAGGAAGTAGGCCACCTCGCAGGCCTGCCAGATCAGGAAGTCCCGCCACTTCGGCCGGGCGAGGGCGGCCAGGGGGACCAGCCACAGGACGTACTGCGGCGAGTAGACCTTGTTGGTGAGGATGAACGCCGCGACGATCAGGAAGGCTAGCTGGGCGAACCGCGGACGACGCGGAGCGGTCAGCGCGAGCACCGCGACACCCGCGCAGCACAGCAGCATCAGCAGCGTGGCGAGCGTGTTGACGGTGTCGGTACTGAGCGGGTCGTCCGAGTTCTGGGCCATGATCAGCCAGAAGGAACCGAAGTCGACGCCCCGTTCCTGGCTGAACGTGTAGAACTTCGACCAGCCCTCGAACGCGAAGAGCATCACCGGACCGTTCACGACGACCCAGGCGACGATCGCACCGCCGAGAGCCGTCCCGAACTCACGCCACTTGCCCGCCCGCCAGCACAGCACCAGCAGCGGCCCGAGGATCAGGAAGGGATAGAGCTTGGCGGCCGTGGCGAGTCCCAGCAGGACGCCGAAGGCGAGGGAGCGGCCGCGCGACCACATCAGCATCGCCGCGGCCGTCAGGGCGACCGCCAGCAGGTCCCAGTTGATGGTCGCCGTCAGAGCGGCGGCAGGCGCCAGTGCGACCAGCAGGCCGTCCCAGGGACGCCGGGCATGGGTGCGGGTCACGCAGACGGCGATGACCGACGCACACGCCATCAGCATCCCGGCGTTGACCATCCAGTACCACTGTTCCTGGTCCTGGATGCTGCCGCTGCCGGGCGTGAGCCAGGAGGCAACCTCCATGAAGACGCCGGTGAGCACCGGGTACTCCAGGTACTGCATGTCGCCGGGGAGCTTGTCGAAATACGGCACGAGCCCGTCGGCGAAGCCACGCCCCTGGTAGAGGTGCGGGATGTCCGAGTAACACGCGTGTGTGTACTGGGAGCTGGCCCCGAAGAACCAGGCGCCGTTGTAGCAGGGCGCCTTCTGAACCAGGCCGAGGGCGAACATGCCGATCGCCACCAGCGCGATCACCCGCACGGGAGTCCACCTGGACGCCCCGAGCAGGGCACGCCGCCCGAGCGGGCCGCCGATCAGCTCGCTGCCGGCCGCGGCGACCCCGTCCTCGTGGGTCGGCCGCACCGGTTCCGGCTCATGGACGCTCGCTCGCGTCGATTCTGCACTGGCCATGCCGCACATCCTGCCGTACGCGTCTGTCCATACGCCGAGGGCCGCCGCACCAGGTTGGTGCGGCGGCCCCTGTTTCACGTGAAACACCTTTCGCGTTTCACGTGAAACACCCAAGCCGGGCGATCGGTCGGCTATCCCTCGGAGCCTCCGAAGATGCCTCCGTTGCCGTTGCCTCTGGTGTTGCCGACGTCCCCGCCCGTGTCGCTCGGCGAGGGCGAGGGCGACACGTCTCCGCCTGTACCGCCGCCGTTCTCCGTACCGCCGTCGTCCTCGCAGCCGAAGAACCCACAGGTGTCACTCGGTGAGGGCGACGGAGAAGTCGGGGTCTCGCTGGGCGTCACGCTCGGCGACGAGGACGGGGTTTCGCTGGGCGTGATGCTCGGGGTCGGGGTCGGGGTCGGAGCACCCACCGCGTCCTGGATCTCGCCGATCTCCTCGGCTTCCGGGAAGCCGGGGTCGGGCTTGCCCTTCAGCGCCGCCTTCATGTACTCGGTCCACACCTCGGTGGGAGTGTCACCACCGTGGATGGACGGCTCACCCGCCGTGCCGTTCATGGAGAGCAGCTTGGCGCTCTTGGGGTCCTCACGGAACATCGCGACCGAGGTCGACAGTTGCTGGGTGTAGCCGACGAACCAGGCCGACTTGTTCTCGTCCGTCGTACCGGTCTTGCCGGCCGCCGTACGGCCCAGGGACAGGGCGTTCTTGCCCGTACCGTTCTGGATGACGTTCTCCAGGACGTCCGTGACGTTGTTCGCCACGTTCTCGGGCATCGCCTGCGTGATGCGCGGCTTGTCGAAGCCTTCGACTTCCTGCCCGTTCAACTTGACGCTGGTCACCGAGTACGGGGCGGCCTGCTTGCCGGCGGCGGCGAACGTCGCGTAGGCGTCAGCCATGCGGATCGCGCTGGGGGTCGACGTACCGAGCGCGAACGACGGGTTGAGGTGGGCGAAGCTGGCGTCCAAGATGCCGGACTTCTCAGCCACGTCCCGCACGTTCCTCATCCCGACGTCCATGCCGAGCTGGACGAACGGGGTGTTGACGGACTGCTCCATCGCCTTACGCAAGGTGATGTAGCCCCACGGGCGATCGCTCTCGTTCTTCTGGAGGAACGGTGTGTTGTCCTTCTTCATGACGTAGGAGCCGTCATTGTTCCTGACCTTGAGACGGTCGTTGCCGTTGTACTTGCTGAGCGGCGAGAGAGGACCATCGCTCCGGTAGGTGCCGTGCTCCATGGCGGCGGCGAGCACGAACGGCTTCCATGTCGAGCCCACGGGGACGCCCGAGGTGTCGGCGTTGTTGTTGAAGTGGCCCTTCTCGTAACCGGCACCACCGTAGAGCGCGACGATTGCACCGTCCTTGGGCTTCACCGACGCCGCACCGAACTGGACGTGCTTGTCCAGCTCACGCTTGTCCGGGTCCAGCTTTTCGTCCTCGACCTTCTTGACGGCCTTGGCCAGCGCCTCGACCTTGTCCTTCTCGAAGGTCGTCTTGATCTGGTAGCCGCCCTGGTCGAACTCCCGCTCCGTGATGTTGGAGTGGTTCAGGACGTACTTCTTGGCCGTGTCCACCAGGTAGCTGATCTGGCCGCTCATGCCCTTGGTCGCCTTGCGGCCCTGGGGCATGGGGTACTCCTTGATCGCCTCCTGGTACTGGGCGTCCGTGAGCTTGTTGTCCTTGTGCATCTGCTCGAGGATCCAGCGCCAGCGCGTCTCCGAGCGCTTGCGGTTGGCGTCCTTGTTCGCTGCCTCGTCGATACCTTCGTTGCCCGCGGGGTCGTAGTACGTCGGGCCCTTGAGCAGAGCGGCGAGGAAGGCGCACTCGCTCGCATCGAGGTCTTCCGCGTTCTTGCCGTAGTACGTCTGGGCGGCGGCCTGGATGCCGTAGGCGCCACGCCCGTAGTACGAGGTGTTGAGGTACCCCTGGAGGATCTCGTCCTTGGTGAGCTTCGTGCCCACCTTGATCGAGATGAACATCTCCTTGAACTTACGGCTGACTGTCTGTTCCTGGCTCAGGTAGGTGTTCTTGACGAACTGCTGGGTGATCGTAGACCCACCCTGCGTGTCAGCGCCCCGGGCCATGTTCGCCAAAGCCCGGGCGATACCCATGGGGTCGACGCCTGAGTCCTGGTAGAACGTCTTGTTCTCGGCCGAGATCACCGCCTGCCGCATGGCCTTGGGGATCCGGTCGATCGTGACGTTCTGCCGGTTCTGGCCGCTGCCCGTCGCGACCATCTGCTTGCCGTTGGACCAGTAGTAGACGTTGTTCTGCGACCGGGCCGCCGCGTTCTCCTCGTTCGGGACGCCCACCATGGCGTACCCGATGCCCGCCACGGCCACCAGGCTGCCGAAGAAGCCGATGCACAGGCCGGAGACGAGCCTCCAGGACGGCAGCCAGCGCTGCCAGCCGTACTTGCCGACCCGCGGATAGTCGATCAGCCGCTTCTTGTCGGGGAAGGCAGCCGCACGCCCCCTGCCTCGCCCGGGCCCGGCCGGCCCGCCGGGAGCGGCGCGCCGGCCACCACGGCCCGGTTCGGCCGCTCTGCGGCGGCTGCCTCCGGTGCTTCTCTGCGCCGCACGCCGGGCCTCGGCACGGCCGCCGTACGCACGCTCCTCACCCCCCGCGTCATAGGAGTCCGACCCATAGGAGTCGGACGGAGACCCGGTGGCGCCTCGCGGGGCCGCGCGGCGGCCGGAGGACGAGCCGGACTGGCCGCGTCGGGCCGCGGCACGTCCGCCTCCCTGCGGCTGCGGCGGTTTGCGACGGTGCTCGCTCATCGAACGACTACTCCTCGGGCAGGCGCACCCTTGCGCGCCTGGAAACGGCGGCTGGTTTCCGGTCCCCCCGAAGTACGGATGCGGTCGGCTCCGCATTCATCGGTCCCGCATGCACCCGTACTACACCGAAGACGACGACGCTCTCAGGCGTCACTTGGTTCCCGGTGATGTGCATGGCGCACAGACTACGCACCGCCAAAACCTGCCGAGGCCTGAACTTCACCTCAAATCAGGCAACTCGTGTCCGATGAATCGGTGATGTGATCCCGTTCACCACACCGCCTCTTGTCGCATCCGGAAGGCCGTTCTATCGTCGTGATGTATCGAGTCGATACATCAGCGCGACACATCGGTCCGACACATCGGGTACCGCGGCAGAGAGGAGGCGACGATGAGCCGGCGTTCCGGGATCCTCGAGTTCGCCGTACTCGGCCTGCTCCGCGAATCTCCGATGCACGGCTATGAGCTGCGCAAACGACTCAACACGTCACTGGGTGTGTTCCGTGCGTTCAGCTACGGGACGCTCTACCCCTGCCTCAAGACGCTGGTCGCCAACGGCTGGCTGATCGAGGAGCCGGGGAACGACACCGAGGCCGCTCCCCTCACCGGCCGCCGCGCCAAGATCGTCTACCGGTTGACGGCGGAGGGCAAGGAGCACTTCGAGCAGCTGCTCTCGCAGACCGGGCCCGACGCGTACGAGGACGAGACATTCGCCGCCCGTTTCGCTTTCTTCGGGCAAACCTCACGCGACGTGCGCATGCGCGTGCTGGAAGGCCGCCGCAGCCGGCTGGAAGAGCGCCTCGAGAAGATGCGCCTCTCCCTGGCCCGGACCCGGGAGCGCCTCGACGACTACACGCTTGAGCTCCAGCGCCACGGGATGGAGTCCGTGGAGCGCGAAGTGCGCTGGCTGAACGAGCTCATCGAGAGCGAGCGGGCGGGACGGGACCTGAAGGGTCCCGCCTCCGGGGAGCCCGGTTCGCGTGACACCACATCTGGAGCGTCAGGCGGCCTGCCCCGGCCGGGGGACGACCCCCGTCCGGATACGCCCGACGACACCGCCACGTGAGAGCCCGTGGAAGGGCCTCACTCGTACACACAGGGAGCAACCGGAATGGGTTCGGTTCGCGTAGCCATCGTCGGTGTGGGCAACTGCGCCGCATCGCTGGTGCAGGGAGTCGAGTACTACAAGGACGCCGACCCGGCGTCCAAGGTGCCGGGCCTGATGCACGTCCAGTTCGGCGAGTACCACGTCCGCGACGTCGAGTTCGTCGCCGCGTTCGACGTGGACGCCAAGAAGGTCGGTCTCGACCTGGCGGACGCCATCGGCGCCTCCGAGAACAACACCATCAAAATCTGCGACGTACCCAGCACCGGCGTGACGGTGCAGCGCGGCCACACCCTCGACGGCCTCGGCAAGTACTACCGCGAGACCATCGAGGAGTCCGCCGAGGAGCCGGTCGACGTCGTCCAGGTCCTCAAGGACAAGCAGGTCGACGTCCTCGTCTGCTATCTGCCCGTCGGCTCCGAGGACGCGGCGAAGTTCTACGCCCAGTGCGCCATCGACGCCAAGGTCGCCTTCGTCAACGCCCTGCCAGTCTTCATCGCCGGCACCAAGGAGTGGGCGGACAAGTTCACCGAGGCGGGCGTCCCGATCGTCGGCGACGACATCAAGTCCCAGGTCGGCGCCACCATCACGCACCGCGTCATGGCGAAGCTGTTCGAGGACCGTGGCGTCGTCCTGGACCGCACGATGCAGCTGAACGTCGGCGGCAACATGGACTTCAAGAACATGCTGGAGCGCGACCGCCTGGAGTCCAAGAAGATCTCCAAGACGCAGGCCGTCACCTCCCAGATCCGCGACCGCGACATGGGCGCGGACAACGTCCACATCGGCCCGTCCGACTACGTGGCCTGGCTCGATGACCGCAAGTGGGCGTACGTCCGCCTGGAGGGCCGTGCGTTCGGTGACGTCCCGCTGAACCTGGAGTACAAGCTCGAGGTCTGGGACTCCCCGAACTCGGCGGGCGTCATCATCGACGCCCTGCGCGCCGCCAAGATCGCCATGGACCGTGGCATCGGCGGCCCCGTGCTCTCCGCGTCGAGCTACTTCATGAAGTCCCCGCCCGTCCAGTACTACGACGACGAGGCCCGCGAGAACGTCGAGAAGTTCATCAAGGGTGAGGTCGAGCGCTGAGGCGCCACAACCAGTCGCTCCTGCCAGGGCTGTGAGGGTCCCCGGGTCGTACGACCCGGGGACCCTCTCCGTATGTGAGGCTGTGCCCCATGGCCGTCGTCCGTGACCTGCGTGTCCTGTTGCGTTTCCAGGGCTTCAGGCGCCTGCTCGGCGTGCGCCTGCTCTCCCAGGGCGCCGACGGCGTCTACCAGGTCTCGCTCGCCGCGTACGTGGTCTTCTCGCCGGAGAAACAGACCTCGGCGGCCGCGGTCGCCTCCGCCATGGCGGTGCTGCTGCTCCCGTACTCCCTCGTCGGCCCCTTCGCCGGTGTCCTGCTGGACCGCTGGCGGCGCCGCCAGGTCCTGCTGTACGGCAGCCTGCTGCGCGCCCTGCTGGCCGCCGCCACAGCACTGCTGATACTCAGTCCGGCTCCGGACTGGCTCTTCTACGTCTCCGCCCTGTGCGTCACCGCCGTCAACCGTTTCGTCCTCTCCGGTCTGTCCGCCGCGCTGCCCCGTGTGGTCGACGCCGAGCGCCTCGTCCTCGCCAACTCCCTTTCCCCGACCGCCGGGACGCTGGCGGCGACCGCGGGCGGCGGTATCGCCTTCGTCGTCCGCCTGTTCGTGGCGGACTCCGACGCCGCCGTGGTGCTCGTGGGAGCCGTGCTGTATCTCTGCGCCGCCCTGGCGTCGCTCAGCATGGCGCGTGAACTCCTGGGTCCCGACCGGACATTGGTGCGCGAGCGGATCGGTACGGCTCTCAGAGGCACCGCTCGCGACCTGGTGGCGGGGGTCCGTCACCTGGCCGCGCCGCAGCGCCGGGAAGCGGCCTGGGCGCTCGCGGCGATGGCGCTGATGCGCTTCTGCTACGGCGCCCTGCTGGTGATGCTGCTGATGCTCTGCCGGTACGCGCTCACCACGACCCCGGACGACGGACTCGCCCTGCTGGGGCTGGCGTTGGGCGTCTCGGGCGCCGGCTTCTTCGCGGCGGCCGTGGTGACGCCCTGGACCGCCGGACGGCTCGGGCCGGGCCGCTGGATCGTCGTGTGCGCGGGTGCCGCCGCCCTCCTGGAACCCGCTCTGGGACTGCCGTTCGCCACTGCCCCTCTGCTGGCCGCGGCCTTCGTCCTGGGTCTGACCACCCAGGGGGCGAAGATCTCCACGGACACGATCGTCCAGTCCTCCGTGGAGGACGGCTTCCGTGGCCGGATCTTCTCGGTCTACGACGTCCTTTTCAACGTCGCTTTCGTCGGAGCCGCCGCCGTCGCCGCCCTGATGCTGCCGCCGGACGGCCGATCCGCGCCTCTGGTGATCACGATCGCCGTTATCTACGCGGCAGTAGCTGTGGCTATGGGCCGGTTTGGCCGCCAGTAAGTGTCACATAAATGACACAGAGCCACATCTGACTACTGCGGTGTCAGTGGGGACCGATAGCTTACGTGCGTCTTATCTCGCGACATGTTCGCGTCATTCACCCATGTTCAAGGGGGACCCCCAAGTGACTACTCCGCCGCCCCAGGGCAACCCGTTCGCGCAGGGCCAGCCCGCGGGTCAGCCCCAGGCTCCGTACCCGCCGCAGGGGGGCTACCCCCAGCAGCCCGGCCAGCCTGGCTTCCCGCCCCAGGGAGCGGCTCCGTACGCGCCGGTTCCGCCGCAGCCGACCGGCCGTAAGCCCAGCTTCAAGACCATCAAGAACATCGCCATCGTCATCGTGGTGGCGAGCATCGCCATCGGCGGCTACATAGCCAGCCGGGACGACGCCAAGACGGCGGCCGTCGGCGACTGCATGCACCGCGGCAGCACCAACGACAACAACCCGGACCTCGAGGTCGTCGAGTGCAGCGACGCGAAGGCTCAGTTCGAGGTGCTGGCCAAGATCGAAGGCAAGTTCCTCACGGACACCCTGGCCTCCAGCAAGTGCGAGGCGGAAGCCAAGGGCTTCCAGTACGTGTACACCGAGAGCGGTGACGGCAAGGACTTCCTGCTCTGCCTGAAGGACAAGAAGTAAGGCAGACACAGCGAGGGGTGGTGTTTCACGTGAAACACCACCCCTCGGCCCGTATCCGGGGTCATGTTTCACGTGAAACATGACCCCGATTCACAGCCTCAGCCCTCCTGCTCGGCCCACCACTCCTTGAGAGCGGCCACCGCGGAGTCATGCTCCATCGGCCCGTTCTCCAGGCGCAGCTCCAGCATGTGCTTGTACGCGCGACCGATGACCGGACCGGGACCGACACCGAGGATGTCCATGATCTGGTTGCCGTCGAGGTCGGGGCGGATCGAATCCAGCTCCTCCTGCTCCTGCAGCTTGGCGATCCGCTCCTCCAGACCGTCGTACGCACGCGACAGGGCCGCCGCCTTGCGCTTGTTGCGCGTCGTGCAGTCCGAGCGGGTCAGCTTGTGGAGGCGGTCGAGGAGCGGGCCGGCGTCACGGACGTAGCGGCGGACCGCCGAGTCCGTCCACTCCCCCGTGCCGTAGCCGTGGAAGCGCAGATGGAGTTCGACCAGATGTGAGACGTCCTTCACCAGCTCGTTGGAGTACTTCAGCGCCGTCATACGCTTCTTGGTCATCTTCGCCCCGACCACCTCGTGGTGGTGGAACGAGACCCGGCCGTCCTTCTCGAAGCGACGCGTGCGGGGCTTGCCGATGTCATGCAGCAGGGCGGCCAGACGGAGGGTCAGGTCGGGACCGTCGTCCTCCAGCGCCATCGCCTGCTCCAAGACGATCAGCGTGTGGTCGTAGACATCCTTGTGCCGGTGGTGCTCGTCACGCTCCAGGCGCAGGGCCGGCAGCTCGGGCAGCACCCGGTCGGCGAGGCCCGTCTCGACGAGCAGCGAAAGGCCCTTACGCGGGTATGGCGACAGGATCAGCTTGTTCAGCTCGTCCCGTACCCGCTCGGCCGAGACGATCTCGATACGCCCGGCCATCTCGTTCATCGCCGCGACCACCTCGGGAGCGACCTCGAAGTCGAGCTGAGCCGCGAAGCGTGCGGCCCGCATCATCCGCAGCGGATCGTCCGAGAAGGACTCTTCCGGTGTGCCAGGAGTACGCAGCACGCGCGAGGCGAGGTCCTCGAGCCCGCCGTGCGGATCGATGAACTCCTTCGCCGGCAACGCGACGGCCATCGCGTTCACCGTGAAGTCGCGGCGGACGAGGTCCTCCTCGATGGAGTCGCCGTACGACACCTCGGGCTTGCGCGAGGTCCGGTCGTACGCCTCCGACCGGTAGGTGGTCACCTCGATCTGAAACTGTCGATCAGCGTCTCCGACGCGGGCGTTCTTCTGCGCTCCGACCGTGCCGAAGGCGATACCGACCTCCCAGAGGGCGTCCGCCCACGGGCGCATGATCTTGAGTACGTCCTGGGGGCGGGCATCGGTCGTGAAGTCCAGGTCATTGCCGAGCCGGCCCAGCAGCGCGTCCCGGACCGAGCCGCCGACCAGGGCAAGTGAGAACCCGGCCTCCTGGAAGCGGCGGGCAAGGTCGTCGGCGACAGGAGCGACCCGCAGCAGTTCACTCACCGCGCGGTTCTGCGCCTGGCTCAGGGCACTGGGCGTTTCTTCGTTGGCGTTCGGCACAACAGAAGAGGGTACGTGGCCCGGGCGCCCCCGAGCTCCCCCTGTTGCGCGTACAGACACGTCCGTCAATACGCGCACAAGGGATGCTCTTGCCCTGTGGACCTCCACTGTCTGCCATACGGCGACATTCCGGGCAGCACGGCGCCGAGCCGCGATCTTGTGGAACGGACCGCGGCACTTCCCCTCAGCGCGCATCGTTACCATGCGTGGACGCACATTCCGACGACCACTGACGACGACGAGGGACGGGCGAGCGCGTGGCCGAGGCGGCAGACTTCCAGGGGACCAGTGCCTCACCTGCCCGCCGGTGGCTGCGGCGCACCGGGGCACTGCTCGCCGGTGCGCCCCTGCTGGCCGGACTCCTCCAGCTGCCTGCCGCGACGCCGGCGGACGCGTCCGGGCAGGAGTCCGCGCAGGCTGCCTCCGGCGCGGGCTCGGTGTCCGTCGCTGTCGACTCGCTCACCCCCAGCGCCCCCACCGAGGGGGACACGGTGAGCGTGACGGGCACGGTGACCAACAACGGCAAGCAGCCGGTCACCGACGCCCACGTCGACCTGCGGGTGGGGCCCTCGCTCGACACCCGCTCCTCCATCGACGCCCTCGCCAAGAAGAGCGACGACGTCCAGGGCCCCCCGGGCAAGGCGGTCGGCGGCAAGTACACCGAGAAGTTCTCCAAGCTCACTCCCGGCGTCGCGGAGCCCTTCGACATCTCCGTGCCGGTCGATGAGCTGGACCTCGGCGAGGACGGTGTCTACCAGCTGGCCGTCGCGCTCTCCGGTGAGACCGCCGCGCAGCCCTGGGACCAGGTTCTCGGCGTCCAGCGCACATTCCTGCCGTGGCAGCCGGAGGAGGCCGGCACCAAGACGAAGACCACGTTCCTGTGGCCGCTCGTCTCCGACGTCCACATGACGGCCGAGACGGGGTCGAACGAGCAGCAGACGCCGGTCTTCAGCAACGACGATCTCGCCGAGGAGATCTCCCCGGGTGGCCGCCTCGACCAGATGGTGTCGCTGGGCAAGGGCCTCGACATCACCTGGGTGATCGACCCGGATCTGCTGGCGTCCGTCGACGCGATGACGAAGAACTACCAGGTCAGGGGCGAGGACGGCACGACCACCTCCGGCCGCGGCCAGGCCGTCGCCAAGCAGTGGCTCTCCGAGCTCCAGCAGGCGGTGGCGGGCAAGGAGGTCGTCGCTCTGCCGTTCGGCGATCCGGACCTGGCCTCCCTCGCCCACAACGGCACGACCGTCACGGGCTCGCTGAGCCACCTCAAGGACGCCACCGACGCTGTCGACAACACGGTGCAGACGATCCTCCACGTGAAACCGTCCACCGACTTCGCGTGGCCCGTGGACGGTGCCGTCGACCCGTCGATCATGAAGGTCGCGACCTCCGCGGGCGCCGACAAGGTGATCGCCCGCAGTGACAGCCTCCAGGACAACCTGTCGTACACGCCGTCCGCGGCCCGGCCCATCGGCGGCGGCACCACGGCGGTCGTCGCGGACTCCAGGATGTCCACGGCGTTCCAGGGCAACCTGACGAGAGCCTCCGCGTCCACGCTCGCCGTGCAGCGCTTCCTGGCGCAGAGCCTGACGCTCGGCCTCCAGACCGGCAAGCAGCGCAGCGTCGTCGTCGCCCCGCAGCGCACCCCCTCCGTAAACCAGGCGCAGGCGATGGCCGAGGCGCTCGGTGCCCTCCAGGGCGGGAACTGGTCCGAGTCACAGGACCTCTCGGCCGCCGCCAAGGCCAAGCCGGACCCTGCGGCCAACAGGAAGGTGCCGCCCGCCGACGCGTACCCCTCCTCGCTGAGCAAGCAGGAGCTGCCGCGAGCCGCCTTCGAGCAGATCGCGAGGACGCGGGACGACCTCGACAACTTCAAGGTGATCCTCACCGACGAGTCCCGGGTGGTCACCCCCTTCGGGCGGGCCATGAACCGCGAGATGTCCACGTCGTGGCGTGGCCGGGGCGTCGCGGCGGTGGGATACCGCGATGACGTCGAGTCCTACCTCGACGGGCTGATCGACGGGGTCAAGCTGATCGATAAGTCGGACACCAAGCTTTCCGGCCGCAGCGCGACGATCCCGGTGACCGTCCAGAACAACCTGGTCCAGGGCGTGGAGCACCTGAAGCTGCGGCTCACGTCGCAGAACCCGACGCGACTCAAGATCGACGGCAACGCCTACGAGGAGCAGCCGGTCGCCGTGAACGGCGGGCACAGCCAGTCGGTGAAGTTCACCACGTCCGCCAACGCCAACGGCCGGGCGGAGGTGGTCGCCCAGCTGTACACGGAGGACGGCCAGAAGTACGGCGCGCCCGTCACCTTCGACGTGAAGGTCACCGAGGTCACGCCCACAGTGATGCTGGTCATCGGCGGCGGCGTCCTGCTCCTGGTCCTCGCCGGCTTCCGCATGTACACCCAGCGCAAGCGCGCCGCCGCCCGTGAGGCCGCCGAGGACGCCGCCGGGGAGGCGGAGGACGACGTCGACAACCCGGTCGCCACTCCGCAGAACCCGGAAGCCCCGGGCGACCGTCTCAAGGAGGAGTCCGAGGCCGGGTCGCGGGCAGACGCCCCGCAGCAGCCGAGTGACCCGGCCCCGGACACCGCAGCGGAAAGCGCCGACCCGTCCGGCACGGGTGAGAGAGTGGACCGTTGAGATGTCGTGGCCGGTGGGCCCGGGACGATGAGGTGGGGTAACCATGAACGCGCCGTACGACGGTGACCACGGCCGTGGCGTGGGCAGCTCGGGCTACCCCGAGTCGGGCGGGCCCGAGGGCCCGCAGCCCGAGCACGGCCAGGTGCCGCCGCAGCCGCCCGCGGACATGTACCTCCAGGACGCCTACGCCCAGGACCCCTACCGGGCACAGGACCTCTCCGCCCAGGACCCGGTCGCCGAGGCGCACTACGACCGCGCCGCACACCCCCCGCCCCCTCCGGGCACGTACGAGCCGCAGCAGCTGTACGGCCAGCCGCCGCAGTCCCCGTACGCGCCCGACCCGCGGGTGTGGGCCCAGACGCCCCCGCCGGAGCCGGAGGGCCCGACGCGGCACCTGCCGTACGGCGACGACGCCCGGACCACCCAGTTCGTGGGTGTGGACGATCTCGTCTCCCAGGCGGGCGAGCCGCGCCAGGAGCCGGACGCGTTCGCGCATCTCTTCCGGGACCAGCAGCAGGGCAGCGGTCACCCCTCCTACGAGTCGCCGTCGGTCCCCGGCCCGTCCCCGGCCCCCGGCCAGATGGGGCAGGGGCAGTACGCGGCGCAGGGCCAGTACACGGCGGGCCAGTACCCGGCTCCCGGCGCGACCGCGGCGGTGCCGGCGGTGGACGACACCCCCGCCCCAGAGCCCGCCGCCTCGCCCCCTGCGAAGAAGAGCGGCCGCGCCGCGGGCCTGATGAAGTCCAGCGCCGTGATGGCGGCGGGCACGATGGTCTCCCGCCTCACCGGCTTCATCCGCTCCGCGCTGATCGTGTCGGCCATCGGCGTCGGTTTCCTCGGTGACACCTTCCAGATCGCCTACCAGCTGCCGACGATGCTCTACATCCTCACGGTCGGTGGCGGTCTCAACTCCGTCTTCGTTCCGCAGCTGGTCCGCGCCATGAAGGAGGACGAGGACGGCGGCGAGGCGTACGCCAACCGCCTGCTGACCCTCGTCATGGTGGCGCTCGGCGCACTCACCGCGCTGGGGATCTTCGGCGCGCCGCTCCTGATCCGCATGATGTCCCCCTCGATCGCCAGCGACCCCGCGGCGAATCAGGTCGCCATCACCTTCGCCCAGTACTTCCTGCCCTCGATCTTCTTCATGGGCGTCCACGTGGTGATGGGCCAGATCCTCAACGCCCGCGGGAAGTTCGGCGCGATGATGTGGACCCCGGTCCTGAACAACATCGTCATCATCGCGACGCTGGGCATGTTCATCTACGTCTACGGCACCGCCGCCGACTCGGAGATGAAGGTCACCACCATCCCGCCGGAGGGACAGCGACTCCTCGGCGTCGGTGTCCTGCTCGGCCTCGTGGTCCAGGCGCTGGCGATGATCCCCTACCTGCGCGAGACCGGCTTCCGACTGCGGCTGCGCTTCGACTGGAAGGGCCAGGGCCTCGGCAAGGCCGTCACGCTCGCCAAGTGGACGGTCCTGTTCGTCCTGGCCAACCAGGCGGGCGCCATGGTCGTGGTCTGGCTGTCCACCGCGGCGGGCAAGGCCTCGCCCGTCGACGGCACCGGCTTCTCCGCCTACGCCAACGCACAGCTCATCTGGGGCCTGCCGCAGGCCATCATCACGGTCTCCCTCATGGCTGCCCTGCTGCCGCGCCTGTCACGCTCGGCGGCCGAGGGCGACGGCGGCGCCGTGCGCGACGACATCTCCCAGGGCCTGCGCAACACAGCGGTCGCCATCGTGCCGATCGCGTTCGGCTTCCTCTCCCTCGGCATCCCCATGTGCACGCTGATGTTCGGCTCCTCGGGCACCAGTGAGGCCACCAACATGGGCTTCATGCTGATGGCGTTCGGTCTCGGTCTGATTCCGTACTCCGTGCAGTACGTCGTCCTGCGCGCCTTCTACGCCTACGAGGACACCCGAACTCCCTTCTACAACACGGTCATCGTGGCCGCGGTCAACGCGGGCGCCTCGGCGGTCTGCTACTTCGTCGTCCCGCCGCGCTGGGCCGTGGTCGGCATGGCCGCCTCGTACGGCCTCGCTTACGCGATCGGCGTCGGCGTCGCCTGGCGCCGGCTGCGCAAGCGGCTGGGCGGGGACCTCGACGGCGCCCGTGTTCTGCGGACTTACGCCCGGCTGTGCATCGCGTCGATCCCGGCGGCCCTGCTCAGCGGCGCGGCCTGCTACGGCATCGGCCGCACGCTCGGCCAGGGTGTCGTGGGCTCGCTCGCCGCGGTGCTGGCGGGTGGTGCCGTGCTGCTCGTGATCTTCTTCGTCGCCGCCCGGCGCATGCGCATCGAGGAACTCAACTCGCTGGTCGGCATGGTCCGCGGACGGCTGGGACGCTGAGTCGGGGAGGGGAGGCGCACAACCATCGTCAGCCACCGCGTGTCGTGCATAGCGGCGGACTGTGGGCACAATTGGTTTCGGCGTCGGACGGCGTACAACGGATGCCGGACGGCGCGCAATGGATGGGGAGGCAGGAACGACGGTGGCGGAACGGAGTACGGCTGCCGTCGACGTGGCAGACAACAGCGACGAGGCGTCGCTGACCGCACAGGCGGACCAGTCCACGGCCGACGGGGTGGCCAAGAACCGGGAGCGGGACACGGACAGCGACGAGGTACAGGAGAGCACCCGGACCGACGGTCCCGGGAAGACCTCGCCGCCTGAACTGCACAGTGGTCACAAACTCGCCAGACGCTACCGCCTCGAGGAGTGCGTCACCCGTCTGGACGGTTTCAGCAGCTGGCGTGCCGTGGACGAGAAGCTCCGCCGTGCCGTCGGCGTGCACATTCTGCCCGCGGACCACTCACGGGCCCGGTCCGTCCTGGCCGCAGCCCGCTCCTCCGCCCTCCTGGGCGACCCACGCTTCGTCCAGGTGCTGGACGCGGTGGAGGAGAACGACCTCGTCTACGTCGTCCACGAGTGGCTTCCGGACGCGACGGAACTGACCACGCTCCTCGCCTCCGGTCCGCTGGAGCCGTACGACGCCTACCAGATGGTCAGCCAGGTCTCTTCCGCCATGGCCGCCGCCCATCGCGAGGGTCTGGCCCATCTGCGGCTGAACCCCAACGCCGTCCTGCGTGCCTCGACCGGCCAGTGGCGCATCCGCGGACTCGCGGTGAACGCCGCGCTGCGGGGCGTCGCGTCCGACACCCCCCAGCGCACGGACACGGAGGCCATCGGCGCCCTGCTGTACGCGGCGCTCACCCAGCGCTGGCCGTACGAGAGCGACGCCTACGGGCTGTCCGGCCTGCCCAAGGACATCGGCCTGATCGCGCCCGACCAGGTGCGTGCGGGTGTGCACCGCGGTCTCTCCGAACTCTCCATGCGCGCGCTCGTCAACGACGGCGCCACCGCCTCCCGGCACGAGTCGCCGTGCACCACGCCGGAGGAGCTGGTGAAGGCGATCGGCGAGATGCCCCGCATCCGCCCGCCGGAGCCGGCGTTCACCGCCCCGCCCGAGTACCAGCGCACGTCGTACCAGCAGGGCACGTACGGCCGCCAGGCCCCGCACCCCGGTGCCACCCAGCCGGTCCCGGCCCCGCCGCCCCCGTTGCAGAGCCGCACGGGCAAGGCCCTGAAGTGGGCCGTGTCCGCGCTCCTGATCGCCGCGCTGGGCCTCGGCAGCTGGCAGCTGGCGGACGCGCTCATGGACCAGGGGGGCAAGAACGAGGACCCGGGGCAGACGCAGAACAACCAGGACGGCGACAAGAACAGGAATCGCCCGGCACCGAAGCCGATCGCCATCAAGGATGCCGAGGAGTACGTCGCCAAGGGCGACGCCCAGCACCCAGCGGACGTGGACAAGACCTACGACGGCAACACCTCCACGGGCTGGCGCACCAGCAGCTACCTCGACGGCCCGAAGATGGTGATAAAGCCCGGTGTCGGCATCGTCTACGACCTCGGATCCGAGCAGGAGGTGTCGGCCGCGAACCTCTCCTTGCGTTACGGCAGCGACCACACCACGATCGAGCTGTACGCGACCGACTCCCTCGGTTCGTCCACGCCACTGAGTTCCATGAAGGAGCTCGGTACCGTGACGACGAGCAGCACCTCGGCGAAGGTGACCGTCGAGAAGCCGGTGAAAAGCCGCTACATCCTGGTCTGGCTGACGGCCCTGCCATACTCCGGTGACGACCCCGCCAACTTCAGCAACCGGGGTTACAAGCAGGCCATCACCGAAGTGAAGTTCACGGGCTGATTGCCGACCAGAGGGCAGGGGGTTGGATGGCGGACCGTGCCGAGCACAGCGGTGCAAGTGATCAGGACCTCCTCGCCCGGCATGTCGAGGGAGACCCCGACGCCTTCGGTGAGATCGTGCGGCGGCACCGCGATCGCCTCTGGGCCGTCGCCCTGCGGACGCTGGGAGACCGCGAGGAGGCCGCTGACGCGGTGCAGGACGCCCTCGTTTCCGCCTACCGGGCCGCCCACACCTTCCGGGGCCAGTCGGCCGTCACGACCTGGCTGCACAGGATCACGGTGAATGCCTGCCTGGACCGCGCCCGCAAGGTCGCCTCCCGGAAGACCTCTCCCGTCGACGACACCGAGCGCCTGGAGCAGCTGCTGGAGCCTCACGAGTCGGCCTCGGCGCCCGCCGAGCGCAACGATCTCCACCGGCAACTCATCGAAGCCCTGGGGACCCTGCCGGCCGACCAGCGGGCGGCGCTCGTCCTGGTGGACATGCAGGGCTACCCGGTCGCGGAGGCGGCCAGCATCCTCGACGTGCCGACCGGCACAGTGAAGAGCCGATGTGCGCGCGGCAGAGCCAGACTCCTGCCGCTGCTCACCCATCTACGGCCGGACAGCAACGGTGAGAGCAAGAAGCCGGGCGGGGAACGGAACCGGACGCAGGGTCCAGCCGTCCCACCCGCAGCGGGACCGCGCCCAGCGGAACCACCGGACACAGGACCGAGCGACCCAGCGGCAGTGAAGGGCGGAGGTGGACGAGCGTGACGTCGACGACAGACATGGCCGGACACCCGGACGTCGCGGAGATCTCCGACCTCTCCGAGGGACTCCTCCCACCGTCCCGGAGCACCGACGTACGCCGGCATCTGGACGGATGCGAGCTCTGTGCGGACGTCTACGCCTCCTTGGAGGAGATCCGCGGGCTGCTCGGCACGCTGCCAGGACCACCCCGCATGCCCGCCGAGGTCGCAGGCCGCATCGATGCCGCCCTCGCCGCCGAGGCCCTGCTCAACGCCACCGAGCCGGAGAGCGCGGAGAGCCATACGTCGGCGAGGGCTCCCCGGTCCGCTTCCGAGGACGACAGCGGTGCGCATGTTTCACGTGAAACATCGCCGCCCGCCGACCGGCCCGCCGGACGTCCCCGCTCTTCCACCACCGGCCCGGGCCGCAAGGGCCGCGCGCCGAACGTGCGCCGCAGGATCGCCGTACTGGGGACCGTCTTCACCGTCGCCGCGCTGGGACTGGGCTCCGTCCTGCTCTCGTCACTCGGAGACGGCAAGCCCTCGAAGGACACGGCGGGCGGACAGCAGACCGCCCCTGCGGACACCTTCTCCGAGGGGAAGCTGGAGAAGCAGGTCACCGACCTCCTGACGGAGAACCAGAACGAGAAGGGCACTTCCCGCACTCCCTTCGGCGCGGCGACAGCCCCCGGCACCGACCATCCCAGGGTCTTCAGGGCGCCCACGGTGCCCGGCTGCGTCCGCGACGGTATCGGGCGCAAGGACACGGCCCTCGCTGTCGAGAACGGCAGGTACCAGGGGAAGAAGGCCATGCTGGTGTTGCTCCCCGACGCCTCCGACGCCACGCGTGTGACTGCCTACATCGTCGATGCGACCTGTGTGGATCATTCGGCGACAGCCGCCACCGGCAAGGTCCTTCTTCAGCGCTCGTACCCGTCCGCCTGAGGCACGTCTCCGTCTTCATCCCCTCGGTACCCGGTGCAGGCCCACATCTCCGTGTGCCCGGACACAGCGGGAATGCGCGCCCCTTAGGATCCGTTGGGTGGGGTGAGAGCTCCGAGAGGAGCTCCCCCGGTCGAACGACGCAGTCCAGAGACGAGGAATCAAGCCGTGAGCGACGTCCGTAACGTGATCATCATCGGCTCCGGGCCCGCCGGCTACACGGCGGCGCTCTACACCGCGCGCGCGTCGCTGAAGCCACTGGTGTTCGAGGGCGCCGTCACCGCAGGCGGCGCGCTCATGAACACCACCGACGTCGAGAACTTCCCTGGCTTCCAGGACGGCATCATGGGCCCCGAGCTCATGGACAACATGCGCGCCCAGGCGGAGCGCTTCGGCGCCGAGCTCGTTCCGGACGACATCGTCAACGCCGACCTGACCGGTGAGATCAAGACCGTCACGGACACGTCCGGTACCGTCCACCGGGCCAAGGCCGTCATCGTCGCCACCGGCTCGCAGCACCGCAAGCTCGGCCTGCCGAACGAGGACGCCCTCTCCGGCCGTGGGGTGTCCTGGTGCGCCACCTGTGACGGGTTCTTCTTCAAGGACCAGGACATCGCTGTGATCGGTGGTGGCGACACCGCCATGGAGGAGGCCACCTTCCTCTCGCGGTTCGCCAAGTCCGTGACCATCGTCCACCGCCGTGACACCCTGCGCGCCTCCAAGGCCATGCAGGAGCGTGCCTTCGCCGACCCCAAGATCACATTCGTGTGGGACAGCGAGGTCGCCGAGATCCAGGGCGACCCGAAGCTCTCCGGCCTGAAGCTGCGCAACCTCAAGACCGGCGAGCTTTCGGACCTGCCGGTGACCGGTCTCTTCATCGCCATCGGCCACGACCCCCGCACCGAGCTCTTCAAGGGTCAGCTCGATCTGGACGACGAGGGCTACCTGAAGGTGGCCGCGCCGTCGACGCGCACCAACCTGACCGGTGTCTTCGGTGCGGGCGATGTGGTTGACCACACCTACCGTCAGGCGATCACGGCGGCCGGTACCGGCTGTGCCGCCGCTCTCGACGCCGAGCGCTACCTCGCCGCCCTCGCGGACGAGGAGCAGCCCGAGCCCGAGAAGACCGCTGTCTGACCTTTCTCCCTACCCGCCCCACGCACCAACCAGTTAAGGAGCCCGCCGTGGCCGGCACCCTGAAGAATGTGACCGACGACTCCTTCGAGCAGGACGTCCTCAAGAGCGACAAGCCCGTCCTGGTGGACTTCTGGGCCGCCTGGTGCGGTCCGTGCCGCCAGATCGCGCCGTCCCTCGAGGCGATCGCCTCCGAGTACGGTGACAAGATCGAGATCGTCAAGCTGAACATCGACGAGAACCCGGGTACGGCCGCCAAGTACGGCGTCATGTCCATTCCGACGCTGAACGTCTACCAGGGTGGCGAGGTCGCCAAGACCATCGTGGGTGCCAAGCCGAAGGCCGCGATCGTTCGCGACCTCGAGGAGTTCATCGCCGAGTGAACCGGCGGTGCCGTCTGAACGACGGTGCGTGTTTCACGTGAAACACGAATGGGCCAACCCGGAAGGGTTGGCCCATTCGTTTGACTGCTTCCTCTACAACGGTCGCAGCGCCGGCTCCTTCTGTACGGCTCCCAGGAGCCGGTCCAACGCCATCTCGACGTCTTCCTTCCAGGAAAGCGTCGACCGCAGTTCCAGCCTCAGCCGGGGATGGGTGGGGTGCTGCCGGACCGTCTTGAAGCCCACCGCCAGGAGATGGTCGGCGGGCAGCACACACGCCGGTTCCTTCCAGCGCGCGTCTCCGAACGCCTCGATCGCTTTGAACCCGCGACGCAGCAGATCCTTGGCGACCGTCTGGACCATCACCCGGCCCAGTCCCTGCCCCTGGTACCCCGGCACGATGAACGCCGTCATCAGCTGAACCGCGTCGGGGGAGACGGGACTCGTCGGGAACGCCGTGGAGCGCGGGACGTAGGCGGGAGGAGCGTAGAGCACGAAGCCCACCGGTACGTCGTCGACGTACACAACCCGACCGCAGGATCCCCAGTCCAGCAGAACGGCCGAGATCCAGGCTTCCTTCTCCAGAGCGGACTCGCCCGCTTCTACCGCGGCCTCACCGCTGACCGGGTCGAGCTCCCAGAAGACACACGAGCGACAGCGCTTGGGAAGGTCCTGAAGGTTGTCCAGCGTGAGCGGTACGAGCCGGCGCCCCATGAAGGCTGTTCCTCGCTTCCTTGGCCTGCCGCGTCGCGGGCGGCTGTCAGAGCGCTCCGTTCCCTGAGGAGACTGCCGATGAACCCACCGACCGCCCCCAGCCCCAAACCGGCGCTGACCAGTCCAGTGCGGCTCATCGTTCGCATGGCCCCTGCCTTCCTCTCAGAGGTGGTGCCGGGTGGTTGCGCCGTATCCGAACGCATCGTATCCACGATGCGATTCCATCGATACCGCCAGAAAGGAAAGAGCGGGCCACGTTCCGGCACACACCGGACATGGCCCGCTCTGTCGTCCACAACAGAGGCTCCTGCCGGAGGCTCAGGACTCGTCCTCCTCGGAGTCGCCGTCCAGGAGGCTCTTCTGCAGAACCGGCCCCTCGCCCGGAGCGAGTGAGCCGAGGATCCGCTCAAGGTCCTCCATGGAGGCGAACTCGACAGTGATCTTGCCCTTCTTCTGGCCCAGGTCCACCTTCACCCGCGTCTCGAAGCGGTCCGAGAGCCGCGTGGCGAGCTCGGACAGCGCGGGAGAGACACGAGCACCGGCACGTGGGCCCTTGGGCCTCTGGGCCTTCTGGGGACGCGAGCCCATCAGGGTCACGATCTCCTCGACGGCCCGCACCGACAGTCCCTCGGCCACGATGCGGTGAGCCAGCCTGTCCTGCTCCTCCGAGTCCTCAACGGACAGCAGGGCGCGTGCATGGCCGGCGGAGAGCACTCCGGCGGCGACCCGGCGCTGTACCGCCGGCGAGAGCTTCAGCAGACGCAGAGTGTTCGAGACCTGCGGGCGGGATCGGCCGATGCGGTCCGCCAGCTGGTCGTGCGTGCAGTTGAAGTCCCTCAGCAACTGGTCGTAGGCGGCTGCCTCTTCCAGAGGGTTCAGCTGGGCGCGGTGCAGGTTCTCCAGCAGAGCGTCCAGGAGGAGCTTCTCGTCCTCCGTGGCCCGCACGATCGCCGGGATAGCCTCCAGCCCCGCCTCGCGGCAGGCCCGCCAGCGACGCTCGCCCATGATGAGCTCGTAGCGGGAGGGACCCACCTGCCGTACGACGACCGGCTGGAGGAGCCCCACTTCCTTGATGGAGGTGATGAGCTCCGCGAGCGCGTCCTCGTCGAAGACCTCACGCGGCTGTCGCGGGTTCGGCGTGATGGAGTCGAGGGGGATCTCGGCGAAGTGCGCGCCGATGGGCGCCGCTGGCGCGGCGGGAGCACTGGGCTGCGCCGGCTCCTCTGTTTCACGTGAAACAGTCGGCAGCGTCGCCACCTTCGCTGCGGCCACCCCGCGGTCGTTCGGCAGCACGGGCACTGCCGCGGGGGATGTCGAAGCGGCGCCCCCCGCCGCGGCCTGGGCCACCGACTTCTCCGTCGGTGCGGCAGGGATCAGTGCGCCGAGACCACGGCCCAGCCCCCTCCGTCGCTCGCTCACTGGATGCCCTCCACCATGCTCGGGTCGTTCTGCTGTGCGCCGATGTGGGCGTGCGTCGCGTCATAGCTGATGCCCACGCCCTTCAGCGCGATCTCTCGTGCCGCCTCAAGGTAAGAGAGGGCACCACTTGATCCAGGATCGTAGGTCAGGACCGTCTGCCCATAACTCGGCGCCTCGGAGATACGGACGGACCTGGGAATGCTCGTCCGCAGCACCTCGTCACCGAAGTGGGTGCGCACCTCTTCCGCGACCTGGGACGCGAGTCGCGTCCGGCCGTCGTACATGGTGAGCAGGATGGTCGACACATGAAGGGTGGGGTTGAGATGCCCCCGCACCAGGTCGACGTTACGCAACAACTGACCCAGACCTTCCAGCGCGTAGTACTCGCACTGAATCGGGATCAGAACCTCCTGGCCCGCCACCAACGCATTGACCGTCAGAAGGCCGAGCGAGGGCGGACAGTCGATGAGGATGTAGTCCAGCGGCTGCTCGTACGCCTGGATGGCGCGCTGCAACCGGCTCTCCCGTGCCACCAGAGACACCAGCTCGATCTCCGCACCGGCGAGATCGATCGTGGCTGGGGCACAGAAGAGGCCCTCGACATCGGGGACCGGCTGGACGACCTCGGAGAGCGGTTTGCTCTCCACCAACACGTCGTAGATGGACGGAACTTCGGCGTGATGGTCGATGCCCAGGGCGGTGGACGCATTGCCCTGTGGGTCGAGGTCGACCACCAGAACTCGGCTACCGTGCAGGGCCAGTGACGCGGCAAGGTTGACGGTCGTCGTCGTCTTGCCCACACCGCCCTTCTGGTTGGCGACCACCATGATTCGGGTCTGCTCGGGCCGTGGCAGGCCCTCGCCGGCGCGGCCCAGAGCCTCCACCGCCAGTTGGGCAGCACGACCGATGGGAGTGTCGTCCATCGGAGGCGGTGTTTCACGTGAAACATCCGCCCCCATCGACTCGGTACGGGGACCGGGGACCGGATCGGTCATCGGTCCCGCGATGTTGGCGTCGGACCGCAAGGATTCACTCTCCTCGACTTCAGGCTCGCAATGAACAGAGCCTCCCATGTCTTCGGGGTCGCGAACCAGTGAGGCCTTCCGTTCTGTGGAGAATTCCACCTCTGTGGACAACTCAGTTCCCTCATCGAGTGACCCGAGAGGCTTACGGTCGCGGGGTTCGGCCGCAGCGCGGCCACGACTGATGATGCCGTGCAGCAGTGAGCGACGTTTCACGTGAAACACGATGCACGCAGTCGTTGCCGGATTGTCGCGACACTCCGGCATGCATAGGTTTGGCAGCTTGTGTGGAGTACGTCTCGTCGTCAGGACGGATCAGCGCTGTCGGACAGGATCAGCGTTCCCAGCGCGGATCAGCGTCGGCGGCGGACTCGCCCCGTGCGTGCCGCCTTGGCGCGCTTCGCGGCGAAGCGCACACCGCCGGGGCTCTCTCCGACCTCGACCCGTACCACCGTGGACATCGGGTCCACCACACCCTCACCGACATGCAGGATGGACGTCTCCACCGCACCGAGCTTGCTCAGTGCCGCTGACGCGCTCTTCAGCTCCTCCTCGGCGGCGTCTCCCTTGAGCGCGAGCATCTCCCCGTACGGACGCAGCAGCGGGATGCCCCACGTGGCAAGGCGGTCGAGGGGAGCCACGGCTCGGGCCGTCACGACGTGGACGGGCTGGATCTTCCCCATGACCTCCTCGGCCCGGCCGCGCACGACGGTCACATGATCGAGGCCGAGCAGCTCCACGACCTCGGAGAGGAAGTTGGTACGCCGCAGCAGCGGCTCCAGCAACGTGATCTTCAGGTCCTCCCGGACCAGCGCCAGGGGAATGCCGGGGAGGCCGGCACCTGAGCCGACATCGCACACCGTCACGCCCTCGGGCACGACCTCCGAGAGCACCGCGCAGTTCAGCAGGTGCCGCTCCCACAGGCGGGGCACTTCACGCGGGCCGATGAGACCGCGCTGCACGCCCGCCTCAGCAAGCAGCTCGGCGTACCGCACCGCATCCGCGAAGCGATCACCGAACACCTCGCGCGCCTGCTCGGGCGCGGGGGGAAGCTCCGCTGCCTCCGTCACGGGGGACCGTCCTTCCGTACGTGTCAGCGCACTCAGCGCCGACACCAGAACCACCAGAACTATCAGGCTGACAAAGTTCGGCCCCGCCTGCTCAACAGACGGGGCCGAGGACCGTAGGGGCCGATCAGGCGGGAAGCACGACGACGAAGCGCTGCGGCTCCTCGCCCTCGGACTCGCTGCGCAGGCCCGCGGCCTTGACCGCGTCGTGCACGACCTTGCGCTCGAAGGGCGTCATCGGGTCCAGCTTCACGGCCTCACCGCTGCTCTTGGCCTCGGCCGCGGCCTTGGCGCCCAGCTCGGAAAGCTCGGAGCGCTTCCGGGCCCGGTAACCCGCGATGTCGAGCATCAGCCGGCTGCGGTCACCGGTTTCACGGTGCACGGCCAGACGGGTGAGCTCCTGGAGCGCCTCCAGCACCTCACCGTCACGGCCGACCAGCTTCTGGAGGTCGCGGCTGCCCGTGTCGCTGATGATCGAGACAGAGGCACGGTCGGCCTCGACGTCCATGTCGATGTCGCCGTCGAGGTCGGCGATGTCGAGCAGACCCTCCAGGTAGTCCGCCGCGATCTCGCCCTCCTGCTCAAGGCGAGTCAGGGTGTCTGCACCCTCGGCAGCGGCGGAGGTGGTGCCTTCCGTCACGGGATGGACTCCTTCTTACTTCTTGGACGGGGACTTGGGCCGCTGCGGACCCTTGCGCTGTCCGGACTGGGCCTTGCTGCGGGTACCGCCGGCGGGCTTCGCGCCGCCCTTCTTGGCAGCGGAGGCGGGCTTGGCGTCCTTGGGCTCGTCGGACTTGGTGAGCGACGTCTTCTGCTCGGACTCCTCGGCCGCCTTGGCGGCAGCTGACTGCCGCTGAGCCTTGGTCTGCCGCTTGGGCTGCTGCCGCTTCGGCGTGCCGGTGGTCGGCGTACCGTCCTCGGCTTCGACGGCGACAGCGGTGTCGCTCTTGATCACGGTGCCGTCGGCCTGGGGGGCGAGGCCGGCCTTGCTCAGGCCGTTGATGAACTTGCGCTCGAACTCGTTGCGGTCACGTCCCTTGGCGACGATCGCCTTGACGATGACCTTGTCACGACGCCGGCTGACCTTGCCGTTCGCGGTGACGTGCTTGTGCAGCCGCTCCAGGTACGAGGCCTGGGCCTTGGACCCCGGCGTCGGGTTGTTGTGGATCACATACATCTGCTGGCCCATGGTCCACACGTTGGTGGTCAGCCAGTAGACGAGGACACCGACGGGGAAGTTGATGCCGAAGACGGCGAACATGACGGGGAAGACGTACATCAGCATCTTCTGCTGCTGCATGAACGGCGTCTTCACCGTGGTGTCGACATTCTTCGTCATCAGCTGACGCTGGGTGAAGAACTGCGAGGCCGACATCAGCACGATCATGATGGCGGTGACCACGCGGACGTCGGTGAGGGAGGCACCGAGTGCTTCCACCTTCGACGCGCTGTCGGTGAACTTCACGGCAAGCGGAGCACCGACGATGTGCGCCTTCTGGGCACTTTCCAGAAGGCTGGTGTTGATCACGCCGATGGTGTCGTTCGACGCGATGCTGTTCAGCACGTGGTACAGGGCGAAGAAGAACGGGGACTGCGCCAGGATGGGAAGGCACGAGGACAGCGGGTTGGTGCCCGTGTCCTTGTACAGCTTCATCATCTCTTCGGACTGACGCTGCTTGTCGTTCTTGTAGCGCTCCTGGATCTTCTTCATCTCGGGCTGGAGCGTCTGCATGGCCCGGGTCGCCTTGATCTGCTTCACGAAGAGCGGGATCAGGCAGATACGGATCAGGATCACCAGGGACACGATCGACAGGCCCCAGGCCCAGCCGGTGTCAGGCCCGAAGAGGGCGCCGTACACCGAATGGAACTGGACGATGACCCAGGAGACGGGTGTGGTGATGAAGCTGAAGAGGCTGGCAATCGTGTCCACTAATCATGCTCCTTGGGCATGGGACGGTGTCTCTGCGGCCTGGCTCGAAGGACTGGACCGACTTGTGGGAGAAGTCTGTCCCTCGGTGGCCGGGACGGCGGCGGAGGGCCCGCCCTTGCGTGCACGCCACGCGTTACGCAGCATTTCGTGCCACCGCGGGCGCTTGCGCGGCGGGACATGGTCCACACCGCCCAGCGACCACGGGTTGCACCGCAGAATGCGCCAGGCTGTGAGTGCCGTTCCTTTGATGGCACCGTGCCGGTCGATGGCCGTGAAGCCGTAGTGGGAGCACGACGGGTAGTACTTGCAGACCGGCCCGAGCAGCGGACTGATCGTCCACTGGTAGAGCTTGATCAGAGCAAGCAGCGGGTACTTCATCGCGCGCCCCCTCCCAGCAGCCGCTGGAGGGCGGCATCCAGGTCTCGGGCCAGCTGTGCATGGTCGGCGTCGCCCGCACCGGGCAGCGCTCGTACCACTACCAGGCTACCGGGGGGCAGCTGGGCGACTCGGTCGCGCATCAGGTGGCGAAGCCTGCGCTTCACTTTGTTGCGTACGACCGCTCCGCCCACGGCTTTGCTCACGACGAAACCCGCACGCGTCGGGGGAGCGCTCTCCCCAGGCGCATGCGGGTCCGTGGCACCGCTGCGAAGGTGGACGACGAGGTGCGGGCGTCCTGCCCGGCGTCCTCGCCGTACCGCGGTCGCGAAGTCCTCGCGCCGCCTCAGCCGGTTCTCGGTGGGCAGCACGATGTCATGACCTGACCGAGATCAGGCGGACAGACGGGCGCGACCCTTGCCACGGCGGGACGCGAGAATCGCGCGGCCGGCACGGGTGCGCATACGCAGCCGGAAGCCGTGGGTCTTCGCGCGACGACGGTTGTTCGGCTGGAAGGTGCGCTTGCTCACTCGGGGGCTCCAGAAGAAATCGGTAGTTGCGGGGTGCCGTCCTGGCTGTCACCGTGCGCCCACGAGTAGCTCGCAGTTACGCCCGTGTGCACCGCTTACCGATCACCAAAATGATCTGTGCCCATCGGAGGCAGGCGGCAGCAGCCATCGACAACTCGACCTGGTTACGGTACGCGCGGCTACGCCATCCGGTCAAACCGGCAGCCACCCGGAGACACTTGTCCACAGGCTGGGGACAACAACTTGAACCGCAGCCACCGCCCTGACTACCGTGACGGAACTCCGATTCGTTCCCTTATCCCTGACCCACCCGATTTACATCCCGAGCCGTCCCAGAACCACACGTTCGTGGGACCTGTGAGAGAGCGTGCCCTGTGGCTGACGTACCTGCCGATCTTGCCGCAGTGTGGCCACGCGTATTGGAGCAGCTCCTCGGGGAGGGCCGCGGCCAGGGCGTCGAGGTGAAGGACGAGCACTGGATCCGGCGCTGCCAGCCGCTCGCGCTGGTCGCGGACACGGCCCTGCTCGCCGTGCCGAACGAATTTGCGAAGGGCGTACTCGAGGGCCGCCTGGCGCCCGTCGTCAGCGAGACCCTGAGCCGCGAGTGCGGACGCCCGATCCGGATCGCGATCACCGTCGACGACTCCGCGGGCGAGCCCCCCGCCACACCGGCGCCCCAGGCCCGCCCCCAGTCGCGCTACGAGGAGCCCGAGATTCCGGCCGCGCGCCAGGACCGCGACGGATACGAGGGGTACGGCCGCCACCGCGCCGACCAGCTGCCGGAAACGGCCGGCGACCAGCTCCCGCCTACGCGCGGAGATCAACTTCCCACCCCCCGCCCCGCGTACCCGTCCGAGTACCAGCGCCCCGAGCCCGGCTCCTGGCCGCGGCCGGCGCAGGACGAGTACAGCTGGCAGCAGCAGCGCCTCGGCTTCCCCGAACGTGACCCCTACGCGTCACCGAGCCAGGACGCCTACGGCTCCCAGGAGGCCTACGGCCAGGACTCGTATGGATCTCGCGGGTCCTCACAGGAGTCATATGGATCCCATGGATCACAGGGATCACACCGGTCACAGGGATCCCATGGGTCGCAGGACTCCTACGGCCCGTCCTCCCAGGACGCCTACGGCTCCCCGTCCCAGGACTACCGCCCGCAGTCCATGGAGCGCCCTTCCTACGACCAGCCGCGCGCCGACTACGACAGGTCACGCCCCGACTACGACCAGCGCGACCCGGTCCGCCGGGAGCTGCCCGAGCCGCCGGCCGGCTCCGGGCACGTGCACCGCGGCGGCCCCGTCGGCCCGAACCTGCCCACGACCGGTGCGCCCGGCCCACTGGCCGCGCAGCCCGCGCCGGCGACCGGCCCGGGTGAGCCCACCGCGCGCCTGAACCCGAAGTACCTCTTCGACACGTTCGTCATCGGCGCCTCCAACCGCTTCGCGCACGCCGCCGCGGTCGCCGTCGCCGAGGCACCGGCCAAGGCGTACAACCCCCTGTTCATCTACGGGGAGTCCGGGCTCGGCAAGACGCACCTGCTGCACGCGATCGGGCACTACGCGCGCAGCCTCTACCCGGGCACGCGGGTGCGGTACGTGAGCTCGGAGGAGTTCACCAACGAGTTCATCAACTCGATCCGCGACGGCAAGGGCGACAGCTTCCGCAAGCGCTACCGCGAGATGGACATCCTGCTCGTCGACGACATCCAGTTCCTGGCGGACAAGGAGTCGACGCAGGAGGAGTTCTTCCACACCTTCAACACGCTCCACAACGCCAACAAGCAGATCGTGCTGTCCTCCGACCGGCCGCCCAAGCAGCTGGTCACGCTGGAGGACCGGCTGCGGAACCGTTTCGAGTGGGGTCTGATCACCGACGTACAGCCGCCCGAGCTGGAGACGCGTATCGCGATCCTCCGCAAGAAGGCGGTGCAGGAGCAGCTGAACGCGCCGCCGGAGGTGCTGGAGTTCATCGCGTCCCGGATCTCTCGGAACATCCGTGAGCTGGAAGGCGCGCTGATCCGGGTCACGGCGTTCGCCTCGCTCAACCGGCAGCCGGTGGACCTGGGCCTGACGGAGATCGTCCTCAAGGACCTGATCCCCGGCGGCGAGGACTCGGCCCCCGAGATCACGTCCACGGCCATCATGGGCGCGACGGCGGACTACTTCGGACTGACCGTCGAGGATCTCTGCGGCACCTCGCGCGGCCGCGCCCTCGTCACCGCCCGGCAGATCGCCATGTACCTGTGCCGTGAGCTCACCGACCTGTCGCTGCCGAAGATCGGCGCGCTGTTCGGCGGCCGTGACCACACGACGGTCATGCACGCGGACCGCAAGATCCGCAATCTGATGGCCGAGCGCCGCTCCATCTACAACCAGGTCACCGAGCTGACCAACCGCATCAAGAACGGCTGACGGAACCGGCCGTACGACGCCGAGGGCGCCCCCGGAGCAGGTTTCCGGGGGCGCCCTTCGTCATGCGGCGGCCGTCCTCGAGTCGTGTGACGGCCGTCCTTCGTCATGTCGCGGTCGCCGGCTGTTCGAATTACCTGCCGGGTTACGGCCCCTCTCCACAGATTCGGCGACTTTCTCGCGTCCACACCCTGGGGACTGGAAAGTTGTCCAGACTGTGTCCACAGGGGCCTCTGTTGAAGGACCATCAGACCAGGTCACCCGGGTGTGGATTCGTGGACGAAGGATCTCCACAGGCTGTGGACAGAGAGATCGTCCACAGCCTGTGCATCGAGTTGTCCACCGGCAACCCACAGGCTGGGGCCGGTTGTCCCCAGCGATCCCCAGCTTCTCCACATCGCTGTCCACTGTTCGGCAACGTGACGCGCCCTCTCACTGGGTCGAGTGAAAGGCGTCACACGAAGGTGCCGGGTTGGGCTGTGGGAAAGGTGGGTAAACCTGGGGACGGCACTGGGGAGAACTCGCCTCACCCTGTGCACGGGGTGTGCAGAACTTTCCGTTCTCCACAGAGACCCCTGGTTGTCCACCGCCTCCACCCACAGGCCCGGTGGACAAAATTCCTGCTCTGAGCTGGGCAAACGAGGTTATCCACGGTATCCACAGGCCCTACTACTACTCCCGACTAGAGAGAGCTGGGAATTCGTTTCGAAGCGGGTCCTGTGCACAACTCGCCCTCCGGCGCCCGACCGCCCCTCGTCACGACTTGACCCCGAGAGGCACCTACTGTCAGTGCGGTGCGTCAGACTGGTCCCCGGTGTCCTCCCCATCCCAGGGATCGTCGACACCGAGACAGACGACGAGGGCCAGGCAGAGCGAGAAGCGCCGGCAACAGCAGGAGGCGGCAACAGTGAAGATCCGGGTGGAACGCGACGTACTCGCGGAGGCAGTGGCCTGGGCGGCACGCAGCCTCCCGGCCCGTCCGCCGGCGCCTGTCCTCGCCGGCCTGCTGCTGAAGGCCGAGGACGGCCAGCTGAGCCTGTCCAGCTTCGACTACGAGGTCTCCGCGCGGGTGTCCGTCGAGACCGAGGTCGAGGAAGAGGGCACGGTGCTCGTCTCCGGCCGCCTCCTCGCGGACATCTGCCGCGCCCTCCCCAACCGGCCGGTGGAGATCTCCACAGACGGTGTACGGGCGACCGTGGTCTGCGGCTCCTCCCGGTTCACACTCCACACACTGCCCGTGGAGGAGTACCCGGCGCTGCCGCAGATGCCGAATGCGACGGGCACGGTCCCCGGCGAGGTCTTCGCCTCCGCGGCCGCCCAGGTGGCGATCGCCGCCGGCCGCGACGACACGCTGCCCGTCCTGACGGGCGTCCGCATCGAGATCGAGGGCGACACGGTCACGCTGGCGTCCACCGACCGCTACCGCTTCGCGGTCCGTGAGTTCCTGTGGAAGCCGGAGAACCCGGAGGCCTCCGCGGTCGCCCTGGTGCCCGCCAAGACGCTGCTGGACACCGCCAAGGCCCTGACGAGCGGCGACCAGGTGACGCTGGCGCTGTCCGGCTCGGGCTCGGGCGAGGGCCTGATCGGTTTCGAGGGCGCCGGCCGCCGTACGACGACCCGCCTGCTGGAGGGCGACCTCCCGAAGTACCGCACGCTGTTCCCGACGGAGTTCAACAGCGTCGCCGTGATCGAGACCGCCCCGTTCGTGGAGGCCGTCAAGCGCGTGGCCCTGGTCGCCGAGCGGAACACCCCGGTGCGCCTCAGCTTCGAGCAGGGCGTGCTCATCCTGGAGGCCGGCTCCAGCGACGACGCACAGGCTGTGGAAAGGGTCGACGCCCAGCTGGACGGCGACGACATCTCGATCGCCTTCAACCCGACGTTCCTGCTGGACGGCCTGAGCGCCATCGACTCCCCGGTCGCGCAGCTGTCCTTCACGACGTCCACGAAGCCCGCACTGCTCAGCGGCAAGCCGGCTGTGGACGCCGAGGCGGACGAGGCCTACAAGTACCTGATCATGCCGGTGCGCCTCAGCGGCTGAGGTCCGGCGGTTGTCCACAGGCTGGGGGCGAACCCGCAGGTGAGGGCGTACGACTGAGCGCGTATGCCCACAGATGTGCGCGAGCGTCCGGGTTTAGGCTCGGACGTGGGTACGAAAGTGCCGCAACGCCACGTCGGACACCTGCAAACCTAAGGAACACAACTGATGGAGCTCGGTCTCGTCGGCCTCGGCAAGATGGGCGGCAACATGCGCGAGCGGATCCGCCGCGCGGGCCACACCGTCTTCGGATACGACCGCAACCCGGACCTCGCCGATGTCCACAGCCTGCCGGAGCTTGTGGGCAAGCTCAGCGGCCCGCGTGTGGTCTGGGTGATGGTCCCGGCGGGCGAGCCCACCCAGTCCACCATCGACGAGCTTGCCGAACTGCTGGAGCCCGGTGACGTCGTCGTGGACGGCGGCAACTCCCGCTGGACCGACGACGAGAAGCATGCCGAGGAGCTGGCCGCCAAGGGCATCGGCTTCGTCGACTGCGGTGTCTCCGGCGGCGTCTGGGGCCTGGAGAACGGCTACGCGCTGATGTACGGCGGGGACGCGGAGAACGTCGCCAAGGTGCAGCCGGTCTTCGACGCCCTCAAGCCGGAGGGCGACTTCGGCTCGGTGCACGCCGGCAAGGTCGGCGCGGGCCACTTCGCGAAGATGGTCCACAACGGCATCGAGTACGCGATGATGCAGGCCTACGCCGAGGGCTGGGAGCTCCTGGAGAAGGTCGACTCCGTGACCGACGTCCGGGACGTCTTCCGTTCCTGGCAGGAGGGCACGGTCATCCGCTCCTGGCTGCTGGACCTCGCGGTCAACGCGCTCGACGAGGACGAGCACCTGGACAAGCTCCGGGGTTATGCACAGGACTCCGGTGAGGGACGCTGGACTGTGGAAGCCGCCATCGACCACGCGGTGCCGCTGCCGGCGATCACGGCGTCGCTGTTCGCGCGGTTCGCCTCCCGCCAGGAGGACTCGCCCCAGATGAAGATGATCGCGGCGCTGCGGAACCAGTTCGGCGGCCACGCGGTCGAGACCAAGTAAGCAACAGGCGACGGTTGGGGAGGTCGGCGAAACGACCATGCACGTCACGCATCTGTCGCTGGCCGACTTCCGCTCGTACCCTCGGGTCGAGGTCCCGCTCGACCCGGGAGTGACGGCCTTCGTCGGCCCGAACGGGCAGGGCAAGACCAACCTCGTCGAGGCCGTCGGCTATCTCGCCACGCTCGGCAGCCACCGCGTCTCCTCCGACGCCCCCCTGGTCCGCATGGGCGCCGAGCGCGCGATCATCCGGGCCCAGGTGCGGCAGGGCGAGCGGCAGCAGCTGGTCGAGCTGGAGCTGAACCCGGGGCGTGCCAACCGGGCCCGTATCAACAGGTCCTCGCAGGTCAAGCCGCGTGACGTGCTGGGGATCGTACGGACCGTGCTGTTCGCCCCCGAGGATCTCGCCCTGGTCAAGGGCGACCCCGGTGAGCGGCGCCGCTTCCTCGACGAGCTGATCACCGCCCGTTCCCCGCGCATGGCCGGGGTCCGTTCCGACTACGACCGGGTCCTCAAGCAGCGCAACACCCTCCTGAAGTCGGCCGCGCTCGCCCGTCGGCACGGCGGCCGCAACGTGGACATGTCCACGCTCGACATCTGGGACCAGCATCTCGCGCGCGCGGGCGCCGAGTTGCTCGCCCAGCGCCTGGACCTGATCGCCGCGGTCCAGCCGCTGGCCGACAAGGCGTACGAGCAGCTCGCCCCCGGCGGCGGTCCGATCGCCCTGGAGTACAAGCCGTCCGCGCCGGGCGAGGCGCACACGCGCGAGGACCTGTTCGAGCAGCTGACGGCCGCGCTCGCCGAGGCCCGCAAGCAGGAGATCGAGCGGGGCGTCACCCTGGTCGGCCCGCACCGCGACGACCTCCAGCTCAAGCTCGGCCAGCTGCCCGCCAAGGGGTACGCCTCGCACGGCGAGTCCTGGTCCTACGCCCTGGCGCTGCGCCTGGCCTCGTACGACCTGCTGCGCGCGGAGGGCAACGAGCCGGTGCTGGTGCTCGACGACGTGTTCGCCGAGCTGGACACCCGCCGCCGTGAGCGCCTCGCCGAGCTGGTCGCGCCCGGCGAGCAGGTCCTGGTGACGGCCGCCGTCGACGACGACGTCCCGCATGTGCTGTCCGGGGTGCGGTTCGCCGTGTCCGAGGGGACGGTGGAGCGCGTATGACGGAAAACACACCTGGGAACGCACCGGAGAACACCCCGGGGGGCACATCGGAGAACCCGTCCGGGAAAGCCCCCGGCCCCCGGACGCCCGAGCCGTCCGGCGTCGACCTCGCGCGCGTGGCACTGCGCGCCGCCAAGGACGCCGCACGCGCGCGTGGGGACGCGGCGCAGCAGAAGAAGCAGGCGCGCCGCGGCGGACTGCGCTCCGGCGCACGCGCCGACGGCCGCGACCCCATGGCGCTCGGCTCCGCGATCAACCGGCTGATCACCGAGCGCGGCTGGGAGGCCCCGGCCGCGGTGGGCGGGGTGATGGGCCGCTGGCCGCAGATCGTCGGCGAGGACGTGGCCAATCACTGCGTGCCGGAGAGGTACGACGAGGACGAGCACGTCCTGTCCGTGCGGTGCGACTCGACGGCCTGGGCGACGAACCTCCGGCTGCTCGCTCCGACCCTGGTCGCGCGCCTGAACGAGGATCTGGGCCACGGCACCGTGAAGATGATCAAGGTGCAGGGCCCGGGCGCACCCAGCCGCCGCTACGGCCCGCTGCGGGCTCCCGGCAGCACCGGTCCCGGCGACACCTACGGCTGACGGGAGCCCTCCCCGGAGCCTGTCCGGAGGCCCCGTGACGGCTCGATCCGCGCCCGTTTCCCACCGGTCGGCAGCAAGTGACTGACATCACAAAAATGGGTGTCGGCGGCCCGTTCGGAGCCCCGGCGCCCCTCTCTTCGCACCACCGCACACGGTTGCGAATCGCCACCTGACTCCGAAGTAGCCAAGGGTTGACGGCCGGAAGCGCTGAGTGCCTCCGTGAGCCTCTTGGAGCCCCCATCCGCATATCGGGAGTCGGGGAAGACCGGTTGAGGGCGGCACATGCGGACTCAGGTACCGGCAAACACCCATCAGTGTCAGTGCTACCGGTAGACTGGAAGCAATCCCGCCCCACTCGTGGGGACCGTCCGGGAAAAGCTGAGCAACGCTGATCAAGGCTTACCAACGCAACATGCCGCAGCCGCTCCGGCAACCCGCCGACGAGCCTGGCTCGTGCTGTGCCAGAAAGGGCGCTTCGTGGCCGATTCCGGCAACCCCAACGAGAACAACCCGTCCGTCGAGGCCATGGCTGGAGTCGCCGAGGCCTCAGCTACTGCTTCGTACGACGCAAGTGCCATCACCGTCCTCGAGGGTCTGGACGCGGTCCGCAAGCGACCCGGTATGTACATCGGTTCGACCGGTGAGCGCGGCCTGCACCACCTGGTGCAGGAGGTCGTCGACAACTCCGTCGACGAGGCGCTCGCGGGATACGCGGACACGATCGACGTGACGATCCTGGCCGACGGCGGCGTACGGGTCGTGGACAACGGCCGTGGCATCCCGGTCGGCATCGTCCCCTCCGAGGGCAAGCCGGCCGTCGAGGTCGTGCTGACGGTCCTGCACGCGGGCGGAAAGTTCGGGGGCGGCGGCTACGCGGTCTCCGGCGGTCTGCACGGCGTGGGTGTCTCCGTCGTGAACGCCCTGTCGACCAAGGTCTCCGTCGAGATCAAGACCGACGGTTACCGGTGGACGCAGGACTACAAGTTGGGCGTCCCGACGGCCCCGCTCGCCCAGCACGAGCCCACGGACGAGCACGGCACCACGGTCACCTTCTGGGCCGACCCGGACATCTTCGAGACCACCGACTACTCCTTCGAGACGCTGTCGCGGCGCTTCCAGGAGATGGCGTTCCTCAACAAGGGCCTGCGCATCAACCTCACCGACGAGCGTGAGTCGGCGAAGGCCACGGCCGGCGCGGACGAGGCCGGCGAGGACGAGAAGCACGAGGTCAAGCACGTCTCGTACCACTACGAGGGCGGCATCGTCGACTTCGTGAAGTACCTCAACTCCCGCAAGGGCGAGGCGGTTCACCCCACCGTCATCGACCTGGAGGCCGAGGACAAGGACAGGCAGCTGTCCCTCGAGGTCGCCATGCAGTGGAACAGCGGCTACACGGAGGGCGTGTACTCCTTCGCCAACATCATCCACACCCACGAGGGCGGTACGCACGAAGAGGGCTTCCGGGCCGCGCTGACCTCGCTGATCAACAAGTACGCGCGCGACAAGAGGCTGCTGCGCGAGAAGGACGACAACCTCACCGGTGACGACATCCGCGAGGGTCTGACCGCGATCATCTCGGTCAAGCTGAGCGAGCCCCAGTTCGAAGGCCAGACGAAGACGAAGCTGGGCAACACCGAGGTCAAGACCTTCGTCCAGAGGGTCGTCTACGAGCACCTGAACGACTGGCTGGACCGCAACCCCAACGAGGCCGCGGACATCGTCCGCAAGGGCATCGCGGCGGCCACCGCGCGCGTGGCGGCGCGTAAGGCCCGCGACCTGACGCGCCGTAAGGGCCTGCTGGAGACCGCGTCCCTGCCGGGCAAGCTCTCCGACTGCCAGTCGAACGACCCGACCAAGTGCGAGATCTTCATCGTCGAGGGTGACTCCGCCGGCGGCTCGGCCAAGTCCGGCCGGAACCCGCAGTACCAGGCGATCCTCCCGATCCGCGGCAAGATCCTCAACGTCGAGAAGGCGCGCATCGACCGGATCCTCCAGAACCAGGAGATCCAGGCGATGATCTCCGCGTTCGGCACGGGTGTGCACGAGGACTTCGACATCGAGAAGCTCCGCTACCACAAGATCATCCTGATGGCGGACGCCGACGTCGACGGTCAGCACATCAACACCCTGCTGCTTACCTTCCTGTTCCGCTTCATGCGGCCCCTGGTCGAGGCCGGGCACGTGTACCTCTCCCGTCCGCCGCTCTACAAGATCAAGTGGGGCAAGGACGACTTCGAGTACGCGTACTCCGACCGCGAGCGCGACGCCCTGATCGAGATGGGCCGCCAGGCCGGCAAGCGCATCCGCGACGACTCGGTCCAGCGCTTCAAGGGCCTCGGCGAGATGAACGCCGAGGAGCTGCGCATCACGACCATGGACCAGGAGCACCGCGTCCTCGGTCAGGTCACCCTCGACGACGCCGCCCAGGCCGACGACCTGTTCTCGGTCCTCATGGGCGAGGACGTCGAGGCCCGCCGCGCGTTCATCCAGCGCAACGCCAAGGACGTCCGCTTCCTCGACATCTGAGTCGGTCTCAGCTGACCGCACCAGGAAGGATCTTCACCAGCAATGACCGACGAGAACACTCCCGTGACGACGCCCGAGGGTGACGCCCTGGCCATGCGCGTCGAGCCCGTCGGGCTCGAGACGGAGATGCAGCGCTCGTACCTCGACTACGCGATGTCCGTCATCGTCTCGCGTGCGCTGCCGGACGTCCGTGACGGCCTCAAGCCCGTGCACCGCCGTGTCCTGTACGCCATGTACGACGGCGGCTACCGCCCCGAGCGCGGCTTCTACAAGTGCGCCCGCGTCGTCGGCGACGTCATGGGCAACTACCACCCGCACGGCGACTCCTCCATCTACGACGCGCTCGTGCGTCTCGCCCAGTCGTGGTCGATGCGCATGCCGCTCGTCGACTCCAACGGCAACTTCGGCTCCCCGGGCAACGACCCGGCGGCGGCGATGCGGTACACCGAGTGCAAGATGGCGCCGCTGTCGATGGAGATGGTCCGTGACATCGACGAGGAGACCGTCGACTTCACGGACAACTACGACGGCCGCTCCCAGGAGCCGACCGTCCTGCCGGCCCGCTTCCCGAACCTGCTGATCAACGGCTCTGCCGGCATCGCGGTCGGCATGGCGACCAACATCCCGCCGCACAACCTGCGCGAGGTCGCCGCCGGTGCCCAGTGGTACCTGGAGAACCCCGAGGCCTCGCACGAGGAGCTCCTTGATGCGCTCATCGAGCGCATCAAGGGCCCGGACTTCCCGACCGGCGCGCTCGTCGTCGGCCGCCGGGGCATCGAGGAGGCGTACCGCACCGGCCGCGGCTCCATCACCATGCGCGCGGTCGTCGAGGTCGAGGAGATCCAGAACCGCCAGTGCCTGGTGGTCACGGAACTGCCGTACCAGGTCAACCCGGACAACCTCGCCCAGAAGATTGCCGACCTGGTCAAGGACGGCAAGGTCGGCGGCATCGCGGACGTCCGCGACGAGACGTCCTCCCGCACCGGCCAGCGCCTGGTCATCGTGCTGAAGCGGGACGCGGTCGCCAAGGTCGTGCTGAACAACCTCTACAAGCACACCGACCTCCAGACGAACTTCGGCGCCAACATGCTGGCGCTGGTGGACGGCGTGCCGCGCACGCTCTCGCTCGACGCGTTCATCCGCCACTGGGTGGCGCACCAGATCGAGGTCATCGTCCGCCGCACGCGCTTCAGGCTGCGCAAGGCCGAGGAGCGCGCGCACATCCTGCGCGGTCTGCTGAAGGCCCTGGACGCCATCGACGAGGTCATCGCGCTGATCCGGCGCAGTGACACCGTCGAGATCGCGCGCGGGGGCCTGATGAGCCTCCTGGAGATCGACGAGATCCAGGCCAACGCCATCCTCGAGATGCAGCTGCGCCGACTGGCCGCCCTGGAGCGCCAGAAGATCGTCCAGGAGCACGACGAACTCCAGGCGAAGATCACCGAGTACAACGAGATCCTGGCCTCCCCGGTCCGTCAGCGGGGCATCGTCAGCGCGGAGCTGGCCGCGATCGTCGAGAAGTTCGGCGACGACCGCAAGACCACGCTGATCCCGTACGAGGGCGACATGTCCATCGAGGACCTGATCGCCGAGGAGGACATCGTCGTCACGGTCACCCGGGGCGGCTACATCAAGCGCACCAAGACCGACGACTACCGCGCCCAGAAGCGCGGCGGCAAGGGCGTGCGCGGCACGAAGCTCAAGGAAGACGACATCGTCGACCACTTCTTCGTGTCCACGACGCACCACTGGCTGCTGTTCTTCACCAACAAGGGCCGCGTCTACCGCGTGAAGGGCTACGAACTGCCTGACGCCGGCCGGGACGCGCGCGGTCAGCACGTCGCGAACCTGCTCGCCTTCCAGCCGGACGAGGCGATCGCCGAGATCCTGGCGATCCGCGACTACGAGGCGGTTCCGTACCTGGTCCTCGCCACCAAGGCCGGACTTGTGAAGAAGACGCCTCTGAAGGATTACGATTCGCCGCGTTCCGGCGGTGTGATCGCGATCAATCTCCGGTCGATGGAGGACGGTTCGGACGACGAACTGATCGGAGCCGAGCTCGTCTCGTCGGACGACGATCTGCTTCTGATCAGCAAGAAGGCACAGTCGATCAGGTTCACCGCCTCGGACGAAACCCTGCGGCCCATGGGCCGTGCCACCTCGGGTGTCAAGGGCATGAGCTTCCGCGAGGGCGACGAGCTGCTCTCGATGAATGTTGTTCGACCCGGTACGTTCGTGTTCACTGCCACCGACGGCGGGTACGCGAAGCGGACCAACGTCGACGAGTACCGCGTCCAGGGTCGCGGCGGCCTCGGCATCAAGGCCGCCAAGATCGTGGAGGACCGTGGATCTCTCGTCGGCGCTCTGGTCGTCGAGGAGACCGACGAGATCCTCGCCATCACGCTGGGCGGCGGTGTGATTCGTACGCGAGTCAACGAGATCAGGGAAACCGGCCGTGACACCATGGGCGTCCAACTGATCAATCTGGGCAAGCGCGATGCCGTCGTGGGTATCGCACGCAACGCCGAGGCGGGACGCGAGGCGGAAGAGGTCGACGGCGACGTGGTCGTCGACGAGACCGCCGAAGGTGCCGCGGCCACCGGCACGGACGAGGGTGAGGCGCCCTCGGCCGAGTAGCACGAGGAGTGAGTCAGCGTGAGCGGAGCCACGGGCGCCGGACCGAGGGGTACCTCGAAGGGTACGGACACGGACGACGGCGGCCGTGGCTCCGCCGCGCGTGCGGCGGACCCGCACACGACCAACCTGAAGGCGATCAAGTCCCCGACCAAGGACGCGCCCTCGCCTGACACGCAAGGATCACAGGGGGGAACTGTGACGGACACCAGAGGTCCGCAGACCCAGCACCACACCGCTGGAGCGGGCCCGTCCGCATCCGGCGCCCAGCCGCAGCCCGAGCCGGCCGCGCAGGAGAATGGCGCCGCGCAGACGGCTTCCCCCCTGCCGGGGGAACGGCAGACGCAGCAGCAGGCCGGGCCGTACCACCCGCCGCAGGCCTACCCGGCGCAGCCCGCAGCGGGCGGCGCCGGAGCCGGTACCGCCGCCGCGGCCGCACGGCGTCCCCGCACGGGTGCTCGCACCACGCCGCGCGTCCGCAAGGCCCGCCTGCGCGTGGCCAAGGCCGACCCGTGGTCGGTGATGAAGGTCAGCTTCCTGCTCTCCATCGCCCTGGGCATCTGCACGATCGTGGCGTCCGCCGTGCTGTGGATGGTGATGGACGCGATGGGCGTCTTTTCCACGGTCGGCGGCACGATCTCCGAGGCGACCGGCTCCAACGAGTCGAACGGCTTCGACCTCCAGGCCTTCCTTTCGCTGCCCAACGTCCTCATGTTCACGTCGGTCATCGCGGTCATCGACGTCGTCCTGGCGACGGCCCTCGCGACGCTCGGCGCGTTCATCTACAACCTGTCCGCGGGCTTCGTGGGCGGTGTGGAGCTGACGCTCGCCGAGGACGAGTAGATCTCTCGTAGATCCCTTGCTAACGGCGGATGCCGGTGTCCCGACAACCGATTTTGGGACTGCCCATGTCGTGCGCTAATCTTCAGGAGTCAGCGCGCGGGACACACACCGCAGAGCGCGGCGGGGCTATAGCTCAGTTGGTTAGAGCGCATCCCTGATAAGGATGAGGCCACAGGTTCAAATCCTGTTAGCCCCACCAGCGAGAAGACCCCCGGTCCACCAGGACCGGGGGTCGTTGACGTTCACAGCTGACGTCAGTCGCCATCCGGAGCTGACATCAGCCGACATCCGGAGCTGACATCGGCCGCCGTCCCGTGCCGCCGCGATGAGCCGGGGCCCTTTCCGGACACCGTTCAGCCGGCATCACCGGCTGAAAAGGCCCGGCAGCTCCGAGGAGCTGCCGGGCCTGTACGCAGGTCGCCGGGACGTGCTGGGGATCTCAGCGCTGGAGCGGAGTGAGATGGTCCGCTGGGTCGCCGTCGGTGTCGGGGTCGTCGTCGGTGCAGTCGGCGGTGGGTGACGCCGTCGTGTCCGCGAGCGGGCGGTGGCGGCAGCTGGGGGACTTGCCGTGGGCCTCGGCGTGGATGCGCTGCTTCATCGTGGGGGGCAGGGCCTTGGCGTAGGACAAGGACCGGGGGGCCGTCGCCGGTACCGGCGCCGTCCGCTGCTGCGGGATGAGCGCGCTGTTGCGCTTCTGCTCGGGCTGCGGTACCGCCGCGGCGGCGGTCGTGGTGACGAATCCGAGCGCCGTGCACAGCGCGAGGAAGGCGGTGACGATGGTGGTCCACAGCTTCATGACCTTGTTCCGGGCCATAACCCCTCACTTTCGGGTTGGGCGATTTGCGTACTTTCCTCATGATGTGTATGAGGGCCGCGAAGTGGTGGACCGACGCCCGTGGCGCGTCGATGTTCGGATGAACACCACCCGGATGGGCGCAAGAGGGATGAAAAGGTGAGGAAAAGGGAGAAGAGCGGTCGAAGTAACCGTCCGTCGGCGTGTGATCACTCTCCGGTCGGAGCGGCGTACTCCGCTTCTATCCCTGTTTCCGGGAAGGGAGTTGAGGGCCGACTCAGGTCACCGATCGGTATCGGTCGGTGTGTATAGTCGGGCGGCAGAGGTCCCCTACGTCAAGGAAAGACGAGGTCGCGCGGTGAAGAAGCTTCTCCTGGTCGCACTGGCCGCCATCGGCGGGCTCCTCGTGTACCGCCAGATCCAGGCGGATCGCGCCGAGCAGGATCTGTGGACGGAGGCGACTGACTCCGTGCCCACGGGTTCGTGAGTCACGACATCCCCAACCGAGCACACCCCGGCCGCCTCGCGGTCGGGGTTTTGTGTGTTCATGGGGACGGCGGGACGGTGGGCGCGACGGCGGTGCAGGATGGGGCACGGTTCCACGGTTTGCGGTTTCACGGCGGTTCTGCGGTCCGGTGACGTGAGGGGTGGCGCGTGAGGGGACGGTGTCGTACGGCGTGGGGGCGTGCGGGCGCGTGGCGCGGTCGTGGCTCGTCGGTGGTGGTGCGCCTGGGCGTCGTGGCGGTGGTGCTGGGTACGACGGCCGCCGTGGTGCCCGGACAGGCCGCCCTGGCAGTCGCCGGGACGTCCGGTACGGCGGTGTCGCCGAGCCCGTACGCCTTCGCCGATGACGCCCGGAGCATCGAGGGGGCGAGGAGCACCGCTGACGCCGTACCGCTGACGCCCGGCACGGCCTACAAGAGCTCCCTCCCGAGCAGCGGCAAGATCAGCTACAGCCTCCAGCTCGACGCCACGTCGAACGCGTACGTCTCCGTCACCGCCGTCCCCTCCCCCGGCAGCACCGTCTCCGTCATCGACGGGCTCAGGGTGTCCGTGCAGGACGGCGACGGCACGCCTTGCTCCAGCGACACCGCTAATTTCGGCGCCGCCCGCAGTCCGCACCCGATCGCGGCGTGGGGCCGGCGCGAGATCTCCCCCACCAAGTCGCTGTGCCGGGAGGCCGGGACCTACTACGTGTTCGTCGAACGCGTCGACCCGAAGGGCGAGGGGGCCTCGCCCGACGCCTGGGACCTGGAACTCTTCGCCACGACGGAGCCACGGACGGCGAAGACCGGGGCAACCAGCGCACCCGAGGTGTGGAACTCCGCCTCGCCCCAACCGCTCCAGGGGAAGGCCGAGCGCCGCCCGGGCGGTGCGGGATTCGCCGAGGCCACCCAGTTGGACCAGGGTGTCTGGCGGGACGAAATCCGCCCCGGCCAGACGCTCTTCTACGAGGTGCCGGTCGACTGGGGCCAGCAGCTCCAGGTCACCGCCGAGCTCGCCAGCTCGGCCTCCGGCGGCACCGGCTACACGACCGACGCGCTGGATCTGGACCTGTACAACCCGGCGCGCGGCCGCGTCGCCGACGTGAGCGTCGGCTACGACGGCGACCAGAAGTCCGGGAACCTGCCTCCCCTGCCGCCGGTCGACCACGCCAACCGTCACTCCGCCATCGGCCAGGTCGGTGCGATGCGCTTCGCCGGCTCCTACTACCTCGTCGCGCACCTTTCGCAGAGCGTCGCCGACAGCTTCGGGGACGGGCCGTTCGACCTGATCCTGCGGGTCCGGGTGAGCGGGGCTGCGCGGGGCGGGCCCGACTACGTGGGGGAGTCCCAGCCGAAGGGCGTCTTCGAGGTCTCCGACCAGGACCGGGAGGCGGCTGCCGAGGGCGTGGCCGGGGGTGACGACACCGCGATGCGGGTCGTCGCCGTGGGCGGCATCGGCACCGGGAGCGCGCTGCTGGTGGGGCTCGGGATGTGGACCGTGCTGGCTCGGCGGAGGAGTGCCGGGTAGGCAGGCCGGGGAGGGAGCCAGGCGGGGAGAGCCGGGGCGGGAGCCCGGACCGACGCCGGCGGGGGCTCAGATGCGGGTCAGGGCCCAGAAGCCCACGGCGTAGCAGACCAGGGCGAGGAGCAGCAGCGGGACCGCCACCTTGGCCGGGGGGCCGGGGCGGCGGGGAGGGCGTGGTGCTCGGTGCCGTGAGGGCGCCTGACCGGAGGGTGGGGCTTGCGGGGTCTGCGGGTTGTGGGCGGTGTAGGGGGCGGTGGAGGTGTGGGTGGGCTGCTGTGCTGCGGGGGGCAGCGGTTGGCCTGGATAGCCCGTGTGGTTCGGGTACGGCGGTGGGAGCGGTTGGGATGGGGACAGGCGGTGTGTGGAGTCGTAGGGGGAGTACAGGGCCTGTTGGTGTGACGGCTGTGCCTGGGCGTCGTGCCCCGGAATGGGGGAGTTGGTGACGGTCGCCTGGGGTGGCGGCAGGTGGAAGCTGCCGGTGTCCGACATGGAGGGCGGCTGAGCCGGGGTGGCCGGCGGGGTGGTGTCCTGGCGGGGCCCGGGAGGCACGGCTGCTGCCTCCGGGTCGGACCAGGCGTCGCCGTTGCCGGCGGTGTTCTGGCGGGACCGCCCCTCGTCCGCCGCCGGATCGGACCTCTCCTCACCCGCCATCGGGCTGGGCGGTCCGTCCTCTCTCGGCCCCAGCCCCCGCGCTCTCTCCAGCGGGCCTTCCGGGGCGAACCCCGTTGGAAGCGGGCCGAGTTGATCGAAGATCTCGATCAGTTCGTCGTCCGGGCCGGGCTCGGGGAGGAGCTCCGCGGCGGCGGCGAGCGCCTTGCGCGCCCCCGTGGCCGTCCGGAACCGGGCCTGCGGGTCCGGCTGGAGCAACATGGCCACCACCTGCCACAGCGGCTCCGGAATGCCCTTGGGCGCGCCGGGAGTTCCGTGCTCGGCGAAGTACTGGATGAGCGCCTTGCTGTCCGGTTTGGCACCCTCCAGCAGATACAGCGCGACCAGGCCTACGGCGAACAGGTCGGCGGGAAAGTCAGGCTCCGCGCCCATCATCTGCTCGGGCGCGAGATAGCCGGGCGTCCCCACCACGAGGTTGGTCTCCGTCAGGCGGGGTTCGCCCAGCCGCATCGCGATGCCGAAGTCGGACAGCCGCAGCCGCGGCCGGCCCGTGCCGGTCGCTTCCAGCAGGATGTTGGCGGGCTTGACGTCGCGGTGCACGACGTCCTCCGCGTGCACCGCGGCCAGCCCCGCCAGCAGCTGGTCGAGCAGCGTGCAGACGAAAACCGGCGGAAGAGGGCCGTAGTCCCCGACGAGGTGCACGAGTGAGCCGCCCGCGACCAGGTCCATGGTGAAGAGGACCTTGTCGTCGTCGGCGGCCCAGCTGGTGGGGGCGAGCACATGGGGATGGTCGATCCGCAGTGCCTGTTCACGGACGAAGCGCAGCAGCGAGTGCGCGTCGCTCTGGAGCAGGACCTTGGCGGCCACATAGCGGCGGCGGCGGTGGTCCCAGGCGCGCCAGACGGCGCCGACCCCTCCGCGTCCGATCGGGTCGACCAGTTCGTACCGGCCGGCGAAGACCTCACCCATGGCTGTACGTCGCTCCTCCCCCTGTGGTCTCCCCCCTTGCTTCCCCCTCGACGAGCGTTACGACTCCCCGACGGGCGAAACGGCTCCCCCGATGAGCGATACCGATGAGCAATACCGATGAGCAATACCGATCAGCGACATCGATCAGCGATACCGATGAGATACACGCCCCCTCGCGTCGACCGGTCCCCCGTACGGCACACGCCCCCTCGTGCCCGCCCGTACCGTGACGCAACCCCCGTCACATCACCCGTTGCCCGGTGCCGAACCCCCTTCGGCGGCCGGGTGGCGAGGTCAGTTCTGGTGGGACTGGTAGTGCGCGACCGCGTCCGAGGTGCGGCCGGCACCGTACACCCGGAGGAACTCGGCCAGTTCCGGGTGGGTCGGAGCGAGGGTCTCCGCGGCGTCGATGATGTCGCCCGCCGCCGCGACCGAGCGCAGCAGCGACTGGATCTCCCGGACGACGCGCTTGACCGTGGGCGCCCCCGAACTGCTCGTCGTCTGTGTCGTGTTGCTGAGCACCGAGCCCCCCTGTGACTTCTTGATCTCCTCCATGCGTTCGGTGGCCTCGGCCGCGCTCACGCTGCCGTCCGCGACCTGCCCCGCCAGGTCCTGAAGCAGCTGCACCCGCTGCACCACAGCGGGGTTGCCGATCTTCGCCCGCTGGCCGCTCATCAGCTGCGACAGCATCGGAGCGGACAGTCCCAGCACCCCCGCGAGACGAGCCTGGTTGAGACCAAGATCGTCGATAAGCCTACGGAAGAGCGCCCCCAGCGGCTCCCCGTACCAGTTCCGCTGCAGCTCCCGCGCTCTTGCGGTGGCTTCCTGCTGTGCGGCGTCCATTGCGTCTCCCCATCGCTTCCCCAAGTACGGCGGTTCGCGGTAGCGAACCACGTCCGAGCATCTTACGGAGAGTGGTCGGCGACGGGGACCCCCAATCTTTTTGCGGAATCCCGGGGGTGACCCGGTACTCTGGTCTCCGACGCTCGCCGGGACGTGGTTTCTTCCGGCGTACGTTCCTCTTCCGGGGCCTTAGCTCAGTTGGTAGAGCGCTGTCTTTGCATGGCAGATGTCAGGGGTTCGACTCCCCTAGGCTCCACTCTGGAAGGTCCTCCGAACTGCGGAAACGTGGTGCGGAGGGCCTTTTTCGTGGTCTGGCGGGTGTCGTCGACGCATGTTTCACGTGAAACAGCACGGCGGGGCGGGAGACTCCTCGAGGCTCTCCAAATTGAGCCTCAAGTCTCCCGCCCCGCCGTGCTGTTGAGCCGTAGCCGGGCCTTCGGATCCGGTGGCGTCCGTCAGGAACGGTCGTCGCGCCGGGCGGACTCGTCCTCCGCCTGCTTCGCCTCGACCTCCGGGTCCAGAACGGACTCACCGCTGCCGTCCACAGAGGCCAGACGGCCCGACTCGGGGACCTCCGTCGCGGCGGGTGGCTCCACCAGCCAGTCAGGGTTGGCCTGCTTGTCCCACCACTTCCAGGCCGCGAAGGCACCGCCCGCGACGGCGCCCAGGATGGCCAGCGTCTTCATGGCCCGGCCGGCCCTCGCCCGCCGCTCATGCTTGCGGATCAGCTTCTGGACCTCCTTCGACGAGACCTGACCGCGCAGCGCGGCCATCGCGGCCACACTCCGGGCAGCGGCCTCGCTCGTGACGGGCACGGCCGCGGCCACCGCCTGCTCGAGCCTCGGCCTGGAGTACTCCGCCGCCTGTCGGGCGGCCTTGCGTGTGCGGACGGCGGCCTCGTGGGCGGCCTGGTCGACCTTCGGCGGCACATGCGTGCGGGCCTGGTCCAGATACGGCTGCACATGGGCGCCGTACTGGACGCGTGCCTGCCCTGCGGCCTGCGTCACCTTGGGCGCTAGCCGTACGCGTGCCTCGTGTGCGTAGTGCGCGGCCCTGTCCTTGGCCGTGTCGGCGTAGGGCGCCACCACTTCCGCGGCGTGCAGCACGCTGTCCTTCGCCGAACCAGTCGCGGCGCGCACGCTGTCGATGCGGGTCACGGGTTCCTCCTCCTCGGTGGCGTACGGTATTTCGACTTTCCACCCTTTTACGGATCATGCCTCCCGGTGCGCCGCGAGGCATGCGCGGGCGGGCATCCGGGTCACGGGCCCCGGCCCCAGGCCCTCTCCGGACGAAAACCGATCAAGAGCGGACCGAGTGCTGATCAGGAGCCGATCGCATGCAATAGCGGATGAACAGGGGTCAACAGGAGCTTGTCGTCGACAATGCCACGGATCGCCGTCGTGCGCCCCCGCCCCGGGACTACTCGACTGGTTTTCTGCAAGCGATCGGCTCCGTTTACCCCCGGTGAACGGAGGTCGGGCGACGCGGAGCCCCGTCCATGCGAGGATCAGGGAGTCACGGAAAGACAACGGAAGGCAGATCGTGGCTGAGCAGCTCTACGCCACCCTGAAGACCAATCACGGCGACATCGAAGTCCGGCTTCTGCCGAACCACGCCCCGAAGACGGTCAAGAACTTCGTCGAGCTCGCCCAGGGCGAGCGGGAGTGGACCCACCCGGAGACGGGTCAGAAGACCACGGACAGGCTCTACGACGGCACGGTCTTCCACCGGGTGATCAGTGGCTTCATGATCCAGGGCGGTGACCCGCTGGGCAACGGCACCGGCGGTCCCGGCTACCAGTTCGAGGACGAGTTCCACCCGGACCTGCGCTTCGACAAGCCCTACCTGCTGGCGATGGCCAACGCCGGCCCGGGCACCAACGGCTCGCAGTTCTTCATCACCGTCTCCCCGACGGCGTGGCTGAACCGCAAGCACACCATCTTCGGCGAGGTCACCGACGCGGCCAGCCAGAAGGTCGTGGACACCATCGCCACGGCCCAGACGAACCCGCGTACCGACCGTCCGCTCAACGACGTGGTCATCGAGTCGGTCGTCATCGAGACCCGCTGAGCGCGGAAGCCCCCACTGGGAACCAATCGCCCCGCTCGTCCGTAAAGATGAGCGGGGCGGGCTTTCTCATCACGACCTAGGGGATCTCATGGACGACCAGGCTGCGGGCAGCCCGCAGGACGCCCACAGCGTCCCCATGTGCTACCGCCACCCGGGCCGCGAGACCGGCATCCGCTGCACCCGCTGCGAGCGCCCGATCTGTCCCGAGTGCATGGTCGACGCCTCAGTCGGCTTCCAGTGCCCCGAGTGCGTCCGCGGCGGCTCCGGCACCGGTCACGCGCCCACGGCGGCCATGCCCCGGACGATCGCGGGCGGCGCCGTCACCGCCGACCCCCGCCTGCTGACCAAGATCCTCGTCGGGATCAACCTGGCGGTGTTCATCGCCGTCTCCGTCCGCGAGTCGCTACTGACCGACCTCGTCCTGCTCGGCGCCTGGCCGCCCGCGCCCTTCACGCCCACACAGGGCGTGGCGGGAGGCGAGTGGTACCGCATGGTGACCTCGGTGTTCACCCACCAGGAGATCTGGCACATCGCGTTCAACATGCTCAGCCTGTGGTGGCTCGGCGGCCCGCTCGAAGCGGCTCTCGGCCGCGTCCGCTACCTCGCGCTCTACTTGATCTCGGGCCTCGCGGGCAGCGCCCTGGCCTATCTGCTGACCTCACCGAGCACGGCGACGCTGGGCGCCTCCGGCGCGATCTTCGGCCTCTTCGGCGCCACGGCCGTGCTGATGCGCCGGCACAACTACGACATGCGGCCGATCATCGCGCTGTTGGTGATCAACCTGATCTTCACCTTCAGCCCGGGCTTCAACATCTCCTGGCAGGCCCACATCGGGGGCCTCGTCGCCGGTGTCGTCGTCGGATACGCCATGGTCCACGCCCCGCGCGAGCGACGCGCCCTGATCCAGTACGGCACGTGTGCGCTGGTCCTCGGCCTTGTCGTCCTGTTGACCCTGTTGAGGACGGCCCAGCTCAGCTGAGCGCGGGCGTTGTCCACAGCGGGTGGCGGATCTTGTGCACACTGTGCGGGAACACATGTACCCCCTGTCACTGACCTGCATTTCCGCAGGTCAGGCAGGGGGCGAACAAGTTTTCGAGTCGCGGTACTTCCGTCATACCGGCGTCAACACTCAACGAGTTATCCACAGATCGTCGTTTCTTTTCCACCTGTGGAAAACGGCTGTGGATAACTCAGTGAACAGCCCTGGGCAGAGCTGGGTTCACCTGCGGATTACCGCTACTTCCACTGGGTCGAGACACCGAATCCGGCGGCGATGAAGCCGAAGCCCACCACGATGTTCCAGTTGCCCAGCGCGTCGATGGGCAGCGAGCCGTCGGTGACGTAGAAGACCACGATCCAGGCCAGGCCGATGAGGAACATGGCCAGCATGACGGGTGCGACCCAGGCACGGCTGTTCAGCTTGATGGCGGTCGTCTGCTTCGCAGGCGGCGGCGTGTAGTCGGCCTTCTTGCGGATACGTGACTTCGGCACGAGGGTCTCTCCTGTCGATGCGCTGCGTGGCCGCGCAGGGAACTGAGTCGGTCTCGGGGCAGCGTAAGGGGACTCTGAGTGCTCCCCCGGGCGTCCGTTAGCGTAGTGCTTCCGTGGCGCCGAAGGAGATAAGGGTACGTTGAGCAATTCTGCCGACTCCCCCGGGACGGGATCCACCCCTGAGCGCGCGCGCCGTTTCCGGCCCGTGCGGATCCTCACGGCGGCCGTCTTCGCTCTCGCGGGACTCATTTTCTTCACCAGCTTCAACACCGCCAAGGGCACCAACATCCGCACGGACACCTCGCTGCTGAAGCTGTCCGATCTCATCGAGGAGCGCAGCAGGAAGAACGGCGGGCTGGACGAGACCAACGGGATCCTGCGCAAGGAGATAGAGGCACTCGCCGAGCGCGACGACGGCAGCACCAAGGCGGAGGACGAGAAGCTCGCCGCGCTGGAGAAGCGCGCGGGCACGCAGAAGCTCAAGGGCGAGTCGCTCACGGTCACCCTCAACGACGCTCCGCCGGACGCCACCGCCAAGCTGCCCGGCTATCCCGAGCCGCAGCCCGACTACCTGGTCATCCACCAGCAGGACCTCCAGGCCGTGGTGAACGCGCTGTGGCAGGGCGGGGCCAAGGGCATCAAGGTCATGGACCAGCGGCTGATCTCCACCAGCGCGGTGCGCTGCGTGGGCAACACCCTGATCCTCCAGGGTCGCGTCTACTCACCGCCGTACAAGATCACGGCGGTCGGCGACCCGGACAAGCTCCAGAAGGCGCTCGCGGCGTCCCCGGCGATCCAGAACTACATGGTCTACGTCAACGTCTACGGGCTCGGCTGGAAAGTCGAGGAGAACGGGCCGGTGACTCTTCCCGGCTACTCGGGCACAGTGGATCTGCACTACGCGAAGCCTGTGGAGGAGTAGAGCCTGGCCGGGGGAGCCGCCGGTGCGTGTGATCGTCAGGACCGTCAGCGAACTGTGCATCACCGTCGGCAGCGTGATCGTGCTGTTCGTCGTCTACGTGCTGTTCTGGACCGGCGTGAAGGCCGACGACGTCATGGACGACCAGATCGAACTGCTCCAGGAGCAGTGGGCGCGGCAGAGCACGCCCCCCGCGTCGGCCGGCTCCTCCACCGCGAACACCGCGAGCCCTCCGAAACCCGCGCCCTACGCCAAGGGCAGGCCTTTCGCGATCATGTACATCCCGCGTCTTGGTTTCACGTGGAACAAGCCGGTGCTCGAAGGCACGGCGACCGGCACTCTGAAGAAGGGCCTGGGTCACTATGCGGAGACCGCCCGGCTCGGGGAGAGGGGGAACTTCGCCGTCGCAGGCCACCGCCGGACCTATGGCGACCCCTTCAAGGACTTCCCCCAGCTGAGGCGGGGTGACGCCGTGGTGCTGACCGACGGCACGACATGGTTCACGTATCGGATCGACAAAGGCCCGTACAAAACAGTGCCCTCCGACATCGAGGTGATCGACCCTGTCCCACGTACATCCGGGTACACGCGTCCGGGCCGCTATCTGACGCTGACGACGTGCGAACCGGAATGGGGACACAGTCATCGGCTGATCGTCTGGGCGCACCTGGACTCCACCCAGCCTGTGGAGGCCGGGAAACCTGAGGCGTTGCGCCGTTAGTCTGGTGGCTGTACGGCGTAGGTCTGGTGCCGTGGTACGACGGAAGGGACGGCATGTACGGCTGGATCTGGCGGCATCTGCCGGGGAGCACGGGGGTGAAGGCGCTGATCTCACTCGCCCTGGTCGTGGCCGTGGTCTACGTCCTCTTCCAGTACGTCTTCCCGTGGGCGGAGCCGCTGCTGCCCTTCAACGATGTGACGGTGGACAACCAGTGAGTGCGCGCATTCTCGTTGTCGACAACTACGACAGCTTCGTCTTCAACCTGGTCCAGTACCTGTACCAGCTGGGCGCCGAGTGCGAGGTCCTGCGCAACGACGAGGTGTCGACGGCGCATGCCCAGGACGGCTTCGACGGGGTCCTGCTCTCCCCGGGCCCGGGTACGCCGGAGGAGGCGGGTGTCTGTGTCGACATGGTCCGGCACTGCGCCACCACGGGCGTCCCGGTTTTCGGCGTGTGCCTCGGCATGCAGTCGATGCAGGTGGCGTACGGGGGTGTGGTGGACCGCGCGCCCGAGCTGCTGCACGGCAAGACCTCGCTGGTCGAGCACACGAGCCGGGGTGTCTTCGCCGGCCTGCCCTCGCCCTTCACGGCGACGCGCTACCACTCGCTGGCCGCCGAGCCCGCCACGGTCCCGGCGGAGCTGGAGGTCACGGCCCGGACGCACGACGGCATCGTCATGGGTCTGAGGCATCGGGAACTTCCGGTCGAGGGCGTGCAGTTCCATCCCGAGTCGGTGCTGACCGAGCACGGGCACCGGATGCTGGCCAACTGGCTGGTGGAGTGCGGCGACGAGGGTGCGGTGGCGAGGTCGGCGGGGCTCGCCCCGGTGGTGGGCAGGGCCACGGCGTGACGGCGCTGCGCCCCGAGCGCGAGTCCGACACCTCGTACGGGCAGCAGTCGTACGGGGCGTCGGGTGCGTTCGAGGACTGGTCGGGTGGAGGGGCGTACGGTGCTTCTCCGCGGCCGGAACCGCAGCCGCAGTCGCAGCCGTACATGTCAGGGCCGGAGCCGCAGCCGTACGCCCAGGAGCCGGAGCCGTTCTCACCGGAGCCGTACGCGTCCGGGCCGGAGCCGTACCCGGCGTCGTACGAGCCCGTCCCGGACGAGCCGTACCCGCCTGTCGTCGACGAGGAGACGGTGGCGCTGCGGATACCGGATCCGCCGCCCGCGGCCGGTGACGCCATAGCCGGTTCTGAGGGCTCTTCCGCCACCCGGCACGATGGACCGGCCCACGGCGGCCGCGCGGCCCGCAGAAAGGCCTCCAAGCGCCGTCACGGGCGCCATGGCGGCGCTTCGGGCACCCGCTCGACCCAGGACTCGGCCCAGGGCCCGGCTCCGGAGGGGCGGCGGGCGCCGCTGTCGCGGGTCGAGGCGCGACGGCAGGCGCGGGCGCGCAAGCCGGGTGCGGCGGTGGTGGCAAGCCGGGCGATCGGTGAGGTGTTCATCACGACCGGCGTGCTGATGCTGCTGTTCGTGACCTACCAGCTGTGGTGGACGAATGTCCGGGCGCACGCGCAGGCCGGCAAGGAGGCCAGCAGCCTCCAGGACGACTGGGCGAACGGCAAGCGCAACCCGGGGGCCTTCGAGCCGGGGCAGGGCTTCGCCATCCTGCACATCCCCAAGCTGGACGTGGTGGTGCCGATCGCCGAGGGCACGAACAGCAAGGGTGTGCTCGACCGGGGCATGGTCGGCCACTACGCCGAGGGCGCGCTGAAGACCGCGATGCCCAGTGACAAGACCGGGAACTTCGGGCTCGCGGGCCACCGCAACACCCATGGAGAACCGTTCCGGTACATCAACAAGCTCACTCCGGGCGATCCGATCGTCGTGGAGACGCAGGACGAGTACTACGTCTACAAGATGGCGTCGATCCTGCCGGTCACCTCGCCCAGCAACACGAGCGTCCTGAATCCCGTCCCCGCGGGGTCGGGGTTCACCGAGCCCGGCCGCTACATCACGCTGACCACGTGCACGCCGGAGTTCACCAGCAAGTACCGGATGATCGTCTGGGGCAAGATGGTCGAGGAACGGCCGCGCAGCAAGGGCAAGCCGGATGCGCTCGTCAGTTAAGGGCAGATGACCAGTGGCAGCGACCACCGACACGGAGCACGAAGAGCACACCGGCGCGGCGGCGTCCCGGCCGTCCGCGGCCCGGCGCCGTCCCGGCCCGATCGCCATGGCGGTGAGCGTCTTCGGGGAACTCCTCATCACCGCGGGACTGGTCCTGGGCCTGTTCGTCGCCTACTCGCTCTGGTGGACGAACGTGGTCGCCGACCGTGCGGCCGGGAAGCAGGCGGACCAGGTCCGTGACGACTGGGCTCACGGCCGGGGCGGGCCCGGCGCGCTGGACACGAAGAACGGCATCGGGTTCCTGCATGTGCCGGCGATGAGCAACGACGAGGTTCTGGTCGAGAAGGGCACGTCGAACAAGATCCTCAACGACGGTGTCGCCGGGTACTACACCGATCCCGTCAAGTCGGCCCTGCCGATGTCGGGCAAGACCGGCAACTTCTCCCTCGCCGCCCACCGGGACGGTCACGGCGCCGCGTTCCACAACATCGACAAGATCGAGAAGGGCGACCCGATCGTCTTCGAGACGAAGGACAAGTGGTACGTCTACAAGGTCTACGGCATCCTTCCCGAGACCTCGAAGTACAACGTCAAGGTGCTCTCGGCGGTGCCCAAGGAGTCCGGCAAGAAGAAGCCGGGCCACTACATCACGCTGACGACGTGCACCCCGGTGTACACGAGCACGTACCGCTACATCGTGTGGGGCGAACTGGACCGGGTGGACAAGGTGGACGCGGACCGGACGCCGCCCGAGGAACTGCGCTGAACGGCCTTGCTCCCGAGAGGAACGACAAACGGCAGAGCCTCCTGAACCGTTGACCCCGACAGTCGTCGAGCAGCTCAGGAGGCCCAGCCGGGTCGGCTGCTGTCAGCAGTGTCGTTGTCCTGCTGATCGATCAGGCACGTGCCGCCCGGAGTCGTTCCGGCCCCGCACTTCCAGATGTTGACCACCATGAGCTTGGTGGTGCCGGTGCCCCAGTAGGTGTCGACGACCGCGGCGCAAGCAGGCGGTGGAAGCAAAACTGATGGACCATCATGTGAGTAAGGTCACCGTCGCCGGACGGCCATCCGCGTGGCTCCGCACAGGAAAACCCCGGCACCTCTCCGGGTGCCGGGGTCGCCCGCTGAGGTCAGTCCTCCTCGCGGCCGGTGATGCCGCCGAAGATGCCGCCGTTGCCGCCCCCACCGTTGTTGTTGCCGCCGTTGCCGCCGAGGCCGACGGTCTGGAGGGTGATCGTCGTGCCCGCGGGGTCGTCGACCTCCTGGTTCCCTTGCGGGTCCTGGCCGGAGACGATGGCGGTGTCGCTCTGGTCGCTGCCGCCCGCGAACTGGATGTTCGCGAAGCCTTCCGCCGCCAGGATCTGCTTGGCCTGGCCGACCGTCTGGCCGACGACCTGGGGCACGCGCTTCTTCTGCTCTTGCTTCTTCTTGCCGATCTGGATGTTGACCGACGAGTTCTTGTCGACGGAGGTGCCGGCCTGCGGTGTGGTCGCGATGACCTTGCCGACCTGGTTGTCGTCGTCGGTCTCCACCTCGGTGCAGTTGCCGACCAGGTTGCTGGCCTGCATCTGCTGCTTGGCCGCGTCACAGTCCCGGCCGAGCACGTCCGGAACGGTGGACTTCGCCGCCTCCTTGGCGATGGTGAGGGTGATGGTGGAGCCCTTCTCCACCTCCTCGCCCAGGCGCGGGTTCTGTTCGAGTACGGTGCCGGGGTCCTCCGGGGACTCCTTCGACTCCGTCTCGACCTCGAACTCGTACTTGTCGCTCTCCAGCGTCGCCTTGGCGTCGTCCAGGCTGTCGCCGACGACGCTCGGCACCGCGACCTTCGGCGCCCCGGTCGACACCACGAGGTTGATGGTGTCGCCCTTCTTGACATCGACCCCGGCGTTCGGGTCCTGGTCGCAGACGTTGCCCTTGGCCTGGTTCTCACAGGGTTTATTGGTGAAGGACAGTTCCAGGTCGGCGTTGGTGGCCAGCCTCTCGGCGGTCTGTTTCGTCTCACCGACGAAGTTGGGCGCCGCGAACGTGTCGTCGTTCACGCCTCCGTCGCCGCTGAACGCCCACCGCCCGATCAGGATGGCCCCGACCAGGACGAGGATGCCGGCCACGACCAGCAGGATCGTCGAGGTGTTGGACTTGCGCTGCTGCTGGCGGCGCCGGTCGGGGCGGTCGTCGTAGCCGTAACCGCCGTCGTCCGGGTTCATGGGGGGCAGCATCGACGTGGCGCCCGCGCCGGAGTCCGCGCGCAGGGCCGTCGTCGGCTGGTCGTCGGGGTAGCCGCCGTAGCCCGCCGCGCCCATCGCCGCCGTGGCCGCGACCGGCTGGCCGTCGAGGCAGGCCTCGATGTCGGCGCGCATCTCGTCGGCCGACTGGTAGCGGTAGTCGGGATCCTTGACCAACGCCTTCAGGACGATCGCGTCCATCTCGGGCGTGATCTCGGGGTCGAAGACGCTCGGCGCCTGCGGCTCTTCCCGGACGTGCTGGTACGCGACGGCGACCGGGGAGTCGCCGACGAAGGGGGGCCTCACCGTCAGGAGTTCGTAGAGCAGACAGCCGGTCGAGTAGAGGTCCGACCTGGCGTCGACCTGCTCGCCCTTCGCCTGCTCCGGCGAGAGGTACTGGGCCGTGCCGATGACCGCCGCGGTCTGCGTCATGGTCATGCCCGAGTCGCCCATGGCGCGGGCGATGCCGAAGTCCATCACCTTGACCTGGCCGTTGCGCGTCAGCATGACGTTCGCGGGCTTGATGTCGCGGTGGACGATGCCGTTGCGGTGGGCGTACTCCAGGCCCTGGAGGATGCCGATGGTCATCTCCATCGACCGCTCCGGCAGCAGCTTGCGGCCGGAGTGGAGCAGCTCGCGGAGCGTCGAGCCTTCTACGTACTCCATGACGATGTACGGGATCGAGACCCCGTCGATGTAGTCCTCGCCCGTGTCGTAGACCGCGACGATCGCGGGATGGTTGAGCGAGGCGGCCGACTGGGCCTCCCGGCGGAACCGGGCCTGGAAGGAAGGGTCACGCGCGAGATCCGCGCGCAGCGTCTTCACCGCCACGGTGCGGCCGAGGCGGGTGTCATGCGCGAGGTAGACCTCCGCCATGCCACCACGCCCGAGCACCTGGCCCAGTTCGTACCGGCCGCCGAGGCGACGCGGCTCTTCCATAGCTACCTACCAGCCCTCTCCGTCGGTCCCGACCGGAAGCTTGTACGGTCGGAGGCTGCCGTCCGGGCCTACCGTACCCGGCTCGCTTTGTGTGACCTGGCCAAGCCCGTCAGCCGATACAGGACCGGTATCGCAACGTGCACCGTTGTGAAGCAGACGTGAGCGGAGTCACTGCTTGCTCTTGAGGACAGCCTCCATCACGTTCCTCGCGATTGGCGCCGCGAGGCCGCCGCCGGAGATGTCGTCACGGACGGCGTTGTCGTCCTCGACCACGACCGCCACGGCCACCGGCGCGCTGCCGTCCTCACCCTTGGCGTAGGAGATGAACCACGCGTAGGGGTTCTCGCTGTTGTCGACACCGTGCTGGGCGGTACCGGTCTTGCCGCCCACCGTGACGCCCGAAATCTTGGCGTTGGAGCCCGTGCCCTTGTCGACGACCGTCTCCATCATCGACTGGAGCTTCTGGGCGTTCTCCGGGGACAGCGGCTGGCTGAGCTCCTCCGGCTCGGTCCTCTCGATGGTGTCGACGCTGCGCGCCTGGAGCTCCTCGACCATGTACGGCTTCATCAGCTTGCCGTCGTTGGCGACGGCCGAGGCCACCATGGCCATCTGGAGCGGGGTCGCGGCGGTGTTGAACTGGCCGATCGACGACAGCGCGGTCTCCGACGGGTTCATGTCGTCGGAGAACACCGAGGCGTTGGCGCGGACCGGCGTGAACTGCTCCTCGTCGAAGCCGAACTTCTTGGCCATGTCCAGCATCTTGTCGTTGCCGAGGTCGGAGCCGATCTTGCCGAAGACGGTGTTGCAGGAGTACTGGAGGGCCACCCGCAGTGTCGCGTTCTTGCAGGGGATGTTGCCCTCGTTCGGCAGCTTGGTGGTGGTGCCCTTCATGATCCACGGGTCGGGCGAGTCGGTCTTGCCGTCCGGGTCCGTGTACAGGCCGTCCTCGAGGGCGGCGGCCGCGGTGACCACCTTGAAGGTGGAGCCGGGCGGATAGGTCTCCCGCAGCGCCCGGTTGAGCATCGGGTCGTTCGGGTTGTTCTTCTTCTGGAGCTTCTGCCAGGCGTCGGTGTCCGTCGTCGTGGAGTTACCGGCGAAGGACGACGGGTCGTACGACGGGTAGGAGGCCAGGGACAGGATCTTGCCGGTGGACGGCTCGAGGGCGACGACGGCGCCCTTGCCACCCTGCTTCTTCAGGCCGTCGTAGGCGGCCTTCTGCGCGGCGGCGTTCAGCGTCGTGACGACGTTCCCGCCCTCCTGCTTCTTGCCGGTGAGCATGTCGAGGGTGTTGCGGAAGAAGAGCCGGTCGTCGTTGCCGGTGAGGATGCCGTCCTCGATGGACTCCAGCTGGGTCGCGCCGAAGGCCTGCGAGGCGTAGCCGGTGACCGGCGCCCACATCGGGCCGTTCTTGTAGGTGCGCTTGAACTTGAAGTCGCTGCCCGACGTCTCGGCGGAACCGGTGATCGGCTTGCCGTCGACGATGATGTCGCCGCGCGGGGAGGCGTAGCGCTCGATGGTGACGCGGCGGTTGTTCTTGTCGGTCCTGAGCTCGTCGGCCTGGACGTACTGGATCCAGTTGTCGCGGATGAGCAGTGCCAGGACGAGCAGACCGCAGAAGACCGCGATCCGGCGCAGGGGCTTGTTCATGACGGGCGGACCACCTGAGTCATCTCGGCGTCGGGATTGCCGGCCGGGGCCGGCGCCGGGCGGCGTGCGGTGTCGCTGATGCGCAGCAGGATGCCGATCAGGGCCCAGTTGGCGATCACGGAGGAACCGCCGTAGGCCACGAACGGCAGCGTCATACCGGTCAGCGGGATGAGGCCCATCACACCGCCGGCCACGACGAATACCTGGAGGGCGAAGGCGCCGGACAGGCCGACGGCCAGCAGCTTGCCGAACGGGTCGCGGGCCGCGAGTGCCGTGCGTACACCCCGCTCGACGATCAGGCCGTAGAGCAGCAGGATCGCCATGACGCCCGCCAGGCCCAGCTCCTCGCCGAAGGTGGCGAGGATGAAGTCGGAGTTGGCGGCGAAGCCGATGAGGTCGGAGTTGCCCTGACCGAGGCCGGTGCCGAGCGTGCCGCCGGAGCCGAAGGCCCACAGGGCCTGCATGGCCTGCTCGGAGTGGACGACGCCGTCGCTGACTCCGGCGCGGCTGAGCTGGTACTCGCGCATCGGGTCGAGCCAGGCCTGCACACGCGTCTGGATGTGGGGTTCGAAGCTCGCCACGCCGACGGCGCCGACCGCGGACATCAGCAGACCGAAGACGATCCAGCTGGTCCGCTCGGTGGCGACGTACAGCATGATGACGAACATTCCGAAGAACAGCAGCGACGTACCGAGGTCGGTCTCGAAGACCAGGATGAGGATCGAGATGACCCAGACGACGAGGATCGGACCCAGGTCGCGGCCCCGCGGCAGGTACAGGCCCATGAAGCGGCGGCTGGCCAGGGCGAGGGCGTCTCTCTTGACCATGAGGTAGCCGGCGAAGAAGACCGCCAGGGCGATCTTGGCGAACTCACCGGGCTGGAGCGTGCCGAGGCCGGGGATCTTGATCCAGATCTTGGCGCCGTAGATGTTCGCGCCGAGTCCCGGCACGAGCGGCAGGACGAGCAGGAACAGCGCGCCGGCCATGGAGATGTAGGTGTAGCGCTGCAGGACGCGGTGGTCCTTGAGGAAGATCAGCACGGCCACCAGGAGGGCGACGCCCATCGCGGAGTACAGCAGCTGACGGGGAGCCGCCTCGACGAACGTGCTGCTCGCCTGGAGCTTCTTCGACTGGTCCAGCCGCCAGATGACGACCAGACCGAGCCCGTTCAGCAGCGTCGCCAGCGGCAGCATCAGCGGGTCCGCGTACGGCGCGAACTTCCGTACGGCGAGATGGCCGACGCCCGCGAGCAGGCCGAGTCCGAGCCCGTAGCTCAGCAGGCCCGGCGGCACCGAGTCGTTGATGGCCAGCCCGACGTTGGCATAGGCGAACACCGGAATGACCACGGCGAACGCCAGCAGCGCCAGCTCGGTGTTGCGCCGGCTCGGCGCGCCGATCGCGCCGATCGTGGACGTGTGGTGCGTCGGCGATGTGTTCGTACCGCTCATCGTGTAACAGGGCCTCTCACGGCTTGCCTACTGCTTACCGCACAGCGAGACGACCTTCTGCTCTTCCTCCGAGAGGCCGGGGCCGGGGCTGGGAGTAGGTGCGGTCGTGGACGGGTTCGGGGACTTCTCAGGCGTCGACGGCGAGCCCGACGGGTTCGACGGGTTCGCCGTCGGTGTGGCCTTGGACGTGAAGGAGGCGGGAGTGGTTCCCGTGGTGCCCCCGGCCTCGCCTTCGCCGGTCTTGGAGTTGTTCCGGCTCTCGGCTTGGCGCCGCTGCGCCTCCTTCTTGCACGCGGAGGCCTGCACCGACAGTTCCTGGATCTTCGCCTGGGCGTTCTCCAGCCCGCCCTCGGCGATGGTCGCCTCGACCAGCTTCTGCTGGTAGGGCGGCAGGTACTTGAGTTCGATCTCGGGGTGGTCCTTCTCGACCTTCGAGAGCGACACCCACGCCAGGTCCTGGCTGATGCCCCGGTACAGCGCGACATGCTCGCCCTCGGCGCCGACGTAGTACTGCGTCTGCGTCCAGCGCCAGCCGCCGTACAGGCCGCCGCCGATGACGGCCAGCGCCAGGGCGCCGTAGAAGGATCTCTTCAGCCAGCGGCCCTTCTTGCGGGGCTTGTCGAAGTCGTCGTCGCCGTAGCCCAGGCCTGCCGCCGGGATGTAGCCGGTGGTGTCACCGGAACCGGGCGGGCCGAACTCGCCGCCGCCGCCCTGGCCGTGCCCCTGGCGGCCGAGGCCGGAGGCGCGGCCGGCGGGGGTCTGCATGAAGGAGTTGTCCTGCAGCTGGTGCTGGTTCTCGGCGACGGCGCCGACCACCACCGGGGTGTCGGACAGCTGCCCCGCGAGGGTGTCGCCGGTGTCGAGGTCGAGGACGTCGGCGACGATGACGGTGATGTTGTCCGGGCCGCCGCCGCGCAGTGCCAGCTCGATCAGGTTCTGGACGGTCTCCTGGGGGCCCTGGTAGCTGGCGAGGGTGTCCTCCAGGGTCTGGTGGGACACCACGCCGGACAGGCCGTCGGAGCAGATCAGGTAGCGGTCGCCGGCGCGGACCTCGCGGATGGACAGGTCCGGTTCGACGTGGTCCCCGCTGCCGAGCGCGCGCATGAGGAGCGAGCGCTGCGGGTGGGTGGTGGCCTCTTCCTCGGTGATGCGGCCCTCGTCGACCAGGCGCTGCACCCAGGTGTGGTCCTGTGTGATCTGCGTCAGGACGCCGTCGCGCAGGAGGTACGCGCGGGAGTCGCCGACGTGGACCAGACCGAGGCGCTGGCCGGTCCAGAGCAGGGCGGTGAGGGTGGTCCCCATGCCCTCCAGCTGGGGATCCTCCTCGACCATCGAGCGCAGCTGGTCGTTGGCGCGCTGTACGGCCGTGCCGAGCGAGGTGAGGATGTCGGAGCCGGGGACGTCGTCGTCGAGCGCGACGATCGTGGAGATGGCCTCGGAGGAGGCGACCTCGCCCGCCGCGGCGCCGCCCATGCCGTCGGCGATGGCGAGCAGGCGCGGGCCGGCGTATCCGGAGTCCTCGTTGCCCTCCCGGATCATCCCCTTGTGCGATCCGGCCGCGAAGCGCAGTGACAGACTCATGCGCACCTCGCCTGTCGGCTCCGGGTACAGCCGGTCGTGTCGAGCCACACTGCCCACCCTCCGGTCGGGAGCGCGCCGGGGCCCGGGGTGGGGCCCGCCACTGCGTGCTCGCTCCGCTCGCTCATTGTCGTACTACTTCCGCAGCTCGATGACGGTCTTGCCGATGCGGATCGGCGCGCCCAGCGCAATCGGTGTGGGAGTCGTCAGCCGGTTCCGGTCCAGGTACGTGCCGTTGGTGGAGCCGAGGTCCTCGACGATCCACTGGCCGTCGCGGTCCGGATAGATCCTGGCATGGCGGCTGGAGGCGTAGTCGTCGTCCAGCACGATCGTCGAGTCGTGCGCCCGGCCCAGGGTGATGGTCTGGCCCTGGAGCGCGACCGTGGTGCCGGTGAGGGTGCCCTCGGTCACGACCAGCTTGGTGGGGGCGTTACGGCCGCGCCGGCCGCCGCCGGACTGCTGGCGTTGCTGCGGTGGCGCCTGGCGGGCGGCCTGCTGCTGCCGGCCGGCCTCCCGGCGCGATCCGCGCTGGGTGACGCGCGTACCGAACAGGTCGCTCCGGATGACCTGCACGGCCACGATCACGAACAGCCACAGAACGGCCAGGAAACCCAGCCGCATGACCGTGAGGGTCAGCTCTGACATTGCCCCCGCTTCACCCTTCGGCTTGCCGGTAAATGATGGTGGTGCTGCCCACGACGATCCGCGAGCCGTCGCGGAGCGTAGCGCGGGTGGTGTGCTGCCCGTCCACCACGATGCCGTTGGTGGATCCGAGATCCTGGATCGTCGAGGGCGTTCCGGTCCGGATCTCACAGTGCCGGCGGGAGACGCCGGGGTCGTCGATCCGCACGTCGGCGTCGGTGCTGCGGCCCAGCACCAGCGTCGGGCGGGAGATCTGATGGCGTGTGCCGTTGATCTCGATCCAGTGGCGGGTGCGTCCGCCGGCCGCCGGGGCGGCCGGGGGCCGCTGGGCGCCCGCGGGCTGCGGGTAGCCGTACCCGCCGGGGCGGCCGCCGGGCGGCGGCGCGGCCGGCATGGGCGGAGCGCCCGCGGGCGCGGCGGCCGGCGGGTAGCCGTAGCCGCCGGGGCGTCCGGCGGGCGGGGCGGCGGGCGCGGCGGCGCCTGACGGGGCCTGGCTGCTGGAGGAGGCGAGCGTGCGGCTGCGCACCCGGTACAGGCCGGTGTCCAGGTCCTCCGCCTTCTCCAGGTGCACCTTGATCGGGCCCATGAAGGTGTAGCGCTGCTGCTTGGCGTAGTCACGCACCATGCCGGCCAGCTCGTCGCCGAGCTGGCCGGAGTAGGGGCTGAGCCGCTCGAAGTCGGGCGTGCTCAGTTCCACGATGAAGTCGTTGGGTACGACCGTGCGGTCGCGGTTCCAGATGGTGGCGTTGTTGTCGCACTCGCGCTGGAGCGCGCCGGCGATCTCCACGGGCTGGACCTCGGACTTGAACACCTTGGCGAAGGTGCCGTTGACCAGACCTTCGAGACGCTGCTCGAACTTCTTCAGGACTCCCATGGGGCACCTCCTCCGTCGCTGCCGTCCTGTGTACTGCCCTGCGGGCCGCTTGCCTGGTACTGCTTACTGATCGTATCCACGCGCCGCTCGATCGGCTGGTTCCCCCTGTCAGCACGGCCGACGGATGTCGACGCATGACGAAGTTCCCTGTGGAGCTCCCCTTCGAACTCCTCCGGTGGTACGGCTGCCGCGCAACCGCTCTCGCGTACTCCTGACAAGGATCGTAGAGGCGGCCGAAGACCAGTGTCCCGCACCCGGCTGTGGACCCCGACCCCCTGCTGGGGAGACGGGGGGTACCGGTACGAGGTTGATACGTGAAGCGCTGCGCGTTGATACGTGGCCACGGCACCGAAGGCTCGGAGGCGGTTCTGCCTGCGGAAGAAGGGATGTGAATCCACCCCGCCCCGCGTGCTAATGTTCTCGGTGTCGGAAGGCGCCAGGCCCCCAGGGGGCAGGAGCCCACGACACACCCAATGCGCGGGTGGCGGAATAGGCAGACGCGCTGGATTCAGGTTCCAGTGCCCGCAAGGGCGTGGGGGTTCAACTCCCCCCTCGCGCACCGTCGGAACGGGCGGCATCGATCAGATGCCGCCCGTTTCTCGTGTCTGCGGATGTGACGGTTGTCTCGCGGCACCCGGGGTTGCGCTGGTGTGAGGAAGCTCTCAGGCCTGGCCGGCTCGGGCGTCCCCCAGCGATCGGCCGGGGGCGAAGCGTTCCCGTACGGCGGGGTCGTCGAGGTGGCGGGCCGGGTAGCCGGGGCCGGTGCGGGCGGTCATGTCCTGGTGGCGCAGTTGCTCGCCGCAGGAGGAGCAGACGACCCGGGCCTCCGCGTCGTGGTCGCAGGGCGTGTGGTGCAGGACCACCGGGGCGCCCTCGTCGCCGGCCAGCCAGCGGTCGCCCCAGGCGTTGATCGCGGCGAGTACGCCGAAGAAGTCGCGGCCCTTGTCCGTCAGCAGGTACTCGTGGCGGACCGGGTCGCTCTGGTAGGCCTGCCGCCGCAGCAGGCCCTCGGCCTCCAGGCGCCGCAGCCGGTCGGTGAGGGTGTTGCGGGCGATGCCGAGCGAGCCGATGAAGCCGTCGAAGCGGGATTCTCCGTAGAAGACCTCGCGCAGCACCAGCAGGCTCCAGGCGTCGCCCAGGATGTCGGCGGTGCGGGCGATGGAGCAGGGCCAGGTGTCGAACGAGGTCCGTTTCACGGCTGCCAGGTTATCGGTTTCATCATGAGATGGACCGGCCCCGGCGTCCCTGTGCCCGTCACTCCCGTACGCCCGCCGGTACCGCCGGGCGGCGGCGCAGGGCGAGTGCGGCCGGGGCGAGTGCGGAGGTCGTGGCGAGGAGGGCGCAGACGGCTGTGGTCGTGCCGAGGGCCTGCCACGGGAGCTCGATCGTGACCGGGGCCGACAGCATGGCGAGGGCGCCGGCCATGCCGGCCAGGTTGACGGCGGCGACCAGGAGCCCGAGGAGGGCGCCGGCCGTCACGACCGTCAGGGCCTCGGCGCCGGTCAGCCGCAGGACCTGCCACCGGGTGGCTCCGGTCAGCCGCAGTACGGCCAGGTCGCGGGCCCGGTCGGACGTCGCCATGACCATGGTGTTGGCCACGGAGATGCCCGTGTAGAGGAGGGCGATGCCGAGGACCAGCAGGAGGCCGAGGCGGGTGGTGCGGTTCGTCTCGGGGTGGGTGGCCCGGATCCACGCCTCGCGGGTGAGGATCTGCCCGTTCCCGGGGCCGAGTGCCTCGCGCACAGCGGTGGCGACGGTGTTCGGGTCCGCGTCGTCGGCCAGGGCCACGTCGATCCGGTCGACCGTGGCGCCCGGGGCGTTGCGCGGGGTGACGTAGACGCCGTTGTCGCCGGTGCCGGTGGTCATCACCGCGGCGATCCGCAGGGTGCGCGGCGTTCCGTCGCCGAGCCAGACACGGACCCGGTCGCCGACCCGGTGCCGCTGCCACTCCTCGTTGACGATGATCGAGTCGTCGTCGAGACCGGTCACCGCGCCGGCGGCCAGCGGGAGACGGGTGGTGGCCGCGAGGGGGCCGGGGGTGGCGGCGCGGGCCTCGGAGCGGACGAGGGCGACGTCGTCCTCCAGGACGTGGACGGCCGTCGACGACGTCGGCGACATCTCAGTGCCCGGGACGGCGCGCAGTCGGCGCAGGGCGGACTCGTCGAAGCCGGTGCCGGCGGGCGGGGTCACGACGAAGGCGGCGGTGGTGCGCTCGCTCGTCTCGGCGGTCTTCGCCCGGTTCAGGGTCGCGGTGGCGCCGAGCAGGGAACCCGCGAGGGCGACGGTGACCAGGACGGGGGCCGCGAGCGCGGCGGTGCGGCGCATCCCGGCGGCGGCGTTCTCGCCGACCAGCATGGCGCAGGCGCCCGGCAGCCGCGTCAGCAGCCGGGTCAGGGGACGCAGCACGAGTGGGGAGAGCAGGGCGGCCGCGGTGATCAGCAGCATCGGGCGGCTGATGTAGGACTTGCGGTGCAGCAGGTCGGCCGGGTCGCCGGCCAGGGACAGGCCCAGGGTCACGGCGGCCGCCAGCACCAGGGCCGTGCCGCACAGCAGGCGGCCCCGGGTGATGGTCCCGCTCTCCGCCGACGCCTCGCGCAGCGCCTCGGTGGGGCCGGTGCGGCCGGCCCGCCAGGACGCCGCGGTCGCTCCGCACAGCGCGACGAGCAGGCCGGTCCAGAAGGCAGCGTGGTACGGCCAGGTGTGGTCGCCGATGGTGAACCAGGCCGGGGCGAGGCCGTTGCCGACGACCCAGGACGCGAGGCGGGGCGCCGCGTGGGAGCCGAGGGCACAGCCGGTGGCCGACGCGAGAGCGCCGACGGCGAGGGCCTCGGTGAGGACGCTCCGGCGGATCTGGCCCGGGGTAACCCCGGCGGTGCGCAGCAGGGCGAACTCCCGGCGCCGCTGGGCCACCGCGAAGGCGAAGGTCGACGCCACGACGAACACCGACACGAAGGCGGTGACGCCGCCGGCGGTGCCGAACAGGGAGTTCATCGCCGTGAGCGCCTCGCCGTCCCGGCCGGGCTCGGCGTCGGCGAGGCGGCGGGCGTTCCCGGTGAGGACCTGGGCCCTGTCGCCCACCGCCTCCCGTACGGCTGCCGGATCGGCCTCGACAGCCAGCTGAGTGACCGAGGGGGACAGTCGTGCCGCGCGGGCGTCGGTGAAGAACACGGCGTTCTCGAAGCCGCGTGAGGTGAGCGTGCCGACGACGCGTACCGGGCCCCGGTCGGTGTGGAGCTGCCCGCCCGGGCGGGTCCAGTCGCCGGTGACGGCGACCTCGTCGGCGGCGCGGGGGGCCCGTCCGGCGGCGAGGTCGTAGGGGGCGAAGGCGGCGGTGGACCAGGGGTGGCCGACGAGGTCCGTGGGGGCGTCCGAGGCTTTCGTGGCGTGGACGGTGAAGGTCCTGTCCGCCACGACCGGCCCCAGCTCCCGCAACTCGGCGAGGGTCGAGGCGGGGACCGGGCGCGGGTGGGCGAGCCGGGACTCGCTGTCGCCGATCGGGGTCGGTACACGCAGCGTGTCCTGGCCCCTGACGACCACCGGCGCCGCCGCGAAGCGTTCGGGGGCGCGCTCCGGGGCGGTGGCCGACGACGCCAGGGCCAGGCCCGTCACGGTCAGCAGTGCCACGCCCAGACAGAGCGCGACGAAACTGCCGGTGAAGGTGACCCAGCGGGTGCGCAGGGTGCGCAGGGTGACGCTCAGCACGGCACGGCCTCCAGTCGGGTCATGCGCGCGGCGACGGCGTCGGCGCTCGGAGCGGTCAACTCCCCGTGGACGCGCCCGTCGACGAGGAACAGCACGCGGTCGGCGTGGGCGGCGGCCACCGGGTCGTGCGTGACCATGACGACCGTCTGGCCCTCGCGGTCGACCATCCCGCGCAGCAGCCCGAGCACCTCGCGGCCGGTCCGCGTGTCCAGGGCGCCGGTCGGTTCGTCGGCGAACAGCACGTCCGGGCGGGTGATCAACGCGCGGGCCAGGGCGACGCGTTGCTGCTGTCCGCCCGACAGCTGCCCGGGTCTGTGCCGGGCCCGTTCGGCGAGGCCGACCTGCTGGAGCGCTTGGCGCACCCGGGCCTTCGGGACGCGCCGGCCGGCCAGGCGCAGGGGCAGGGCGACGTTCTGTTCGGCGGTCAGCGCGGGCAGCAGGTTGAACGCCTGGAAGACGAACCCGACGCGCTCGCGGCGCAGCAGGGTCAGCCGCCGCTCGCTCAGTCCGGTCAGTTCCGTGCCGGCGACGGTGACCGAGCCGGAGGTGGGCCGGTCCAGGCCGGCGGCGCACTGGAGCAGGGTCGACTTGCCGGAGCCGGAGGGGCCCATGACGGCGGTGAAGGTCCCGGCGGGGAACGCCAGGGTGACGTCGTCGAGTGCGGTCACGGATCCGTACGCCCTGGTGACGGAGTCCAGCCGGACGGCGTCGTGTGTCATGGGTACGGAGTCCAGCCGGATGGCGTCGTGTGCCATGGGTACGGAGTCCAGCCGGATGGTGTCGTGTGCCATGGGTTCCCCCTGGTGTCGGTTGTGTTTCCACGAAACCGGGTGGGGGCGGGCCGGCGCAGTGCGGCGGGGCCTAGACCTGGGGTAGGGCCAGGCATACCCTCCGGCCTCCGCCTGAGCCCATGGCCGGGGCCCCGGCCCGCTTCTACGGTGATCCCATGCATCCTCGGAACGTGTGGCAGGCGATGTCCGGCCCCGGCTATCTGCTGCGGGCGTGGCCGTGGCGGTCGGCCGGATACCTGCTCACCGGCGCGGTGACCGGTGCCGTCGTGCTCGTGGGGATCGTGGTCTCGCTGGCGGCCGGCGGAGTGCTCGCCCTCGCGCTGGTGGGGCTGCCCCTGCTGCTGGGGACAGTGCTGGCTGGCATTCCGGTGGCGGCTCTCGAGCGGTTCCGGCTGCGGCTGGTCGACGCGGAGCCGGCGTCCGACCCGCACGAGACGCCCGGGGAGCCGGGGCTGCGGGCCTGGCTGTCGACCCGGTTGCGGGAGCGGGCCACCTGGCGGGAGCTGGGCCACGCCCTGCTGTTCGCGGGGCTGTTGTGGCCGGTCGACGCTCTCGCGTTCGCCGTCTTCCTGCTGGGGCCGCTCTCCGTGGTGGCGACTCCGCTGCTCATGGCCGTCTTCGGAGAGGCGAAGGTGCTCAAGGTGTGGCTGGTCACCACCTGGCCGGCTGCCGCCGGGTTCGCCGTCCTCGGACTGGTCCTGCTCGCCCTGGGCGCCTACCTGCTGGGCGTCGCGGCCGGTGCGCGGGCCGGGCTGGTGAGGCTGCTGATCGCCCCGCGCGAGGCCGACCTGGGGGCCAGGGTCGTCGAACTGGCCCGTTCCCGGGTGCGGTTGGTGGACGCCTTCGAGGCGGAACGGCGGCGGATCGAGCGCGATCTGCACGACGGGGCGCAGCAGCGGCTCGTCGCCCTGACGATGACGCTCGGCCTGGCCCGGCTGGACGCCCCGCCGGGCCCGCTGGCCGACCAGCTCACCAAGGCCCACGAGCAGGCGGGCACGGCCCTCGCGGAACTGCGCGAGCTCATCCACGGCATCCACCCCAAGGTCCTCGCCGACTACGGCCTCGAAGCCGCCGTCGCCGACGCCGCCGACCGCTCGGCCGTGCCCGTGGACGTCGACCTGGAGCTGCCCGGGCGGCTCTCCCAAGCCGTCGAGGCCGCCGCGTACTTCGTGGTGTGCGAGGCGCTCGCCAACGTGGGCAGGCACAGCGGGGCGAGCCGGGTGGAGGTGAGCGGCGGGCTGAGCGACGGCCGGCTGGTCCTCCAGGTCCGCGACGACGGGCGCGGGGGCGCGCGGGCCGGGGAGGGCAGCGGGCTGACCGGACTCGCCGACCGGGTGTCGGTCCTCGATGGCAGACTCTCCCTGTCCAGTCCGCCCGGCGGACCGACCCTGCTGCGTGTGGAGATCCCTTGTGGCCCTGCGAGTTGAGCGACCGCTGCGCGTGGTCCTGGCCGAGGACAGCGTGCTGCTGCGGGACGGGCTCGTCGGGCTGCTCGAACGCTGCGGACACGAGGTCGTCGCGGCCGTGGGGGACGCCGGGGCGCTGATCAGGGCCGTCGAGGAGCACGCCCCCGACGTGGTCGTGACGGACGTGCGGATGCCGCCCGGGTTCCAGGACGAGGGCCTGCACGCGGCCGTGCGGCTGCGCGGGGAGCGGCCCACGCTGCCCGTCCTGGTCCTCAGCCAGTACGTGCAGCGCCGCTACGCCGCCGAGCTGCTGGACTCCGGCGACGGCACGGGCGTGGGCTATCTGCTCAAGGACCGTGTCGGCCAGGTCGAGGAGTTCGTCGAGGCGCTCGGGAAGGTGGCGGACGGGGGCACGGTCGTCGACCCCGAGGTCGTACGGCAGTTGCTGCGCCGCCGCCGCGATCCGCTGGAGCGGCTCACCCCGCGCGAGCGGGAGGTGCTGGCGCTGATCGCGGAGGGCAGGTCCAACGGCGCGATCGCCCGCGAACTGGTCGTCTCCGAGGCGGCCGTCGGCAAGCACATCTCCGGCATCCTCACCAAGCTGGACCTGCCGCCGGCGGACGAGACCCATCGCCGGGTGCTGGCCGTGCTGGCGTATCTGCGGGCGTAGGGATGGCGGGACTGTCGGGCCGATCCGGCCGGACCCCATGCCTTCGGCCCGCCCGTGCGTTGTGGAAAAACCAGCGAGTTGGTTTCATTGCGTCGCCATCAGAGCCCTCCACGGGAGCCAGGGGTGACCAAACAGGACCGGGCCGTCCGGACCCGTCTCGCGCTGATCCGGTCGGCGGCCGAGCAGTTCCAGGCACGGGGATACGTCCGGGCCAGTCTGTCGGAGATCAGCGCGGGAGCCGGCGTCAGCTCCGGCGCGCTGCACTTCCACTTCGCGAACAAGGCCGCCGTGGCCGAGGCCGTCGAGCACGCGGCCGCCCGTGCCCTGCGCCAGGTCGCGGGCCGCGGCCGCGGCGGCGACGGGTGCGCCCTCCAGCGCCTCGTGGACGTCACGCACCACGTCGCCCGGCTGCTGTGCGCCGACGTGGTGGTGCGCGCGGGGCTGCGGCTCAACGCCGAGGCGGTCGCCGGACGGGTGCGGGACCTGCGCCGGGAGTGGCGGGAGTGCGTGCACGAGTTGCTGCTCCAGGCGGAGCGCAAGGGGGAACTCGCCGCCGGGATGCCGCCGCACCGCTCCAGCGCCGTCGTCCTCGCCGCCACGACAGGCATCGAGGTGCTGGCCCGGGAGGACCCCGGCTGGCTCGCCCGGCCCTCCCTGACCGACCTGTGGCACCTGCTCCTGCCGTGCGTGGCCGCGCCGCACCTGGCCGGCGCGCTGGACCCGGCCGGGACCGAGCCGGACCACGCGGATGCGGACCTCGGCAGGGAGCCGGACGTCGGCACGGCGCCGGACGTCAGCGGGGAGCCGGACGTCCGCAGGGACACCGACGGGGCGTTGGAGGAGCCGGGCCGGGCGGGGCTGGCGCTGCGGTAGCGGAGCGTCCCGGTCGACTTTCGGTCGGCTTTCCGGATGGCTTCCGGTCGGCCTCCCCATGGCTGACAGTCAGTGAAGCGGTGGCCAAAACAAACCGGTTGCCAAGTTTTTTCGTCACTTCGATCGCACGATGGTTCCCCAGTCTCTGGAGCAAGGAGCGATGAGTCATGGCACAGCAGGCCTGCCCCTTCCTGGCGATCGACCCGTCCGGCCAGGACCTCTACGACGAGATAGCCCGGATCCGGGCCCAGGGACCCGCCGTGGAGGTCGAACTCCCGGGCGGCGTACGGGCGTGGTGGATCAACGACTTGGAGCTGAACAAGCGGCTCCTGGCAGGACCCGAGACGAGCAAGGACGCCTTTCAGCACTGGCCGGCCTGGATCAACGGGGACATCTCCCGCACCTGGCCGCTCGCGATCTGGGTGTCGGTGCGCAACATGGTCACGGCCTACGGCACCGACCACAGCCGGCTGCGCAAACCGATGTCCGCCGCCTTCACCAAGCGCCGCGTCGACGCGTTGCTCCCGCGCGTCCAGGAGATCGTCGACCGCGCCCTGGACGACCTGGAGCGGATCCCCGAGGGCGAAGTCGTCGATCTGCGGGCGGCGTTCGCGGCTCCGATACCGCACGAGGTGGTGTGCGAGCTCTTCGGCGTACCGCCGGGTGAGGACGGTCCGCGAGGGGCCCTCTACCGCATCATCAACCGCTTCTTCGACACGGCGATCTCACTGGAGGACGCCCAGGCCAACGGGGTCGAGCTGTACGGCACGCTGACCGCGTTCCTCCAGTACAAGCGCGATCACCCGGCCGACGACCTGACGACGGCCCTGATGGCCGCGCACGACGAAGGAAGCCTCAGCGAACAGGAGTTGATGGACAACCTGATCCTGCTGCTCACCGCGGGCTTCGAGACGACCGTCAACCTCATCGACAACACCGTGCACAGCCTGCTCGCCCACCCCGATCAGCTCGAACTCGTCCGCTCAGGGCAGGCGACCTGGGAGGACGCCATCGAGGAGTCACTGCGTTTCGAGGCGCCGGGTGCCATGTCGGGTCTGCGCTACGCCGTCGAGGACATCGAGATCGAGCCGGGCCTGACGATCCCGAAGGGCGATCCCGTCGTGGTCTCGTTCGCCGGTGCCGGACGCGACCCCGAGCGGCACGGCCCGGACGCCGAACGGTTCGACGTCACCCGGTCCACCAGCCGCGACCACGTCTCCTTCGGCCACGGCGTGCACCACTGCCTGGGCCGCCCTCTGGCCATGGCCGAGGCGACGGTGGCCCTGACGTCCTTGTTCGACCGCTTCCCGCGGCTGGCCCTGGCCGATCCGGCCCGGCCTCCGAAGCGGCTGCGCTCCATCATCTCCACGGGGCACCAGGAGTTGCCCGTGCTGCTGCACGGCCGCGGTCGCGGGCCGGTACCGGGCCCGCGCCCGGAGGAGGCGGAGGCGATCAGGAGACTTTCCGGTCTCGGAGGAACGAGCGGTACCAGGGTGCCGCTCGCCTGAATCCGGCCACGAATCCCTCGCCGGGGGAGCAGTCGAGGTCCTTCCAGAAGGCGTCGTCCACGAACCAGTGGTCGACCGTGAGCATGCCGAGGTGATGGAGGGCGAGCGGCTTCCCGGCGGCCCGGTCCAGGGCGGTGGCGACGTCCACCGCCGCACCACCGCCGGGCTCCCCCAGCAGTGTGCCCGCCGCCCCGAGCAGGTCCGAGGCCCCCACGGGCTCGGGGTGGTTGACGTGGTGCACACCGCCGCCGTGCTCCGGGGACAGGGCCGCGGCCACCACCGCACGGCCCAGGGTGTCCACGTCGATCATCGACTGGAGCGCCTCGCAGCCGGTCAGGGTCGCCGACAACTCGCCCAGCAGCCACACCAGTTCGGGGACGACCCACCGGTCGCCCTCGCCGTACACGAGGTGCGGGCGCAGCACCAGGCCGCCCGCGTCGAGGACGTGCCGTTCGGCGGCGGCCCGGGTGCGGCTGGTGGCCGACGCCGGGGCGATCGGCACTTCCCCGGGGCGCACTCCGCGGAAGGGGCCCCGGCCGTACACGGCGGCCGTGCTCACGTACACGATCCGGCGCACCCCGGCGCGCACGGCCTCCTCGACCAGGGCCCGCGTGCCCAGGTCGTTGACGGCCTCGACGGTCTCGGCGTCGCCGCCGACCCGCGTGGCGCAGTGCACCAGGACGTCGGCGCCCGCGCAGGTGCCGCGCAGGGAGTGCGGATCCCCGAGGTCGCCGTGCACGAACGCGACGGGCTCGGCTCCCGCCGGTGGGGTACGGCGTGACAAGTGCCGTACGCGGACACCGGGTTGCCGGTGTGCGGCGGCCGCGACCCTGCTGCCGACGAAGCCGCTCCCGCCCGTGATCAGGACGTCGACCGTCACGACATCGACCGTACCCGGGCCGGCTGCGCGCAGGTCAGCGTGGCGCTGAAGACGGACTCGCCGTCCTGCCGCCCGGACACCCGTACGGTCGTCTCACCCGGATCTCCCGGACCTCCCGGATCTCCCGAGTTTCCCGGGTTCTCGTCGAGCAGCTCCGTCTCGATCCAGCACGGGCTGTGCAGCTCGGCGTACCGGGCGAACGTCGCCGTCATCGAGCGGGGCAGGAAGGGGTGCCGGCCGGACGCGGCGGCCGCCGCCTGGCGGGCCGCCTCGAAAAGGACCATGCCGGGCACGTGGTCGTTGGGCCGCGGGAAGAGCACGGGATGGCCGGTGTCCACGCGCAGCCGCCAGACGCCGGGGCGGTCGGCGGGGGCGAGGACGACGTCCTCGGCACGGGAGCGGCCGGCGAGCGCCGGGGAGATGCCCGGCAGCAGCGGTACCGGGGTGTCCAGTGCGGCCAGCTGCTTCTGCCGCAGACGACGGTAGGCGAGCGGCGAGGTGCAGCCGGTGCTGCCGGTGCCGCGGGCGATGAAGCGTCCCGCACGGCGGAACTCCATGGTGGTCCGCATGCTGTGCAGACCACGACCGCGACGGCGTATCTCGGAGCACACGACGTCGACGTCGACCGGCTCGGCGGCGTCCGACAGCAGGAGCGCGAACGGGTCGGTGTGGACCGTCAGGTCCCACATGACGAAGTGGGTGTCGGCCGGGGCCCCGAACTCGGCGTGCGCGAGAACCATCGAGGCCTGCCGCAACGTTTCTCCCACGATCATCGGATCCTGGTGCAGGTCGTCCACGGGGCCGAAGAAGGGGTGCGTGGCCGGCCAGTGAGCGGTGAAGCGGAAGCGGGCTTCGGAGATACGGCGCCACTGGGTGGGGAAGACATCTGCTTCTGTGGTGCGGTGGGCGAGTTCCTTGGTGACCGGGGTGGGTCCGGGGGGTTGCGTGGGTTCGATGGCTGCGCCGGTTGCGGCGGTCGCGGCGGCTTCGGGGGGACCGACGGGAGCGACGTGAGCGATGACTGCGGCTTGTGGCGCGTTCTCGACGGCCGCAGTGGTTCTGTTTGCCGGACGGCCCTCCTGTCCGGTCTGATCGTCCGTGGGTGCGCTTAAAGGTTCTGACTGCGGCATGAGAATCCCCAGGATCGGCAGCCTGGCTGTGATCGACGTTTGACTAAGATACGGACGAGCCGGTTTTTTTCAAAGGGTTGGCCGAACCGCTGGGACAGGCTCCGCGCCCCCGCCGCACAGCGATTTCACAGGAATCGACGGAGACCAGGAGGCATCCGATGGCGCGACAGGAGCGCGCGATCCGCACCCGGCGGACCATCCTCGAAGCGGCCGCGGCCGTCTTCGACGAACGCGGCTACACCTCGGCGACCATCGGGGAGATCCTCGACCGGGCGGGCGTCACCAAGGGCGCGCTGTACTTCCACTTCGGTTCCAAGGAGGAGCTGGCGGTGGGGGTGTTCGAGGAGCAGCTGGCGATCACGCTCCCGCCGCAGTCCAGCAAGCTCCAGGAACTCGTCGACTCCGGGCTGGTGATGGCCCGCCGGCTGCGCTCCGAACCGCTGGTTCGGGCCAGTGTCGGGCTCGCCCTCGACCAAGGGGCCATGGAGCTCGACCGCACGCCGGCCTTCGGTATGTGGTTCGACCAGAACGTCCAGCGGCTGGGGGAAGCGAAGGCGCAGGGCGAATTGCTGCCGCATGTCGACGTGGAGGAGACGGCCGAGCTGCTGGTCGGCAGCTTCTCGGGGGTGCAGCTGCTGTCCCAGCTGCGCTGCCAGCGGCAGGATCTGGAGCGCCGCGTCGTCGTGATGTTCGAACACTTCCTGCCGAGCATCGCCGTCCCCGCGGTGCTGGCCCGCCTCGACATCTCGGTGGAGCGGGCGGAGCGGGTGCTGGCCCAGGCGCAGGTGCAGGTGCAGCAGGTACCGGGGCGGGAGCGGGTGGAGGTGCAGGAGGGGGCTGTGCCGGCGCAGGTCTCGTCGGGGGCGTAGGAGTCGCCTTTCGCCGGGTTCCCGCACGGGTTGTCCACAGCTGTGGAGTTGTCCACAGGGCCTGACGCGTTTCGGCCACCGGCTGTACGGTCGCACGAGTTGATGTTCGTTCGCGTGCGGGGGAGGCGGTCGGTGTGACCAGGGACAGTGCCGGGGCTGAGGACAGGGCGGTGCATGGGGCGACGCGTCGGCTGCCCCGGGTGCGCGGTTTCGCCGAGTGGCCCGCCGAGGGCTCGCCCAAGGACGAGGGCAAGGCCCTGCGCAAGCGGATCCCACGCCGCGCGCACGCCACGCTCGACCTGGACGCGTCCCGGCCCGACGCGGTGAGCGCGGTCGAGGAGTCGGGCCGCGGCCGGCTCCCCGAGCTCACGCCGATCCGGGTCGGCCGCATGGCCGCCACACCGTTCGCGTTCCTGCGCGGCAGCGCCGGCCTCATGGCGTACGACCTGGCGCGCACCCCCATGACCCGGATCAAGGCGCAGATCTGCGGGGACGCCCACGCGGCCAATTTCGGCCTGTACGGCGACGCGCGGGGCGGCCTGGTCATCGATCTGAACGACTTCGACGAGACGGTGCTCGGCCCCTGGGAGTGGGACGTGAAGCGCCTCGCGGCCTCCCTGGTGCTCGCGGGCCGGGAGGCCGGAGCGGACGAGGAGAGGTGCCGCAAGGCGGCCTACGACGCGGTGGGCGCCTACCGCCGCACCATGCGGCTGCTGGCCAGGCTCCCGGTGCTGGACGCGTGGAACGCCATCGCGGACGAGGAACTCGTCTCCCACACGGACGCCCACGACCTGCTCGGCACGCTGGAGCGGGTCTCCGAGAAGGCCCGCCACAACACCAGCGGCCGCTTCGCCGCCAGGTCGACGGAGGCCACGGAGGACGGCGGGCGCCGCTTCGTCGACGCCCCGCCGGTGCTGCGGCGCGTCCCGGACGCGGAGGCCGCGGCGGTGGCGGCGTCCCTGGAGGAGTACGTCGGCACGCTGCCGGAGGACCGCCTGCCCCTCCTCGCCCGGCACGCGGTGCACGACGTGGCGTTCCGCGTCGTCGGCACCGGCAGTGTGGGCACCCGGTCCTACGTCGTGCTGCTCCTGGACCACCGGGGTGAGCCGCTGGTGCTCCAGGTGAAGGAGGCGCGGGCGTCGGCCCTGGTGCCGCATCTGGGGACGGCCGGTTTCGACGCTCCGGCGGTCGACCACGAGGGCCGGCGGGTCGTGCTGGGGCAGAAGCGGATGCAGGTCGTCAGCGACATTCTGCTCGGCTGGACGACGGTCGACGGGCATCCCTTCCAGGTCCGCCAGTTCCGCAACCGCAAGGGCAGTGTCGATCCGGCCGCCCTGGCCGCCGACCAGATAGACGACTACGGCCGGATGACCGGCGCCCTCCTGGCCCGCGCCCACGCCCACAGCGCCGACCCCCGCCTCATGGCCGGCTACTGCGGCAAGAGCGAGGAGCTTGACGAGGCGATGGCGGATTTCGCCGTCGCCTATGCGGACCGCACGGAGGCGGACCATGCGGACCTGGTGGCGGGGGTGCGGGCGGGGAAGGTCGCCGCGGAGATGGGGGTCTGAAGCCTGAGGGCCATCGGGCGCGTGGTTGTCCGGAGCACGGGAGCGGTCCGGCCGTGGCCTACGCTGGTCGGGTGACGACCCCGGAAGCTGAGCAGGGTGGTGGCGGCGCCGGTGAGGAACGGGTGACGCCCGAAGGTGACGCGGCGCGTGCCGAGGGCGGCGAGGATCGCCCCGAGGGCGGCGCGGCGCATACCGAAGGCGAGGCGGCGCGGCCCGAGGCGCGGCTGGAGCGGGCCGTGCGGGCCGCCGAGCAGGCGCTGATCGAGTACGAGATCGCGGTGGAGACCTTCCGCGTCGAGATCGAGAACTTCTCCCGTCTGCACGAACAGAAGCTCGGTCCGCTCTACGGCCGGCTCGAGGAGCTGGACGCCCGGATCCTCGAGGCCAGGGCCGCCCGCAGTGGCGACCCGGAGGACCGGCGCCGGGCGGAGGAGGCCAGGGCCCGGCTCGCGCCGATCCCCGGCGTCGAGGAGCTGCTGCACGGCTGGATGGACGACAGCGGCCTCTTCCCGGAGGCCGTGGCGATGCTCACGGACCAGGCGGTCCGGCCACCGCAGCGGGTCCGCCCCAGCGAGGAGGCCCGCAAGCTCTACCGCGAGCTGGCCCGCAAGGCCCACCCGGACCTGGCGCAGGAGGAGAAGGAACGCGAGCGGCGCGAGGAGTTCATCACCCGGGTGAACGCCGCCTACGCCCGGGGCGACGAGGCGGAGCTGCGCGAACTCGCAGAGGAATGGGCCAGGGGGCCCGAGCTGAAGCGGGGCCCGAGCCGCGCCGAGGAGCTCTACGCCCGCCTCGAATGGCTGGCCCAGCGCAAGGAACTGCTCGCCCTGCTCGCCAAGGAGCTGGAGGAGAGCGCCATAGGCCACATGCTCCAGCTGGCCCCGGACGACCCGGACGGCCTCCTGGACGAGATCGGGCAGCAGCTGCTCACCCAGGTCACCGAGCGGGAGCGGGAGCTGGCCGCGCTGCTGGCGGAGGGCTGAGCCGCAGCCCGGCCGGGCCGGTTCGGGTAGCGTCGGACGCATGAGTTCTGGAGCTGGTGTGCCCACGGTCGAGGTCGCGGACCTCAAGGACGGCGACTTCCTGCTGGACGTCCGGGAGGACGACGAGTGGAAGGCCGGTCACGCCGAAGGGGCGCTGCACATCCCCATCAGCGAGTTCGTCGCCCGGTACGGGGAGCTGACCGAGGCCGCCCCGCAGGACGGCCGGGTCCATGTGATCTGCCGCTCCGGCGGGCGTTCCGCCCAGGTCACGATGTACCTGGCCCAGCAGGGCATCGACGCCGTGAACGTCGACGGCGGCATGCAGGTGTGGGAGGCGGCGGGCCGCCCCGTCGTGACGGACGACGGGCAGCCCGGGTTCGTCCTGTAGCGGCTGTAGCGGGCTGTCGGCGCCCGCCCGCCGGTGGGTTCAGGCCAACGGGTGGGCGGCCAGCAGGTCGCCCAGGGCCTCCTCGTGCGCCGCCGCCGGGCCGAGTGACAACTCCAGGTGCTTGGCCCAGGCGTGGTACCGGTGCAGGGGATAGTCGACGTCGGCGCCGAACCCGCCGTGCAGATGCTGCGCCGTCTGCACGACCCGGCGTACGCCCTCCGCCGCCCAGATCTTGGCGACGGCGACATCACCGGCTGCGGGCAGCGCGCCCGGCGCCCCCGAGGCGATCCGCCACGCGGCCTGCCACAGGGTGGCCTCCATCGCGCGCAGGTCGATGTAGCGGTCGGCGGCCTGCACGGCGACGGCCTGGAAGGTCGCGATCGGGAAACCGAACTGCTCCCGCTTGCTCGCGTACTCCCCGGTCATCCGCAGCACCCGCTCCCCGAGCCCGAGCGCCAGCGCACATGTCCCGGTGGCCAGCAGGTCACGCAGCCACTCCCAGGCGCCGTCGGCGTCGATCACGTCCCGGGCGGCCAGCCGCGCCGACTCCAGCCGGAGCTCGCCGAGCCGCTCACCGCTCGTGGAGAACTGCTCGGCCAGGACGGCCCCCTCGTGCCCCCGCGGGACCAGGGCCAGCACGGTCCGCCCGGTCGCCGTGTGCGCGGGGACGACCGTGACGTCCGCGTCGTACGCCCACGGCACCGCCGTCTGCACTCCGTCCAGCACCCACGCCGCGCCGTCCTGCCGTGCGGTCACGGCGAGCTCGGCCGGGTCGTGGCCGGTGCGGCCGTGCGCGGCGACGGTCAGCACGAGCTCGCCCCGGCCCGCACTGGGCAGCAGCGCCGACCTCGCCTCCTCGCCGCCGAAGGCCTGGACGGCGGCCGCTGCCGCGCTGCTCTCCAGCAGCGGCACCCTGGCCAGCACCCGCGCCGACTCGCGCAGCACCAGGCACAGCGCGATCGCGTCCAGGCCGGCCCCGCCGTACCGGGCGTCCAGCAGCAGGCTCAGCAGGTCGGCGTCGGCGAGTTTGGCCCACAGGGCCCGGTCGCAGGTGTCGGCGACGGCGCCCGGGGTGAGGGCCGGACTGGGCACGGTGTCGGGCGCGACCCCGGCGAACACGCCCTTCGCCGCCTCGGCCGCGGCCTGCTGCTCCTCGGTGAAGGTGAAGTCCACGGTGCCTGTCCTTCCGGCCGGTCCCGCTGGGCTGACATAGCTGACGTGAGCTGACGGGCCGCAAGATAGAACAGGTTCTAGAAGAAGGGAATGGGTGTGCGGGCGGGCGCCGTAGGGTGTCACTCCTGTGGGCGACCTGTCCGGGCGCCCTGTGGATAACCTGCGGGGGTCCCCTGTGGACCAGGGGGACCGCCGCTCTCCGGCCGCCGCGAGCGCCGTACGGTCGGCTTCCGATCAGCTTCGGGTCGGCTTCGGGCCGGCTTCCGCGGTGTGGTGACGGCCACGGGCGGAACCGGCGCAAGAGGCTGTGCCCGGGTGGGCGGCCTGAGTACCGTGCCCGTGCCGACGTCGCGCAGCGGTGCGCGGGCGGTACGACGCCCTCGCGGCCGGGCGGACGGAACGACGGACCGGGATCGTGGAACGGGGCTGAATGGACGCGTACGACGGAGGCTCGGACGCCCGGCACGGGCCGGACGGGCCGGCCGAGCCGGGTGTGCCGGCCGAGTCGGGCGGGCCTGCCGAGCCGGCCCCGCCCACCGAACCCCCCGCCGGTGTCGCCGCGCTCGCCCTCCCCTACCGGATCGGTGTCGCGCTGGCGCTCGCGGTCGTCGCGGTGGGGGTCTGTGTGCACGTCGGGATGATGTTCCTGCACGTCGCGCCGCCGAACACCGTCACCAGGGAGCACGGCAAGGCCGTGGACGACTGGATCTACCCGGAGTTCGAGCAGAACTGGAAACTCTTCGCGCCGAATCCGCTCCAGCAGAACATCTCGATCCAGGTCCGTGCCGACGTCCGGGACGGGGAGGGCGGGACGGTGACCACCGGCTGGTACGACCTGTCCGCCGAGGACGGCCGGGCCATCGACGGCAACCTGCTGCCCAGCCACACCCAGCAGAACGAGCTGCGGCGCGCCTGGGACTTCTTCCTCGCCACGCACGACAGCGAGAACCGCCCGGTGGGTCTGCGCGGCTCGCTCTCCGAGTCGTACCTGCGCCGGATCGTGGTGCTGCGCCTCGGCCGCGACGACGCCGTGCGGGCCGCCACCGGGGGCGTCGGCGTCATCGAGCGCGTCCAGGTCCGCTCGCGCACCAGCAACGTGCCCCCGCCGGAGTGGAGCCGGGAGAAGGTCTCCACGACACCCGCCTACCGCGAGCTGCCATGGTGGCCGGTGCCGGAGGCCGAGGCCGGGGGTGGCGTGCGGTGAACCGCTTCTCCCTGGCCGCCTCGCGCGGTATCGCCCGGATCACCGAGGCCGCCCTCGGCCCGTACCAGACCGCCGTGATCCGCATCGGCTTCAGCGCGACCTGGCTGCTCTTCCTGCTGCGCGAGTTCCCCCACCGCCACGAGCTCTACGGCCCCGACGGGCCCTGGAGCTGGGGTCTCGCCGAGCAGCTGATCGGGACCAACAAGGCCTTCACCACTCTCATGTGGTCGGACGGCGGGGCCTGGTTCGAGATCGTCTACCTGCTCGCGGTCCTCGCCAGTGCCCTGCTGATGCTGGGCTGGCGCACCCGCACCATGTCGGTGCTGTTCATGGTCGGTGTGCTGTCGCTCCAGAACCGCAGCGTCTTCATGGGCGACGGCGGCGACAACGTGCTGCACCTGATGTCGGTCTACCTGGTGTTCACGCGCTGTGCCCAGGTGTGGTCGCTGGACGCCCGCCGGGCCGCGCGCGCCCGGACGGCACACGCGCGGGGCGAGCGGGTCACGGACCGGACCGGCCCGGCCCTGTGGGGTGTGCTCGGGTTCGTGCTGGTGGGGGCCACGCTGGCCGGCCGGATGGAGGGCGACTGGCTGATACCGGCGCTGCTGTGGACCGTGTGGGTGACGCAGGCCCTGTGGTGGCTGGCCGGGCGCCGCGCGAAGCCCAGTCAATTGCGGATCATGTTCGACGTGGTCGCCGACGTCGTGCACAACGGCGCCCTGCTCGTGATCATGGCCGAGGCGTGCCTGATCTACGCGACGGCCGGCTGGTACAAGATCCAGGGCTCGCGCTGGCAGGACGGCACCGCCGTCTACTACCCGCTCCACCTGGAGTACTTCTCGCCCTGGCCCGGGCTCGCCGACCTGCTGTCCGCCAGCGGCACGATGGTGATGCTCGTGACCTACGGGACGGTCCTGGTGCAGGTCGCCTTCCCGTTCACGCTGTTCAACCGGCGGGTGAAGAACGTCCTGCTGGCCGTCATGATCACCGAGCACGCCGTGATCGCCGTCGTCCTCGGACTGCCGTTCTTCTCGCTGGCGATGATCGCGGCGGACGCGGTGTTCCTGCCGACGCCCTTCCTGCGCCGCATGGGCGGCCGGGCTGCACGCGTCCGTGACCGGCTGCTGCGGCGCGGCGGGCCCGGACAGGCCCCCGGGCAGCAGGTCCACGAGCGCCCCGAGGCCACGCACGTAGGCTTCGGGACATGACCGACCCCGTGACCGCCTGGCGCCGGCTCGCCGGCAGCACCGTCCTGCTCGACGGCTTCCACGCCCTCAAGCACGCCGTGCGGTTCGGCGCCGAGGTGCCGGTCGCGGTCACCGCCGACCGGGCGGCCACGCTCGCCCTCGCCGACGAGCTGGCCCCGGACGTACGGGACGCGCTGGCCGGGCTGCTGACGGAGGTGCCGCACGAGACGTACGCGTCGTTCGTCCCGCGCCCGCACCCCACCGCCGTTGCCGCCCTGGCCGTACGGCCCTCCCGCGAGTCCAACCTCGAGAAGCTGGGGCACACGCCCCGCACGGCCCCGGTCGTCGTCCTCGACAACCCGCGCAACCTGGGCAACGCGGGGGCGGTGATCCGCCTGGCGGCCGGCTTCGGGGCGACGGGCGTGGTCACCACCGGGACGGTCGACCCCTGGCACCCCACGGTCGTCCGCGGCGGGGCCGGGCTGCACTTCGCGACGGCGGTGGAACGGCTGGAGGTGTCCGGCCTGCCGCCCGGCCCGCTGTTCGCACTCGACCCGGAGGGCGACGACATCCGGACCATGAAGCTCCCGGACGACGCCGTCCTGGCCTTCGGCTCGGAACGCACGGGCCTGTCACCGGAACTACGCGCGCGTGCGGACCAGTTGCTGTCCCTGCCGATGCGCCCCCAGGTCAGCAGCTACAACCTGGCGACGAGCGTGGCGATGACCTTGTACCACTGGAGCTGCAACGTGCCGTAGGGGCGCGGGGAACCGCGCGAGCAGCCACGAACGGCCCGCGCCCGCGCAATCACCGCACCCCCAGAGCGCTCAGGCCTCCCGCCGCACCTCGACCACCCGGAACCGGTTGGCCACGAACGCCCCGTCGCACAGCGCCGCACTCGCCGCCGGATTACCGCCCGACCCGTGGAAGTCCGAGAACGCGGCCGTCTGGTTCACGTACACCCCGCCCGTGAGATTCAGCGACAGCTGCGCCGCCTCCTCCAGGCACACCTCCCGCACGTCCTGCTCGACCTCCGGGTCGGTCGTGTACGCCCCGACGGTCATCGCGCCCTTCTCACGGACGGTCCGCCGCAGCAGCTCCGCGGCGTCCGCCGCCGAGTCGACCGCCACGGCGAAGGAGACCGGCCCGAAGCACTCGCTCATGTAGGCGGCCTCGGCATCCGGCTTGGCCCCGTCCAGCTTCACGATCACCGGCGTACGGACGACCGCGCCCGGGAAGTCCGGGTTGCTGATCTCCCGGGAGGCCAGGGCGACCTCGCCCAGCCCCGCCGCGCCCTCCAGCCGGGCCTTCACCTCCGGGTTGACGATCGCGCCCAGCAGCGCGTTGGCCCGGGCGTCGTCGCCCAGCAGCCCGTCCACCGACTTCGCGAGATCCGCGACCACCTCGTCGTACGTCTTCGGGCCCTGGTCCGTGGAGATGCCCTCGCGCGGGACGAGCAGGTTCTGCGGGGTGGTGCACATCTGGCCGCTGTAGAGGGACAGCGAGAACGCCAGGTTGGAGAGCATGCCCTTGTAGTCGGACGTGGAGTGGACGACGACCGTGTTGACGCCGGCCTTCTCCGTGTAGACCTGGGCCTGGCGGGCGTTGGCCTCCAGCCAGTCGCCGAACTCGGTCGAGCCCGTGTAGTCGATGATCCGGATCTCCGGGCGCAGCGCGAGGGTCTTGGCGATGCCCTCGCCGGGGCGCTCCGCGGCCAGCGCCATCAGGTTCGGGTCGAAGCCGGACTCCGCGAGCACCTCGCGCGCGACCTGCACGGTGAGGGCGAGGGGCAGCACCGCGCGCGGGTGGGGCTTGACCAGGACCGCGTTGCCGGTGGCCAGGGAGGCGAACAGGCCCGGGTAGCCGTTCCAGGTCGGGAAGGTGTTGCAGCCGATCACCAGGCCGATGCCGCGCGGGACCGGCGTGAACTGCTTGGTCATGGCCAGCGGGTCGCGCTTGCCCTGCGGCTTGGTCCACTCGGCGTTGTCGGGTGTGCGCACCTGCTCCACGTAGGCGTAGGCCACCGCCTCCAGGCCGCGGTCCTGCGCGTGCGGCCCGCCCGCCTGGAACGCCATCATGAACGCCTGGCCGGAGGTGTGCATGACCGCGTGCGCGAACTCGTGCGTCCGGTCGCTGATGCGCTTGAGGATCTCCAGGCAGACCACCGCGCGCTGCTCGGCGCCCGCGTCCCGCCAGGCCCGCTGCCCGGCCCTCATGGCGGGCAGCAGCACGTCGAGGTCCGCGTGCGGGTAGGTCACGCCCAGGTCGATGCCGTACGGGGACGTCTCGCCGCCCACCCAGTCGTCCGTGCCCGGCTGGCCGAGGTCGAGGCGGGTGCCGAGCAGGGCGTCGAAGGCGGCCTTGCCCGCGGCCGCGTCCAGGCTGCCGTTCTCCCCGTAGGCCTTGGGGTGCTCGGGGTGCGGGGACCAGTACGCGCGCGTGCGGATCGCTTCCAGCGCCTGGTCGAGGGTGGACCGGTGCCGGGCGATCAGCTCGTGCGCCGAGAGTGCGGCGGTCATGGGTGACCAACTCCTCGTCTCAAGAACTCTTCGTCGAGTTCATGACCTGGGCAGAAACCTGGGCAGGAACACTCGGACAGAGCTAGAGTAACCGAACGATCGGTCGGTTCAAGGGGGTCCGCCGCATCTGTGGAAAACCCCGTGCGGGAGGATCGCGCACATGACAGCACTCGACCTCAGCAGCCCCGTGGCCGTCGTCGGCACCGGCACCATGGGTCAGGGAATCGCCCAGGTCGCGCTGGTCGCGGGCCATCCCGTACGGCTGTACGACACCATCCCCGGGCGCGCACGGGAAGCCGCCGACGCGATCGGCGCCCGGCTGGACCGGCTCGTCGCGAAGGACCGGCTCACCGGCGCCGACCGGGACGCCGCCCGCGCCCGGCTGCTGCCCGCCGAGGACCTCTCCGAGCTGGCGGACTGCGCCCTGGTCGTCGAGGCGGTCCTGGAGCGGCTGGACGTCAAGCAGGACCTGTTCCGCGGGCTTGAGGGCATCGTCGCCGACGACTGCCTGCTCGCCACCAACACCTCGTCCCTGTCCGTCACCGCCATCGGCGGCGCCCTGAGCTCCCCCGGCCGCTTCGTCGGCCTGCACTTCTTCAACCCCGCCCCGCTGCTGCCGCTGGTCGAGGTCGTCTCCGGGTTCGCCACCGACGTCACGTACGCCACGCGCGCGTACGAGACCGCCCGCGCCTGGGGCAAGACGCCCGTCGCCTGCGCGGACACCCCCGGCTTCATCGTCAACCGCATCGCCCGGCCCTTCTACGCGGAGGCCTTCGCGGTCCACGAGGCGCAGGGCGCCGACCCGGCCACCATCGACGCCGTGCTGCGCGAGTCGGGCGGCTTCAAGATGGGCGCGTTCGAGCTGACCGACCTGATCGGCCAGGACGTCAACGAGTCCGTCACCCAGTCGGTCTGGCAGTCCTTCTTCCAGGACGTGCGCTTCACGCCGTCCCTCGCCCAGCGGCGCCTGGTCGAGTCCGGCCGGCTGGGCCGAAAGACCGGCCACGGCTGGTACGACCACCGGGACGGCGCCGAGCGCCCCGAGCCGGATACCGCGGAGCAGCGGCAGCCGCCCGCGTACGTCGTCGCCGAGGGCGATTTGGGACCGGCCGGTGACCTGCTCGCGCTGATCCGCGAGGCGGGCATCCCGGTGCGTGACGAGGACGAGGACAACGGCACCCGCATGGTGCTGCCGAGCGGCGGCCAGCTCGCCCTCGCCGACGGGCAGACCTCCGTGGAGTTCCGGGACGTCGTCTACTTCGACCTCGCCCTGGACTACCGCAAGGCCACCCGGATCGCCCTGTCCGCCTCCCAGGACACCTCCCCGCAGACCCTCGCCGAGGCCGTCGGCCTGTTCCAGGCGCTCGGCAAGAAGGTCAGCGTCATCGGAGACGTCCCCGGCATGATCGTCGCCCGCACGGTCGCGCGGATCATCGACCTGGCGCACGACGCCGTCGCCAAGGGCGCGGCCACCGAGGAGGACGTCGACACCGCGATGCGCCTCGGCGTGAACTACCCCCTGGGCCCCTTCGAGTGGAGCCGCCGGCTCGGCCGCTACTGGGCCTACTCGCTCCTGGACGACCTGCACCTGCGGGACCCCTCGGGGCGCTATGCGCCGTCCCTCGCGCTGTACCGCCACGCCCACGCCTCCGACAAGCGGGAGGGCACAGCCTCATGACCACCGCCAGACGCGACACCTACACGCCGGACACGCTGCTGTCCGTCGCCGTCCGGGTGTTCAACGAGCGCGGCTACGACGGCACCTCCATGGAGCACCTCTCCAAGGCGGCCGGCATCTCCAAGTCGTCGATCTACCACCACGTCACGGGCAAGGAGGAACTGCTGCGCCGTGCCGTGAGCCGGGCCCTGGACGGCCTGTTCGGGATCCTCGACGAGGAGCACGCGCGCGTGGGGCGTGCCGCCGAGCGTCTGGAGTACGTCGTCCGGCGCATGGTCGAGGTGCTCATAGCCGAGCTGCCCTACGTGACGCTCCTGCTCCGTGTGCGCGGCAACACGGACACCGAGCGGTGGGCCCTGGATCGCCGCCGCGACTTCGACCACCGGGTGGCCGACCTGCTGAAGGCCGCGGCGGCGGACGGGGACGTGCGCGGTGACATAGAGGTCCGGCTGGTGACCCGGCTGGTCTTCGGCATGATCAACTCGATCGTCGAGTGGTACAAGCCGGGCGGGCGCGGCATGAACGAGCGCGAGGTGGCGGACGCGGTGGTGCGGCTGGCGTTCGGCGGGCTCCGCAAGAGCGCCTGAGCTCAGCCCTGCGGCTCGAGGTCCTCCTCCTCGAACACCAGCAGCGTGCGCGTGCTGAGCACCTGCGGGATCGCCTGGAGCCGGGTCAGCACCAGCTCGCGCAGCGCCCGGTTGTCGGACACGTGCACCAGCAGCAGCACGTCGAAGTCCCCGCCCACCAAGGCGATGTGCGAGGCGCCGGGCAGCTGTCTGAGCTCCTTGCGCACGGTGCGCCAGGAGTTCTGCACGATCTTCAGGGTGATGTATGCGGACGTCCCCTGGCCTGCCCGTTCGTGGTTGACGCGGGCGCCGAAGCCGCGGATGACGCCGTCCTCGACGAGCCGGTTGATGCGGGCGTAAGCGTTGGCGCGCGAGACGTGGACCCGCTCGGCGACCGACCGTATCGAGGCGCGGCCGTCCGCCTGGAGCATGCGCAGGATGTCCTGGTCGATGGCGTCCAGCGGACGCGGCGGCGGCGGCAGGCCGCTGTCGTCCTGGCTCTCGGCCATTTGTTCAGATGCCACCCGCGTCCGCCTCCCTGCCATGGACGTACTGCGTCCATCACAGGCTGTGGAGAACCGTTTGTCCACAGCCTGAGGGCACCCATAGCCAAAATGTGCCGACGACCGAACAATCGGTAGGTGAGGCGCATCACAGCCGACGCGCCTGCGAAGCCGCTCCCACGAGGAGGTGCCGTCATGACGGTCATGGAGCAGCGGGGCGCGTACCGGCCGACCCCGCCGCCCGCCTGGCAGCCCCGCACGGACCCCGCGCCGCTGCTGCCCGACGCCGAGCCGTACCGCGTCCTCGGCACCGAGGCGGCCGCGAAGGCCGACCCGGAGCTGCTGCGGACGCTGTACGCCCAGCTGGTCCGCGGTCGCCGCTACAACGCGCAGGCCACCGCGCTCACCAAGCAGGGCCGCCTGGCCGTCTACCCCTCCACCACCGGCCAGGAGGCCTGCGAGATCGCCGCCGCGCTCGTGCTGGAGGAGCGGGACTGGCTCTTCCCCAGCTACCGCGACACGCTCGCCGTCGTGGCCCGCGGTGTGGACCCCGTCGAGGCGCTCACGCTGCTGCGCGGCGACTGGCACACCGGCTACGACCCGCACGAGCACCGGGTCGCCCCCCTGTCCACCCCGCTCGCCACCCAGCTGCCGCACGCCGTGGGCCTCGCGCACGCCGCCCGCCTCAAGGGCGACGACGTGGTCGCGCTGGCCATGGTCGGCGACGGCGGCACCAGCGAGGGCGACTTCCACGAGGCGCTGAACTTCGCCGCCGTCTGGCAGGCCCCGGTGGTCTTCCTCGTCCAGAACAACGGCTTCGCGATCTCCGTCCCGCTCGCCAAGCAGACCGCGGCCCCCTCGCTGGCCCACAAGGCCGTCGGCTACGGCATGCCCGGCCGCCTCGTCGACGGCAACGACGCCGCCGCCGTGCACGAGGTGCTGAGCGACGCCGTACGCCACGCCCGCGCGGGTGGCGGACCCACCCTCGTCGAGGCGATCACCTACCGCGTGGACGCCCACACCAACGCCGACGACGCGACCCGCTACCGCGGCGACGCCGAGGTCGAGGCCTGGCGCGAGCACGACCCGATCCAGCTGCTGGAGCGGGAGCTGACCGCGCGCGGCCTGCTCGACGAGGCCGGGAAGCAGGCCGCACGGGACGCCGCCGAGGCGATGGCCGCCGACCTGCGCGCGCACATGAACCAGGACCCGGTCCTCGACCCCATGGACCTGTTCGCCCACGTCTACGCCGAGCCCACGCCCCAACTGCGCGAGCAGCAGGACCAGCTGCTGGCCGAGCTGGAGGCCGAGAGCGAGTCGGAGGGAACGCACCGATGACCACCGTCGCCGTCAAGCCGGCCACCATGGCGCAGGCCCTCACGCGCGCCCTGCGCGACGCCATGGCCGCCGACCCCGCCGTGCACGTCATGGGCGAGGACGTCGGCACCCTCGGCGGCGTCTTCCGCGTCACCGACGGACTCGCCAAGGAGTTCGGCGAGGACCGCTGCACGGACACCCCGCTCGCGGAGGCGGGGATCCTGGGCACGGCGGTGGGCATGGCCATGTACGGCCTGCGCCCGGTCGTGGAGATGCAGTTCGACGCGTTCGCCTACCCGGCGTTCGAGCAGCTCATCTCGCACGTGTCCCGCACGCGCAACCGCACCCGCGGCAGGATGCCGCTCCCGATCACCATCCGCGTCCCCTACGGCGGCGGCATCGGCGGCGTCGAGCACCACAGCGACTCCTCCGAGGCGTACTACATGGCGACTCCGGGGCTCCATGTCGTCACGCCGGCCACCGTCGCCGACGCCTACGGTCTGCTGCGCGCCGCGATCGCCTCCGACGACCCGGTCGTCTTCCTGGAGCCCAAGCGGCTGTACTGGTCGAAGGACTCCTGGAACCCCGAGGAGCCGGCGCCCGTCGAACCGATCGGCCGCGCGGTGGTGCGGCGCTCGGGCCGGAGCGCCACGCTCGTCACCTACGGGCCGTCCGTCCCCGTCTGCATGGAGGCGGCCGAGGCGGCCCGGGCCGAGGGCTGGGACCTCGAAGTCGTCGACCTGCGCTCCCTGGTGCCGTTCGACGACGAGACGGTGTGCGCCTCGGTGCGGCGGACGGGACGCGCGGTCGTCGTCCACGAGTCGGGCTCCTTCGGCGGCCCGGGCGGGGAGATCGCGGCCCGGGTGACGGAGCGCTGCTTCCACCACCTGGAGGCGCCGGTGCTGCGTGTGGCCGGGTTCGACGTCCCGTATCCGCCGCCGATGCTGGAGCGCCACCACCTGCCCGGAGTGGACCGGATCCTGGACGCCGTGGGGCGTCTTCAGTGGGAGGCCGAGAGCTGATGGCACAGGTGCTCGAGTTCAAGCTGCCCGACCTGGGCGAGGGGCTCACCGAGGCGGAGATCGTGCGCTGGCTGGTCGAGGTCGGCGACGTGGTCGCGATCGACCAGCCGGTCGTCGAGGTCGAGACGGCCAAGGCGATGGTCGAGGTGCCCTGCCCCTACGGCGGTGTGGTCACGGCCCGCTTCGGCGAGGAGGGCACGGAACTGCCCGTCGGCGCGCCGCTGATCACGGTGGCGGTGGGGGAGCGGCCTGCGACCTCCGACGGCTCGGCGGCTTCAGGCGGCTCGGCGGAGTCCGCGAGCGAGAAGTCCGCCGGCTCCGGCGCCGAGGGCTCGGGCAACGTCCTGGTCGGATACGGCACGTCCGAGGCGCCCGCGCGGCGACGCAGGGTGCGGCAGGGAAGGCCGGTGTCCGGTGCGCCCGCGGCGGGCTCCCGGGCGGTGAACGGGCAGGGTGCCGTCCCGGCGGCGGCGAACGGGCGGGCCGGTGCTCCCCGGACGGAGGACGGCCCCGTCCCCGTGATCTCGCCCCTGGTCCGCCGGCTGGCCCGGCAGAACGGCCTCGACCTGCGGGAGCTGACCGGGTCCGGCCCCGACGGGCTGATCCTGCGGGCGGACGTGGAGTACGCGCTGCGGGCCGCCGGCCAGGGTGCCGCGGCCGCACCGCCGGCACAGCCGCACCCGCGCGTGCCGCAGGCACCGGGCACGGCCCCCGCACCGCAGCCCGCCGCGACAGCGGCCCCCGGCGAGATCCGCACCCCGCTCAAGGGCATCCGGGGCGCCGTCGCCGAGAAGCTGGCGCGCAGCCGCCGCGAGATCCCGGACGCGACCTGCTGGGTGGACGCCGACGCCACGGAGCTCATGCGGGCACGCACGGCCATGAACGCGGCCGGCGGCCCGAAGATCTCCCTCCTGGCCCTGCTGGCCCGGATCTGCACGGCGGCCCTCGCCCGCTTCCCCGAGCTCAACTCGACCGTGGACGCGGAGGCCAGGGAGGTCGTCCGGTTCGACCGCGTGCACCTGGGCTTCGCCGCGCAGACCGACCGGGGGCTCGTCGTCCCGGTCGTCCGGGACGCGCACGCGCGCGACGCCGAGTCGCTGACCGCGGAGTTCGCCCGGCTGACCGAGGCGGGCCGGACCGGGACACTGACGCCCGCGGAGCTCACCGGCGGGACCTTCACGCTGAACAACTACGGAGTCTTCGGCGTCGACGGTTCCACACCGATCATCAACCACCCCGAGGCGGCCATGCTCGGCGTCGGCCGCATCGTCCCCAAGCCGTGGGTGCACGAGGGAGAACTCGCGGTGCGGCAGGTCGTCCAGCTCTCGCTCACCTTCGACCACCGGGTGTGCGACGGCGGCACGGCGGGCGGCTTCCTGCGCTACGTGGCGGACTGCGTGGAACAGCCGGCCGTGCTGCTGCGGACGCTGTGATTCCCGTTCGGCCCGCGAGCCGGTGCCCGTGATCGTGTCCGCTCCCCCGCGTTCCGTGTGATCGCGGGGGCACGCATACTCGGGGTGTGACCGCCTTCGAGCTCCCGGGTGAACCCGGCACCGGTTCCGGCCCCGCGACGCGGCCGGACCCCGCCGCGTACGACGCCGTCGTGCTCGCTGGGGGTGCCGCCCGCCGGCTCGGCGGCGCGGACAAACCCGGTGTGCGCGTGGGCGGCCGGGCCCTGCTCGACCGCGTGCTCGCCGCGTGCGCGGGCGCCCGCGGCACCGTCGTCGTCGCCGCACCCCGGCCGACGGCACGGCCCGTGACCTGGGCCCGAGAGGACCCGCCTGGCGGCGGCCCGCTCGCCGCGCTCGACGCCGGACTCCGGCACACCACGGCGGAGCGCGTCGTGGTGCTCTCCGCCGATCTGCCGTTCCTGGAGGAACGCACGGTCGGCCTGTTGCTGAGCACCCTCCGGACGAGCGCCGCCGACGGCGTGCTGCTGACCGACCCCGAGGGCCGTGACCAGCCACTCGTTGCCGCGTACGCCGCACCGCGGCTGCGCGAGGCGCTCGCACTCCTCACCGACCGGCACGAGAGCCTCGCCGGTCTCCCGCTGCGGCGTCTCATCGCCGAGCTGAACCTCACCCGCGTCTCCGACCCCGTCGCGTCCTTCGACTGCGACACCTGGGACGACATCGCCACCGCCAGGGCACGCATCAGGGAGCATGGGCACGTGTTGGATGAATGGATTTCCGCAGTCAAGGACGACCTGGGGATCGACCTCGACGTCGACACCCGCCTTCTGCTCGACCTCGCCCGCGACGCCGCCCACGGTGTGGACCGGCCGGCGGCGCCGCTGACCACCTTCCTCGTCGGCTACGCGGCCGCACGGGCGGGCGGCGGCCCCGACGCGGTCGCCGAGGCCGCCCGCAAAGCCGCGGCTCTCGCCGCCCGCTGGGCGGAAGAAAGTGCCGCAGAGGCCCAGACCTCCGGCACCCGGTCCCAGCCCGACGTCGCCCCCGACGCGACGCCCGACACCCGCCCGGACGCCGGATGACCCCGCACGGCACGCGCGCCGGCGAGGACGCCGAGGACCTCGACGTCGAGGAGGTGCTCGCCCTCGTGAACAACAGCAACGACCTGCCCGGCCCCGCCGGACGAGGTGAGTCGGACAGCCGTCGCGCCTCCGGCCGGCCGGACACCTCTCCCCGGCCCGACGCCCGCCACCACGCCACCCCCTGGCCGGAGGCCCGGGCCACCGCCGGACGCGCCGCCCGGAGCACCACCCGGGCCGCCCACCGCCGGCCCGTCTCCGTTCCTCTCGAAGCCGCCCTCGGCCTCACCCTGGCCGCTCCCCTCGACGCCCTCACCGACCTCCCCTCCTTCGACACCTCCGCGATGGACGGCTGGGCGGTCGCCGGGCCCGCCCCCTGGGACGTACGGGACGACGGTGTCCTGGCCGGGCACGCCGCGCAGGAGCCCCTGACCGACGGCGAGGCCGTCCGGATCGCCACCGGCGCCCGCATCCCCCCGGACACCACCGCCGTCCTGCGCAGCGAGCACGGCCGCACCGACGACAAGGGCCGCCTGTATGCGACCAGGGACGTCGTCCCCGGGCAGGACATCCGCCCGCGCGGCCAGGAGTGCCGCAACGGCGACCAGTTGCTCCCCGTCGGCGCCCTCGTCACCCCGGCCGTACTCGGGCTCGCCGCAGCGGCCGGATACGACACCGTCACCGCCGTCCCACGGCCTCGCGCGGAAGTCCTGGTCCTGGGCGACGAGTTGCTCACCGAGGGACGGCCGCACGATGGTCTGATCCGGGACGCGCTCGGTCCGATGCTGCCGCCCTGGCTGCGGGCGCTCGGTGCCGAGGTCACCGCCGTGCGACGCGTCCGCGACGACGCCGAAGCCCTGCACCGGGTGATCACCACGTCCGACGCCGATGTCGTCGTCACCACCGGCGGCACCGCCGCGGGCCCCGTCGACCACGTCCACCCCATCCTGCGCCGCATCGGCGCCGAACTCCTCGTGGACGGCGTCAAGGTGCGTCCCGGCCACCCCATGCTGCTGGCCCGCATCAGCGAGTCCCAGCACCTCGTCGGCCTGCCGGGCAACCCGCTCGCCGCCGTCTCGGGGCTGCTCACGCTCGCCGAGCCGCTGCTGCGGACCCTCGCGGCCCGCCCGGCCCCGGAGCCGTACACGCTGCCGATCAGGGACGCCGTGCACGGGCACCCGCACGACACCCGGCTCGTCCCCGTCGTCCTGCGGGGCGACCAGGCCGTGCCGCTGCGTTACAACGGACCGGCCATGCTGCGCGGCATCGCGGCGGCCGACGCACTGGCCGTCGTACCCCCAGGCGGTGCACGTCCGGGACAGGAGGCGGAACTGCTCGACCTGCCCTGGGCGTCCGGAGGAATCGGGGTGTGTTTCACGTGAAACTTCCGGGCCAGGACGCGATCGCCCGCCAGGCGGACGAGCATCTGGTGACCCATCGGGTGAAGCTCCCGCGGAAAGTGGTGGAGCACCCCATCCGCCAGGTCGCCAAGAGGCTCTCCATGGCACTGGTGGTCCTCGTCGTGACCGCACTGATCGTCTACCTCGATCGCGACGGCTACAACGACAACGCGGGTGGCGGTCTCACCCTCCTCGACGCGTTCTACTACGCGACCGTCACCCTCTCCACCACCGGCTACGGCGACATCACCCCGGCCGGTGATGCCGCCAGGCTCACGAACATCCTCATCATCACGCCCCTGCGCGTGCTGTTCCTGATCATCCTGGTCGGCACCACGCTCGAAGCCCTCACCGAACGCACACGGGAGGAGTGGCGGCTGAACCGTTGGAGGTCCACATTGCGCGATCACACCGTCGTCATCGGCTTCGGCACGAAGGGCAGGTCGGCGATCCGGACCGTCTGCGCGACGGGCCTGAAGAAGGAACAGGTCGTCGTGGTCGACCCCAGCTCGAAGGTGATCGACGCCGCGACCGCCGAGGGCTACGCGGGCATCGTCGGGGACGCGACGCGCAGTGAGGTGCTGAAGCGGGCCGAGGTGCACAGGGCGCGCCAGATCATCATCGCCACGCAGCGCGACGACACGGCGGTCCTGGTGGCGCTGACGGCCCGGCAGCTCAACCGCGGGGCGAACATCGTGGCCGCGGTACGGGAGGAGGAGAACGCGCCGCTGCTGAAGCAGTCGGGCGCCGACGCGGTCATCACCAGTGCCAGCGCCGCAGGCCGTCTGCTCGGCCTCTCCGTCCTCAGCCCGTCGGCGGGCATGGTGATGGAGGACCTCATCCAGCAGGGCAGCGGCCTCGACATCGTCGAACGGCCGGTGGTCAAGGCCGAGGTGGGCAAGACCCCGCGGGAGATCACCGACCTGGTGGTGAGCGTCATACGCGGTCACCGGGTGCTCGGTTACGACGATGCGGCCGTCGGGAAGCTGGAATTGACCGACCGGCTCATCACGATCGTGCGGGCGACGCCCGGCTCCCAGATCGCGCCCGACACCCGGCCGTTGCCGCCGATGCCCCGCAGCTGACCGGCGCGACGAAAGGCCGGCCGCCACGCACTGACCCGTGCGCGATGGCCGGCCAGGGCCCCACGGCCTACTTGGCGTTGTACAGCCGCATCGTGATCGGCCCGAAGACCAGCACGAACAGCCCGGTCCAGCCCAGCGTCCAGGCGACCTCGGCGGCCGGCCAGTCGCCGCCCATCAGGCCGCGCACCGCCGACGCCAGATGTGTGATGGGGCTGTTGTTGACGAAGGCCTGGAGCCAGCCCGGCATCGTCTTCGGGTCGACGAAGACGTTGGACAGGAAGGTGAGCGGGAAGATCACCATCATGCTGACGCCCATCACCGACTTCTCGGTGCGCAGCATCAGCCCGAACATCGTCCAGATCCACGAGAAGGCGAACGAGAAGAGCACCAGCAGGGCGATCCCGGCGACCACTCCGAGGATCCCGCCGTCCGGCCGGTAGCCGAGGATGATGCCGACGGTGAGCATCACGACGGACGCGATCGTGTACCGCAGGGCATCGCCGAGCAGATAGCCGACCATCGTCGACGGCCGCCAGATCGGCAGGCTGCGGAACCGGTCGAAGACGCCCTTCTCGATGTCGGTGTTGACCGAGACACCCGTGTACATCGTGATCATCACGACCGACATCACCAGGATGCCCGGCAGCAGGAACTGGATGTACTCCCTCGGCGAGCCGGCCAGCGCCCCGCCGAACAGGTACGTGTACATCAGCACCATCATGATCGGGAACGCCGTGACGTCGAAGAGCTGCTCCGGCACGTGCTTGATCTTGAGCATCGCCCGCCAGCCGAAGGTCATCGAGGCCGACCAGGCGCTGGGCCGCGGCGGACGCTCCTTGGAGATGAGCAGCGCGGCGAGGGATTCGGTGCTGACCGGGGCGAGTTCCTTGCCCTCCGTGGTCGTCGCGGTGCTCATGCCGCCACCTCGTCCTTCGGGTCGTGGGAGTCGTCGGCTTGGTCGGAGTCGTGGGTGTCGTGCCCGGTGAGGGCGAGGAACACCTCGTCCAGGCTGGGCTGGCCCAGCGAGAAGTTGTCGACGGTGATGCCGGCGTGGGACAGCTCGCTCAGTGCGCGGGCCGCCTGCTGGGCCGCGCTGTCGTCGCTCGCCGCCGTACCGAGCCGGGCGGTCAGGGCCACCGGGTCGTGTTCCAGCTGCACCTGCGCGTCGAGGACCCGGCGCAGCAGATCCGCCGCCAGGGTCCGCTGGTCCGGATCTCGCAGCCGTAGATGGACGGACCCGGCGCCGACGGACGACTTCAGCTCGCCCTTGGTGCCCTCGGCGATCACACGGCCGCGGTCGATGACGGCGATCCGGGACGCCAGCTGGTCGGCCTCGTCCAGGTACTGCGTGGTCAGCAGCACGGTGGTGCCCTGGGCGACGACGGCCCGCACGATGTCCCAGACCTGGTTGCGGCTGCGCGGGTCGAGGCCGGTGGTCGGCTCGTCGAGGAACAGCAGGTCGGGGGTGTTGAGGATGGACGCGGCGATGTCGATGCGGCGCCGCATGCCGCCCGAGTACTGCTTGACCTGCTTCGCGGCCGCCTCCGTCAGCCCGAAGGCCTCCAGGAGCTGGGCGGCACGGTCCCGGGCGGCCTTCTTGTGGTGGCCGAGCAGCCGGCCCAGCAGGACCAGGTTCTCGGTGCCGGTGAGGTCCTCGTCCACCGACGCGTACTGGCCGGTGAGGCTCACCCGGCCGCGCACCTCGTCGGCCTCGCGGACGATGTCGTGGCCGAAGACATGAGCCTCGCCGCCGTCCGGCCGGAGCAGGGTGGCGAGCATCTTCACGGTGGTGGTCTTGCCGGCGCCGTTCGGTCCGAGGACGCCGTAGACCGTGCCCGCGGGCACGGACAGGTCCACCCCGTCTACCGCCCTCGTCTCGCCGAAGGTCTTCACCAGGCCCGCTGTCTCGATCGCCAGGCCGGACGTCTGCGTGCTCATGTTCGGGTCCTTCCGAGTACGTGGGCTACGCATGGGGAGACCCTCACCGTCGCGCAAACTCATCGGTCCCGCACATGGAATTCGGCCGGGACCGGACCAACGACGGAGGCGGAGCCGGCCCGGGGGCGGAGGGGAGTCCGTCCGGCGACCGAGGAGTACCGTCCCCTTCATGTATGCGATCACGATTCCCGAACCTGGTGGGCCCGAGGCGCTGGTCTGGGACGAGGTCCCGGATCCCGTGCCCGGCGAGAGCGAGGTCCTGGTCGAGGTGGCGGCCGGTGCCGTCAACCGGGCCGACATCCTGCAACGGCAGGGCTTCTACGACCCGCCGCCCGGCGCGTCCCCCTACCCCGGCCTGGAGTGCTCCGGGCGGATCGCCGAGATCGGCCCCGGTGTCTCCGGCTGGAACGTCGGCGACGAGGTGTGCGCGCTGCTCTCCGGCGGCGGCTACGCCGAGAAGGTGGTCGTCCCGGCCGGACAGCTGCTGCCCGTGCCCGAGGGCATCGCACTGACGCGGGCCGCGGCCCTGCCCGAGGTGACCTGCACCGTCTGGTCGAACGTCTTCATGATCGCCCACCTGCGCCCGGGCGAGACGCTGCTCGTGCACGGCGGCTCCAGCGGCATCGGCACCATGGCCGTCCAGCTCGCCAAGGCCGTCGGCGCGCGGGTGGCCGTCACGGCCGGTACGAAGGAGAAGCTCGACCGGTGCGCCGAACTGGGCGCCGACATCCTGGTCAACTACCGCGAGCAGGACTTCGTCGAGGAGGTCAGGAAGGCCACGGACGGCGCCGGTGCCGACGTCATCCTCGACAACATGGGCGCCAAGTACCTGGAGCGCAACGTCAGGGCCCTGGCCGTCAACGGCCGGCTCGCGATCATCGGTATGCAGGGCGGGGTCAAGGGGGAGCTGAACATCGGCGCCCTGCTCGCCAAGCGCGCCGCCATCAGCGCGACGTCCCTGCGCGCCCGGCCGCTGGAGGAGAAGGCGGCCATCGTCGCGGCCGTGCGCGAACACGTCTGGCCCCTGTTCGCAGGCGGCCACCTGCGCCCGGTCGTCGACCGCGAGCTCCCGATGCCGGACGCGGCCACCGCGCACCGGGTCGTGGAGGAGAGCGGCCACATCGGCAAGGTGCTGCTGATCACCCCGCAGGGCGCCTGAGGCACCGGCGGACAGACCTCGGCCTCCAGGCCTAGACCCGCCGCAGCCGCAGGGCGAAGAAGGCGAGGCCGAGGCCGAGGCCGATCAGCACCAGGCCGCTGCCCAGCGGCAGGATGCGCAGGACCGGCCCGACGGGGCGCTCGGCCCGCGCGGCGGCGGCCTCCCGTACGGGCTGCTCCGTCTGCGCGGGGGGCTCGGGGACGGCTTCCCGGGGCTCCTCGGGGGCGGCGGTGACCGCACCGGCGTCGCGCTCCCGCTCGGCGTCCTCGGGCCGCCCCGGCCGCTGCCTCCCCTCACCGGCCCGGGTCCCGGCCCGCGAGGGCTCACCCGGGTCGGAGGGGGCGGAAGGGGCGGCGAGGGCACCGCCCCCGGGAGTGTCGTCGTACGCGAGGACGCCGTGCGCGAGGACAGAGCCGTACGACTGGACGGAGCCGTACGACTGGACAGAGCCGTACGACTGGACAGAGCCGTACGACTGGACGGACTGGACAGCTCCGTACGAGGCGCCGGCCCCGTACGGTGAGACGACCGCACCCGCCCCCAGGGCGACCGTCAGTCCCGTCGCCCGCAGTGCGCGTTGCCATGGAGTCACGTTGGTGACCCCCTCCCGCCGTGCCCGGTAGGGCGAATCCGGCAAGTTCGGTCAGATCGGGCAATCAGCCTCACACCGCCCCACTGCGGCGGCATTCCGGGTTCGGCCGACAGGCGGAATCGCCGCACGAGCCGGATTCACCCTTTGGTGAGCAACCCGGGGTCTGACCCGCACGTCTCCTCCCACACGGTGGATCAGCCTCCCGAGGGGGCACCACAGAGGGGAGGTGGAGGCGTGCGAGAGAATGGCGGCATGGAGATGCCGAGGAACGAAAGGTCGCCGGAGAACCCGCAGATCCTGGTCGTTGGCCAGGACGGCATGGCGCTCAGCGGCGGCGGCGGTGACGAGGACTCCCGCGAGACCCCGGTCACGGAACAGGTGGAGCAGCCCGCGAAGGTCATGCGGATCGGCAGCATGATCAAGCAGCTTCTGGAGGAAGTGCGCGCGGCTCCCCTGGACGAGGCCAGCCGGGTCCGGCTCAAGGAGATCCACGCCAGCTCGGTGAAGGAGCTGGAGGACGGTCTGGCGCCCGAGCTGGTCGAGGAGCTGGAGCGGCTCTCCCTGCCCTTCACGGACGAGACGACGCCGAGCGACGCTGAGCTGCGCATCGCGCAGGCCCAGCTGGTCGGCTGGCTGGAGGGGCTCTTCCACGGGATCCAGACCACGCTGTTCGCCCAGCAGATGGCGGCCCGCGCCCAGCTGGAGCAGATGCGCCGCGCCCTCCCGCCGGGCGTCGGCCAGGACGGCCTCGACGAGCAGCACTCGGGCGGCCGTTCGGGCGGGCCTTACCTGTAAGGCGTCCGCGTACCGGCCGTGCGAAGGGCCCGGCAGCCGAAGCTGCCGGGCCCTTCGCACGCGCGGATCAGGCCGGCGGGTTGCCCGTGGAGACGCCGAGCTCGATCTCGGGCATGTCCTTCGGGTCCACGTCGGTGCCGGCGGACGGGAACTGGTTCATGACCGTGCCGTCGCCGTACGTGTTCTCGTCCAGGTTGTTGATCTTCTTTTCCCAGCCGGCCGCCTGGAGGCAGGCCTTGACCGACGTGATGTCCTTGAACTTGAAGCTCGGCATCCGGATCTTCTCGGGGTCGTTGTACGACTCCTGAGGCTCCGTGCACTCCTCGGTCTCGATCGTCCTCGACGTGTCCGGCCCGCGATAGCCCGGCTTCTTGGCCGCCGCCGAGGCCGAGGCACTCGCGCTGCTGCCCCCGCCGCCCTGGTCGTCCTGGCCGCCGCTGTTCATCAGCAGGGCCGCGATCAGACCGCCGACCGCGACGACGGACACCACTACCGAGCCGATGATCACCGGCTTGTTGCTCTTGCCGCCGCCCGCTGAGACCTGCGCGGTCTGCGGCGCGAGGTTGTACGGCGGCGGGGTCGACGGACCCGGCTGCGGGGAGTACGCGGCGGGGGACGGCGTCTGGTAGCCGCCCTGCTGCGGGTAGCCGTAGGCCGGGGACGGCGTCGCCGGGGCGGGCGTGCCGTACGGGTTCGGGGGCGGAGTCGGCTGGTACGGCGCCTGCACCTGGCCCGAGGGCGCCGGGGCCGCCTGGTCGACCGGCGGGAACACGGCCGAGCCGACGCCCGCGCCGCTGGGGGTCTGCGCGCCCGGGACGATGCTCGGCGGGGCGGCCTGGACGGACGCCGCCACGCGCAGGCACTCGTCCCGCATGGCCTCGGCGCTCGGGAAGCGCTCGTTCGGGTTCTTCTTCAACGCGCGGGCGATCAGGGCGTCCACGGCCGGGGGCAGCGAGCGGTTGACCGAGGACGGAACCGGGGGCTCCTCCTGAACGTGCGCATACGCGATGGCCAGCGGCGAGTCCGCGTCGAACGGCAGCCGCCCGGTGACCAGTTGGAACAGCATGATGCCGACCGAGTACAGGTCGGAGCGGGCGTCCACACCGCGTCCGAGGGCCTGTTCCGGCGAGAGGTACTGCGGGGTCCCGACGACCATGCCGGTCTGCGTCATCGACGTCACACCGGACTGCATGGCGCGGGCGATGCCGAAGTCCATGACCTTGACCACGCCGCGCTTGGTCATCATCACGTTGCCCGGCTTGATGTCGCGGTGGACCAGGCCCATCTCGTGGCTGATCTCCAGCGCGGCGAGCACGTCCCCGGTGATCTTCAGGGCCTTGTCGGCGGGCATCGCGCCCTGCTGCCGCACGTCCTCGTCGAGCACCGAGCCGAGCGGGCGGCCCTCGACGTACTCCATGACGATGTACGGCGTCGTCATCCCGTCGAGGGTGTCCTCGCCGGTGTCGAAGACCGAGACGATGTTGGTGTGCGTGAGCTTGGCCACGGACTGGGCCTCGCGGCGGAACCGCTCGCGGAAGGCCTGTTCCCGACCGAGATCGGTGTGAAGTGTCTTGATCGCGACCTGTCGATCGAGCACGCTGTCGTACGCGAGGTGCACCGAGGCCATGCCACCCTGGCCGAGCAGATCACGCAGCTGATAGCGACCGTTCGCGACCGCCCGCCCCGTGTACTGGCCCTGTGCGCCGTCCTGGCTCATGTTCCGTTTCCCCCGTAGCCCTTGAGGCGCCGCCGACTGCCGCTGATCCGTCGCTGACCGCGTTGATCCAAACCGCCATTCCCGGCCAAGTCTGCCCCAGGGCACCGACACGTCAAGCTCGGTGCCCGTTCCGTGACCGTACGCGAAGGAAGCGTCGCGGAAGCGTTACAGGGGATGTGCGGCCGGTACACAGAATTTGCACGACAGTACGGAGTGAAGGTTTCATGACGCGTCCGTACCGTGCCCGCCCTGGTACCCGTCTCGGACCGGCGGCTTGCGCCGAGGCTGTAGCGTGGCCGACGGAGACCGTAACAACACCGCGCGCACCGCGGGCAGAAACGACGGCGAGGACTGATGGCACAGCAGCAGCGCGCTCAGGGCCCGTCCGAACCCGAGGCGACTGGCGGCGGCATGTCGGACGCGCCGGAGTCCTGGGGTAACGGCGGGCTCGTCGGCGACGGCCGGTACCGGCTGACCGGCAGACTCGGCCGGGGCGGCATGGCCGAGGTGTTCGCAGCCGAGGACGTCCGCCTCGGGCGCACCGTGGCCGTCAAGCTGCTCCGTTCCGACCTCGCCGAGGACCCGGTGTCCAAGGCGCGCTTCACGCGCGAGGCCCAGTCGGTGGCCGGCCTCAACCACCACGCGATCGTCGCCGTGTACGACTCCGGCGAGGACGTCGTGGGCGGCCAGTCCGTGCCCTACATCGTCATGGAGCTGGTCGAGGGCCGCACGATCCGCGACCTGCTGCTGAACGCCGAGGCGCCGGGCCCCGAGCAGGCCCTGATCATCGTCTCGGGCGTCCTGGAGGCGCTCGCCTATTCGCACCAGCACGGCATCGTGCACCGCGACATCAAGCCGGCCAACGTCATCATCACGCACAGCGGCGCCGTGAAGGTGATGGACTTCGGCATCGCCCGCGCCCTGCACGGCGCGCAGTCCACGATGACGCAGACCGGCATGGTCATGGGCACCCCCCAGTACCTGTCCCCCGAGCAGGCGCTCGGCAAGGCCGTCGACCACCGCTCCGACCTGTATGCCACGGGCTGCCTGCTCTACGAACTCCTCTCGCTGCGCCCGCCGTTCACCGGCGAGACCCCGCTGTCGGTGGTCTACCAGCACGTCCAGGACATCCCGACGCCTCCCTCCGAGGCCTCCGACGCCTGTCCGCCCGAGCTCGACGGCCTGGTCATGCGCTCCCTCGCCAAGGAGCCGGACGACCGTTTCCAGACGGCCGAGGAGATGCGCGGGCTGGTCCAGTACGCGCTCCAGATGCTCTACGACCAGGGCGGCCACACCGGCACCTGGAACACCGGCCCGGTCAACATGCACGAGGGCCGGCACACCCCGTCGGGCGGCTTCGCCAGTACGGCCGTGATGGGCCACCCCGGGGACCCCTCCGGCACCGCGCAGATCCCGTCGCCGATCCTGCCCGCCGGCTACGGCGGCGGGGACGACGGCGGCTTCGAGGGCCACGGCAACAAGGGCGGCGGCCGCGGCAAGCTGTGGATCCTCGCCGTGCTCGCGGTGATCGCCGTCGCGGCGGGTGTCGCCCTGGCGCTGCAGAACTCCGGCGGCGATACGAAGGAGCCCGGCACCAAGCAGTCGCCGACCACCTCGCAGACGACCGAGAAGAAGACGCCCAGCGAGACGCCGAGCGACGAACCGACCGACGAGCCGACCGACACGTCCACGGACGACGGGAGCGGTACGAGCTCCGGCGGTGGCGAGTGGACGCCGTCGTACACCCCGTCCTACACGCCGTCGCAGAGCGCTCCGCAGTCGCCCACCGGCCAGCCGTCGGACCAGCCGACCTCGCAGGAGCCGACCGACGAGCCCACGGACCCGGAGCCCTCGGACCCGGCGACGCCGCCGGACGACACGGGCGGCGCCGACGCGGGCGGCGCGACCGGTGTCGTCGGAGGCGCGGGCGGCGAAGGCGGCGGCTGACAGCCGGAAAAGGCATGATCCACGCGCGCGTGGGGCCCGGAGACGGGGCCCACGCGCGCGTGCCGTTTGGGCACGCCGACAAAAGAACTCTTCCCGTGACCTGGGTCACCGGGTTAACGTGCGGTTGCTCCGGCCTCCTGCAAGGCTGTGACCAGGGCCCCTTCCACGCCTTTCCGATTTACTTGGATATCCAAGCAAAATCCCAGGTCAGAGGGGGTTTCACAGAAATGTGATGCACTGGGTAACGTGCCTTCTGCAGGGCGCTCGCCGGGGCACCTGTCCCGCCTGTTCCCGGTCGAGTGGCACCCACCCCGTGCCCGGTGGTCGGAACAGGTGAGCCGCACTGGCCTACCGGCAACCCCGGGGGCCGGACCGACGGAGGAGCACACGTGACCGTGGAGAGCACTGCCGCGCGCACACCGCGACGCAGCGCCGGAAGCAAGGCCGGCGCCACCGGCACCAAGCGCACCACCCGCACGACCGCCAAGAAGGACGCCGGCACCGAGCCCCAGCTCGTGCAGCTGCTGACGCCCGAGGGCAAGCGCGTCAAGAACGCCGAGTACGACAAGTACGTCGCCGGTGTCACCCCGGAAGAGCTCCGCGGCCTGTACCGCGACATGGTGCTCACCCGCCGCTTCGACGCCGAGGCGACCTCCCTCCAGCGCCAGGGCGAGCTGGGCCTGTGGGCCTCGCTGCTCGGCCAGGAGGCCGCCCAGATCGGCTCCGGCCGGGCCCTGCGCGACGACGACTACGTCTTCCCCACCTACCGGGAGCACGGCGTCGCCTGGTGCCGCGGCGTGGACCCGACCAACCTGCTCGGGATGTTCCGCGGCGTGAACAACGGCGGCTGGGACCCCAACGGCAACAACTTCCAGCTCTACACGATCGTCATCGGCTCCCAGACGCTGCACGCCACCGGCTACGCCATGGGCATCGCCAAGGACGGCGCGGACAGCGCGGTGATCGCCTACTTCGGCGACGGCGCCTCCAGCCAGGGCGACGTGGCCGAATCGTTCACCTTCTCCGCGGTCTACAACGCCCCCGTCGTGTTCTTCTGCCAGAACAACCAGTGGGCCATCTCCGAGCCGACCGAGAAGCAGTCCCGCGTGCCGATCTACCAGCGCGCGCAGGGCTTCGGCTTCCCGGGCGTCCGTGTGGACGGCAACGACGTGCTCGGCTGCCTCGCGGTCACCCGGTGGGCCCTGGAGCGGGCCCGCGCCGGCGAGGGCCCGACCCTCGTCGAGGCGTTCACCTACCGCATGGGCGCCCACACCACCTCCGACGACCCGACCCGGTACCGGGGCGACGAGGAGCGCCAGGCCTGGGAGGCCAAGGACCCGATCCTGCGCCTTCGCCGCTATCTGGAGGCCTCAAACCACGCGGACGAGGGATTCTTCGCGGAACTGGAGGCCGAGTCCGAGGCGTTGGGCAAACGAGTGCGCGAGGCGGTCCGTGCCATGCCGGACCCGGACCACTTCGCCATCTTCGAGAACGTCTACGCGGACGGACACGCCCTCGTCGACGAGGAGCGAGCCCAGTTCGCCGCGTACCAGGCGTCGTTCGCCGACGAGGGGGGTAACTGAGATGGCCGACAAGATGGCTCTGGCCAAGGCGATCAACGAGTCGCTGCGCCGCGCCCTGGACTCCGACCCCAAGGTCCTGATCATGGGCGAGGACGTCGGCAAGCTCGGCGGCGTCTTCCGCGTGACGGACGGCCTCCAGAAGGACTTCGGCGAGAGCCGCGTCATCGACACCCCGCTCGCCGAGTCGGGCATCGTCGGCACGGCGATCGGTCTGGCCCTGCGAGGCTACCGCCCGGTCGTGGAGATCCAGTTCGACGGTTTCGTCTTCCCGGCCTACGACCAGATCGTCACGCAGCTCGCCAAGATGCACGCCCGCTCGCTGGGCAAGGTCAAGCTCCCGGTCGTCGTGCGCATCCCCTACGGCGGCGGCATCGGCGCGGTGGAGCACCACTCGGAGTCCCCCGAGTCGCTGTTCGCGCACGTGGCGGGTCTGAAGGTGGTCAGCCCCTCGAACGCGTCGGACGCGTACTGGATGATGCAGCAGGCCATCCAGAGCGACGACCCGGTGATCTTCTTCGAGCCCAAGCGCCGCTACTGGGACAAGGGCGAGGTCAACACGGAGGCGATCCCGGGCCCGCTGCACAAGGCCCAGGTGGTCCGCGAGGGCACCGACCTCACCCTCGCCGCCTACGGCCCGATGGTGAAGCTCTGCCAGGAGGTCGCCGACGCGGCCGCCGAGGAGGGCAGGAACCTGGAGGTCCTCGACCTGCGCTCGGTCTCCCCGATCGACTTCGACTCGATCCAGGCGTCGGTGGAGAAGACGCGCCGCCTGGTCGTCGTCCACGAGGCACCGGTGTTCTTCGGCTCGGGCGCGGAGATCGCCGCGCGGATCACGGAGCGCTGCTTCTACCACCTGGAGGCCCCGGTGCTCCGGGTCGGCGGCTACCACGCGCCGTACCCGCCGGCCCGTCTGGAGGAGGAGTACCTGCCGAACCTGGACCGGGTGCTGGATGCCGTCGACCGCTCGCTGGCGTACTGAGGAGAGGGTCGTGACGACGATGACGGAAGCGTCCGTACGCGAGTTCAAGATGCCCGACGTGGGCGAGGGGCTCACGGAGGCGGAGATCCTCAAGTGGTACGTCCAGCCCGGTGACACGGTCACGGACGGCCAGGTGGTGTGCGAGGTCGAGACGGCGAAGGCGGCCGTCGAACTGCCCATTCCGTACGACGGGGTGGTCCGGGCGCTGCACTTCCCCGAGGGCACCACGGTCGACGTGGGCACGGCGATCATCGCGGTGGACGTGAGCGGAGGGTCCGCCCCCGCCGCCGAGCAGCCCGCGCCCGCCGCCGAGCAGCCCGCGCCCGCCGCCGAGCAGCCCCCGGCGCCCCGGCCGGCGGACGAGCCGAAGTCGGAGGGCTCCGGCCGGCAGCCGGTCCTCGTCGGCTACGGGGTGGCGACGTCCTCCACCCGCCGCCGCCCTCGCAAGGGCCCCGAGGTCCCGGTCCAGCAGGCCTCGACGGCGATCCAGACGGAGCTGAACGGCCACGGGGCCCCGCCCCCGGCCGCCCCCGCCGGCCTGGACCGTCCTCTCGCCAAGCCCCCGGTCCGCAAGCTGGCCAAGGACCTGGGCGTCGATCTGACGACGGTCGTCCCGACCGGCCCGGACGGCATCATCACCCGCGAGGACGTGCACGCGGCGGTGGCTCGGTCGCAGGCACCGCGGCAGGAGGCCCCCGTGGCCGCCGCACCGGCACCCGCGCAGCCGGCGGTGTCGTACGACACCGCCCGCGAGACGCGTATCCCGGTCAAGGGCGTCCGCAAGGCGACGGCCGCGGCGATGGTCGGCTCGGCGTTCACCGCGCCGCATGTCACGGAGTTCGTGACCGTCGACGTGACGCGCACGATGAAGCTGGTCGAGGAGCTGAAGCAGGACAAGGAGTTCGCCGGCCTGCGCGTGAACCCCCTCCTGCTGATCGCCAAGGCGCTGCTCGTCGCGATCAAGCGGAACCCGGACGTCAACGCGTCCTGGGACGAGGCAGCCCAGGAGATCGTGGTCAAGCACTACGTGAACCTGGGCATCGCGGCCGCGACCCCGCGTGGCCTGATCGTGCCGAACATCAAGGACGCCCACGCCAAGACGCTGCCGCAACTGGCCGAGTCGCTGGGCGAGCTGGTGTCGACCGCCAGGGAGGGCAAGACGTCCCCGGCGGCCATGCAGGGCGGCACGGTGACGATCACCAACGTCGGTGTCTTCGGCGTCGACACGGGCACGCCGATCCTCAACCCCGGCGAGTCCGCGATCCTCGCGGTCGGTGCGATCAAGCTCCAGCCGTGGGTCCACAAGGGCAAGGTGAAGCCCCGCCAGGTCACCACCCTGGCCCTGTCGTTCGACCACCGCCTGGTCGACGGCGAGCTGGGCTCGAAGGTCCTGGCGGACGTGGCCGCGATCCTGGAGCAGCCGAAGCGTCTGATCTCCTGGGCGTGAACCGACAGCGGCGGCCCCCTGCCCTCGGGCGGGGGGCCGCCGCCGTCTGCCCGCTGGGTGAACCAGGGGTACGCCGAAGAGCACAAGAAGCTCCTCGGACCTGCCCAAGTACCCCACAGTAAGCGGTTTAGCCGGACATACGATCACTCTTCATGCGCGACCCCATGGTGCTCAGGGCCCAGAGATTCGTGAACTCCGTCTACGCCGGCCGCACCGGTACGACCGTGGAGGAAACCGGCGAGACCGACTGGGCGACGCTGTACGCCCTGACCCGCGCCCTCCAGTACGAGCTGGGCATCACGGCACTGTCCGACAACTTCGGCCCCACCACGCTGTCGACGCTGACCGCCAAGTTCCCCAAGCTGAACGCGGACACCGTCCCCTCCCCCGACTTCTGCCGCATCATCCAGTCCGGCCTGTACTGCAAGGGCTACGACGGCGGCGACCTGGACGGCACGTATGGCGAGCGGGTCCAGGCGGCCGTCACGAAGCTCAAGACCGACATGGGCCTCGAACAGGCCTTCCCCGGCGCCGATCTGACGCCCAAGGTGTTCAAAGCGCTGCTGACGATGGACTCGTACGTCCTCAGCCCCTCCGGCACCCGGCAGGTCCGCGACGTGCAGCAGTGGCTCAACGGGCGCTACCTGAACCGGCAGGACTTCTTCGCCGTCGCCTGCGACGGGCGCGTGTCCCGGGACCTGGCCCGGGCACTGGTCCTCGGCACGCAGTACGAGCTGGGCATGGCCGACGGCACCGCCAACGGCAACTTCGGTCCCGGCACCCAGTCGGCCCTGAAGGCGCACCCCGTGCGGCAGGGCGACAAGGGCGTCTACGTTCAGCTGTTCTCCGCCGGGATGATCGCGAACCGGCGGCCCGTCGCCCTCACCGACACCTTCGACTCCTACCTCGCCGCGGCCGTACGGTCCTTCCAGACCTTCGTCGCCCTCCCGGCCACGGGCGAGGGCGACTTCCCCACCTTCGCCTCGCTCCTGGCGTCCTACGGCGACCAGTCGCGCCAGGGCAAGGCCTGCGACACCGTCTCCAAGGTCACTCCGGCCCGCGCGGCGGCCCTCAAGGCCGCCGGGATCACGTACGTCGGCCGCTATCTCACCAACCCGAGCGCCACGTCCCTGCCGGAGAAGGCCATCCAGCCGGGCGAGTTGCAGGTCTTCGCCCAGCACGGCCTGCGCTGCTTCCCGATCTACCAGACCGTCAACAACGACGCCTCGGACTTCGACTACGTCGCCGGGCGCACGGCCGGGTACGCGGCGGTCAACGCCGCCCTCGACCACGGCTTCAAGAGAGGGACCCGGATCTTCTTCGCCGTCGACTTCGACGCGATCGACGCCGAGATCACCGCGAACGTCCTGCCCCACTTCAAGGGCATCAAGGAGGCGACGGCGGACTCCGGCCACCCGTACGAGATCGGGGTCTACGGCTCCCGCAACGTCTGCGCGCAGGTCGGCGCGGCCGGCTGGTCGACGGCGAGCTTCGTGGCCGACATGTCCCCGGGCTTCGACGGCAACGCAGGGCGCCCGCTGCCGGAGGACTGGGCCTACGACCAGTTCGTCATCCGCACGCTCGGCTCGGGCGACGGGCAGCTGGAGGTCGACGTCGACATCGCCTCGGGCCGTGACACCGGGCAGGGCTCGTTCGACCGGCCGCGGCCCGCCGTGCCGGACGTCGCCCTCGATGAAAGTCAGGTGCCCGGGCTGCGGGCCGACCTCGCGCGCTACATGCGGTCGATCGGACACCCGGACCTGGGCGGCGTCGGCGAGGACGCCGGGCTCTACACCAACGCCCAGGCGGTGGAGGCGATCCAGGACCAGGACGGGCTGATCACCGAGCTGTCGAACACGTACACGATGCGCAAGGCGCTGATCCAGACGGCCGTGTACTGGGCCATGCGCGACTACAGCCTCGCCGATCAGGCCACCGACCAGCAGGTCGCCGACCACCACCAAACCGGCTCCGGCCGAGTCAGGGACTCGCACACCGGCATCGGGCAGATCAGCGCCTCCGACGCCATCCAGGCCTGGAACCACTGCATCGGCTGGGGCTTCACCACCGGCGACCGCCGCGACCCGGCCAAGGACGCCGATCTCTGGTCCGTGTGGCAGCGGCTGAGCAAGGACAACGCCTTCAGCGCGCGCACCGCGGCCCTCGTCCACCTGTGGGGCACACGCGGCAGGCCCGGCGGCCAACTGCCACCCGGCGACCGCGTCACCACCCCGCGGTCCATGCGCCTGGACCTCGCCGAGTTCGAGATCACCGAGCTGCTGCGCCGCTACCGGGCCTGGGACCCCGACGTGGAGGCGCAGACGCACCAGAGCCTGGCCGTCTACCAGATCTTCGAGAAGTACAACAGCATCGCCCGCAACGCGTGAAGCGTCACCGCACCGCGTGAATCGCCGGAATGAGAGCCCGTTGAACCTCAACCTCCCCCACATACCCCGTCTCACCCGCAGACGGTCCGGACCGGGTGCCGCGCACCGCCGGGGTCTGTCCCGCCGCGCCCTGCTCGGCCGTGTCGCCGCCGTCGGCGGTGCCGTGGGCGTCGCCGCCCTGCCCGTCTCGCACTTCCTGTCCCAGGCGTACGCCGACGCGCACAACCTCATCCCAGGCCGCGTGCGGGATGCCCTGCGCAGCGCGCAGGACCGGACCCGGCGCGTGCTGGCCGGTTCGCGCTCCCACAACGGCTGGGCGATGGAGAACGTCGCGGACGACGGCGGCACCGTCTACACCCGTCCCGTGCCCGGCACTCCGCTCACGGGCATCGCGGTCCGCATGGGCGACGTGGAGACCGTCCTCGTCCACCTGGTGCGCCGGTTCCACTACGAGGTCGACCGGCTGCGCCGGGGCGACGTCGTCGGCTGGCACGACCCGTCCGGCGTCGGCAAGGGCCGCCCGGAGTCCAACCTGGCGTCCGGCACGGCGGTGCGGATCCGGCCGGGCTTCTACCCGCGCGGCGCCCGGGGCGGCTTCTTCCCGCACCAGGAGGTCGTGATCCGCGACATCCTCGCCGAGCTCGACGGCGTCGTCCGCTGGGGCGGCGACGACCCCACGCCCGACGAGTCGCTGTTCTCCGTCGACGTCGGGCCCGGCGACAAGCGGCTGGCCCAGGTCGCGGCGCGGATTCGCGGCTGGCAGCTGGAGCCGGGAGCCGGTGCGGGCGCTCCCGTGAACGTACTGGCGGGCAGCCGGCGCAAGGCGGCCCGGGCGCTGGAGCGCCGGCAGCGCACGGCCGTGTGACGAACGAAAGGGGGGCTCACCGCCGACGGCGGTGA
>NZ_JARVKU010000071.1:0-278 GCF_029813805.1 Streptomyces sp. DH10
GGTGCGTGCAGCTGCAAGGCGGAGGAGGGCGTCGACGCGATGGGGGCACCACCCGCGCGAGCGAAGCCGAGCGTGGGGGAGTCGGCAACCGACGACAACGCGGCAGATGCGCGTGCCAGACCCCGCGCCTGCGGCGTGATCCAAACGACAGGCCCTAGGTGTATTGATCACGAGCGTTGTTGACACTGGCAGGGCTTGATCATGGCGAAGACCTCCGGTGTGGTGGAGCTGTCTAGGACTGCACCGCACGGAGGTCTTCGTGTCCCACCGTAATGCCC
>NZ_JARVKU010000072.1:0-276 GCF_029813805.1 Streptomyces sp. DH10
TGCGCGGACGGGCGGGGGCAGTGGCGGTGAGGGCGGCCATGGCTCACCCTCCCTGTTCGTCGACGAAGAGGTTGACGTCGTCCGGGTCGGCGGTGATCCCGATCCGTTCGCCGGTGACGGGGCCGCGGCCGGCCGGTACTTCCAGACGCAGCAGCGGCGCGTCACCGCCGTCGATGCGCACGCCGGCCCGGACGAGGGTGCCGACGTAGGTGGCGGTCTCCACCGTGCCGGTGCAGAAGCCGTCGTCGGGGGCGCAGGCCCGCAGCCTGCCCGGCT
>NZ_JARVKU010000073.1:0-270 GCF_029813805.1 Streptomyces sp. DH10
GCTTCCCTCAACGTTCCACGCTCCGAAGAGCAGTACTAGCAGGAGAAGACGATCAAGTGCGCCGAATAGTCAACGTTCCACCCATGAGCAACCAGCATCAGACATTCGCTGATGTACTGGCCTCTGAACCAGGCAAGCCTGATTAAGAAGTGCTCCTTAGAAAGGAGGTGATCCAGCCGCACCTTCCGGTACGGCTACCTTGTTACGACTTCGTCCCAATCGCCAGTCCCACCTTCGACAGCTCCCTCCCCACAAGGGGGTTGGGCCACC
>NZ_JARVKU010000074.1:0-266 GCF_029813805.1 Streptomyces sp. DH10
CTGGTCGCCGCTCTCGGGCACGCGGTACGTGAATGGCACCTTCAGGTTGCCGTGGATCCGGTGGTACAGGGTGGCGGCTTCGATGCCGCGTCGCCAGTGTTGGTGTTCGGGGTTGAGGACGCGCAGGTTGATGAAGGCGGCCAGCTGCGCGGGGTCGCGCGGTGTGCTGAACTTCAGCAACTGCCGGGCTGGCACCGACAGCCAGTCGCTTCGGTCGCTCCCGGCCCCCTCGCCTTCCTCTCCGCTGCGGCTTTGAACGCCTCGGA
>NZ_JARVKU010000075.1:0-265 GCF_029813805.1 Streptomyces sp. DH10
ATGCTCGCGTCCACTGTGCAGTTCTCAAACAACGACCAGCCACCCATCACCCCACCCTTTCAGGCGAGTTCACTGGGGCCGGCGCTGAGGAAAAATCCATTCCCTCAGACACCCAACAGCGTGCCCGACACACTCCCCGCTTCCCTCAACGTTCCACGCTCCGAAGAGCAGTACTAGCAGGAGAAGACGATCAAGTGCGCCGAATAGTCAACGTTCCACCCATGAGCAACCAGCATCAGACATTCGCTGATGTACTGGCCTCTGA
>NZ_JARVKU010000076.1:0-258 GCF_029813805.1 Streptomyces sp. DH10
GCATCACCCCGTACAGCAGCAGCACGGTGTAGGGCAGCATCATGGAGGTGGTGCCGATGACCACGCCGAGTTCGTTGTAGAGCAGCCGGAACGGCGCTCCTGGTACCGACATGGCGCCCAGGGTCTCGTTGACCAGGCCCTTGTCACCCAGCAGGATGATCCAGCCGTAGGTGCGCACCAGGGCGCTGATGAAGTGCGGCACGACCACGATCAGCATCGCCAGGGCCGCCCACAGGGGCTTGAGCCGGGAGATCGCGT
>NZ_JARVKU010000077.1:0-255 GCF_029813805.1 Streptomyces sp. DH10
CCCCTAACCACAGGTCATCCCCCAGGTTTTCAACCCTGGTGGGTTCGGTCCTCCACGAAGTCTTACCTCCGCTTCAACCTGCCCATGGCTAGATCACTCCGCTTCGGGTCTTGAGCGTGCTACTCCAACGCCCTATTCGGACTCGCTTTCGCTACGGCTTCCCCACACGGGTTAACCTCGCAACACACCGCAAACTCGCAGGCTCATTCTTCAAAAGGCACGCAGTCACGAGACACCAAGCAAGCTTGATGTCCG
>NZ_JARVKU010000078.1:0-254 GCF_029813805.1 Streptomyces sp. DH10
GGGCATTACGGTGGGACACGAAGACCTCCGTGCGGTGCAGTCCTAGACAGCTCCACCACACCGGAGGTCTTCGCCATGATCAAGCCCTGCCAGTGTCAACAACGCTCGTGATCAATACACCTAGGGCGTGTCCGCAAAGTCCCGTCGTCCGCCCGGAGGGCGGGCCTCGCGGCGTCCGGTGCGTGCTCTGGGGGTCCCCCCGGCCGAAGGCTGGGGGAGTGCCGGGCGGACACCCGCGTACTGGTTGTACGTGG
>NZ_JARVKU010000079.1:0-247 GCF_029813805.1 Streptomyces sp. DH10
CCGCACCGGGCGAACACCCACGTACAACCAGTACGCGGGCGTCCGCCCGGCACGCCGAGAGCACGCACCGGACGCCGCGAGGCCCGCCCTCCGGGCGGACGACGGGACTTTGCGGACACCCCCTAGGTGTATTGACCTGGAGCGTTGTTCACGCGGGAGATGGGTGGGTGGCCGCCGAGTGCGGTGTGGCAGCGGTGGTGGTTGTAGGTGTGCAGGAAGTCTGCCAGGGCCGCGGTGCGTTCGGTGT
>NZ_JARVKU010000080.1:0-246 GCF_029813805.1 Streptomyces sp. DH10
GCAGCGCTTCAAGCAGTACATCGAGAAGCGCGGCGGCGAGTCCGGCGCCTGGCGCGGACGCATCCAGCCGGGCGGCGACACCGGCCCCACCCCCCTCTGACACCCAGGGCGCCCGCTCTTCCGGCCCTTCTCCGCCGGCCCGTGTTCCTGAAGCGTCCGTGTCCCCGACGCGGGGAATGTGTGGTGTTTCGGTCATCTCGGTGACATGCACCTGTCCATATCGCTCTCCTGGTGGCACGCTGCCCT
>NZ_JARVKU010000009.1:0-316767 GCF_029813805.1 Streptomyces sp. DH10
TCCGGCCCTTCTCCGCCGGCCCGTGTTCCTGAAGCGTCCGTGTCCCCGACGCGGGGAATGTGTGGTGTTTCGGTCATCTCGGTGACATGCACCTGTCCATATCGCTCTCCTGGTGGCACGCTGCCCTCTGGTTCGCAGCGACACCACTGCCTGACCGGGTGGATGCCCCACCACCCGGCCCCCACAGCAGAAGGAGACCGCGTGACAGGCACACCTCGTAGCCTTCGCTCCTCCGGCAGCGGCACCCGCGTTCGTCGCACCGTCCTCGGCGCACTCGCCGGCGTCGCCGCACTGCTGGCGACCGGTGTCACCGCCACACCGGCGAGCGCCGCGCCCGACCCGGGAACGGTGGCGCCCTCGGCGCAGGAACGCGCCCTCGACTTCTGGACCCCCCAGCGGATGCGCGCGGCCACCCCGCTCGACGTCCTGTCCGTCGACCGCTCCGACGTGCGGGCCTCGGACATCCGCAAGGGCAAGGCGACCGTCGTGGCACCCAGCACGCCCGCCTCCGAGACCGGCCCCCTGGCGATCCCCAACGGCGGCGGCCCCTGGACCGGGGGCGGAGCGGTGACCAAGACCGCCGGGCGGGTGTTCTTCACCTTCCAGGGGCGCACCGCCTCCTGCTCCGGCAACGCCGTCACCAGCGCCAACAAGAGCACCGTGATCACCGCGGGTCACTGCGTGAAGATGGAGGGCGCCTGGCACACCAACTGGGTGTTCGTGCCCGGCTACCACGACGGGCAGCGCCCGTACGGCACCTGGACCGCGTCCAAGATCCTCTCCACGCCGCAGTGGACGGCCAGTGAGGACATCAACTACGACGTCGGTGCCGCCGTGGTGGCCCCGCTGGACGGCAAGAAGCTGACCGACGTCGTCGGCGGCCAGGGCCTGGCCTTCAACACCGGCTACAGCAAGGCCATGTACGCCTTCGGCTTCCCCGCCGCCGCTCCCTACGACGGCGAGAAGTTCATCTACTGCAGCGGCACCACCTACCGCGACTTCCTGCTCTCCAGCGACCACGGTCTGACCTGCAACATGACCGGCGGTTCCAGCGGCGGCCCGTGGTTCACCCAGTTCAACGAGGCCACCGGGACCGGGCTGCAGTCCTCGGTGAACAGCTTCAAGTACAACTTCCTGCCCAACGCCATGTACGGCCCGTACTTCGGCGCGGACGCACAGAACCTGTACCAGAGCGCCCAGTCGTCCTGAGCCACCGGCCGACCGGGAGCCGGGTCCTCCTCCGGACGGCGGGGGAGGACCCGGTTCCTGCTGTCGCCGGGAACAACCCCCGGCGTCGCGCCGAGGGACCCCCGGTGTCGCCGCGAAGGCCCCCCGGCGTCGCCGCCAAGGGGTCCGGGCGTCGTCGGCAGGCCGCAAACACGTTGCGCCGACCAGCGGTTCCGACAGAATGCCGGGATGACCGGCAACCGCATCACCTACCGCACGGCGGACGGCGTCCGCGTCCCCGGGACCTGGCGACACGCCTTCATCCGCAACGGCGACTACTTCCTGACCGACCTGTTCATCTACGCGGACGGGCTGATCGACTGCTGGGGCCTGGTCACCCTGGAGGAGCTCGCGGAGAAGCTGCGCCGCGGGTGGGTCGCCACCGAACTCCCCGACGGGGCGAGGGCGTCCGCCCATGAGCTGGCCGCGTGGCGGTTCAGCGAGCCGCGCACCTGGCTCACGCCCGAGCTGCTGCTGGCCGAGGTCCGCGACACCATCGACCAGCTCAACGGACGCCCGGACTCCACGGGCCGCTGCCTGGCCGCCGTCGACGTGTTTCTCGCCGACCGGACCGAGGAGAACCGGGCCGCGGCCCGGGCCGCCTACCTGGCCATCCCCGAGACCCAACGCCGCTACGCGCTCGGCGACATGGACCGCAAGGACCGGCCGCTCCGGGTCCTGGTGGCGGGACCCGGCGAGCACCTGGACGGCACGCCGGCCGGCGAAACGGTCACGCGGGAGGATTACGACTACGCGATCGCCTACTTCGAGGAGCGGGCGAAGTGGATCGCGGAACGGCCCGCCCGAGTCCCGGCAGACGGGCCCGCGACCCCGATGGCCCCCGCGATCCACCTGTACCAGAGCTATTCCCGCGAGCCCTCGGACGACCCGGGCACGAAAGCCCTCCGCAACGACTTCCCCGCCCCCGTCCCGGCCGACGGTGTCACCTACCCCTCCGTCGGACACGCGTACTGGGCCCTGTCCACCACGGACCCCGACGCCCGGGCCGCCATCAGGGACGCGAAGACGGCCTACGCCGCCGGGAACGTCGCAGCGGCCGCTCCCCGTCGCGACGGGTGGGAACAGGCCCGGACCGCCGTCATGACCGCCCTGCTGAGGGCCAAGTACACGCGGCACCCGGCCCTCGCCCGGATCCTCCTGGACACGCACGACGCGACACTCGTCTACGACGACTCCGACTCCGGCTTCTGGGGTGACAACGGCGGCCGCGGCCGGAACTGGACGGGCCGCCTCCTGGAACTCGTCCGTTCCGAACTCCGCGCCGAGCAGGCCGGAATCACGCTCCCCGAACCGGGCACCGCCGAGCACTGAGTCGCGGAGCGCCGACCGTTCAGGCGGTGGCCTCGGCGAGCAGCCCCACCTGTTCCAGCCCCGACGCCGCGGGCACGAAGATGAGCTCGTCACAGCCGGCCGCGGCGAACGAGTCGGCGTACGACGTCACCATCTCCGCGCTCACCGCGGCACTCGCAGCGATCTGCGCGGCGGCGTCGCCGAGGAAGCCGTAGTAGTCCTGGAGATAGCCGTCCGCGTGCGCCCGGGCGTCCGGGCCGAGCGCGAAGTACACCAGCGCCAGCTTGCGCGGCGCACCGGTACGCCCCGCCTCCTTCCACGCGGCATCGACGCCGGCCGACGCCTCCGCGAACATCTCCGGCGTACCACCGCCCATGATCCAGCCGTCGGCCAGCCGGGCCACCCGCCGGAAACTGGCCGGCGTCGACCCGCCCAGGACGAGTTCGGGACCACCCTCGCGCACGGGTGCCGGCCCGATCGCACCGGCGAACCCCCGCTCCTCGCCCGACCAGACGCGTTTCATCTCCGTCAGCTGTTCCTCCAGCCGGCGCCCCCTCCCCTCGGTGGGCAGACCACTCGCGGCGAAGTCGTCGTCACGCCCGCCCAGGCCCACTCCGAGCACGAACCGCCCCCCGGAGAGCCGGTCGACAGAGGCGGCCTGCTTCGCCAGCAGCGCGCTGTTCGTGTACAGCGGCCCCAGCAGCACACTCGTCGTCAGCCGGATCCGGCTGGTGACCGCGGCGGCCGCACTCAGCGCGACCAGCTCCTCGTACCCCGGGTAGACCAGCCGCCCGATCGTCCCGAGCGTACTGAACCCCGCCTCCTCGGCCCGCCGGGCCCACTCCACGAGAACCGAACCCTCGGTCCCGGGAACCGTGTTGGGAAGGCCTATACCGATGTCCATCTCCACCTCCGGTCAATCAGCGGGGGAGCACCTACCCACCCGATGTTCCGCGAACCGGATGTGACGCACTGATCACCGAGCGAGGGAGTTCCATCACCACGCCGTGGGCATGCATCGATCGTTCGTCCCCCCACCGCAACCTTGTCCCGGCTCGGAGGTCTTCCTTCCCGGAGGTGGCCATGGGGGCGGACCATCAGATCGCTTTCCTCCTGCGCGAGTCGCAGGCGCCGGACCCTGAGCGGCGTGCGGCGGCGGTGAAGGGGCTCGGGAGGACGGGCGGGGCCAGGTACGTCCGCGTCCTCACCGAGGCGGCCGGCGACCCCGCGCCCACCGTGCGCGCGGCCGCCGCCCTGGCCCTCGGCCGGCTCGGGAACCCCGAGGAGGGCGGCGAGGCACTCGTCCCGCTGATGGAGGACCCGGACCCTCGGGTACGGCGCAGGGCCTCGGTCGCCGCCATCCGACTGGGACTCCAAGGACCCGCGGTCACACAGGCCTTCGCACGGCTGCTGTCCGACCCGGACCACCACCTGCGGATCAACGCCCTGGACGGCTTGGGGGCCCTGGGCGTGCCCGGGGACGCCACGGCCCTGGTCGGGCTGCTCGGTGACCCGGACTTCACCGTGTCGGGGCGGGCCCGGAGTCTGGTGCACCGTTTCAGGGACGACGCGGCTGTACGGGCGGAGGTGATCCGTACAGCCCGCCAGGGCCCGGGCGCCGCCCGCGTGCGTGCCCTGGACCTGCTGCCGGACCGCTGCGCCGAGCAGCTCCTGGACTCGCTGCTCACGGGACTGGGCGATCCCTCCGCCGAGGTCCGGGAAGCCGTGGCCCGGAGGTTGTTCGACGTGGCACGGCCGGAGACGCGGGACGCGCTGGCCGCGGCACTGCGGACCGAGCGGGATCCCGGGGTGGCCGCATACCTGCTGCGCCGCCTCGGAGGCCTGGGCGACGCGCGGGTGACCGGACCGGCGGTGCGATGGCTGCGCGACCCCGAGGCCGGAGCATCGGCCGCACGCGCCTTGGCGGAAGCGGACCCGTCGACGGCCGCCGCACACCTGCGCACGGTCATGGCCGACCGCACGGTCCACCCCCGCCCCCGGGCCGCCGCGGCCACGGCCGTCGGAGCCGGCGGAGGATGGGACGCCGTCTGGCTGCTGCTGCCCCTGCTGGACGACCCCGACGACGAGGTGCGCGCCGGCGCGATCGACGGTCTCGGAGAACTCGCGGAGAACGGGCTGCGCCCCTGGGAACGCCGCCCCGTCGCCCGGGCCCTGGTCGCCCGCCTCGCCGCCGGCGGACCGCACACCTGGCGCGCACGCAACGCCCTCGACGGCCTCACCCAGGCCCTGCCCGCCCTACGCCGCCTCGCGGACGGTGCCGCCTCCGGAGAGGTCCGGGCCGCCGCCCTGTCGCTGCTCGACGGGGACGACGAGACCGACGAGCACACCCACGACGACGTACGGCGCTTCCTGCGCGGCCTGGACGACCCGCACGAGCCGGTCCGCTACGAGGCCGTGCTCGGTCTCGGACGCTGGGTCGCGGCGACCGGAACGCTGCCACCCGGAAGCGGGAAAGCCCACAGCCGGCTGACCGCCCTCACCAACGACGCCTCCCATCGGCTGCGCCACGCCGCCGCCGGCCTGCTCGAAGCACTGGACACCGACTGACTCCTCCGGCACACAAGCCCCTTCGCCCACGTCCCAGGCATCACCCGCACCGGCGATTCCCGGACACCGGCCGCCGTACACCGCGTGTCGTCCGCCCGGCCGGTCCACACTGGAACCCATGCGCGTGGTGATCATGACGGCGGGGTCGCGCGGCGACGTCGCGCCCTACACCGGACTGGGCGCGGGGCTGGCGCGGAGCGGGCACGAGGTCACGCTCGTCACACACGGCCTGTTCGAGCCGCTGACCGCCGGTTCCGGGGTGCTGTTCCGTCCGACCCCGGTCGACCCGTACGCCGTGTCGCGCTCCGACAGCGGCCGCAACCTGCACGCCAGCACCACGGGACTCGGCAAACTGCTGCGCGCGGTGTCGATGGCACGGTTCGCGGCCGAGGAGATGACCGACGCCCTGGTACAGGCGGCCCGCGGCGCGGACGCCGTCCTGGCCGCCGGTGCCGTGGCCCCGCTGGGCCGCGCCATCGCCGCGGGCCTGGCCCTGCCCAGCCTGGGGCTGTTCCTCCAACCCCAGCATCCGACACGCGAGTTCGGGGCGCCCATGCTCGGCGGACGCTCGCTCGGCACCGTAGGCAACCGCATGGGTGGAGTGGCCGTCACCGCCGCAGTCGACCGGGTCTTCACACAGGCCCTGCGCCGGCTGCGCACCCGGCACGGGATGACTCTGCCCGGCGCGTCCGCGCTCCGCCGGGCCCACGAGCGGGCGCGGTGGCCCGTGCTGCACGGCTTCAGCGAGCTGGTGGTGCCCCGCCCCCGGGACTGGCGGCCCGGGCTGGAGATCGCCGGGTACTGGTGGCCGTACGACACCCGTCCGCTGCCCGGGGAGCTGGAGGAGTTCCTCGCCGCCGGGCCCGCCCCGGTCTTCGTCGGACTGGGCAGCGCCACCGTGCCGGACCCGGAACACCTCAGCGGCGAGATCGTGCGCGCCCTGCGCGCGGCGGGGCTGCGCGGCGTCATCCAGCAGGGGTGGGCCGGCCTCGCCGCCGACGCCGACGATGTGATCACGGTCGGCGACGTGCCGCACGCGTCGCTGTTTCCCCGGACGGCCGCCGTGGTCCACCACGCCGGGGCCGGCACCACCGCCGCCGTACTGCGCGCGGGAGTCCCCACCGTGCCGGTGCCCGTGCAGTTCGACGGCGGCTTCTGGGGGTCCCGTCTCGTCGCACTGGGCACCGCGCCCCGCGCCGTCCCGCTGCGCCGTCTCACCGCCGGGACCCTCGCCCCCGCCCTGCGCCGCGCCACGAACGACCCCGCATACCGCCACCGCGCCCAGGCCCTGGCAGGCCGACTGGCCCAGGAGGACGGCGTGGCACCGGTGCTGGCCGCGCTCGAGCGTCTCGCGCCGTGACCGGCGACGACCGGCTCACGACAGCGGCGCCGTCGACCCCCTGATCACCACTCGGCAGGGCAGGGTCTCGATTCCCGACCGCCGCGTGCCGGCGATCGCCGTGAACAGGGCGTGCGCCGCCGCGCGGCCGACCTGTTCGAGGTTCATGTCGACGCTGGTCAGCGGCGGCCGGGACGCCGACGTCAGGACCCGCCAGTTGTCGAAGCCCATCACCGCCACGTCCTCGGGCACCCGGTGGCCGCGCTCGCGCAGGACGTCCATGGCACCCCGGGCGATCTGGTCGCTGCCGCACAGCACCGCGTCCACGTCCGGGTGCCGGTCGAGCAGCATCGCCGTGGCCGCCCTGCCCCAGCCCTCCGACCACGCCCCGAACCGCGGCTCGCCGACCAGCGCCAGGCCGGCGTCGGCGAGCGCGGCCCGGGCGCCCTCGGCCCGGTCCCGCGCCGCGCCGTAGCCGGGGTCACCGGTGATGTGCGCGATGCGGGTGCGGCCGCAGGCCAGCAGATGCTCCACCGCGATACGGCCCGCGCCGACGCTGTCCGGGACGATGGACAGGTCCTCCGGATCCTGAGACGGGGCGTACGCGTAGACGACGGGGACGGGCAGCTCGCGCCCCAGGGACGGACGCGGATCGGTCCGGCTGCCGACCACGATGAGGCCGTCGACCCGGCGGCCCAGCAACGCGCGGACATGGTGCTGCTCGCGGATCGCGTCCCCCCGGGCGTCGCACAGGAACACCGCGACCTCACCCGCTCCGAAGGCGTCCTCGGCACCCATCAGTATCGGGATGCCGAACCGGCCCTCCAGGTCGCTGGTGAGCAGCCCCACCGTGCCCGTACGCCCGGCCAGCAGGCCCCGGGCCACCTGGTTGGGCCGGAACGCCAGCCGCTCGGCCGCCTCGATGACCCGCTCTCTGGTCTCCGCCCGTACCTGGCTGCGGCCGTTGAGAGCCTTGGACGCCGTGGCGATCGACACGCCTGCCAGCCGGGCGACATCGCTGAGCGTGGCGGGCTGCGAACGAGCGGGGCGGGTGGCCTCTGCCATGAGAGTTCTCCTGTCTCGTCTCCCGTCACACACTACGCGAAGCGTTTCGGTGGAGAGCCTCTCAGCGGTTTCGGTGATTGGCCAAGCGCCTTTCGCTACAAGGGGATTGACGGGTGGTGAGTCGAGTCCTAGCGTCTCAGAAAGCCTTTTCTGTTTCTTTCCGTCGCCAAGTTCAGTGCCACCACAGCCATCGTCCCGACCGGCAGGCCCGCGCACGGTCCGCCGCGACACGAGGGGGATCGACCATGGGGAGCACGGCCGGACCACGTGGACATCTGCGCCGCCTTGTCACCGGCGTCACCGCACTGCTCGCCGCCGCGAGCCTGGTGACGGCCTGCGGGTCGGGGGACGGCGGCTCGGGCGGCGGGGGAGGAGGGGGAGCGGCGGACGCCACGGGTGTCGACGACGGCACGAAGCTGACGATGTGGACGCGTGCGGCGACCCGGCCCCAGAGCGAGGCCCTGGTCGAGGCGTACAACGCGAGCCACAAGAACAAGATCGAGCTGACCGTCGTCCCCACCGACGACTACCAGGCCAAGGTCGGCGCGGCAGCCGGATCCAAGGACCTGCCCGACCTGTTCGCCTCCGACGTCGTCTTCGTGCCCAACTACACCTCCAGCGGCCTCTTCGCCGACCTCACCGAGCGCGTCGACGCCCTGCCTTTCGCCGCGCACCTCGCCCAGTCGCACATCAAGGCCGGCACGTACGAGGACAAGAAGTACGTCGTCCCGCACACCCTCGACCTGTCGGTGCTCTTCTACAACAAGGACCTCTACCGCAAGGCCAAGCTCGACCCCGAGAAGCCGCCCACCACCCTGCGTGAGTGGGACCGGCAGGCCCGCGCCGTGGACGCGCTGGGCGGCGGCGTCGACGGCACCTTCTTCGGCGGCAACTGCGGCGGCTGCGGCGTCTTCACCTGGTGGCCGTCCGTCTGGGCCGCCGGCGAGGACGTCCTGAACGAGCAGGGCACCGAGGCGAATCTCGCCTCCGGCGCCGCCAAGAAGGTCTACGACACCTACCGCGGCTGGGTACGCGACGACATCGTCGCCCCCGGCGCTCGTGATGAGACCGGCACGACTTGGACCGGCGTCTTCCCCAAGGGCAAGGTCGGCGTGATGCCCATGCCGTCCACCACGCTCGGGCTCATGCCGAAGGGCCTGGACCTCGGTGTCGCGCCCATCCCCGGACCCGACGGCGGCAAGTCCACCTTCGTCGGCGGCGACGCCATCGGCATCTCCGCCACCAGCGAATCGGCCGACCAGGCCTGGAACTTCCTCGCCTGGTCCCTGGGCGACAAGGCCCAGGTCGACGTGGTCGCCGCGCACAAGGACGTGGTGGCCCGCACCGACCTCGCGTCCAACAAGCACTCGAAGTCCGACCCGCGTCTGGTCACCATCAACGAACTCGTCGCCCACGGCCGCACCCCGTACGCCCTGAAGTTCGGCCAGACCTTCAACGACCCCAACGGGCCCTGGCTGACCCTGATGCGGGGCGCGGTCTTCGGCGACGGAACGTCCGTCGGGAAGGACAACGAGGCGGTCACCGCCTCCCTCGCCGACTGAGCGACAGGCCCCGCCCCTCCCACGTCGTCAGGCAGAGGAGAGCCATGCAGGTCAAGGCGCCCGACCGAACGGCCGCCGAGCCCCGAGTGCCACCCCGACGCCCGTCCCCGGCCGCCGCCCCGCCCTGGTGGCGGTCCCGCAGGGCCAAGGGCCTGGCCTACGCGGCCCCCACGGCCGTCTTCGTCACCGTCTTCTTCCTGCTGCCGCTGCTGCTGGTGGGGCAGATGTCGCTCAGCGACTGGCCGCTGCTGGCGGGAGACCGCGGCGTCAACGCCCCCGAGAACTACAGCGACATCACCGGCAGCACGCTGTTCTGGCCCGCGATCCGCTTCACCCTCCTCTACACCGTCATCGTCACGGCCGTACTCCTCGCCCTGGCGCTGGGCCTCGCCCTGCTCGTGCAGGAATCCCGCCCCGGAGCCGGCTTCTTCCGTACGGTCTACTTCCTGCCCAGCGCCCTCGGGCTGGCCTCCGCCTCCCTGCTGTTCTGGGGCCTTTACAGCCCCACCACCGGCCCCCTCAGCCGCCTGCTGGAGAGGCTCGGCCTGGTCGACGACCCGGTGTCCTTCCTCGGCACCCCGAACTCGGCCCTGCTGTCGACGGTCTTCCTCATCGTCTGGAAGTTCGCCGGCTTCTACATGCTGATCCTGCTCGTCGGCCTCCAGCGCATCCCGCACGAGGTGTACGAGGCGGCCCGGATGGACGGCGCCGGCCGCGGCCAGATCTTCCGCTCCATCACCCTGCCGCTGCTGCGGCCCTCCCTCGCCCTGTGCCTGCTGCTGTGCGTGACCGGCTCCCTGCTCGCCTTCGACCAGTTCTTCATCCTCACCAAGGGCGGGCCGGACAACAGCACCGTCACCGTCGTCCAGTTGATCTACCGGGAGGCCTTCCAGCGGCTGAACCTCGGCACCGCGGCCGCCCTGTCGATCGTCGTCCTGGCCGTGCTGCTCCTGCTGAACGCCTTGCAGTTCCGCGGTCTGCGCAACGCCGACGACTCATGAACCCCGCCGCACGCAGAAGGGACACCACGGTGCTCACCCGCGCCCTCGGCCGCACGCCCTACTACGTCGTCGCCGCGAGCCTCGCCGTCATCTTCCTCTTCCCCCTGCTGTGGAACGCCTGGGCGTCGGTCAGCGGCCAGCCCGGCACTGCCCAGCAGTCCGGCTACGGCCTCGGCAACTACCGGACCCTGCTCGACTACGACGCGGGCCTGTGGCGGTACCTCCTCAACAGCACCATCGTGTCGGCCCTGACCGTCGCGCTGACCCTCGGTGTGTCCCTGCTGGGCGGCTACGCCTTCGCCCGCTTCGACTTCCCCGGCAAGAACCTGCTGTTCCTGCTCACCCTGGCCATCCTCATGGTCCCGTACGCCACGCTGCTCATCCCCCTGTACGTCCTGCTGGGCAGGCTCCACCTGGAGAACTCGCTGATCGGGCTGAGCCTGGTCCTCGCCATGTTCCAACTGCCGTTCGCCACCTTCATGATGCGGATCTCCTTCGAGGCCGTGCCGCGCGAACTGGAGGAGTCGGCACTCGTCGACGGCTGCGGCACGGCGGGCGCGCTGCGGCGGATCCTGCTCCCGGCGGTGCGGCCGGGGCTGATCACCGTGGGGCTCTTCGCGTTCCTCGCGGCCTGGAACGACTTCATCGCACCGCTGATCCTCATCTCCGACAGCGACAAGGCGCCCCTGCCCCTGGCCGTCGCCAACCTGCGGCAGCAGAGCATGGGAGCCGTCGACTACGGCGCGACCGAGGCGGGCGTGGTGGTCCTCGCCGTGCCCTGCCTGCTGCTGTTCCTGCTCCTGCAACGGCACTACATCAGGGGCTTCATGTCCGGCGCGCTCAAGGGCTGAAGCGCAGGGAACCAGACCATGACCGAAGGGACGTACCGAAGGCATGAACCGGTGAAGGGGAACACGGCACACTCGACCGTCGTGCCGGTGGCGCCGACCCGCGGCCGGCTGAGCCCGCTTGGCCTCGACGAGGTGAGGATCACCGGGGGCTTCTGGGCCCGGCGCCGCCACACCAACGCGACCGCGACGCTCGGACACTGCCGCGACTGGATGGAACGCGAGGGCTGGACCGGCAACTTCCGGGCCGCCGCCGAGGGCCGGATCCACCGCGACCGGCGCGGCCGGGAGTTCGCCGACTCCGAGATCTACAAGCTGCTCGAAGCCATGGCGTGGGAGGGCGGTTCCCACGATGCGGAGATCACCGCACTCACCGACGTGATCTCCCCCGCCCAGGACCCGGACGGCTATCTGAACACCGCCTTCGGCCGCCCCGGGCAGCAGTCCCGCTACAGCGACCTCGAATGGGGACACGAACTTTACTGTCATGGGCACCTCATACAGGCGGGTGTCGCCCAGGCCCGCGCCCGGGGCGAGGGGGAGCTGGTGAAGATCGCCCGCCGGGCCGCCGACCATGTCTGCGCCTCGTTCGGCCCGGGCGGCAACCCGGGCATCTGCGGACACCCGGAGATCGAGACGGCCCTGGTGGAACTCGCCAGGCTGACCGGGGAGCAGCGCTACCTCGACCAGGCGGCGCTGTTCGTCGACCGGCGCGGCCACGGCACCCTCGCCGACATCGAGTTCGGCCGCGCCTACTTCCAGGACGACCTGCCCGTCCGCCGGGCCGACGTACTGCGCGGCCACGCCGTCCGCGCCCTCTACCTCGCGGCCGGCGCCGTCGACGTGGCCGTGGAGACCGGCGACGACGCCCTGCTCGCCGCCGTCGTACGGCAGTGGGAGGCCACGGTCGCCCGGCGTACCTATCTGACCGGCGGGATGGGCTCGCACCACCGCGACGAGTCCTTCGGCGACGACTTCGTCCTGCCCCCGGACCGCGCCTACTCGGAGACCTGCGCCGGTGTCGCCTCCGTGCTGCTCGCCTGGCGGCTGCTGCTCGCCACCGGCGAACCGCGTTTCGCCGACCTGGCCGAGCGGACCCTGTTCAACGTGATCGCCACGTCCCCGTCCCAGGACGGCCGGGCCTTCTTCTACGCCAACACCCTGCACCGCCGCCACCGCGGCACCATGCCTCCCGCGCACCGCGTCAGCGCCCGCGCCGACTCGGGCCTGCGCGCCCCCTGGTTCGCGGTGTCGTGCTGCCCGACCAACGTGGCGCGCGTCCTCGCCCAACTGCCCGCGTACCTGGCGACGACAGACGACAGCGGCGTTCAGCTGCACCAGTACGCCGACGCGGAGCTCGCCACCTCCCTCGCCGACGGGCAGGAGGTGGCGCTGCGGGTCCGCACCGACTACCCGTCCGGCGGGACCGTCGCCGTGCGGATCAGCCGCTCCCCGGCCCGCCCCTGGACCCTGTCCCTGCGCATCCCCGCGTGGGCGGCGGGCGCGACCGCCTGGCTGGTCGACCCGGACGGGCGGCGCCGTACGGTCGCCCCGGGCACGGCGCGGCTCACCCGGATCTTCCGGCCCGGCGACGAGATACGCCTCGAACTGCCCGTCACGCCGCGCTGGATCGGGTCCGACCCCCGCATCGACGCGACTCGCGGCACCCTGGCCGTCCAGCGCGGCCCCCTCGTCTACTGCGCCGAGTCCACCGACCTGCCCGACGGACACGACGTCGACGCGCTCCGGGTGGATCCGTCCGCCGAACCGGAGGACGGCCCGGACGGCACGGTCGTCGCCCCCGGCGAACTCGCCGCACCCGCCGACCCGCACGACACCGCATGGCCGTACCGCCCGCTCGACGGGGCCACCGCACCGACGGCCGACCGCACGGGGGTCACGCTCGTCCCGTACCACTCCTGGGCGAACCGCGGCCCCTCGACCATGCGCGTGTGGCTGCCGACCACCCAGTCCCCGACCACCCAGTCCCCGACCACGCCCCCGCCCCCGACGACGCCCACCCGGAGGTAGTCGTGCCCGCACCGCGAAGACGGCACCGCCGCGGCGCCCTGGCCGCAGCGCTGGCCCTGGGCCTGCTCGCCCCGCTCGCCGCGACCACCCCGGCCGCGGCGGACAACTCGGCGATCGGCTACCCGGTCTACTCCGGCTCGGACGACCCCGTGCCCGCCCTCCCGGCCGGCTTCACCGTCCACCGCACTATGCGCGCCCAGTACGAGGCCGACCGGAAGGCGGGGGACGGAACCGACTTCTGGATGGACCGGATGCTGGCCCGCAAGGGCCAGGACCCGGCAGGCGACTGGCTGTTCACCCGGGGCCGCGCCGTGTTCATGAAGGAACATGACCCCGCCAGGCTCGGCTTCGCAGGCAAGGTCGCCTACTGGGAGAGCATCGACAACCGCTCCGCGTACACGCTCACCGTGAACGCCGACGGCGAGAACCTCACCCTCCGGGAGGACACCGGCGCCCGCACACAGACGCCCAGCCACTGGCGCGGCGAGTTCACGCACGAGGCCACCGGCCTGAAGGTGACGCAGACCAAGTTCATCACCGAGGCCAACGTCGCCGTCACGAACCTGGCCCTCACCAACACCGGGTCCGAGAGCCGCGAGGTCCGGCTGCGCGCCACGTCCCCGTACGCGACGACCGCCGAGGGCCGGGAGCTCACCGGCGCGGTGCCCGCGAAGAACAACCTCACGACCGTCTTCCCCCGCCTCAGCGGTGACGGCTTCACCCCCGAGGACGAGTCCCTGACGCGCACGCTCACCCTGCCCGCGGGCCGCACGCTCACCACCAAGGTCCAACTCGGCTTCGTCACCGAGGAGATCGCCGACTCCCGGCCCGCGTACGACTCCGCGCGCACCGCCTCACCGGCCACGGCCTTCCGCCGGCACGTGCAGACGTACAACCGCTGGTGGGCCGAGAACCTGCCGCACCTCGACATCCCCGACGACAACATCGAGAAGACCCTGTACTACCGCTGGTGGCTGCTGCGTTACAACTACCTCGACGCCGACATCCCGGGCAACGACTACCAGTTCCCCACCTCCATGGAGGGCGTGCTCGGCTACAACAACGCGATCGCCCTGACGGTCGGCATGTTCGTCGACGACCTCAAGTACCTGCGCGACCCGGCCTACTCCTACGGCCCGTGGGTGTCCGCCGGAGAGGTCTCGAAGAACGGCAAGTACACCGACAACCCCGGCGACCCGGAGAACTGGTCCAACAGCTACACCCAGTACATCTCCGAGGCGGCCTGGCGCTCCTACCAGGTGCACGGCGGCCCCGACGGCATCGTGCGCAACCTCGCCCGCTACGCGGAGAAGGACGTCCGCGGCCAGCTGGAGGCCTACGACGAGGACGGCAACGGCCTGATCGAGTACGACTGGGGCGCCATGACCGGCAACGACGCCGACGCGGTGTCGTTCGACTGGAAGCCCGGGAACCTGGACCGCGCCGAATCCGCGTACGTCTACAGCAACGCGACAGCGGCGGCCCGGGCATACGACCTCCTCGGTGAGAGGGCCAAGGCCGACGACATGCGCGCGACGGCGAAACGCGTGCGGAAGGCCGTCCTCGAACACCTCTGGGACCCGGAGGACAAGCTGCTCAAGCACCGGCACGTCGCCAGCGACAGCCTGGTGCCCTGGAAGGAGATCAACAACTACTACCCGTTCAGCGTGGGCCTGATGCCCACCCCGGACGAGGACCCGCAGTACCTCGAAGCGCTGCGCCTGTGGGCGGACGCGAAGCAGTACCCCGTCTTCCCGTTCTTCACGGCCAACCAGGCGGACAAGGCGGAGGCGGCCGAGCAAGGGCACCCGGGGAGCAACAACTTCTCCGTCATCAACTCCACCGTCACCTTCCGCTTCCTGTCCTCGGTGCTGCGGACGTACCCGAACAAGTACATCGACAGCACCTGGTACAAGAAGTTGCTGTCCTGGAACGCCTGGGCCCACTACATCGACGGCGACAACCGCTGGCCCGACCAGAACGAGTTCTGGGCCGACGGCACCGCCGACCCGCAGAAGATCGGCTACCGCTCCTGGATCCACCACACCATCCTCGGCACCACCAACTGGACGGTCATCGAGGACGCGATGGGCTTCCGGCCGCGCACCGACCGGAAGATCGAGCTGTGGCCGATCGACGTCGACTGGCCGCACTTCGCGGTCACCGACATCAACTACCGAGGCACGGACGTCGCCGTCGTGTGGGACGAACCGGGCGACGGGAAACGGCCGTACGGCCGCCAGGTCCCCGAGGGGTACTCCGTCTACCTCGACGGGAAGCTGGCCCTCACCGCCGACCGCCTCGCCCACCTCGTCTACGACCCCGCCACCCGCAAGGTCACCTTCCCCGACGGGGGAGGGGCCAAGGCGAAGACCACCGGCCTGCGTACGGCGCTCGCGAGCCCGCAGGACGTCACCTACGGCCCGAAGGACCGCGTCACCGACCTGTTCGCCAAGGCCGGCCGGGACCTCACCGGCAGGGCCGGGGACAACCTCGCCGCCGACGCCACCGCCCGCGCCTCCCACGAGGCCGACGGCCACGGCGTGGCCGGTGCCGTCGACGGCTTCACCGTCAACGAGCCCTACTGGGGCGCCCGCGGGTCGGGCAACACCGAGGACTGGTACGAGCTCGACTTCGGCCGCAAACGCACGGTCGACGACGTCCGGCTCCACTTCTACAGCGACAAACGGCCCGGCGGATACGCCGAACCGGCCCACTACACCGTGCAGTACCAGGACGGGAACGGCGAGTGGCAGGCCGCACCAGGGCCCGCCAAGTCACCGCCCTACCCGCGGGCCAACCTCAACCAGGTGCGCTTCAAGGAAGTGACCACGGCCAAGCTGCGGGTCCTGCTGCGCCACCGCGACGGCCACACCAGCGGCCTGAAGGAGATCCAGGTACACGACACCGGCGCGCGTCCGCCGACGGAACGCAACCGGCCGCCCTACGTCGAGGCCTGGCGGGACACGACGTACACCCGCCCGGGCCAGGTCAGGCTCACGGGCATCGTCGAGGACGACGGACTTCCGCAGGGCACACTCTCCGCCTCCTGGAAGGCGGCCGACGGCCCGGACGGCGGCACCGTCATCTTCGACGACCCGCGCGCCGCCACGACCGTCGCCCGGTTCACCGAGGCGGGCACCTACGCCCTCGAACTCACCGCCGACGACGGCCGGTCGACGTCGTCGAAGCGGGTCGTGGTGAAGGTCGGGGAGCTGGGGGACGGCCAGGTGAACCTGGCACCGTCCGCGACCCCCACCGCGTCCTACACCTCCGGCTGGGAGTCGGTGACCGCGGTCAACGACGGCCGCGAACCCGCCTCGTCCTCCGACGCGCCGCGCTGGGGCAGCTGGCCGCAGAAAGGCACCCAGTGGGTCCAGTACACGTGGGACGACCCCGTCCGCGTGGCCGGCTCCGACCTGTACTTCTTCCGCGACGCGCAGCCCGGCGCGGCCGACGGCGTGGGCGTGCCCGAGTCCTGGGTCATCGAGTACCGCGACGGCGACACCTGGCGCGAGGTCCCCGGCCCCAGCGGCTACGGCACCGCCGAGGACCGCTACAACCGGACCACCTTCACGCCGGTCACCACGACCGCGCTGCGGGCGAAGCTCACCGGCCATCCGAACCTCGCCCTCGGCGTACAGGAGTGGAAGGTCTACGCCGAGACACCGGAGTCGGTACGCGAGACTCACATCCCCACCCTCCGCGGCACCGTCCCCGACCTGCCCGGGCAGGTGACGCTGGTGTACGCCGACGGCTCCACCGCCCGCTCCCCGGTGGCCTGGCCGGCGCTGACCGAGGACCAGGTCGCCGAGGGCGGCACCAGCGTGACGGTCACCGGTCTCGCCGACCGCACAGCGCGGCCGGTCACCGCCACCGTGTGGGTACGGCTCACCGGCGCGGTGGAGATCACCGGCATCGCCGGAGAACGTGTCACCACCCGCCCGGGCAAGCCCCCGACGCTCCCCGCCACGGTGGTCGCCACCTACAACGACGGATCCAAGGACAGCCGCACACAGGTGACCTGGGACCCGGTGGACCCGGACCAGTACGCCGGTCCCGGAACCTTCGAGGTCGGGGGAACCGTGCCGGGCACCTCGCACCGCGCCACGGCCACGGTCACCGTGACGCCCTCCGGATGACCCTCGCCCCGGAGGGGCCCCCTCCCATCCGCTGACCATCCACGACGATCGGAGTGCGCCATGTCCCAGCCCCCCACCCGGCGCCGCGTGCTGAGCCTGACCGCCGGTGCCGCGGCCACCCCGCTCCTGGCCTCCGGGCCCCTTGCCGAAGCCGCCCACGCCGCCCCGGCGACGGCGAAGGCCGGGGGAGCGCTGCCCGCCCCGCCCGAATGGCCGGTGCGGCCCTTCGCCCTGCACGAGGTCAGCCTCGGCGGAGGTGTCTTCCGCACCAAGCGCGACCTGATGCTCGACTACGCCCGCGCGTACCCGGCCGACCGCGTCCTGGCGGTCTTCCGCGCCAACGCCGGACTCGACACCCGCGGCGCGCGGCCGCCGGGCGGCTGGGAAACGGCCGACGGCAACCTGCGCGGCCACTACGGCGGCCACTTCCTCACCCTCGTCGCCCAGGCATACGCCGACACACGCGAGGCCGCCCTCAAGTCCAAGCTCGACCACCTGGTCACCGCCCTCGGCGAATGCCAGCAGGCCCTCGCCGAACACGGCTCCCCGAAACCCAGCCACCCCGGCTATCTGGCGGCCTACCCGGAAACCCAGTTCATCCTGCTGGAGAGCTACACGACGTACCCCACCATCTGGGCGCCGTACTACACCTGCCACAAGATCATGCGCGGCCTCCTGGACGCCCACACCCTGGGCGGCAGCCGACAGGCGCTGACCATCGCCGCGAAGATGGGCGACTGGGTGCACAGCCGGCTGGGCCACCTCCCCAAGTCCCAGCTGGAACGCATGTGGTCGATCTACATCGCCGGTGAGTACGGCGGCATGAACGAGGTCATGACGGACCTGTACGCCCTCACCGGCCGGGCGGAACACCTCGCCGCCGCCCGCTGCTTCGACAACACCGCGCTGCTGACCGCCTGCGCGGAGAACCGCGACATCCTGGAGGGCAGACACGCCAACCAGCACATCCCTCAGTTCACCGGCTACCTCCGCCTGTTCGACCACACCGGCGAGGAGAGCTACGCCGCCGCGGCCCGCAACTTCTGGGGCATGGTCGCGGGCCCCCGCATGTACGCCCTGGGCGGCACGGGGCAGGGCGAGATGTTCCGCGCCCGCGGCGCCATCGCGGCCACCCTGGACGACAAGAACGCCGAGACCTGCGCGACGTACAACATGCTCAAGCTGAGCCGGCAGCTCTTCTTCCACGACCCCGACCCCGCCTACATGGACTACTACGAGCGGGGCCTGACCAATCACATCCTCGCCTCGCGCCGGGACGCCCCCGGCACCGACAGCCCCGAGGTCACCTACTTCGTCGGCATGGGCCCGGGCGTACGACGCCAGTACGGCAACACCGGCACCTGCTGCGGCGGCACCGGCATGGAGAACCACACCAAGTACCAGGACTCGGTCTACTTCCGCTCCGCCGACGGCAACGCCCTGTACGTCAACCTCTACCTGGCCTCCACTCTGCGCTGGCCGGAACGCGGCCTCGTCATCGAGCAGACGAGCGACTATCCCGCGGAGGGCGTACGCACCCTGACCTTCCGCGAGGGCGGAGGCCCGCTCGCCCTGAAACTCCGCGTCCCGTCCTGGGCCACGGCAGGCGTCACGGTCACCGTCAACGGAGCCCCGCACCGGGCCGAAGCCGAGCCCGGCACCTACCTCACCCTGAACAGGAACTGGCGCCGGGGCGATCGCGTCCGCATCTCGACGCCCTACCGCCTGCGCATCGAACGCGCCCTGGACGACCCGACCGTGCAGTCACTGTTCTACGGCCCGCTCCTCCTGACAGCCCGGAGCCCGGAACAACAGTTCCGCACCTTCTCGTTCTACAAGGACTTCACCCTCCGCGGCGACCTGGCCGACGCGGTCAGACCCACGACCCGCCCCCTGCACTTCACCACCCACAACCTGACCCTCGCCCCCTTCCACATCGGCGACGACGCCCCCTACCACGCCTACTTCAGACGCTCCGAACCCGCGATCGTGTTCGGCGGGTCCGACTCGGGCGTACCGAACCACGCCCGCCCCGACGGCCGGACCTTCCTCGACGTCCTGTGGCAGCAGGCCCCCTTCCCGACCTCCGCCCACTTCGTACGGGCCGTACGCACCCTCGCGGGCCGATGGCTGTCCGAGAACCTGCTGACCCGCACCGAACACGACCGCGTCATCGCGGCGGCGAACGAGGCGGACCTGCGACGCTGAACGCCAGGTGGGGCCCAGGTCCGCTCCCGAGCGCTCCGAAATCGCCAAATCCGGACCGAAAGTCGTCTAGACCAGTCTCGGAGTCTTGAACGCGCCTGTCCGGATCTGCTTGGGTTGCGGACCGATGGCCGCCGTCCGGCGGCCTCTTGGGGGGAATGGTTTCTGTGCTGGGCCTGCGAGGGGGCATGACCGGCGGTCGCGGGGGGCGACCGCGTCGGCGACCGCCGTCCGCCCGGATCCCATAGCGCCGCCGAGCAGGCGGGCAGGGCATCCCGGTCTCACTCCAGTCACACCCTTCATGCAGACCAGGGGAAGGTGCATGAGGTACTTCCGTCTGCTCGTCCTGGGCAACGGCATCTCGGCGTACGGCAGTTACCTGAACATGGTGGCGCTGAACGTCTTCGTCTACGACGCCACCGGCAGCGCGCTGGCCGCCGGCCTCTTCATGGCCGTACGCCTGGCGACCAGTGTCGTCTCCGGCTGGGTGAGCGGGCGGCTCGTCTCCGTCCACGACCGCAAGCGCCTGATGGTCGGCGCCGACCTGTGCCAGGCCGTGGCCCTGCTGTCGCTGCTGCTCGCCCCCGACGGCACGCGCCCGGGGCTGCTGTACGTCCTGGCCGTGGTCACGGGCGGCTGCTCGACGCTCTCCCAGGTGGCCCTGCGCAGCAGCATCCCCGAGATCGTCGGCGCCGAGCACCGGGTCCGGGCCAACGGGCTGCTGGTGACGGGGCGTTCCCTCGCCATGATCGCCGGGTTCGCCTCCTCGGGCGTGGTGGTCGCGGAGTTCGGCTACGCGGCGGCGTTCGCGCTGGACGCCGGGACCTTCCTGGTCTCCGCGACCGTGCTGTCCCTGCTTCCGATCCGCACCAGGGCGGCCACCGAGGCCGCGGGCGGCGGCTCCGCGAAGGACTCCGGCGCCGCGCGCTGGACGGCCCGGATGCTGCTGGGCACGGCGCCGCTGCTGATGGCGATGATCGCCATCCGGGCGGTCGACGGGCTGGGCTCGTCGTCCCACAACGTCGCCCTCCCCATCTACTCCAGCGGCCTGGACCCCGACCATCCGGCCACGTTCATCAGCCAGTTCTGGGCCACCTGGGCCATCGGCAACATCGTCGCCCAGCAGGTGATCGGCCGGGTCACCAAGAAGACCGGGCGGACACCGGGGGAGCGGGCGTTCGCGCTCGGCGCCTGTGTGATGTCCGCCGGGTTCATCGTGGTCTTCAGCGGGCTGCCGACCGTGCCGGCCGTCATCGCCGCGCTCGTCGCCGGAGCCGCCGACGGATTCACCGAGATCGTCTACGTGTCGAGACTCCAGACCGCCCCCGACGACCAGCGCGGCCGCCTCTTCGGGCTCACGGCCTCGGCCGAGAACACCGGCTTCGGACTGGGCATGCTGGTCAGCGGCGCGCTCCTCGAGACCTTCTCGCCGCTCCAGGTGGTGGCCGCCTTCCACGGTCTCGCGATCGCCCTGTGCGCGGCACTGCTCCTGTGGCTGGTCAGCCGGGGCCGGACGACACCCGCCCCGCCCGCGGCAGAAGCCGCCGGCCGCGACACACCGACCATGACGGAGGAACGCGGCTGATGGACGCCAGCGACCCGGACCCGCGGATGGCCGTCATCGGCATGGCCTTCCGGCTGCCCGGCGCCGACACGCCCGAGGACTTCTGGCGCATCATCCGGGACGGCACCGACCGCATCACCCGCTTCACCGACGGGGAACTCGCCGCCGCCGGTGTCCCCGCCGAGGAGTACGAGGCGGAGGACTTCGTCGGCGCCTCCGGCCTGCTGGACGACATCGCCGGTTTTGACGCACAGCACTTCGGGATGAGCCCCCGCGAGGCCCGGCTCACCGACCCGCAGCAACGCATGTTCCTGGAGTGCGCCCAGCACGCCCTGGAGAACGCCGGCTACCCGGACGAACGCGGCGGTGCCCGCGTCGGCGTCTACGCCAGCACCGGATACCACCTGTACACCTTCCAGAACTACCTGCTCAACAACGTCCTGCCCAGCCATCCCACGTCCGACTGGGCGGCGAACATGCAGATCACCGTCGGCAACTACGCCGACTTCGCCGCCACCCGCGTCGCCTACCGGCTGGGCCTGACCGGCCCCGCCGTCAACCTCCAGACCGGCTGCTCCAGTTCGCTGGTCGGCGTGCAGGCGGCCGCGCAGTCGCTGCTCATGGGCGACTGCGACATCGCCCTCGTCGGTGCCACCGCCGTCCACGTGCCGCAGGTCCTGGGCTACCGCCACGTCAAGGGCTCGATCCTGTCCAGGTCCGGCCGCCTGCGGGCCTTCGACGCGGGCGCCGACGGCACCGTGGGAGGCACCGGCGTCCTGGCCGTCGTACTCAAGCGGCTGGCCCGGGCCGTCGCCGACGGCGACACGATCCACGGCGTCATCCGCGGCTGGGGCATCAGCAACGACGGCGCGGGCAAGTCGGCGTTCACCGCGCCGAGCGCCCAGGGACAGCACGCCGCCATCCGCCAGGCGCTGCGACGCGCGGACGTCGGCGCGGACACCATCGGCTACCTGGAGACGCACGGCACCGGCACGCTCAAGGGCGACCCCATCGAGTTCGAAGGCGCGGCCGGTGCCTACCGCGAGGACACCGACCGCGACGGCTACTGCGCCCTCGGCTCGGCCAAGGCCAACATCGGCCACCTCGACGCCGCATCCGGACTGGCCGGCCTCGTCAAGACCCTGCTGGTCCTGCGACACGGCGTGATCCCGCCGATGGCGAACTTCAGCGAGCCCAACCCCCTCATCGACCTCGACCGCAGCCCCTTCTACATCCCCCGGACCGCCCGGCCCTGGCCCGCGAGCGGCACACCCCGCCGCGCGGGCCTCACCTCCCTCGGCGTCGGCGGCACCAACGTCCACCTGATCCTGGAACAGGCCCCGGAACCCGCACCCAGGACCGGCTCGGCCGCGCCTCCCGACGTGCTGCTCGTCTCCGGAAGCAGCCCCCAGGCCCTCGCGGACAACGCCCGGGCCTTGCGCGACCGGTTACGGCAGCCACCCGCGCCCCACCTGTCGGACCTCGTCACCACCGCCGCCCTCGGCCGCACCCACGGCCGCCACCGCCTCGCGGCCCGCGGCTCCACTCCGGCAGCCCTCGCCGACGCCCTCGACGCCTGGCTCGCCGGAACCCCCACAGCGGCGGTGACCACGGGGACGACTCCAGGGGAGGGCACCCCGCGCGTGGCGTTCCAGTTCACCGGCCAGGGCAGCCACCACCCCGGCATGGCCGCCGCCCTCTACGCGCGTTTCCCCGCAGTGCGCGAAGTGCTCGACACCTGCGAACAGCACTACCGCGACCTCACCGGCGACTCCCTGCTCGCGGCGCTGTGTGAGGAGGACCCGGGGGAGGCGCCACTCGTGGGCACGGACACCGCTCAGCCCGCGCTGTTCGCCCTGCAGTGCGCCCTCGTCCGGCTGTGGCGCGACTGCGGCGTCGAACCGTACGCCGTGACCGGGCACAGCGTCGGGGAGTACGCCGCCCTGTACGCGGCCGGAGCCCTGCCGCTCGAGGACGGTCTGCGCCTGACCGCCGAACGCGGCCGGCTGATGCGGCAGCGCTGCGCGCCCGGCGCGATGGTGGCCGCTCCGCTCGACCGGGCGAGCGCCCTCGCCCTGGCCGCGGAGGTTCCCGGACTGGAGGCGGCCGTGTCCAACGGGGACCGTGCCCACGTCCTCGCCGGTCCCGTGGCCGCCGTCGACCGGGCGTGCGAACTGCTGGACGACCGCGGCACACCCGGGCAGCGGCTGCCGGTGACCCGCGCCTTCCACACCGCCTTGATGGAACCGATGCTGGAGGAGTTCCGGAAAGTCCTCGACGACATGGACTTCCGGCCCGTTCGGGTCCCGTTCGTCAGCGCCCTGGACGGTGTCACCCGCCCGCCCGGCTGGATCCCCGACACGGACCACCTCCTCCGGCACACCCGCGAGCCCGTCCGCTTCGACGAGGCGTTGCGCGCCATCGGCGCCGAGCAGCCCGACGTACTGCTGGAGGCCGGGCCGCACACCACCCTCAGCGCCCTGGCGCGCCGGGCGCTGCCCGACGTACGGGCCCTGCCGTCCCTGCGGCGCGGCACCGGGCTCGGCGCCCTCTGGGGTGCGGCCGCGGGGCTGCACTGCGCGGGAGCGGACGTCGCCTGGGAGACGCTCCTGGCCGGCAGCGGCGGCAGACGCATCCCGCTGCCCGGATACCGATTCCAGCACCAGGACCACTGGACGGGGCCGGCGCCGACGGCCCTCAGCACGGGAACATCAGCGAGCAAGGGAGCCGAAGTGGTTCAGCAAGAGGCAGCGGTCGCACGAGTACTGCACAGCATCGTCGAGGCGACCGCCCGGCATCTCGGCGGGGATCCGTCGGCGATCGCCGGTGACGCGAACTTCTTCGAACTCGGCGCCGACTCCTTGCAGATGATCAGCGTGCTGCGGGAACTGGAACAGGAGCACCAGGTCAGGGTGACCATGCGGCAGCTGCTGGAGGAGACGGGCACGCCGCGGCGGCTCGCGGAGTTCATCGTGGCCCGTATGCCGGACGTGGGCAGCACGGCGGTGGGCTCCACCGGGGCGGGTTCCACCGAAGTGGGCTCCACCGGGGTGGGCGCATCGCTGCCACGCGCCGCTGCCGACCCCGGGCCCGCGGTTGCCCCGCCGGCTCCGGCGCCCGCAGCGGCTTCCGCCACGCCTCCCGCACCCGCCCCGGCTCCCGAACCGACTTTCGAACCGGCGCCCGCACCGGCTCCCGCTCCCGCCCCGGCCGCCGGCGCCCCGGCTCCGGAGTACGCGACCCGCGAGGAGCTGGAGGACCTGGCCGACAAGATCCAGCAGATGTCCCGGATACAGCTCCAGATGATGTCCCAGCTCTCCCAGCTGCTCGCGCTCCAGACGGCCTCGGTGACGGATCGGCTCAACGGCAGGGTGGCCAAGTGAGCGGGCTGAACGGCATATCCGCCGCACTGGACCGTGACCTGGCCGCGATGGAGGAGCTCTCCCAGCGGATCGCCCGGCAGATCGGCGACGGAACCCCCGACCAGGAGCAGCGATTCCCGGAACCGGCCCGCGTCCACGGCCCCCGGGTGTCGGTCGCGAGGAACTCCGGCATGGTGCGGGACGCCTCCCCGCACACCCAGCAGGAGCACCTGGACGACCTGGTCCGCCGCTACACCGCCAGGACGCCCACCTCCAAGCAGATCGCCCAGCGCTACCGCCGCGTCCTGGCCGACAGCCGTGCCGTGGTCGGCTTCCGCAGCGGCACGAAGGAGATGCTGTACCCGATCGCGGGCCGCCGGGCGAGCGGGGCGCGGCTGGAGGACGTCGACGGCAACGAGTACGTCGACATCACCATGGGTTTCGGCGTCCTCCTCTTCGGCCACGAGCCGGACTTCGTGACCGAGGCCGTGCGCGAGCACCTGTCCCGCGGTATCCAGCTCGGCCCCCGCGCCATCGAGACCGGCGAGGCGGCAGAACTCCTCGCCGGACTCACCGGGCTGGAGCGCGTGGCCTTCGCCAACTCCGGCACGGAGGCGAACTCGGCGGCCATCCGTCTGGCCCGCGCCGCCACCGGCCGCGACAAGATCGTCACCTTCCTGGGTGCGTACCACGGCCACGCCGACAACGTCCTCGGCCGTGCCTCGGGCAGCGGCGCCGACCAGATCACCGTGCCCGTCTCCAGGGGCATCCCGCAGGCCTCCGTCTCGGATCTGCTGGTCCTCGACTACGGCAGCGACTCCGCCCTGGAGGCGATCACCCGGCACGCCGACGACATCGCGGCGGTCGTCGTGGAGCCGGTGCAGAGCAGGCACCCCTCGCTTCAGCCGGCCGAGTTCGTCCGCAAGTTGAGGGAGCTGACCCGCCGCCACGGCATCGTGCTGCTCTTCGACGAGATGCTGACCGGTTTCCGCCCCGCCCAGCGCGGCGCGCAGGAGCTGTACGGCGTGACCCCGGACCTCGCCACCTACGGCAAGCTCCTCGGCGGCGGCTTTCCCATCGGCGCCATCGCGGGCCGCGCCGACATCATGGACGGCGTCGACGGCGGCTACTGGTCGTACGGCGACGACAGTTACCCGCCCGCCGACACGACGTTCTTCGGTGGTACCTACATCCAGCACCCGGTGTCGATGGTCGCCGCCCGCGCCGTCCTCACGCACCTCAAGGAGCACAGTCCGCGCCTCCAGGAGCGCCTGAACGCGCGTACCGCGGAACTGGCCGCGACGCTCAACGGCTTCTTCGAGGCCGAGGAGTACCCGCTGCGGATGACCCACTTCGGCTCCCAGTTCCGCTTCGAGCACCGGGCTGACATGGAGCTCCTGTACCACCACCTGATGCTGCGCGGCGTGCACGTCTGGGAGTGGCGCAACTTCTTCCTGTCCACGGCCCATTCGGACGGTGACATCGAATTCGTGGCCGACGCCGTACGGGACTCGCTGCGTGAACTGCGGTCGGCGGGGTTCTTCCCGGGCGGGCGGTCCGTGGTCCCGAAGGCCGCGCCTCCGGCTCCGGCACCGACTCCGTCTCCGGACCCGGCACCTGTACTGCACCCGGCATCCGCCGCCGCGCCGACGCCGGCATCCGCCGCCCCCGTGGCGTCCATGGCCTGGAACACCGCGGCGGTCACCGGCTCCCGCACGGCACGCGTGGCCGAAGCCGCCCCACGCACAGCCGAAGCCGCCCCACGTACCACCGACTTCAGCGTCTACTTCTTCGGCGACTACCCGCAGGACGCCTCGGCCCCCCGACACGGCCAGTACGAACTCCTGATGGAGGTCGCCCGGTTCGCGGACCGGCACGGCTTCCACGCGCTGTGGATGCCCGAGCGCCACTTCCACTCCTTCGGCGGCCTGTTCCCCAACCCGGCGGTGCTCGCGGCCGCGCTGTCCCGTGAGACCGAGCGCATCCGTCTCAACGCCGGCTCCGTCGTCCTGCCCCTCCACGACCCGATCCGGGTCGCGGAGGAGTGGTCGATGGTCGACAACCTCTCCGGCGGGCGCGTCGGTATCGGTGTCGCCAGCGGCTGGAGCTCCAAGGACTTCGCCTTCTTCCCGGACCGTTTCGGCCGGCACAAGGAGCTGATGTTCGAACAGCTGGAGGAGGTGCGCAGGTTCTGGCGCGGAGAGGCGGTGCGCCGCACCACCGGTGACGGCGAGGCCGCCGACCTGCGGCTCTTCCCGCGGCCGGTGCAGGACGATCCGCCCATGTACACCGCGGTGGTCGGCAACCCCGCCTCGTACGAACTGGCCGCCCGTCACGGCCTGGGCATCGTCACCAACCTGATGACCCAGAGCGTCGAACAGCTCGGGGAGAACATCGCCCGCTACCGGAGCGCACGGGCCCGGCACGGCCTGGACCCGGACGCCGGGCGGGTGGCCGTCCTGCTGCACACCTACCTCGCGGAGGACCACGACACCGCGAGGACGGAGGCGTACGGACCGCTGTCCCGCTACATGCGCGCGTCCCTGTCCCTGTTCAGCGGCGTCACCAACAGCCTCGGGCACAGCGTCGATCTGGCCGCGCTCAGCGAGGACGATCTGGAGGCCGTGTTCCACCGGGCCTACGGCCGCTACTGCGACCAGCGGGCCCTGATCGGCACGGTGGACACGGTCCGCCCGGTCGTGGACGCGGTGACCGCGGCGGGTGCCGACGAGATCGTGGCGCTCGTCGACTTCGGTGTCGCACCCGACGAGCTGCGTTCGGGCCTGCCCCGCCTGGACGCGCTACGCCGCCACTACCGCCGGCCGTCCACTGCCGGACCAGTCCTCACTGCCGCCCCCTTGTCGCCCGGCCAGGAGCGGATCTGGTTCCTGGAGCGCCTGCTCCCCGGGCGTACCGCCTACAACGAGGTCAAGGCGGTCCGCCTCGACGGCCCCCTCGACGTATCCGCCCTGCACGCGGCACTACGCGGCCTCGTCGCCCGGCACGAGGGCCTGCGCACCGTTTTCCGGGAGACCGGCGGTGAGCCGCGTCAGCTGGTACGGGCGTCCGCCGAACCCGACTTCGAGGTCGTGGACGGCACCGGCAACGCCCGGACCACGCTCCAGGACGTCCTGGCGGCCGAGAGCGCTCGCCGCTTCGACCTGGCGGAAGGCCCGTTGTTCGTCACGCGGCTCGTCAGGCTCGCCGAGGCGGAGCACGTCCTCGTCCTGTCCCTGCACCACATCGTGGTCGACGCGGCCTCGGCCACCATTCTCGCCCGCGACCTGTCCGCCCTCTACCGGGCCGAACGCGACGGCACCACCCCCGACCTTCCAGTCCTCACCTGGAGCTGTGCCCAGCACGCGAGGGAACAGGCGGCGTCGGCGAACAGCCCCGAGGCCGAAGCGGACCTGGCCCACTGGCGCCGTACCCTCGGCGGCGACCTGCCCGTCCTCGCCCTGCCCACCGACCGGCCGCGCCCGTCGCCGATGACCTCCAACGGCCGGGCGGCGTTCCACACGCTCGACCCCGAACTCTCCCGCATGCTCCGCGAGTTGAGCCGGGGCCGCCGCACCACCCTGTTCATGACGCTGCTCGCCGGATACGCGGCGACGCTGCACAGGATCACCGGGCAGACGGACATCGTCGTCGGCACCCCGTTCTCGGACCGGACCGAGCGGGCCGAGCACGTGCTCGGATTCTTCGTGAACACCCTCGCGCTGCGCTTCGACCTGTCCGGCGACCCGGCGTTCACCGCGCTGCTGGACCGGGTGCGCTCGGTCGCCCTCGACGCGTACGACCACGCGCGGGTGCCGTTCGAGAAGGTCGTGCGGGAACTCGCCCCGGCCAGGGCGGTCGACCGGACACCGGTGTTCCAGACGTTCGCCGAGTTCCAGCGTGCCGAGCCGTTCCGTTTCGAGCTGCCCGGCATCGAGGCCACACCGCTGGACGCGGGTCCTGACAAGGCGCTGACGGACCTCACCGTCTACTTCACCGACCAGCCGCAGGGCATCCGCTGCCATCTGGAGTACAACACCGACCTGTTCGACCAGCACACCGTCGAGGGCTTCTTCGCCACCTTCCGGGACCTGCTCACCGTCGCGGTCGACACTCCCGAGGCCCCCCTGTCGCGGCTCGTCCCGGCCGCCGTCGAGGCCGCCGCCGCGGGGGAGCCCGTACCACGGTCCTGGCAACGCGGCCCGGCCCGCCCGCCCACGGACACCACCGTCCACGCGCTCGTCGCCCGGCAGGCAGCCGCGCGACCGGACAGTACGGCCGTGATCAGCGGCGACAACCGGCTCACCTACCGCGAACTGGACGAGCGTGCCGGGCACTTGGCCGCAGTACTGCGCGACCGGCACACCACGGCGGATGGTGACACGGACGTCGTCGCGCTGTGGCTGCCACGCTCCGTCGACCTCGTCGTCGCCATGCTCGCCGCGCTCAAGGCGGGCCGCGCCTACGTGCCGCTCGACCCGTCCCTGGGGCGGGCACGCGCCGAGCAGGTCATCGCCGAGTGCGGGGCCGGGACTGTGGTGTCCGCGCTCGACGAGGCCGCAGCGCTGAACCTGCCCGGGCACGTGACTGTCGTACCGCCCGACGCGACCGGCCGCACCGCCCCGCACCCCTCCACCCCGCCCGCCCTCGATACCCGGTCCGCGTGCTGCGTCCTGTACACGTCGGGCAGCACCGGCACCCCCAAGGGCGTCGTGCTGACGCACCACGGCGTGGTCGACCTGTGCGAGTGGCAGCACCGGCGTTTCGCCTTCACCCCGGCCGACCGCAGTGCCGTGGTGTGCAGCCAGAGCTTCGACGCCTCGGTGCTGGAGATCTGGCCGGCGCTGACCGCGGGAGCGTCGGTCACGATCGCCGGCGAGGAACTGCGCAGGGATCCGCTCGCCCTGGCCCGGTGGTACGCCGAGCAGGGCGTCACCTTCTCCATCCTCCCCACCGCCCTGGGCGAACAAGTACTCCGCCTGCCTCCGGCGGACCAGCCACCACTGCGTCACCTGCTGCTCGGCGGCGACGCCCTGCGCACACGCCCGCGGCCCGAGGCGCCGTACGAGACGGTGAACGTGTACGGGCCCACCGAGGTCACCGTCCTGTGCACCACCGAGACCGTGTCCCCGCGCGAGCAGGACCCCGCCCGCCCCATCGCGCTGGGGCGCCCCGTCGACAACGTGACGCTGAGCGTGCTCGACGCCGTCGGCAGCCCGGTGGCCGTGGGCACGACGGGGGAGTTGTACGTCGGCGGCCCCGGGGTCGCGCGCGGCTATCTGCACCGCCCCGAACTGACCGGGGAGCGCTTCCTGCCCGACCCCGATGGCGGCCCGGACGCCCGCACGTACCGCACCGGCGACCTGGTCCGCTGGAGGGACGACGGAAAACTGGAGTTCTGCGGCCGGGCCGACGACCAGGTCAAGATCCGTGGCTTCCGGGTCGAGCCCGAGGAGGTGTCCCGCGTGCTCAACGCCCTGGACGGCGTGCGCGAGGCGGCCGTGCTGGCCCGGCGCAACGACCGGGGAGAGGCGTATCTGGCGGCCTACGCCGTCCCCGTCGACCCGATCGGCGCCTCGGCCGAGGACCGGCAGGCGTTCGCCGACCTCCTGGCCGAGGAACTGGCCGCCCGGCTCCCGGAGTACCTGGTGCCGCGCGCCTGGCGGATCCCGGTCGCCCTGCCCCTGACGGGCAACGGCAAGCTGGACCGCACCGCGCTGCCGGCGCCCGACCTCGTCACCACGGCACCGGGCCACAGGCCGAGCGGCACCGGCGGGGACCCGGCGTCCGGCCGTCGCACGGACATCGAACGGCGCGTACGACGCCTGTGGGCAGCCGAGTTCGGCATCGACGCCGACACCGTCACGGCCGACGCCTCCTTCTTCGACCTGGGCGGCCACTCGATCACCGCGATGCGGCTGGTCAACCAGGTACGGGAGGAGTTCGGCACCGAGTACCCGATGCTGAGCTTCTACCAGGAGCCGACCCTGCGGGCCATGACGACCCACCTGGCCGAAACGCTCACGGAGATGACCCCGAGCCCGGCCGCCGAGGCCGACGACGTCCCCGGCACGGTGGAGCACAGCGCACCCGCCACCGCCCAGCAGACCCGCTTCGCCACGGTGCACGCCGAACACCCCCTCCCGCAGGTCTTCAACGTCGCCCTGCGGATCACCCTCTCCGGAGACCTGGACACCGCGGCCCTGCGCACCGCCCTGACCCAGCTCGCCGAACGGCACGAGGGACTGCGGACGCGCCTGTCCCGCAGCGGGAAAGGCTGGGAACAACAGGTACTGCGGCCAGGCCCGGTCCAGCTGCCGATCGAGGACCTCACCGCCCGCCCCGAGCACGAGCGGCAACGGGCCCTGGACCAGGCGAGCACCCGGGCCGCCGAAACACCCGTCGACCCCACTCGCGGAACACCGATGTCCCAGCGGCTGCTGCGCACCGGCGAGCACACCTGGGTGCTGCTCCTCGTCCTGCACCACTCCGCGTGCGACGGATGGTCCGTCAGCCTGCTGCTGAAGGAACTGGCCGCGCTCTACGGCTCCGCCCTGCGGGGCGAACCCCACGCCCTGCCGCCCGTGCAGTGCCAGCCCGCCCAGTACGCCCGTTGGCAGCGGGAACAGGCCGACGGGGCCGGCGACGAACGCAAGCTGGACTTCTGGCTGCGCGAGCTGGACGGCGTGCCGTTCACGGTCGGCCTGCCCCTGGACCGGCCCAGGCCCGAGCACCCCAGCGGCCGGGGCGGCGCCGTGATGTTCACCGTCCCCGCCGAAGTGCGCACTGCCGTCGAACGCCTCGCGCGGCAGCGGGGCACGACGCCGTTCGTGGTCACCGCGGCCGCCCTGGGCCGGCTGCTCGCGCAGAAGTCCGGGCAGTCCGACGTGGTGTTCAACATCTCCTACGCCAACCGTGAGCGCCGCGCATTCGAATCCCTGCTGGCCTGCACGATCTCCGGCTTCGCGCTGCCGGTGCGGGGCGGCGCGGCCGGTGCCTTCGCCGCCCTGACGGACCGCGTCGCCCGTACGGCGGTGGAGTGCATGGACCAGGCCATGCCGGTGCGCCGGATCGCCCCCGCGTTGCAGGAGCGCACGGGCGTCGACGTACCGGACCGGCTGGACGTCGGCTTCGCGTACCAGAGCTCCCTGGACGCCGAGGTGGAACTGCCCGGCCTGACCACAGCGGTGGAGGACCTGGCCCCCGCGGCGTCCCGCACGCTGCTGACCTTCGGCCTCGTCCCGGCCGGCGACGAACTGAAGGGCTTCGTCGAGTACTCGGCCGACCTGTGGGACCGCACCACGATCGAGGCCTGGACCCGCGACTACGTCGGCCTCCTGCGCGAGGAGACCGACCGGGCACTCGGGCACTGACTCCCTGTCCGTGACGCCGCCCCCAGCCGCCCCCAGGCGGTCGGCGTCACGGACAGCCACGCCCGGCCAGGGGACACACAACTGGGCATCCGTACCGACGCATTGACAGGTCCGGACCAAAGCGGCACGCTCTGAGAGCGCTCTCACCCCTTCCCGGATCGGCCACCTGTCGAACGGAGACAGAGCATGCTACGCACTTTCAGACGCAGCCTCACGGCTGTCGGGCTGTCCCTCGCGACGGTCCTGACCGGCTCACTTCTCGCGACCGGAGCGAGTACGCCGGCCCACGCCGCCGTCCCGGCGACGATCCCCCTGAAGATCACCAACAACTCGGCCCGCGGCGAGCAGGTGTACATCTACAACCTCGGCACCGAACTGTCGACCGGGCGGCAGGGCTGGGCCGACGCCAACGGCACCTTCCACCCCTGGCCGGCGGGTGGCAACCCGCCGACTCCCGCCCCCGACGCGTCGATCCCGGGCCCGGCGGCGGGCCAGTCGACAACGATCCGCATGCCGAAGTTCTCCGGCCGCGTGTACTTCTCCTACGGCCAGAAACTGGTGTTCAGACTCACCACCGGCGGCCTGGTCCAGCCCGCCGTGCAGAACCCGGCCGACCCCAACCGGAACATCCTGTTCAACTGGTCGGAGTACACCCTCAACGACGCGGGCCTGTGGATCAACAGCACACAGGTCGACATGTTCTCCGCACCGTACGCGGTGGGAGTGCAGCGAGCCGACGGAACCACGGCATCCACCGGCCGCCTCAAGCCCGGCGGCTACCACGGCTTCTTCAACGCGCTCAGAGGACAGCCCGGAGGCTGGGCCAACCTGATCCAGACCCGCCCCGACGGCACCGTACTGCGCGCCCTGTCCCCGCTGTACGGCCTGGAGACCGGCGCACTGCCGGCCACCGTCATGGACGACTACGTCAACCGCGTCTGGCAGAAGTACTCCGCCTCGACCCTGACGGTCACCCCGTTCGCCGACCGGCCGGACATCAGGTACTTCGGCCGCGTCTCCGGCAACGTCATGCGCTTCACCGACGGCGCCGGCGCCACCGTCACCAGCTTCGAGAAACCGGACGCCTCCTCGGTCTTCGGCTGCCACAGAAAGCTCGACGCGCCGAACGACCAGGTCCGCGGGCCGATCTCACGCACCCTGTGCGCCGGCTTCAACCGCTCCACCCTGCTGGCCAACCCCAACCAGCCCGACACCAGCGCCGACGCCTTCTACAAGGACAACGTCACCAACCACTACGCCCGCAAGATCCACGCCCAGATGGCCGACGGCAAGGCGTACGCCTTCGCCTTCGACGACGTGGGCCACCACGAGTCCCTCGTGCACGACGGCAACCCGCGCCAGGCCTACCTCACCCTCGACCCCCTCAACTGACCTGGTCGGCGCTCCCCAACTCCGGGCTCCGTCCGCTCTGTTGACTCTTCATCATTTCTGGAAATCAATTACAACTTTGCTTTCCCTTGGTGTAGATGAACTGCGGTTTACGTGAGCCTCATGGGCACCAGGCGGTGACTAAACACCCTCCTGTAACAGGGAGGGTGTGGTCACTGTCCCCCCATGCAAGGGTGAGAGGCACCACCATGACGAAGAACCGCACACTGCGTTACGGCAGCCGCACGCTGGCGTTGACGGCGACCGCTCTCGGGGTGATCGCGACGGCCGTGCCCGCCGCGGCCGAGGAGCAGCCCACCGCGGAGCAGATCATGGCCGACTGCGCGTCCGGGGAAGGCAAGTGCACCTTCAACTCCCCGGCTGTCGGCCAGGCTTACCTCGGCGAGCCCCGCCAGGTCTCCGAACTGCTCTACAACTGCACCGACTCGTCCGCCTCCCAGTCGATGTCCTGGGCCGACACCGTGGGCTCCTCCCACTCGGTGGGCGGCTCGGTCACGGCGGGCGGAGGCATCGAGGGCATCATCACGGCCAGTGTGACCGCGACGTACAACTACACGTGGCAGAGCACGCACACGGAGACGAGTTCCTTCACCGTGAACGTCCGGCCCGGAGAAGTCGGCTGGATCTCCCGCGCCCAGGTGATGCAGCGGATAACCGGCACGTGGCAGACCCACTACGACGACCCCAAGTGGGGCCACTACTACTGGTTCGTCCCCGACGTGGTCACCGGCCCGGCCCCGAACGGCACGGACGGCAAGCACAGCGCGGTCGTGGTCAAGTCCCGCAAGATGACGACCGAGGAAAAGAAGCTGTGCACCACCGGCTCCACCCAGGACAAGCTCTTCACCCGCAGCAGCTGATCCCGGCGCCTCCGCGAGGGGGTGGCCGGCCAGGCAGCGAGCGAGAGCGAGTTGTGCGACGCCGTCGGCACCCAGAGGCGCCGACGGTCGTCCACCGCGTCCTGCGTCGGCAGGCAGGCCATGTCGGCCTGACCGGGCCGCCGGCCGCACTGACTCCCCGGCATCGCCGCGATGTCATTCAGTGTGTGCTGCCACACTGATGACGCATCGTCAGCTGCCGGCGTTCTCCGGCTGTGCCTCTGCGTCGGACGCGGCCGTCGGCTCCGGCGCGGAGGCGGTGTAGAAGACGGACCGGCCCTGCTTGGTGCGCTCGGCCTGGCTCTTGGCGACCAGTGCTTCGAGCGTGACGCGCACGACCTTGGTCGCGATGTCGCGATCGGGGTGAGCCTGGTTGAGCGCTGCGGAGATCTCCGTGGCGGAGCGCGGTTCCTTCTGCTCCGCGAGGTGGAGGCGAATGAGTTCGACCAGGGTGGGCTGGGCCGCCGTGGTGGCACCCGCGGTCTTGGTCTCGGGCTTTCCGGCTGCCTTGGTGGCCCCAGCGGCCTTGGCTTCGGGCTTTCCGGCTGCCTTCGTGGCACCCGCAGCCTTGGCCTCGGGCTTTCCGGCTGCCTTCTTCCGAGGACGGGTGGCGGTGGACTTGCGTGCCTTCTGCTTCCCGTCGGGCGTGGCGCCGGCCTTCCTCCGCCGTGGCGAGGGCACCGTGGCGCTCTGATTCTCGGCAGCGGACTCGGCCGGGGCCGCTTCGATGCCGAGTGCCTGGCGCATGTTCACCAGCACGGAGTGGTCACGCTGCAGGGCGACGAGCTGCTCCTGCAGTGAGGCGATCTCCGCACTGATCCGTTCCTGCTCCTTGAGGTTGGCCTCCAGGTCGCCGGTCACCTGGGCGATGTACTGGGATGCCAGTTCGGTGGCGGGAGTTGTTGTCTCGGGCATGGTGCTGACCTTTCCTCGGCGTGTGGCCGTACTGCGGGCGAAGCTTTCTCCGGGGGGCGAGGTCTCGGCCGGCCTGGCAGGACATCGCGCGTGCCGCAGGGTGCCTTCGTGTAGAGATAGTACGGACAGGTCGAGCCGGTTGTTCGCACCGTGTTGTGTCAGGCGCCCGCCGTCGGCCCCGATGTGTTGGTGTCAGGGTGCCAACGCGGCAGTAAGCGGATATGAGTTCGTGCCTGCGGCCTGAAGTGGGTGAAGCATGTACTGCTGTCGCTCCCGTCCCATAACCTCGTGCCTGGGGGACGTCAGATGCCATGTGCAGGGACACTGGGGAGGCGATGGTGTTCGGAAGGGCCACGCGGTTGTTCGCGGGCGCCATGACCGTGGTCTGCATGATGCTCCTCGGCCCCAGCGCACCAGGCGGTCCCGTCTTCGGCAGGTCACTGCCCGTCGCTGCCGCCAGGGATGCCGTACCGAACCGGGTCATGACGTGGAACATCTGCAATCCCTGCGAGGTGAGCAACGTCGACCGGGCGGCGGAGATCGCCGCGTACGCGCCGCAGGTCATCGGTCTTCAGGAAGCGTGCGTGCGTGACGTCGAGAGGATCCGGGACTACCTGGAAAGCCTTCACGGACTCGTTTACCACGTGCGGTACGGGATGGTTCTTCAGGACTGGGGCCGCTGCGGAGGACTGCCGTGGAATCCGGGGTCCTTCGGCCAGGCGGTTCTCTCGGCGGCACCGATGACGGACCGCGTCCACGTGGAATACCCCGACGGCGGATCCGAGGACCGTGGGTACATGGCGGTCACGACCACGGTGGGCGGCCAGCGGGTCCGCGTCTTCAACACACACCTCGCCCAACGACGTCAGGAAGAAGTCCGCGCGGACCAGACGACGGTACTGGCGACCGAGGTCGCCCGGCACGACCGCGCGATCGTGCTCGGCGATTTCAACGCCGTGCCGGATGCTCCCGAACTCGCCCGGATGTGGGCACTGGCCACGGATGCGGACCCGCAGTGCCGTCCCTCGCCCGCCGGCACGTGTGAGGTGACCACCGACTGGCACCTCAAGTTCGACTACGTCTTCCTGCGAGGCTTCGCCCCGCTCAGGCACCGCGTCCAACCCAGCGCGTACTCGGACCACCATCTGCTGCACACCGACGTGGCCGTGAGCCAGAGCGTTTCCGGGAGTCCCTCGCGACCAGGCCGGGCAACGGGGTGACCCCTCGCGGCCCGAGGTGACCCCCCGTGGCCCGAGGTGACCGGTGACATTGCCGGTCCGCGCGCGGGTGCCGGTCCCCGACAGTGGCACGGCCAGCCCGATGGCGGTGCCCTCGGCGGGCACGCTGCGGACTCCCCAGGTCCCGCGTGCCCGTGACACGAGTCGCCGCCACGACAGAGAGGACTCGTCGTGCGACTCCACCCTCACACCGACTCAGCCGCCCATCCCTCCGGCTCACCCGCCCATCTCTCCGGCTCACCAGCCCATGCCTCCGGCTCCCTCCGGCACCGGACCGGGCGACTGGTCGGCGCCGCCGCGGCGCTCGCCGTCCTCGTCGGTCTGGGACCCCTGGCCGGCCCGGGGGCCCACGCCGCGGACAACCCCTACGAGCGCGGCCCGGCCCCCACCACATCCAGCATCGAGGCGCTGCGCGGCCCGTACGCCGTGTCGCAGACGTCCGTCTCCGCGCTGTCCGTCACGGGATTCGGCGGCGGCACCATCTACTACCCGACGAGCACCAGCGACGGCACGTTCGGCGCGGTGGCCATCTCGCCCGGCTACACCGCCTACGAGTCGTCGATCGCCTGGCTGGGACCGCGCCTGGCCTCGCAGGGCTTCGTGGTGTTCACCATCGACACGCTCACCACGGGCGACCAGCCCGACTCCCGCGGACGTCAGCTCCTGGCCGCGCTGGACCACCTCACCCAGCGCAGCTCGGTGCGCGGCCGCGTCGACGCCTCCCGCCTCGGCGTGATGGGCCACTCGATGGGCGGTGGCGGCAGCCTGGAGGCCGCCAAGTCGCGTCCCGGCCTCCAGGCGGCGATCCCGCTGACCCCTTGGAACCTCGACAAGACCTGGCCCGAGGTCACCACACCGACCCTGATCTTCGGAGCCGACGGTGACTCCATCGCCCCCGTCGCGTCCCATGCCGAACCCTTCTACTCGAGCCTGTCCTCCTCGCTCGACCGGGGCTATCTGGAGCTGAACTCGGCGACGCACTTCACGCCCAACTCGTCGAACACGACGATCGCGAAGTACAGCATTTCCTGGCTCAAGCGGTTCATCGACAACGACACCCGCTACGAGCAGTTCCTGTGCCCCCTGCCCCGGCCGAGCCTGACCATCGAGGAGTACCGGGGCAACTGCCCGCACGGTTCCTGACGCGCCGAGCCCCCGGTTGCGCGTCCGCGGCAACGAGGGGACCGGCGGCGGGCGCGTGCGACGCGTCCGCCGCCGGTGCCGGGGCACGGCCGAGACGACCGGCCGTTGGGCGCCGGCACAATCCGTCCACCCGCCGTGCCCGGTCAACGCGCAGGTGAATCCGCGGATGTGTGCGCGAGGCTGCGCGGACGTCAGCCTTCCGGTCTTCAGTACGCGCAAGTAACCTCCCGGGAATGAACGGAGACGGAAGCCGGGTGCGGACGGCTCCCCCCGCAGGGGGCCGGAACGGAGGAGACAGCGCCGAGCCGGCCGCCGCGGACCGCGGCCGTGCCGCGCTCGCGCGCGGGAGGCGGCAGCTGTTCGACGGGCCGGTGGGTGACGCCCGCGCGTCCCTGCTGCTGGCCGCGTCCCTGCTGGCCGCCGACGCCCCGGACGGGGCCGAGGCCGCACGCCTCGCCGCCGTGGACGCCGCCTGGGCGGCGGGCGACGTCACGCTCTGTCTGACCACCCTCGACGGCACGGACACCGCAGGGCGCGCAGGCGGGTATGCCGGACTGGTCACCGCCGCCGCCACCGACAGGGGCGCCGCCACCAACAAGGTCGCCGCCACCGACAAGGTCGCCGCCGACCAGGACGGTGCTCCGACGACCGGACGAGGCACCGACCGCCGGCCATCACCCGGCACCACGGACGCCACTGTTCCTCAGACTGAGAGCGGTCGGCCCGAGCCGTCCGGCGGGCCGGGTCCGGGGTGGGCCCGCGACGCGTTCATCCGGGACTACCGCGACGGCATGCGAGCCCTGCTCGCCCGGACCCCTGACCGTGCCTCCGGACCGCTGCGGCGCGTGCTGGACCAGGCGCGCACCGACGGCCGGACCGACCGCCTGCTGCGCGCCGCGGCGGCTGCCCTGCTGCTCGGGGACGTCCGCGCGGCCCGCGCCGCCGGGGCCCGCGCCCTCGCCGCCGCCCGGGACGCGGACTGCTCCGCGGCCGAGGCCCGGGCCCTCGAATACCTGGCCTACGGCGAACTGCGTGCCGGCTGCCACGCACAGGCACGCACCCATGCCGAGGAGGGTGTCCGGGCCGCGCTGGCGGCCGGGTACCGCAACACGGCCGCGAGCCACCACGCGATGCTCGCCCTGGCGGCCTCCATCGAAGGGGACACCGCCACGGTCGCGCGCCACGCCTCGGCGGCCCTGACCACCGCCCGCCGTCACGGCCTGGCCCAGACGGCGACCCTCGCGGAGTGGGCCACCGCCCGCGCCGACCTGGCCCGCGGCCGTCCCCTCGACGCCTACGACCGGCTCGGCCCGCTCGTCGGGCCCGGCCCCCGGCGCGGCCACTTCGCCGTGTGGATGCTGGCCCTCCCCTGCTACGTGGAGGCCGCGGTGCTGGCCGGACACCCCCAGGACGCGAGTACGGTCCTCGCCGACCTCGCCCAGTGGGCGGCCTTCGGGGTCGACCCGCACGCGCCGGCCCAGCTCGCCCGCTGCCGCGCCCTGCTGGCCCCCGATGACCGCGCCGACGACCTCTACCTGCGGGCGCTGGCCCTGCACGACGAAAGGGGCGGCGACTTCGAACGTGCCCGCACCGAGCTCCCCTACGGCCGGTGGCTGCGGCGCCGCCGCCGCTTGCGGGAGGCCCGGAGCCGGCTCGGAGCCGCCCTGGTCGGCTTCGAGCGCTGCGGCGCGGGCGCGTGGGCCGACCAGACGCGGGGCGAGCTGCGCGCCAACGGAGCCGCGTCCGTGACGGAGACGGCGGGAGGGCTGTCGCGGCTGACGCCTCAGCAGCTGCGTATCGCGCGCTACGTGGCCGAGGGCGCCACCAATAGGGAGGTGGCCCAGCGGCTGGCCGTCAGCACCCGCACGGTCGACTACCACCTACGCAATGTCTTCGCCGCCCTCGGCGTGCGCTCCCGCATGGAACTGGCCCGCATGGTCGACCAGGAGAGCCGCTGAGCCCTCGCCAGGGGGAGGCCCCGGCGGCCCGCGCTGAGGAGTTCCCGGTGGTCCGCCCGGAGGACCCCCGGTGGTTCACCGACACCGTTGGCGAATTTCCTGCGCCAACGGAGGCTGGTGATCACTAGTGCTGTATCAAGCAACGTTTGCCCTGTTGTCGCCCGGCGGTGTCGGCTCGATCGAACCGATGCAGCAGATGGGCGGCGCCCATCCGGCTCCGGCGAGGACCTGTTCGGCGTCGATGTCTCGTTACAGATCCATGCCGATGACCTGAGGCTGTCCCTGAGCGGGGTCCGCAGCTACCCGTTTGCCGCCTACCGCCGGTTCCGCCGCCGGCGGTTTGAGGGCGTCTCCCACAAGATCCACTGCGTCCTCGCCTTCATACCGGACGATGCCGAACGCTTCGAGGCGATCGACGCCCTCCGCTGGACGAGCGTGCCAGGGTGCGGCGCTGGACGACGGATCTGGCTGAAAGCGAGTCGGGCAGCGCCGGGACCATCCCGAGACGCCGTGGTCGCGGGCGACACCGCCCGGCACATGGTCAACAAGGTGTACAGAGCCCTTTACCCCGCAGGAAGTCCTGGCGCCCCGGTTGAGTCTCCTGTGGGGGGAGACAGCAAGCTGGGGGCATGGACCGCGACACGCTCTATTCCATCGGGGAGTTGTCCCGCAGGACCGGCCTGACGGTGAAGACCATCCGGTTCTACTCCGACAAGGGCATCGTCCCGCCAACCGACCGGAGTCCCGCGGGCTACCGGCTGTACGGCCTCGACGCACTCGCACGCCTGGACCTGGCCCGCACCCTTCGCGATCTCGGGCTGGACCTGGCGACCGTGCGCAAGGTGCTGGATCGGGAGGCATCCATATCGGAAGTCGCGGAAGTACACGCCAACGCTCTGGACGTACAGATCCAGACTCTCCGCCTGCGCCGGGCAATACTGCGAGCAGTCGCCAGGCGCGGCCCCACTACCAAGGAGATGGACCTCATGCACCGACTCGCCACGCTTTGCCGGGCCGAACGGCACCAGTTGGTATCCGACTTCATCGACGACGCGTTCAGGGACCTTGACGACAACCCCGAGTTCGTGACCCTGATGCGATCCGCCATTCCCGAGCTCCCCGATGATCCTGCGCCCGAACAAGCCGAGGCCTGGGTGGAACTCGCCGAACTCTGCCAGAACGCGGACTTCCGTATCGCGTTACGCCGCACAGCCGCGGACCAAGCGCAAGAGCCTTCCCAGCAGGACGTCAGCGCCCTGCAGGACGCTCTCAACCACGCGATGCGTGAACGATTCGACGAAGCCGTATCCGCCGGCATCCTCCCGGCTTTTGCCAAAGATGCACCCCGTGCCGAGTCACTGGGCGGCCTCTACGGCTACGCGTTCGAGCGTGCTGACGACGGCGATCTGCGCCGCTGGCTCCTCGCCCGCCTGCAGACAACCGCCGACCCACACACCGAGCGCTACTGGCAACTCGTGGCGACGATCAATGGATGGCCCGCATCACCAACACTCGCTCCCGTTTACACCTGGTTCGCCACCGCCTTCTGCCATGAGGCGAGAACGACGATCACGAAGGCCTGATGCAATGAGGACGCGCGTCCTGAAATTTGGCTTGTACGCAGACGAGCAGGGGTTGGCATGGGTCACCAAACTCGTCGAGGAGGCTGTGGGATCCCGGAGCGCCCGGATCGTCGATGAGACCATCGTCCGCACTTTTCCCGGCAGCGAGCTGTCGACCGCTGACGTGTACGACCACCTGGCGGAACAGTGGGCCGTGGAACATCCTGCCCAGAGCAGCGGCGCACGGGAACCCATAGAGCTGCGCGTCCACTTACTGTGCTCCTTGCGGACGTGGCGGGCGATCCGCAAGACAGTGATCAAGACCCTGTGTCCAGAGGGCATGGCGACGCACATCTGCCGTGTTCCATGGACGGCTGCCTGAACGGGCTCGCGGTGCCCGACGGCGCACGAGACGCCGCTGTGTCAGGAGTACCCGCAGAATTTCCACAGCGCCACGATCAGCGATCGGGACGGCACGCACATCGTTCTACTGGGCAGGCCGGAGGGTTGCCAGGTGAGATGTGCGAGTGCGGGCTCTGGGGGTGTCGTTCCACCATGCATTGAGGCGGTGGAAGTTCATCGCGGCCGCGGTGAGCTGATGCTGTAGCCGCGTCTTGGCCAGGCCGTGATACCGGCATCGCCGCAGACCGAAGGCTCGAACACCCTGGGAGATGGTGCCTTCGACACCAGCCCGGTGGGCGTACTGCTCCTTCCACTCCTGAGTGTCTTCCTGTGCTCGTGCCTGCTGGATCGCCTCATACTCCGCTTGCGGGCGGAGGGTGATCCAACGACTGCTGATCACGCCCTTGGGACAGGTCACCTGTCGGTTCACCCAGTCGACGGCGAAGTCGGCCTGGGAGAAGCCGCCGTCCCTGGTCTGCCAGCTGGTAGAGGCGAGGATCGGGCCCACCAGGTTCACTTTGTGCCTTTGGCGGGCAGCGACCACTTCCCTGGCCGTTGCGTAGCCCGCGTCGACCAGGTGGCAATCGGGCAGAAGGCCGCGCTCGGCGAGGTGGGCGTGGATCGGGGCGACCAGCCGCACGTCCGGGACCGTGGAGTCGGTCGTGGCGACGTGGGTGATCAGGTTCGGACGGTCCGGCTCGCAGGTCTCGGTGAGGTGGACCTTGTAGCCGTCCCAGAAAACGCCGCGCTTCACGCTGCCCCGCGCGTCGGTGTCATAGGGCGTGACCAGCCGCTCCGCGCCCGGCCGCCGGTCCTTGAGGTCCCGGCGACGAACATGTCCGTTATCGACGAAGTACTGCTGAATCCACATCCTCCGAAGGGTCTGGACCCGGCCAAGCAGCTGCAGGGACGCGGGGGCGTCGGGCGCGTGCAGGGCGGCAAGCAGTCTCAGGCCGTCGGCGCCGATCTGCTCGATCAGGTCGGTCTGCTTGGCCTTCGCCCTTGGGCAACCGGGTGTCCTCGAACCGGATTGCGTACCGGTTGAACCATCCAGGCGGAACCCACTCAGCCAGCCACTCCGGCTCGTGGGCTGCCACGCTGTTCAACGCGGCCCGCAGGGTTTCACCGAGCCGCACCAGCCCGTTGATCTGCCGGGCGGCGGACAACACGATCGTGGAGTCCGTGCGCGCACGGCCACCGGCCTTGAGCAAGCCGTGCTCCGCAGCGGCCTCAAGGACACGGTCCAAGAGCTCGACCCGGCGTCTCCCGCGATCAGCCGGTCCCTGAACTCGGTGAGCACTGAGTGGTCGAAGCCCGGGTCGGCCAGCTCCAGCCCCAGCAAGTACTTCCAGTCCAGCCGCCCGCGCACCGCGTCCGCGGCCTGTCGGTCCGACAGGCCCTCGGCGAACTGCATGACTGAGACGAGCGCCAGCCTGCCCGGTGACCACGCCGGCTTCCCCCTGCTCGGATACAGCCCGGCGAAGTCCGCGTCCGAGAACAGCCCGCCCAACTCGTCACGGATCCGCATCGCCAAACTGCCCTTCGGAAACGCAGCCCGCACCACCCGAGCCGTCCCCTCGGGGACCCCGTCGATCTTCCTGGCGTGCAACGACACCGACACCCTCCCCCAACACAACGTCGGCCTTCACGACCACAACGGGTCGTGAAGGCCGACGTCACGTTCAGTCCCAGGATTCGCCAACAGTGTCGTCTGTCTGGCGGAGGCCTCAGTGGTTTGCCGGGTGGGGGCCTTTGCGGGGTCCGCCGGGAGGGGCTCAGCGGTCCGTGCTGAGGAGGTCCCGGTGGCGTGCCGGGGGCCGGTGGCCCGCCCTGGGGAATCCCGGGGTCCGCCTGGCGGGGGTCTTGGTGCTCTGCCTGGGAGTGTTACCGGTGGCCGGCCCGGAAGGGCGCCGGTGGTCCGCCCGGCGGGGACCTCGGTGGTCTGCCGGGCGGGGGTTCAGGTGGTCGCCCGGAGACGTCCCCTGCTGGTCCGCCCAGCGGGATCTTGGCGGTGCGCCCGGCGGGATCTTGGCGGTGCGCCCGAAGGGAGCCCTGGTGGTCCGCCCGGAGGGAGCCTCGGGGAGTCCGCCCGGAGATGTTCCCAGCGGTCCGCACGGAAAAGAGCGGCGCACGACTCTGGGGACCGACCGGACGGTATGTCATTCTTCGGTGCAGGACGATTTGGGTGGCGAGGGCCGCACGGGCAGCGCACCCGCCGGGCGCCGCCGAGGCCACCCGGCGTCGGAGCACAGCCGGGAAGCCGAGTTGGGGAAGGACCGCGATGCATCCTGCCGCACGCGCACGCGCGACGTTCCGCACCGGGCCGATGCCCGTTCCGCGACCGCGGACACGACGCATCCGGTCGCTGATCGACGCCGACGCGCTGCGCGTCCTGCACCGGGCGGCCCGCATCCTGCTCGAGGACCTGCCGGAGCTGACCGACCGGCTGCTGGCGGTCCTGCGCGAGCAGGAGCCGGCGTACCGGAGCGTGCTGGAGAACGACCACGCGGGCACCTGGCAGGAGGTGTACCGCTCGCTGCGGCACAGCGTGACCTCGCTGCTCGACCCGCGCGGCACCCGCGAAGCCGCCCACCGCTGCACCTGGCGGATCGGCGTCGCCCGGGCCGAGCAGGGCCTGCCGCTGGACGCCCTGCTCCACGCGTTCCGGCTGGGCGGGTCCCTGGTGTGGCAGCGGCTGGTCGAGGAGACCTCCCGCTCGGAGCCCGAGGACGTCCGGCTCCTGGTGCACGTGGCCACCGACGTGTGGAACTTCGTCGACGAGCACTGCACCCTCGTCGCGGACGCCTACCGGCAGGCCGAGCGGCAGCTGGCGTGGCGGCGCGAGAACCGGGTGCGGCTGCTCGCGGCGGCCCTCCTGGACGGCACGAGCCGGATCGCCGACCTGCCGGAGACCGCCGAGGGACTGCGCCTGCCGGAGCACGGCCGGTACGTGGTCGTCGCGGTCGCCGGCGGCCGCCCGGAGGACTCCACGGGCCTCCGGCCCACCACCGTCCCGTCCGGCACGACCGCGTACTGGCACTCAGGAGCGGAAGTGGACTACGGCATCGTCCTGGTCGGCGACGAGGACGAGGACGCCGTGGCAGCGCCGGCCCTGCCCGCCGACGGCGCGGCCGGGTACCGGATCGGCGTCGGCAGCGCCGTGACGGGGCTCGCCGCCGTCGGCGACGCCCGCCGCCTGGCCGACCTGGCCCTGAGCATCTGCCCGCCCGAGGGCGGCACGGTCCGGCTCACCGAGCACCTGCCCGAGGCGCTGGTCGCCTCCTGCCCGGAGCTCGGGGCGTCCCTCACCGAGCAGGTGCTCGGCCCCTTGCTGCGGCTGGAACCGGCCGACCGGGACGTACTGCTGGACACCTTGGTCGCCTGGTTCGCGTCCGAGGGGTCGGCCCAGCGTGCCGGCGAACGGCTCTACTGCCACCGCAACACCGTCCTGAACCGGCTGCGCCGCTGCGAGCAGCTCATCGGCCGCTCCCTGGCGCGCCCGCTCGACGTGGTGGAGATCAGCCTCGCCCTGACGGCGCGCCGGCTGCCGCGCGGCTGACCGGGATCCCGCAACCGCTGCCGCGCGGCGGACCGGCATCCCGCCACCGCTGCCGCGCGGGCCGCGGGGCCTCCCGGCTTCCGCGCCCCGCCCGGGCCACGGCACACGCCACGTACGGTCCCCGTGCCCACCTGACAGCGCTCCCGGAACAACCGGCACCGCGCACACCACTCCGCGTAGCGGGACACCTCCCTTCCACATGGCGGAGCCCCTTCCACATGGCGGAGCCCTCTTCCGCATGGCGGGACACACCCCTCCTCATAGCGGTGCCCAGCGTCGCCACCCACTGGCCGGCAGTCCGTCCCCGGCGCCGCGCCCGGCCGCTCCAGCTGGGCAGCCGCACAATGCCCGCCGACCCGCGTTGGGACCACGCAGCCACCCCGCCCGAACACCTGTACCTCGCGCCCGCGCCCGTGCTGTCGTGAGCTGCCCTTCCCCCGAAGCCCCCGTGCCCCAGGCACGGACCCGAGGAGCCGTGATGCCCGAAGCACCACCGGACGAGGAGCGCGCCCTGCGCGTGGAGGGCCTCGACGTGACCTACGGCCGCGCCCTGTCCGCCCTTCGTTCCGTGTCCCTGACCGTCCCGCACGGCTCGGTCGTCGCCCTGCTCGGCGCCAACGGCGCGGGCAAGACGACCCTGCTGCGGGCGGTGTCGGGCACCTTGCGCCTGCACCGCGGCGCGATCACGGCCGGCCGTATCCGCTACGGCGCCACAGAGCTCGACGGGCGCGATCCGGTCGCCGCGGTGCGCGCCGGGGTCGTCCAGGTCCCCGAGGGCCGCCGGGTCTTCGCCGGGCTCACCGTCGACGAGAACCTGCGCTCCGGTGGCCTCGGCCTCGGACGGCGCCGCCCGGCCCAGGTCGCCGAGGCCCGGGACCGGGTCTTCACGCTCTTCCCGCGCCTGGCCGAACGCACCAGGCAGGCCGCCGGGCTCCTCTCCGGCGGTGAGCAGCAGATGCTCGCAATAGGCCGGGCCCTGATGGCCGCACCCCGCCTGCTCCTGCTCGACGAACCCTCCCTCGGCCTCGCCCCGCAGATGGTCTACCGGATCGCCGAGGTCGTCCGCGAGATCAACGCCCAGGGCACCGCCGTCCTGCTCGTCGAGCAGAACGCGGGCATGGCGCTGTCCCTCGCCGACACCGCCCACGTCCTGGAGGTCGGCGAGGTCCGGCTCTCCGGGCCCGCCGACGAACTGGCCCGCACGGACGCCGTACGGCGCCTGTACCTGGGCGAGACGACAGAGACCACCGCAGAGACCCCAGAGACCACCACAGAGACCCCAGAGACCACCACAGAGACCACGGCCGCCGGCGAGAGCACCAGAGCCGCCGGAACCACCGAGGGGCAGGGAGCCGCGTGACCACCCGCACCACCGCACCACCTCCGCTCACCGTGACGGACGTGACCGTCCGGTTCGCCGGACTCACCGCCCTGGACGCGGTGTCCTTCACCGTCACCCCGGGCTCCGTCCACGCGCTCATCGGACCCAACGGAGCGGGCAAGTCCACCTGCTTCAACGTCCTGTCGGGGCTGTGCCGCCCGGCCACGGGCACCGTACGGCTCGGGGACGCCGACCTCACCCGGCTCGCCCCCCATCGCATCGCCGCCCTCGGCGTCGCCCGCACCTTCCAGAACATCGTCACCACCCAGGGCACGGTCGCCGACAACCTGCTGCTCGGCCGCCACGCCCTGTCCCGGGCCGGCTTCACCGCCAGCGCGCTGCGCCTGCCGCACGCGCGGCGCGAACAGCGCGAACAACTCGCCCGGGCCCGTGAGGCTGCCGAACTCACCGGCCTGGGTCCGCACTTCGACAGCCCCGTCGCCCTGCTCTCCTACGGCGACCGCAAGCGCGTGGAGTTCGCCCGCGCCCTGTGCCTGGAACCCAGCGTCCTGCTGCTGGACGAACCGGTCGCCGGGATGAACGCGGCCGAACGCGCCCGCACGGTCGAGGTCGTGCACACCGTACGCGCGGAACTCGGCCTGTCCGTGGTGCTGGTGGAGCACGACATGGGGCTGGTGATGCGCCTGGCCGACGAGGTCACCGTCCTCGACTTCGGCCGTGTCATCGCGCACGGCACCCCGGACGAGGTCCGCCGCGACCCGGAGGTGCTGCGCGCCTACCTGGGCACCGGGGCCGAAGCGGAGGACGCGGCATGACCACCTTCCTGGACAACATCTTCAACGGCCTCGCCCTGGGCGCGGTCTACGCCCTCGTCGCCCTCGGCTTCGTCATCATCTTCAAGGCGTCCGGCGTCATGAACTTCGCCCACGGCTCGCTGCTGCTGCTCGGCGGCTACCTCACGGCCGTACTCCACGACGACCTCGGCTTCGCCGGAGCCCTCGCCGTGGCCGTCCTGGTCACCGCGGCCGTGGCCGGCGCCATGGACCGCTTCCTGCTCCACGCCGGCGGGACCGACCCGCACGCCGCACACGTGCAGACCATCGTCACCATCGGCGTCGACATCGTCATCCTCACCGACCTCTCGCGGCGCATCGGCGGCGACCTGCTCTCGCTCGGCGACCCCTGGGGCGACTCGGTCAGCGGACTGGGGCCGGTGACCGTCGCCGACAGCCGGATCGCCGCGATCGTCGTCTCCACCGTGGTCATCGCCGGTGTCTTCGCCCTGTTCCGGTACACGTCCTGGGGCCTGTCGCTGCGCGCCTCGGCAGAGGACGTCGAGGCCGCCGCCCTGATGGGCGTACGGCTGGTGCGCATCCGCACCCTCGCATGGTGCCTGGCCGGGGCGCTCGCGGCCCTCGCGGCGGTCTTCCTCGCCGCGTTCCCCGCGCCCGGCCTGGAACGCACGACGGGGCAGATCGCCCTGAAGGCGTTCCCGGCGGCGATCCTCGGCGGGATGGCCTCCCCGCCCGGCGCCCTCGCCGGCAGCCTGCTGATCGGTCTCACCGAGGCCCTCGTCGCGGGCTACCAGTCCGACCTGCACATCCTGGGGGAGGGGTTCGGTGACGTCGCGCCCTACGCGGTGATGGTGCTCGTACTGCTCGTGCGGCCCACCGGACTGTTCGGCGGAAAGGCGGCGGTCCGTGTCTGAGCGACTCTCCCGCCCCCGCGCGATCCGCCAGGGCTGGACCCTCGCGGCCGTCCTCGTCCTGTGCGCCCTGCCCTTCTACCTCGACGCGTTCTGGCTGCGCATCGGACTGTTCTCGATGGCGGCGGCCGTCGGTGCGGTGGGCCTGGGCCTGCTGTCCGGCACCGCCGGCCAACTCTCCCTCGGCCACGCCTTCTTCCTGGCCGTGGGTGCCTACGGCTACGTATGGCTGGCCGGTGAGCCCGGACCCGGGCTGCCGACCGGCGTCGCCGCCGTGCTCGCGGTCCTGCTCGCCGGGGCGGCCGGCGGACTCTTCAGCCCCGTCGCCGGGCGGGTGCGCGGTGTCTACCTCGGCGTCGCCACCCTGGCCCTGGTCTTCCTCGGGCACCACGTCCTGCTCACTGCGGACTCGGTCACCGGCGGCTTCAACGGCCGCTCGGTGCCGCCCCTGGAAGTGGGCGGTTTCTCCTTCTCCGCCGACTCCGAACTGACCCTGCTGGGCGTGCCGTTCGGTGCCGAGGAACGGCTGTGGTACCTGGGGCTCGCACTGTTCGCGTTCACCTGGTTCACCGCCCGCGGACTGCTCCGCGGCCGTCCCGGACGCGCTCTGGTGGCCCTGCGCGACAGCGAGACAGCGGCCGCGGTGATGGGCGTCGACGTCTCCCGCTACCGCTCGGCGGCCTTCGTGGTCTCGTCGATGTACGCGGGCCTCGCCGGGGTGATGCTCGCCCTCGCCTTCCGCCGCGTCGTGCCCGACTACTTCGGTCTCGTCCTGTCGGTCGACTATCTGGCCATGATCGTCATCGGCGGGCTGGGGTCGGTGGCCGGAGCCACCGCCGGTGCCGTCTTCGTCACCGCTCTGCCCCTGCTGATGACCCGCTACGCCGACCAACTGCCGCTGGTGGCCGCCCCCGGCACCACCGACGGCGCGGTCGGTCCCACCGAGGCGGCCCGCTACCTCTACGGAGCGGCGATCGTCCTGATCCTGCTGTTCGCCCCCGACGGACTGCACGGTCTGGTCCGGCGCCTGCGCGCCCGCCTGCGCCGCCGACGGACCGCCCCACCACCCGCCGACGCCGCCTCCCCGTCCCAACCACCCGCGTCAGCCGTACGAGCCAAGGAGCCCACCCCGTGAAGTCCTCGCACCACACGCACCACACGCCCCGTGCCCCGCGCACCACGTCACTCCTGGCCGCGGCCGTCGCGGCCCTGCTGCTCGCGGGCACCGGCTGTAGCTCCAAGGCCGACTCCTCCGGGAGCGCCGGCGAGGGCGCCGACGGCGTCAAGACCGGGCCCGGGGTGACCGACAAGACCATCAAGCTCGGCGCCCTGACCGACCTGACCGGCCCCTACGCGACCCTGGGCAAGAGCATCGTGCAGGCCCAGCAGATGTGGGCGGACGAGGTCAACGCCCGCGGCGGCATCTGCGACCGGCGCGTCGAGATCGTCGTCAAGGACCACGGCTACGACGTCCAGAAGGCCGTCACCGCCTACGCCGACATCTCGGCGGACGTCGTGGCGCTGCCCCAGGTCATCGGCTCGCCCGTGATGGCCGCACTGCTCGACGACATCGAGCGGGACAAGGTGCTGACCTTCCCTCAGGCCTGGGCCGCCTCCCTGCTCGACCGGGACTCCGTGCAGGTCGTCGGCACCACCTACGACATCGACATGATCGCCGCGGTCGACTTCCTCACCCGCACCAAGGGCCTGGACAAGGGCGACACGATCGGCCACGTCTACTTCGAGGGCGACTACGGCGCGAACGCGCTCGAGGGCTCGCGGTGGGCCGCGAAGAAGGCCGGTCTGAAGGTCGTCGGACAGAAGATCAAGGCCACCGACACCGACCTGTCCGCGCAGGTCTCGGCGCTGCGCAAGGAGGGTGTCAAGGCGATCCTGATCAGCGCCGGACCGGCCCAGACCGCCTCCCTGGTCGGGGTCGCGGCCTCTCGCGGCCTGAAGGTACCCGTCGTCAGCAACGCCCCCGGCTACGCCCCGCAGCTGATGAAGACGCCGGCCGCACCCGCCCTCGCCGCCATGCTGAACGTGGTCAGTGCCGCGCCCGCGGTCAGCTCCGACCTGGCCGGGGTGCGCAAGATGGTCGCCTCCTACAAGAAGAAGTACCCCGGGTCCCTGATCGACTCCGGTGTGCTCTCCGGCTACAACGCCGCCCAGTTGATGGGCACCGGCCTGAAGCGGGCCTGCGAGAACGGCAGCCTCGCTCGCGAGGACGTCGTCAAGGCCCACCGCTCCCAGTCCAACGTCGACGTCGGCCTCGGCACCGCGCAGAACTTCTCCGACAAGGCACAGCCGGCCAGCACCTTGACCTACGTGCACAAGCCGGACGCCAAGGCGGTCGGCGCCGCGGTGAACGTGGAGGAGGCGCACACCGCGCCGGGCGTCAAGGAGTACCTCTCCTCGCGGACCTCGTAGGAGGGATCAGCGACCGGTCGTCCCGCTCGGTTCCCGGAGCATCGACACGTCGAAGTGTGCGTGTGCCCCCGGCCGACAGTATGTCTGTCGTCCGGGGGCGGTTGCTGCCGCCCTGTCACCAGGACAGGGGCAGAGCGCCGGTCGGCGGGCAGGTGACGCCGCTGTCACCGGTCCCGGTGGAGACGACGGGTCGCGAACGGCGTCAGGCGAATGCGGCTGCGGGTAGCTCCGCCTCGGTCTCCTCCCAAGGGAGGTAGATGTCGAGCTCGCGCTCCAGGAATCGAAGGAACGCCACATCGGCCACCTCGTCGTCACCAGGAACAAAGCCGAGCGCCTCTTCGGCCGGTATCCCGTTCGTGAGATGCGGCAGGCCAGGCTCGAAGGATGTCACCGTTGCGCCGCGGACGGCATAGTCGACGCTGCTGAAGCCCTTCGCGTTGCGATGCACGCAGAAGGCGCGTCCCCGCTCGGACAGCGCGGCAAGGTGGTTCCCCGTGTAGGAGCTGAATTGCTCCAGCGCGTACGCCCAGCCCGCGACCGAGCCGGCCCTGACGATGACGTCCGGCGGAACAGGCAGAAAGCCCGCGCGCGTCAGCCGGGTGACCGCCGCTTCGTCCTCCCAGTCCAGAAAGTCCAGGTCACTGATGTGGTCGTCCTCGCTCCGGAGCAGCAGCTCGTACGCCGCGGAGCGGGAAAGCGGGACGAGGCGGTGCTCCTCGGCGCCGATGCCGCGCAGCAGCTCGTACGGCGAGAGCCCCTCGCTGAGTGTGAGCGTGAAGCCGGTGTCGTAGGTGTCGGCTATCCAGCGCAGTCCGTTCTCGGTACGTCCTCGCTTCATCAAGCTGCCCCTTCCGTATAAGGCGCCGGGCGATCTGACCTGGACTCCCGACCATCCACGTCCCCGGCGCACTGAATGATCCCGTGATGGAGTGCGCGTACCGGGGTACCTGCGTCGGCATGGCACCGGAAAATGATCACGCTGAGTCCGTCCGAGCCCTGCGGCAGCTGCGCAGGATGCGCACCTTCTACGCCGGGGGTTCGGTCCTGTGGGGTGTGGTGGCCGCATCGGCGGGATGGGACGACCCCGGAAGCCGGCAGATGTGGGTATCGGTCGTCCTCCTGGTGGTCTTCGCCGCCCTGCTGTCCATGACGTCCCTGTGGCTGTGGCGTCAGCAGGCAGCCTGTTCGGGTGAGCCCGTGCACCATGCCGCCCCGCGGAGGACGGCCTGGCGTCGCCACGCCAGCGCCTGACTGACGGATTCATTTCGCCCGAGGTTGGGCAAGGCTCCAGAGAATGTCATGAGCACGACTGCACGACTGTCCTTCCCCCACAAGGAGGTCGATCATGCACGTCCGCATGCTGAGCGGCGGCCTGGCCGCTGCCTGTCTGGTGTCCTTGTCCCTGACCGGTGGCCAGGCCGCGGTTGCCGCCCCGCAAACGGCGGCCCCCCTGGCCGCCAGTGTCCTCACCTACGACGCCGGCGGCTCCGCGGAGTTCAGAAGCGCCGTCGACCGGGGCGCGGCGATCTGGAACGAGAGTGTCGACGCCGTCGAGCTGCGGCCGGCCGCGGCCGGGCAACGCGCGAACATACGGGTACTGGCGGACAACGGCTGGCCGCGCGCCCTGCCCACGACCCTGGGCAACGGAACCGTGTACATCGGGCGTCAGGCCGTGAACCAGGGCTACAACACGGTGCGTATCTCCGCCCACGAGCTCGGCCACATCCTGGGGCTGCCCGATCGCAAGCCCGGACCGTGCTCGAGCCTGATGTCCGGTTCGAGCGCGGGCACCGCGTGCACGAACCCGTATCCGAACGCCGCGGAAAAGGCGGAGGTCGAGGGGAACTTCGGCGACGTACGGGCCGGGCGGGCCCCGGCGGCGCGTGCCGAGGTGATCGTGGACTGACGCGTGCGGCACCACTCGGGTGCCCTTGAAATCGTCCACGGCGAGCGGCCCCGGCCGCTCGACCGGTGATGAGTACGCGTACTCATGTACCCCCGGGCTCCGGCTGACAAGATCCCCGGCATGACGAGTGGCAGACGGGCCCTGACGGCACTGCACCTCCTCCTGGTCTGGGCGATGATGGCGGCCGCGGTGCCGGTGCTCGGCTTCGGGCTGGTGATGGCGGCCTGGGGTGGCGGGGAAGGGGCGACGGCGCCGGTGCTCCTGCTGGGCGTGCCGCTGACGGTGGGTCTGCTGGCCACAACGGCCGCACCCGTGCGGACCCTGGTGCCGCTGTGCGGCTCCGTGCCGCAGCGGCTCGGCTGGGCGGCGTCGGTCTTCGTCCTCGGCACGCTGGGCGTTCTGGCGGGTCTGGCCGCCTACGACGGAGGCGTCGACCTGGGCGGCGCCAGAACCCGGATCGCGCTGACGGGGGTGCCGTACGCCGTGGCCGCGGCGTTCTTCGTGCCGAACCGGTGGGTGCGGCTGGGGGCGGTGACCGTGCTGGCGGCCGGGGTGGTCTACGGAGGTTTCGTGGGGCCGGCGCAGGCCCAGCAGCGCCAGCGCGAAGCGGAGGTCGTGCGGTACCGGGAGCATGCGGAAGTGCTGTACCTGGGCGCTACGCCGCCCGGGATGCGGGTGTCTCGCGCCGAGGCCGGACCCGCCTCGTTCAGCGTCGAGTACCGCGGTGTCCGGGAGGACGTGTTCTCCTACGCGGCGCTCACGGTGCGCTCGCCGCTCACACCCACGCCCCGGTGCCCCGGCCACCGGGAGAAGGGCATGACCTGCACGGTGGACGCGCGCGGTGAGATGCGCGTGGTCCGCGCCCTCCCCAGTGGCGAGCACGCCGTCACCCTCGTCCGCCGGCACCGGAAGGCGGAGGTCGAGGTGACCAGCCAGACCCTCGGCGAACCCGGGCTGCGTCGTCTCCTGAACACGCTTCACCCGCTCTCGGACGAGGAACTGGAGGAACTGCTGCGAGAAGAGAAGATCTACCGCAGCTCCTGACCCGACGAGTTCGAGGCGGGCAGGCTCAGGCCGGGCAGCCGGAGTCGGCGATCACGTAGTAGGCGGGCGCGGTCTGCTTGATGGTGCTGGTGGTGAACGTGTTCCACAGCCCCATCGCCTGACCGGAGCCCTTGGCGTAGGTGTGACCGCCGCTCTGGTAGGCGCGTCCGGCGACCGTGTGGTCGTAGTTGCTGTCCGTATGGCACGTGGGCGTGAACCCGGTGGTGGTCGCGGTCGCGGGTGACGAGACGACGCCTGCCGCGCCCGCCGGGTCCACGGCCGCCGCGGTGTAGGTGTACGTCGTGCCCGTCGCCAGGCCGGTGTCGGTGTAGGCGGGCGACGTCGTGGTGCCCACCTTGGCGCCGCCGCGGTGGACGATGTACGAGGCCGCGCCGGCGACCGCCTTCCAGCTCAGGGAGACGGTGGTGTCGGTGGTCCCGGTGACCGTCAGCCCTGTGGGCGCGGGCAGGGAGCCGGTGCTGTCGTCGTCGTGGAGCCCCCAGAAGCGGGCGGTGTGGTAGCTGGAGCAGACGGTGTCGAGGTAGTAGGTGCCCGTACTGCCGCACTGTTCGGGGCCGTTGCCCGGGTCGACGGCCAGCCCGTGCCCCATCCCGGAGACGGAGTAGATCTCGACGGCGGGCCTGCCGGAGGCGTCGTCGTAGACGCTCCGTGTGGTGCCCCCGCCCAGGGTCTCGGTCCGGGACGGTGTCTGGCCGATGCCCCAGACGTTCGTCCACTGGTCGCGCAACTCCGTGGCGTTGGCGGGCTTGACGGTGGTGTCGGCGGTGCCCTGCCAGATCGCGACGCGCGGCCAGGAGGTCGTGCCGGCCGGAGCGGCGGAACGCACCAGGTCCCCCCATGAGGAAGGGCTCCTGTCCGGCGGGCTGTACATACAGGTGTAGGCCGCGGCCACGCTGTTCGCGCAACTCGCGGGCAGTCCGGAGGCGATGGCGCCGCCCGCGAAGACGTCCGGGTAGGCGGCGAGCATGTTCGCGGTCATGGCGCCGCCGGCGGACAAGCCGGTGATGTGGACCCGCCGGGTGTCGCTGCCGTACAGGGAGACGGCTTTGTCGACCATCTGCTTGATCGACAGTGCCTCGCCCTGACCGCGCGCACTGTCGCCCGGTTCGAACCAGTTGAAGCAGGAGTTGGCGTTGTTGGCGCTGCTCGTCTGGGGGAAGACCAGGGCGAAACCGTAGGTGTCGGCGAACTTCGGCCAGCCGGAGTGCGCGTAGTAGTCACTCGCGTTCTGCGTGCAGCCGTGCAGGGCGATCACGAGCGGGGCGTCGGCCGGCAGCGCTTCGGGCGCGTAGGCGTACATGGACAGGTTGCCGGGGTTGGTGCCGAAGCCGGTGACCTGGGTCAGACCCGCGGCGGATGCCGGGGGGCTCGCGGTGATCAGGCCACCGGTGAGGGCCAGCGCCCCCGCGGCGGCGGTGACCCAGCGGCGGATGCCTCCGAGGAGGCCGCGGCTCCTCGTGCGGCGGAACGGAGGGTGCGACTGTCCCATGACGAATGCCTCCTGATGTGGGGGAGGAATGCTTCGTGTCGCCGACGCCGGACGGGGGCCCGGCGACCGGCGTGGCGAGCATCATCGGGGTGCGCCCGCCGGCGTTGGCATGGGTGGGACGGCCACGCTTGGCGACGAGCAGTGTGACGGCGCTACATGGCCCCGTTCGTGAGGGGTCGGTAAGGCCGGAGGCCACCGGACGAGGCCTCGCCCGGCCCAGCCGACCCGGTGGTGTCGGCAGCCACCGCCAAGCGGCGGATGGTGGTCCCCGGGCCCATATGTCGCGGCGAACAAGCGTCATAGCCTCCGGCGCGTCCTTGTACGCCGTCGCGGAGGCACCCCATGCGTCCCACCGTCCGTTCCCTGCCGCGCTCCTGGCGGCGAAGCGCTCCAGCGGCCCTCGCCCTGGCCGCCCTCACACTCACCTCCGCGCCCGCCATGCCGGCACCGGCCAACCCGGGCGGCCACTGCGAACGCCTGGCCGAGGTGCGCGTGCCGGGAGCCCGGCACCAGCAGGCCGTCTGCCTGGACGAGTTGACCACGGCCGGCACGATCGCCTCGGGACACACCGACCCGGCCGACTGGGCAGGGCTGACGCCGAAGGACCTGACCGTCCCCAGCGGGGTCCCCGGCATCCAGATCGACGGCTACTTCCCCGACACGTCCACCACCAACACCAACCACGGCTGGGGGCACGACGCCCAGTTCGTCGTCCGCCTGCCCGACCGGTGGAACGGCGGTCTGGTGGTCGCGGGCACCCCCGGCAACCGCGAGCAGTACGCCAACGACCGGGCCGTCGCCGACTGGGTGCTGTCCCGCGGCTACGCCTACGCCGCCACCGACAAGGGCAACACCGGCCTCGCCTTCTACCGGGACGGCAGGACGCCGGGCGACGCCGTCGCCGAGTGGAACGCCCGTCTCACCGAGCTCACCCGAGCCGCCCGGGCGACGGTCGCCCGGCGCTACGACCGGCCTCCGTCACGCACTCTGGTGACCGGCATGTCCAACGGCGGATACCTGGTGCGCTGGCAGCTGGAGAACCACCCCGAGCTCTACGACGGGGGAGTCGACTGGGAGGGCACCCTGTGGCGCTCCGGCGGCCCCACCCTGCTGGACTTCCTGCCCGAGGCGCTGCGCAACCACCCCGTGTACGCGGCCGGGGGCGAGGGAGCCGGCAAGGCGCGCCAAGCCCTGCACGCCGCCGGCTTCCCGGCCGGGTCCGAGTTCCTCTGGCCGTACCACCACAAGGTCTACTGGGATCTGACCCAGCGCATCTACCGCGAGGAACTGGATCCCGGCTTCGACGGGCCGACCGAGGCGGGCACGCCCTTCTGTGCGACGGGCACACCGGCCTGCGACGCCGACTACGACTACGCGTCCCGTCCCGCCGAGGTCAAAAGGGCCGTGAAGAAGATCGGACTGACCGGGCGGATCGGCAAGCCGCTGATCACCCTGCACGGCACCCTGGACGTCCTGCTTCCGATCAGCCGGGACTCTGACGTCTACGCCCGCATGGTGGGCCAGTCCGGCCGCGGCCACCTGCACCGCTACTACCGCATCGAGGGCGGCACCCACACCGACGCCCTGGCCGACACGTACCCGGACCGGCTCCGTCCGCTGACGCCGTGCCACCGTAGGGCCTTCACGGCGCTGGAGGTGTGGCTCGGGTCCGGCCCACGGCCGCCCGCCTCCCGCACGGTCGCCCTGCCCGCCGGGACGAACCCCGTGACCCTCGCGAACAACTGCTCCCTGTAGGCGCGGGACAGCGGCGGAGCGGCGATCAGGAGACCGTGGCGGCCGGTGGTGTCCATCGGTGGCCGCGGTGTGCCGTGCTGGAGATGCCGTAGTCCTTCTTGAGCTGTTCGGGGATGGCGTAGTGCATGACGCGTCCTCGGGTCAGGGAGGACAGCTCCAGGACGGTGGTGAGGTGGCCGAGGCGGTCCAGGGCCCAGGCGCCGAACGGGGAGCGGTCTTCGATGGTTTCGAGAACACCGAGGAGGTGGGGTACGGCCTTGACGACGGTGTCCCACGGGGTCTGCGGCACGTCGAGCCAGTCGGCGCAGGTGTCGCCGACGAGGTGGCGGATGAGAGCGGAGACGATCGGGTCGAAGAAGGTGCCGGGCACCACGTCCTCGTAGAGGTCGATGAGCTGCCGGGTCAGGTGCGCACCCTCCTCGGAGGGCCCCATGTGCCGGACCATGTACAGGTCGAGGAAGGTACGGGCCTCCTCCAGCGTCTCGGGGACGGCGTCCTGGTCGACGCCGAGCATGGCACCGACCACGCGCCAGGCGTAGTAGTAGGCTTCGGCGCCTTCCTGGGACATGTGGATGCCGAGGCGGTGCAGGCTGTCCAGGACGAGCAGGGAGAAGAACATCTGCCCGCCGATCATGTCCTCCTGGCAGATCGGCGTGCCCAGCGCGGTGGTGTCCCACCGGTCCTCCCGCTCGAGGTGGTGGCGGATGGAGGCGTGCAGGAGGCGCACCTTCTGGGCGGCGGGGATGAAGCGGCTGCCGGCCTCGAAGGCGTCGGGCTGCATCAGGTAGACGGTGAACTGACCCGTCTCCGCCATCCGTTTGGACGGGTACTTCAGTCCGTGGGTGGCCGACAACAGCTTCGCCACGTGCGGGACGACGTAGCAGGCGGGCATGGAGGCGAACGACAGCGCGGTGGAGATGTGCACGTTGTTGTCGATGAAGAACAGCCGGGCCTTTTCCATCTCCGCCCAGCCGACCCAGGAGGGCGGAGCGGCCGTGGCCTCCAGGTACTCCCGGGCGACGTCGGGCAGCCCGGCCGGCAGGGGAGCGCCGGCGGTGGAGACGTAGCGCATCAGGGTGTTGAACGTGCCCACCTGGCCGCGCTCGAAGAGGGCGGCGACGGTGGCATCGGCGAGTTCGTCACCCGCGTGCCGCAGGGCGTCCATCGATGCCTCGGTGTAAGTCACGGCGGGGCTCCTTGTCTTGTCGGACCACCGACGGCCGGCGGGAGGGCCGGCTGCCGGACAGGGCACGGGTCCCGCACCCGCTCGGGCGGTGCGAAGGGTCAGGACGGGCGGTTCGCCGCGGAGTGCGCCAGTGCGGTCAGGGCGCTGGTGGCGGGTGCCGGTGCGTCCAGCTCGTGCAGGGCACCGAGCGCCTGCTCCACGCGTGCGCTGATCATGCCCTCGATGCGGTCGGGTGCCTTCAGCCCGCGCATCACCTCGCGCACCGAGTTCAGCTCCTCCGCGTCCAGGCGGCGCCGGCCGAGCAGGGCGCGCAGCCGTTCGCGGTCGGCGTCGCCGGCGAGGCGCCAGGTCTCCGCCAGCAGGGCCGTGGGCCGGTTGCCGCACACGTCGTCGGCGTTGGCCTTGCCGGTGCGTTCCGGGTCTCCGAACAGGCCGAGCAGGTCGTCCCGCAGCTGGAACGCCTCGCCCAGAGGCAGCCCGTACGCCGAGTAGCCCTCGTGCAGCCGCCCGCTCGCGCCCGCCAGGGCGCCGCCGATCAGCAGGGGCTGCTCGACGGTGTACTTGGCGGTCTTGTAGCGGACCACCTTCAGCGACGCTGTCGTGTCCGGACCGGCTCCGGTGCTCAGAATGTCCAGGCACTCGCCGGCGACCAGCTCACGGGCCATCACCGACCACAACGGGCGAGCCCGGGCCAGGTACGCGGCGGGCAGACCGCTGGTGGTGAACAACTGCCCGGCCACTCACCCACCAGCATCGCCAACGACCTGGCGGCGGCGTCGGCACGCGGACGCCGCCGCAGCGCGCCACGCAGGGCGACGTGGACCGTGGCCCGTCCGTGCCGCAAGGAGCTGTCGTCGATGAGGTCGTCGTGCACGACCGCGGCGGCGTGCACCAGCTCCATCGAGGCCGCCGCCCGCACCAGCGCGTCGCTGTCCGGCTGTCCCGCCGCGCGCCAGCCCCAGTAGCAGAACGCGGCCCGCAGCCGTTTACCGTCCGCGACAGCCGACTCCAACTGCTCGGCCACCGGGCCCAGGAGCGGATCGATCGCCGCGAACTGGTCGGCCTCCTGCGCGACGAACCGGTGCAGCACCTCGTCGACGCGGGTCTTGAACGCGGCCGGTTCCCACCGGTCAGACCCCATCGGCGGCCTTCCGGTCCATGGCGTGCCGGGCGAGGATCTCCAGATGGGCCGGGGGTACGGCCGCGTACCGGTCCAGTACCAGGCGCCCACGCGCCAGCAGCTCGCTCTCGGCCTCCGCCGCCAGCTCCGCGGTGTCCGAGCGACGCAACAGCCCCCGCACCGACCCGACGGCAGAACCCAGCGTGCTCACCGCCAGATCGGCAAGCCCCGCCACCAGCAACACCGCCTGCTGGTCCAACCCGTCCCGACGTCCCGCTTCTCGCGTCATGCTCCCCCACCCACACGCATCCGGGCGGCGCCGGTCACGCGCCGTCCTTCCGAGCATCGGGGCGAACCGGGCGCGAGAGCGCGACAACTCACCATCGAGTGATCACGTCGCACGACTGTGCGGATGGCTGTCGCTGTAGCCCCGAGCCGCGAACTCCGTCTTCGGCGCCCGCCTGGGGCGGTGACAGTCAAGACCCGTGGTGCGGTGCGGTCATCGCCTGATGTTCCGGTGCCATCGAATCTCGCCTTCGTGCCATTCGTCGGTGGGTGTGAGCCCGGCGGCGGTGGCTACGGCGGCGGATGCCTGGTGGTCGGGGTGGATATGGGCGATGACGGTCCGCACGGGCTGCCGGCTGAGCCAGTCGACGAGTCCTCGGGCGGCTTCGGTGGCGATGCCTCTTCCCTGCCACGGAGTTCCCGTCACCCAGGCGATCTCGGCGAGGGAGTCGCGGCCGGAGTGGCTGATCGTCGCCTGGACCGTGCCCGTCAGGCATGCCTCCTCGCGGAGGCTGATCACCCAGTTCAGCCAGGAGACTGCCGGATCGGGAGAGCCCGCGGTCATGCGCTGGTAGCGCGAGCGCAGAGCTCGGGGGGTGTCCGGGGCGCCGCCGATGAAGGCGTGCAGTGCCGGATCGGACAGCACCCCGGTCATCTCCTCGGCGTGCTCGACCCGAAGCGGCAGCAGGTCCAGTCGCCGAGTGCTGATGGCCTGGGCCGCGATGGTGCTCACGCCACGACCGCCTCGGGGTGCTCGGCGAGGTGGGGCGCCTTCACGGTCCGCCACCGCCGGATGGGGTTCGTGGCGCGCAATGGAATCCAATGCTCGGTGGGGAAGTCGCGAGGACCAGAGGGGGCCCCGTGCACCTGACGTGCTTCCGCATTCCCCGGGTCGCCAGGGGCACGAGGTGGAGGTACAGCGTACAAACAGCCGAACGTCAGATGTCGCCCATGGCCTGAACGCGCCTTACCGGGCTCGGCCCCGGCACCCCGGCCCTCTCTCAAGAGTCGGGGTGAAACCCGGTCGACCGGGACGCACCGTAGAGGCAATCATGGGCGAGTGACATCGACCGAAGCGGCAGCCATCGCTCTACAGGACCATGCCGCCCTCTGGAGCGTGGGAGAAATCCGCGCGAGCGATGTCGTCGAAGCCGCCTGTGACGCGCTCGTCGCCGGACTCGACACCCCTGGCCTTCGGACCCTCGCCGCCTGCACGCGCGCCGAAGCGGACTACGACGTCCACGAGTTGCTCCCCGTAGCACTCGACGAACTCGGTCTCACCTTCTACCCGGCCGCCGGCGATGCCGGCCGAGAGGACGCCGCCCGAGCGCTCGCACGCCGCATGCTCGCCGGCGAGCTGACACCCCGGGAGCTCACCTCCCGACTTCACCAGCGCTTCGGGCATGAACTGCCCCTCACCGAGCGGCTCGCCGAACTCGATGACGAGTACGACGTCCTCGAATACGGCAACCAAACTGTGGACCGGGTCGATGCCGAGGTCACGGCCGAAGCCCGCCGCCTCGCAACCCACCCCCACGTTCCAGCCGCCCTGAGGGGGCAGACCGCCGACACTTGCTAAGGTGCCGCAGGTTCACCGCTTGGAGAGTCAGGGCAGCACAGCGCTCAGGGGAGAGGGGCCGGGCGACGATGCAGGCGTCGGAAGTCCCGCGTGCGGTGGCCGCGGCCATGTCGACCGCCTCATCACTTGGCCTGACAGCCGACGACGCGATCGTTCTTCATGACTCGAACAAGCTCACCCTGCGGCTGCTGCCTTGTGACGTCCTGGCCCGGGTGGCACCCGTAGCGGACCAGGTCGCGCGGTTCGAAGTCGAGCTCGCTCAGCGGCTCGCCGAGTCCGGGTGCCCTGTGGCTGCCCTCGAGCCCCGAGTGGAGCCACGCGTCCATGAGCGTGACGGCTTCGTGGTCACGCTGTGGACCTACTACGAACCCGTGGCGCCCCGCGAGGCCCCACCAGCCGACTACGCCCATGCGCTCGAGCGGCTGCACGCCGGCATGCGCAAGCTCGACGTCCCGACACCGCACTTCACGGATCGAGTCGAGCAGGCCCAGCAGCTCGTGGCGAACCGCGACCGCACTCCGGCGCTCGCCGACGCGGACCGGGAACTGCTCGGCGACACGCTGGGAAGCCTGAGACGAGTGATCGGCGAGCGCGGCGCCGCCGAGCAGTTGCTGCACGGCGAGCCGCACCCGGGCAATGTGCTCACCACCGAGAACGGGTTGCTGTTCATAGACTTTGAGACGTGTTGCCGTGGGCCGGTCGAATTCGACCTCGCCCATGCGCCCGAGGAAGTCGGCGAGCACTATCCGGGAGTCGATCAGGACTTGCTGCGCCAATGCCGGCTCCTCGTGCTGGCGATGATCACGACGTGGCGCTGGGACCGGGGCGACCAGTTCCCGAACGGGCGCCGGATGGGCACGGAGTGGCTCGGCCGGATCCGAGCGGCAGTCGATCGCAACGGCCTGGACTGATCCTGGGCACGCGGATGCACGGGGTGACGTTCGCCGGCTGGTTCCGGGACGCAACGCGAGACGCAACCTTGGGGACGCCTCGCGCATCGAACGTGCATGAACCCTAAGCGCACGGTGTTCGGGGCAGTGCCGGCCGTCGTGGTGCTCGCCCTGGCACCCAGTGCGATCGCCGGAGACGACAATCCGGCTGTGACACCGTCCCCCCTGCCAACTCGGGCCTACGCGACGATCAGCGCCGAAGAGCAGATCAACGTGGGGTCGGAAGCGCGGTCGGCCACCGTGGGCTGGATGTTCTGGGACGGTGGGGCGCAGGTCCCCGTTCCCGAGAACGACTCGCTCGTCATCGATGCGCGTGACCTGGCGGGCATCGCGAGCGTCACGGTCGACGACCCGCGGTGCGAGGAGGACGCGCGAGTCTTCACCTGCGCCAACAAGGGTGCCTCGCAGAGCCGTTCGGTCGAGTTCACCCTGCGTGCGGACCCGGGCGCCGCATCCGGCGTCAGCGGCACCATCGGATACACCCTCACCGCGGACCGTGCCACCGGCGCCACCGCGAAGGCGAAGGTGGTCGTCGGCACCCCGGACCTGGTCGTCGGCAGGGTGCCGGACGTGACGCACGCCAGGATCGGTTCCCGGATCAAGGTGCCGCTCCGGCTGCGCAACACCGGTGATCTCGCCACCGACCGGCGCATCATGGTGCGTTGGGAATCGGTGGGCGGTCTGGTCTTCGACCGTAAGTTCTCCAACTGCGCCTACGGCGAAGGCGATGATCCCGGCGAACCCGGCAGCCAGGCGTCCGTCACGTGCGTCTTCCCGGTCTCCTCGGACGCCGTGCCCGCGGGAGGCACCGTGGAGCTGAGCAGCCCCCTGACAGCCACGGTCGGCAAGCGCGTCCTGACCGCCGTGACCGACTACTCGGTCCGCCTGCTGAAGCCGCGCGAACAACCCGGCGGCGGTGGTCACCAGGGCACCGGGCCGGCGCTCACCCTGGTGCGCGCGTCCGGAGGGGGAGGCGGATTCGAGAACGGTGCCGAGGGCCGGTTCACCGTCGCGGCCGACAACTCCGCGGATCTCGCGGCCGATGCCACGGCAAAGCCCGGACGCAGGGCGGGCGAATGGACCCTGGGCATCAACGCCGTGAACCACGGACCGGCCTCCGCCTACGGGATCGGCGACAAGGCCGTCGCCGAGATCGACGTCGTCCTGCCCAAGGGTGTGGTCGCCACCGGTACCGCTCACATGGAGGAGGAAGAGAGCCCTTACGGCCCCTGCCGTCTCAGGGGCAGCACCACGACCGCACCGTTCGAGGCGGGCCACCGGCACTACGTGTGCACCGCGCCGTTCGGAATCGCCGCAGGCAAGAGCCAGCTGTTCGAACTGCGGGTGAAGTCGGCCAAGGGCTACGACGGTGCCAGGGGCACGGCGACCGTGCGTCCCGGCCCGGCCGGCATCCCCCTTCACGACCCGGACACCTCCAACGACCGTGTCACCTTCGCCTTCGGCACGCCGGCCCCACCGACCGCCGCGGCACCCTCCGGCGACACTCCGGCCGCCACGGGCGCGGGCCGTACGCTCATCGCCACCGCGGCCGGAGCCGCTCTGCTGGGCGCCGTCGTCCTCGTGGTCCGCCGCCGCAGGCGTACCCGCTGAACGGCTACCCCCAGGGGTCGGTGATCTGCCTCAGCAGAGTCAGTGCCTCGCGCAGCTGTTTCATCCGCCGCTTGCCGATGTGCTGCTCCCACTCCTTCTCCACCTCGGCGACCACCGCGTCGGCGATCTCCTTGGCCGCCCAGGCCTTCTCCGCGCCACAGACCAGGCGGGCCCGCTTGTCGGTCGGATCGGGTACGCGGGTGACGTAGCCCGCCTTCTCCAGCTGGTCGACGAGGAATCCCGCGGTCTGTTTGGTGATCTGGGCCTGTTCGGCGAGTTCGGTGAGACGCGTGCCGTGAGGGCCGATGCGCTGCATGACGCGGGCCTGGGCGGGCGTGAAATCGTCGAATCCGGCTTCGGCGAGCGCGGCGAAGACGCGGTTCTCCAGGGCCCGGTAAGGCAGGAACAGGAGCACGCCCGTGTTGAGCTCGCGTTCCGTCACCATCTCCGGCTCACTTCCCGCACCACCGTCGTGCATGTCCCGATTCTTGACATTGGTCAGATTCACTGACTACTTTGGTCAGAGAAGCTTACCATTTGAGGTGGGTGATGGTCGTGGGTGCGGTGCTGGACACCGACGAGCTCTGGCAGATCGTCGACCAGGAGCGGACGTGCCTGGCCGACCTGCTGGAGGGCCTGAGTCCACAGGAGTGGCAGGCGCGCTAGCGGTGCGGGGACTGGCGGGTGCGGGACGTGGCCGCGCATCTGACCATCGCGGCGCGTTTCTCGTACGGGCAGGTCGTAAGGGAGATGTTCCGGGCCCGCGGGAACTGGAACCGGATGATCCACGACTCGGCGGTGCGCGAGGGGGAGCGGCCCGTCACCGAGATCGTCGCGGACCTCCGCTCGATCGTCGGCTCCCGCCGTCTCGCACCGACCACCTCACCCCGCGAGCCACTCCTCGACCTCCTCGTCCACGGCCAGGACATCGCCCTCGCGCTCGGCCGGACACGCGAGATGCCCTTGTCCGCCGCCCGTGACGCCGCCGACCGCGTATGGACCATGCGCTTCCCGCCACGTCCTTGGCCCCTGCCGAAGGCCCGGCTCGTCGCCACCGACATCGAGTTCACGCGCGGGGAGGGCCCGGAGGTGCGCGGTCCTGTCGCGGCCCTGCTCCTGCTGCTCACCGGCCGTCCGGAGGCGGCCCGCGAGTGGGCCGAGCGCGCGGGGGAGACGTGGACCGGCGTCACGGCTCCGGGGTAACCCCCCCCCGCCTCCGGAGCGGCGCAAGGACGCCAACCCGCCGTCCGACTACGTCGTGCACTCCTCCTCGGGCGGGCGACATGCCCGTTCCACCGGATGCCGGACCACCCCGTGTGAGCGGGCGGGCAACGTGGGACCGATGGTGCATGCGCAACGTGATCACCGGTGACGACGGGCCGTGGTCCTGGGCGACCGGAAACGGAGCGGAGGAGTGCGGCACAGGGACCGTGCCGCGCCCCCGCACGGTGTCCCGCGCCCTCGGTGGGGCGAGCTGCCAGGCGCTGGACGCGGAGGGGCGATGCCCGTGACCGCCGACACTGCCCCGGCGCGCCCCGGACCACCGCGTGCGCTCGCGCTGCTCTCCGCCGCCCACGGCGGGCCCGCTCTGGCCGTCACCGCCGTCACGGGCCTGCTGACGCTCCGCGGCGGCCTGCACCCGCTGGACGCCGCCGCCGTCACCGCGGCGGTGTTCGCCGGCCAGCTCACGATCGGCTGGGGCAACGACCTGCTCGACCTCGCGCGCGATCGCGCCGTGGGCCGCACCGACAAGCCGTTGGCCATCGGCACCCTCCCGGCCGGCTGGGTGGCACGCGCTCTCGTCGTGGCCGCTCTCGCCTCCCTCGTGCTGTCAGCGCTCGCCGGCTGGCGCAGCGCCCTGGTCAATGTCGTCCTCGCCACCGGCGCGGGCCATGCCTACAACGCCGGGCTCAAGGCGACCCCCTGGTCATGGGTGCCGTACATGTGCGGCTTCGGCATCCTGCCCTCGGTCGTCACCCTCGCCGCCTCGCCCCCTCACTGGGCGCCCTGGTGGATGACCGCCGCCGGCGCCGCGCTCGGCGTCGGAGCGCACTTGCTCAACGTGCTGCCCGACCTCGCCGACGACGAAGCCACCGGGGTCCGCGGCCTGCCGCACCGGATCGGTGAACGTCCCTCGCGCGCCCTGGCCGCCGCTCTGCTCACGACCGCCTCGGTGCTCGCCGTGACCGGTCCCGCCGGATCCCCTCCGGCGTGGGCATGGACGGCCCTGGCACTGGTCACCGTCCTCGCGGTGCTCTCCTGGTTCGGCCGAGGGCGCGCCCCCTTCCGTGCCGCGGTGACCATCGCCCTGCTCGATGTCGTGCTGCTGACGGTCGCCTGATGGCACCGGCACACACCGCTCCGGCCGGCGCCGGCCCGGCTCGCGCCGCGACCGCCCCGGCCCTCCCGCCCCAAGTCCTGCGCTCACCGTCACGGTGGACCTCATGCCCGGCCTCGTCCGGGCCCTCCCCCGTGCCCCACCGCACCGTCCCAGGAGCCAGCATGACCATGCGCGTCCTCAGTGTCCGCGGCACCCTGCCCGAGCACCGCCACCGACAGGAGGAGATCACCGAGTCCTTCACCGCCACGCTGGTCGGGGAAACGGTCGACCGCGGTGTCGTCGAGCGGCTCCACCGCAACGTGTGCGTCGAGACCCGGCACACCGTGCTGCCGCTGGAGGAGTACGGCCGGATCGAGGACTTCGGCCAGTCGAACGACGTCTTCATCCGGGCCGGCGTAGAACTCGGCGGCCGTGCGGTCGTCGACGCGCTCAAGAGCGTCGGCCTCACACCGGCCGACGTCGACTACATCGTCTCGTGCACGGTGACCGGCCTGGCCGTGCCCTCCCTGGAGGCCCGGGTCGCGGCGGAGATCGGGCTGCGCCCCGATGTGGTGCGCCTGCCCCTCGTCGGCCTCGGCTGCGTCGCCGGCGCGGCCGGCATCGCCCGCCTCAACGACCTGCTGCGCGGCCGCCCCGACGCCGTGGCGGTGCTGATGTCGGTCGAGTTGTGCTCGCTCACGCTCCAGCGCGACGACACCTCGGTCGCCAACGCCGTGGCGAGCGGCCTGTTCGGCGACGGTGCCGCCGCCGTGGTCGCCGTCGGCCACGAGCACCCCCTCGCACGGACCGACGACCCCGCCGCCCCCGGAGTGCTCGCCTCACGCAGCCGCCTCTACCCCGACTCCGAACGCATGATGGGCTGGGACGTCGGCTCCGGCGGCTTCAGAGTCGTCCTGGACTCCGCGGTCCCCGATCTGGTGCGCCGGTACGTCGGCGACGACGTCCGCGGCTTCCTCGCCGATCACGGACTGACCAGCCGCGACATCGACTGGTACGTCGCGCACCCCGGCGGCCCCAAGGTCCTCGAGGCGTTGCAGGACGCCCTCGGCGTCGAGCGGGAGGCGCTGGGCGTGACCTGGGACTCGCTGCGCCGGATCGGCAATCTGTCCTCCGCCTCGGTGCTGCATGTCCTTGCGGACACGCTCGCCGACCGCCCGCCCCCGCCCGGCTCCTACGGGCTCATGCTCGCCATGGGCCCGGGATTCTGCTCCGAACTCGTACTCCTCCGCGCCCCGGGTGGTGGACAGTGAGCAGCGAGACCTGGTTCACCGTCCTGGTGCTGGCCGTGGGCCTGGAGCGGGTCGCCGAGCTGGTCGTCTCCCAGCGCAACGCCGCCTGGAGCCTCGCGCGGGGCGGCGTGGAGTCCGGGCGGGGGCACTACCCGTTCATGGTGGTGCTGCACACCGGCCTGCTCGTCGGCGCGCTCGCGGAGGTGTGGCTGCGCCGGCCGGACGTCGTACCGGTGCTGGCCTGGTCGATGCTCGCCTTCGTCGTGCTCGCGCAGGGGCTGCGCTGGTGGTGCATCGCGACACTGGGCCGGCAGTGGAACACCCGGGTGATCGTCGTACCCGGTGCCGCGCGGGTGACCGGCGGACCCTACCGCTGGATCCCGCACCCGAACTACGTCGCCGTCGTCGTCGAGGGGCTCGCGCTTCCCCTCGTGCACTCGGCATGGATCACGGCGGTCGTCTTCACCGCGCTCAACGGGCTCCTGCTCGCCACCCGCGTCCGCGCCGAGGACGCCGCCCTGACGCGGCTGGCCTGAGGAGGCACGCATGGATCTGCTCGTCGTCGGCGGGGGACCCGCGGGCCTGGCCACGGCCTTGCACGCGGCCCGTGCGGGGCTCGACGTCACCGTCTGGGAGCAGCGCGCCGGCGTCGTCGACAAGGCGTGCGGCGAGGGCCTGATGCCGGGCGCCGTCTCCGCGTTGGCCGCACTGGGCGTGCACCCGCCGGGGCACTCCCTGCGGGGCATTCGCTACGTCGCCGGACCCCGCCGCGTCGACGCCGACTTCAGAGCGGGCCCCGGGCGCGGGGTGCGTCGTACGACACTGCACGCGCTGCTGCGCGAGGCGGTGCTGGCAGCGGGCGTACGTGTCGACCAGCGCACCGCGCGTCACGTCGAGCAGGACCGGGACGGGGTGGTGGTCGACGGCACGCGCGCCCGTCACCTCGTAGCGGCCGACGGCCTGCACTCGCCGATCCGCCGCGCCCTCGGGCTGAACCGGCCGCGCCGGTCCCCCTTGCGGCACGGGCTGCGGCGTCACTACGCGCTCGCCCCCTGGAGCGACCACGTCGAGGTGCACTGGGCCCGCGAAGCGGAGGCCTACGTGACGCCGGTGGCCGACGACCTCGTCGGCGTCGCGGTGCTCACCACCACCCGCCGGCCGTTCGACGACCACCTCGCCGCCTTCCCCGAGCTGCGGGAGCGGCTGGCCGGAGCCGGCGTCGCCGGACCGGTACGGGGGGCGGGCCCGCTCCGCCAGGCGGCGAGCGCGCGTACCGCCGGCCGGGTGCTGCTCGTGGGTGACGCCGCCGGCTACGTCGATGCCCTGACCGGTGAGGGCATCGCGCTGGCGCTCGCGCAGGCGCCCGCCGCGGTGAGGGCCATCACCAGCGGTGACCCGGCGGCCTATGAGGGGGAGTGGCGGCGGCTCACCCGGCGCTACCGCTGGCTGACGCACGCGCTCCTCGGCGCGACGCGCAAGCCCCCGGCCCGCGCAGCGCTGCTGCCCGTCGCGCAACGGCTGCCGTGGCTGTTCTCCGCAGCCGTCGCCGTGCTGGCACGCCCAGCGGACGAGCAGTCCGGGCCCGGCCGGCCGGCCGGGTAGTCGGGCTCCCGGGATCAACGGCGCTTGCATACGGGGTGAGGGCGGGCCAGCCCCTCGCACCGAGGACCTCTTCGCCATGGCTTCATGACGGGACAGGTGCGGGCCGCGTGAAGTCGACTGGCTGATCCGGCTGCGCACCGAACTGCCCAACCTCCGCACAGCCCTCGACTACTGCGCGAGCAGACGCGACCTGGCGGAGGCCGGTACCGAGATCGCCGTCAACCTGGCCCGCACCCGGTGCTGGTTCTTCAGCAGCACGCTGGGGGAGGGCCGCCACTGGCTGGAACGGCTGCTCGCCACCGACCCGGACGGCCCTCACGCCCGGGGCGTACCGGAGGCATCGGCTGTGACGGCCGTGGGTGCGCCGACGCTGATCGTCGGCGCGCTGGCGATGAAAGCGTGGATCGCTCTCTGCCAGGGAGACAACCCCGCGGCCGAGGTGTTCCTGGCCGAGTGCCGTGCGGTGGCCCGGGAACTGCCGGACGGCCCGTCGGTGGCGCCGGTGACGTATATCGAGGGGGCGCACGCCATGCTCGTGCGAGGGGACCCGGCCGGCATCTCGCTGCTGGCCGAGGCGCGGGACCGGTTCCTCGCGATCGGGCAGGGCGGTGACGCCCACATGGCGACGATGCTGTGGGCGATGGCAGAGGCGTTCTTCGGCACCCGCACCTCGGCCTCGGCGGCTCGCGATGTGTACGTCGCGGAGGCCGAGGCCAGCGGAGCCGAATGGGCCCGCACCTGGGCCCAGTGGTGTACCGGGCTCGTCGAGCTGCGACACGGCGAAGCGGAGCGGGCCTTGGCCCCTCTGCGGAAGGCCCTGGCGCGGCAGCATGTCATCGGGGACAGCTGGGGGCCGGTATGGGGCCTGGAGACACTCGCCTGGGCGGTGGCGGCCACCGGTGACTGCCCCCGGGCCGCCCGGCTCCTGGGCGCGGCCCATCGCATGCGCCGGGAGACAGGGGTGGCGCTGATCGGCCTGCGCCCGTTCCACGAGGCGCACGTCGCCGCCGAGCGCCGGGTGCGCGCGTCCCTGGACGCCGAGGAGTACACGGCGGCCTGGTCCCAGGGCGCGTCGGCCGAGGACGGTCTTCGACTCGCGATGAGCGAGGGGACGTTCCGGGTGTGACGCCGCCCGCGCGCACGGGCGCCGCGTGGGAGTGACCCCCACAGTGCGGCACGGCACCTCGACTCACCGCATCGAGGATGGCACCGTAAACCTCCATGAAGTGGACTGAATCAGGGCAATCAGTAGCATCGGTGCGCTGGAGGCTCGTGCTGGCCAGCACCACCATGCTCTTCGTCGAGCTGGCGCTGATCAGATGGGCGGGCGCCAACGTCGTCCACCTGAGCTACTTCTCCAACTTCATCCTGCTGGGATCGTTCCTGGGGATCGGCGTCGGCTTCCTGATCCCCGCCGAGCGCGGGCAGTGGCTCAAGCGCTGGACACCCGTTCCGCTCGCGCTGCTGGTCATTCTAGTGCGCGAGTACCCGGTGCAGGTGCGCCAGAGCAGCAGCGAGGTCCTGTACTTCACCGCCGTGAAGACCACCGGCCTTCCCGAGTGGGTGACGCTGCCGGCCATCTTCCTGCTGACCGCGGTGATCATGGCCGGGATCGGAAAGATCACCGCGGATCTCTTCCGCCTGCTTCCCTCGCTCGACGCCTACCGTTACGACCTGCTCGGCAGCATCACCGGCTCGCTGTCCTTCGCCGTGCTGTCCTGGCTGCGCGCTCCCTCGGTCGTATGGGGCGTCCTCGCCACCGCGGCCCTGCTGGTCCTCGGCGGACGGCGCAACACCCTGCGGTACGGCATCCCCCTCACGGCGATGGTCGCCGCGCTGTTCCTGGAGACGACGACGAGCGGCATCTCCTGGTCGCCCTACTACAAGATCGAACTCAAACCCTCGCCGACCACCACCCGGACCTGGTACATCTCGGCCAACGGCGTCCCCCACCAGAGCACCGCCCCGCGAGCGGTGCTGATGCGGGAGGACTCGCCCTACCGCCAGGCGTACGACCAGACGCCCCGCAACCCGCACAAGCGCGTGCTGATCATCGGCGCCGGCAACGGCAACGACGTCGCGGTCGCGCTCGCCTACGGAGCGGAGCACGTGGACGCGGTCGAGATCGACCCCCGGCTCCAGGAGATCGGCTCACAACTGCACCCGGCGTTGCCCTACGACGATCCGCGGGTGCACGCGCACATCGACGACGGGCGCGCCTTCCTGGAGCGGACGAAGACCAAGTACGACCTGATCGTCCTGGCCCTGCCGGACTCGCTGACGCTGGTCGCCGGTGCGAGCAACCTGCGCCTGGAGAGCTACCTGTTCACCCGGCAGGCCTTCGAGGCGGCGCGCGACCACCTGGCGCCGAACGGCGCGTTCGCCATGTACAACTACTATCGCGAGAGCTGGCTGGTCGACCGCTTCGCAGGGAGCCTCGACGACGTCTACGGTCATGCCCCCTGCATGACGACGTTCAAGAGGAACGCGGCCGTGCTGGTGGCCGGCATGACGCCCGCCGACCAGTCCTGCGCGCAGGACTGGCGGCCCAGCGGCGCGGTTCCGGCGGCCGCGAGCGACGACCACCCCTTCCCGTACCTGCTGCACCGGAGCATCCCCACGCTCTACCTGGGCGCCCTGGGCGCGATCCTGCTGGTGACGCTCCTGTCGGTGCGCCTGACCGGGGTCCGCATCCGCGGCACCCTGCGCTACACCGACATGTTCCTGCTCGGTGCGGCCTTCATGCTGCTCGAAACGAAGAACGTGATCGGCTTCGCCCTATACTTCGGCACGACCTGGCTGGTCAACGCCCTCGTCTTCTTCGGAGTCCTGGTCGCCGTCCTCGCGGCGGTGGAGGTCCGGCGCAGGCTGCGGAAGGTCAACCAACTGCTGCTGCAAGTGCTGCTCTTCGGTTCCCTCGCGGTGGTCTGGCTCGTCCCCGCGGGCGCGGTGCTGTCGCTGCCCTTCGCCGCCCGGCTCGCCGCCGCCATCGCCCTGGCCTTCACCCCGATCTTCTGCGCCAACCTCATCTTCTCGGACCGCCTCGCCCTCGCCCCGGACCCGACCTCCGCGTTCGGCGCGAACCTGCTGGGCGCGATGACCGGGGGCGCGATCGAGTACCTCGCCCTGGTGACGGGCTATCAGGCACTGCTCCTGGTCGTCGCGGCCCTGTACCTCGGGGCGTTCGTCGCCATGCGCTCCGCGGGGCGCGAGCCCGCGGTGACCTGACACGGAGCGGGCCTCAGCCCACGCGCCGGCACGTGCCCCGACGTCGCCCCACCGCGGTCAGCCTCGCACCGCACTCTGGTCGTCGACGGCGATGCCCAGCCGTTCTGCGACGGTCGTGAGTGCCGCTCCCAGCGGGAGCGCGACCCGGGTGACGGCGTGCCGGTCGCCCCTGGTCGGCTCCCGGTTGACGATCAGCACCGGCTTCCCGGCCTCGGCCGCCTGGCGGACGAAGCGGAGCCCGGACATCACCGTCAGTGAGGAGCCGAGAACCAGCAGCGAGGCCGACTCACGGACCAGCTCGCGGCAGTGCCCGACCCGCTGTGGCGGAACGGCCTCGCCGAAGAACACCACGTCCGGCTTGAGGATGCCGCCGCAGCTCGTGCAGGGCACCACGCGGAAGTCTCCGACCTGCGCGTCGGTGAGGTCGGCGTCACCGTCCGGGTTGATTCCGGCGGCCACGGGATCGAAGCCCGGATTGGCCTCCTCCAGGCGCCGGGCGAGTTCGCGGCGCAGACTGAAGGCACCGCAGGCGAGGCAGACGACCCGGGCCAGGCTTCCGTGGAGTTCCACCACGTCCTCGCTGCCGGCGGCCTGGTGCAGCCCGTCGACGTTCTGGGTGATGATCCCCGAGAGCAGGTCGTGCCGCCCGAAAGCGGCCACGGCCCGGTGCCCGGCGTTGGGGCGGGCGCGGCCGAAGGTGCGCCAGCCGAGGTGGCTGCGCGCCCAGTACCGGCGCCGGGCCCGGGCACTGCCGGTGAAGTCCTGGTAGGTCATCGGTGTGTGCCGGCTGAGGCTCCCGCCCTCGCCCCGGTAGTCGGGAATGCCCGACTCCGTGGAGATGCCCGCTCCGCTGAGCACCAGCACACCGCCGGTGCTCAGCACATCGGCGACCGGCTCGGGATCCGTGGTACCCGGCGGCAGGTCCTCGGGGGGCGTCCAGCTCAAGGTGGGGCGCATGCGCATGCCGTCAGGGTACGGAACAGCGGCACTGGGCCGGTCGTGTCCCTTCATGTCGGCCGGTCGGTGCCGAAGACCTCTGGTCGGTGCTGAAAACCTCTGAACGGGACACACGATCAGGCAGCGGCGCGCACTGTCACGCGCCGCCCGACGAGAGGGACGAGGTGGGCGATGCGAGCGTTGACTGTGCGGCCCGGCGCCAGGGATTCCCTGGAGGTGAGGGATGTACTCGACCCCGCCCCGGCTGCCGGCGAGCTGTTGGTGGAGGGCTTGGCGGTGGGGGTGTGCGGGACGGACAAGGAGATCGCCCGAGGCGAGTACGGCTGGGCCCCGCCCGGCCGTGAGTGGCTGGTCCTGGGGCATGAGTCCCTCGGCCGGGTGCGGCAGGCGCCGCCCTCCGCCGGCTTCTCGGCCGGTGACCTGGTCGCCGGGGTGGTGCGCCGCCCGGACCCCGAGCCGTGCGGTGCCTGCGCCCGCGGTGAGTTCGACATGTGCCGCAACGGCCGCTACACCGAACGCGGCATCAAGGAGATCGACGGTTACGGCGCGCAGGCGTGGTGCGTGGAGGCCGACTACGCCGTGAAGCTGGAGCCGCATCTGGGCCGCGCCGGTGTGCTCATGGAGCCGGCCACCGTGGTGGCGAAGGCATGGGAACAGGTGGAGCGTGTCGGTGCCCGTTCGTGGTTCGAGCCCCAGCGCGTCCTGGTGACCGGTGCGGGGCCCATCGGTCTGCTGGCCGCCCTCCTGGGCACACAGCGCGGACTGGACGTGCATGTGCTCGACCGGGTGACCGAGGGGCCGAAGCCCTCCCTCGTACAGGATCTGGGCGCCACATACCACGCGAAGGACATCGAGCAGGTCATCTCCGCCGTGTGCCCGGACGTCGTCATCGAAGCGACCGGCGCCAACGGGCCCGTGTTCGCTTCGCTGACCGGCACCGCGCCCTACGGAGTGGTGTGCCTGACCGGTGTGTCGCCCGTCGGCCGCAGGATGACCGTGGACGCGGGTGCCATCAACAGGGAGATCGTGCTGCAGAACGACGCGGTGGTGGGCTCGGTCAACGCCAACCTGCGTCACTACCGCCAGGCCGCCGACGCGCTGGCCGCTGCCGACCTGTCGTGGCTCGAGCGCATGATCACCCGGCGGGTGCCGCTGGAGCGCGCGACGGAGGCGTTCACGCCGCGACCGGACGACGTCAAAGTAGTCATCGAGCTCTAGGCGACAGGACGCGAAGGGAAGGTTCTGGATGTCTCACCGCACTGCTCCCTCGGTGGTGGTCATGGGCGTGTCCGGCTCGGGGAAGACCACGGTGGGCCGGTTGCTGGCACAGCGTCTCGGTGTCCCTTACGCCGAGGGGGACGACTTCCACCCCGCATCCAACGTGGCGAAGATGCGGGCCGGTCACCCCCTGGACGACGAAGACCGCCGCCCCTGGCTGGACGAGATCGCACGGTGGCTGACCGGTCATGCGGACAGCGGGGGCGTGGTGGCGTGCTCGGCGCTGAAGCGGCGCTACCGTGACCGGCTGGCCTCCGCCGCGCCGCACGTCTTCTTCCTCCACCTCGACGGCTCGCCCGAGCTGATCGCCGCACGCATCACCGCCAGGCGGGGTCACTTCATGCCGCCCGAGCTGCTCCGCACCCAGTTCGCCGACCTCGAACCGATGGGCGAGGACGAAACGGGCGCGGCCATCCCGATCGACGGCACCCCGGAGGAGACCGCCGCCCTCGCGCATGCCGCCGTCACCTCCCCCTGAGCCGTACCGGTCCTACTGTGCTTTCCTGAACGGCAGTTGGCAGGCAAGCGCTCCTTCTGTGATCACGTGTACAGATCACAGTCTCCTGCGCGCAAAGTTCTCCCCGCACGATCGGCATGTCCTCGACCCCGACCAAGGAAGTGCTCGTGAGAACACACCGCATTCCGTGCAGAACCGCCGCCCTCGCCCTGGGCACCGCCGTGCTCACCCTCCTGACCCCCGCCCAGGCCGGGGCCGACGACGGCCTGCCGACGGTCACACCCGTCAGCGAGACCCCGGCCCTCTACGACGACGAGGCGGGCGGCAGCTCCGACGCGGACGATCCGGCGATCTGGCGCAACGCGGCCGACCCCGACCGCAGCCTCGTCATCGCGACCGCCAAGGAGGGCGGCCTGCGGGTGTACGACCTGGACGCCCGCCTGGTGCAGTCGCTGCCGGCGCCCCGCCCGCCCGCCGAGGACGACGCCCCGGGCCGGTACAACAACGTCGACCTCGTCACCGGTCTGCGCACCTCCACCGGCCGGGCCGACGTTGCCGTGGTCAGCGACCGCGGCAACGACCGGTTGCGGATCTACCGCATCGACCCCTCGAAGCCCGGCGGCCCGCTGACCGACATCACCGACCCGGCAGCCACCCCGGTCTTCTCCACCGACCAGGCCGAGATCAACGACCAGCGCACCGCGTACGGCCTCGCCACCTGGCGGGACAAGTCCACCGGGCGCACCTACGCCCTGGTCAGCCAGCGGGAGCGGACGCGCGTCGCGCTGGTCGAGCTGAAACCGACCGAGAGCGGAACGGTCACTTACCAGAAGGTCCGCACACTTGACCTGCCCGCCTCCTTCCGCCTCCCGAACGGCACGACCTGGTCCCCGTGCGCGGAGCCCGGCGAACTCCCGCAGGTCGAGGGCATGGTGGTGGACCCCGCCACCGGCACGCTCTACGCAGGGCAGGAGGACATCGGCATCTGGCGGATCCGCGCCGACCTCACCGGCAAGCCGGTCCTGGTGGACAAGGTCCGCGAGTTCGGCGTTCCCGGCGTCTACGACGAGGAGACCGAGGAGTGCGCGGCGGGCTCCGACCCCGGCTACGGCGGTGACCGGCTGTCCGCCGATGTCGAGGGTCTGACCCTGTTCCAGGAGTCCGACGGCGACGGCTACCTGCTCGCCTCCAGCCAGGGCGACGACACCTTCGCCCTGTACGACCGCGAGGTGAGCGAGGACAACGAGTACGAAGGCGGCTTCCGCGTCGGCGCCGCCTCGACGACCCTGGACGGTGCGCAGGAGTGCGACGGCGCCGCCGTCCTGAACGCCCCGCTCGGCAGCCGCTATCCGAACGGTCTGCTGGTCGTCCAGGACGGTCACGAGACCCCCGGGGTCCCCGACGGCGAAGGCGGCACGCGCACCGCCACCGGATTCAAGTTCGTCGACCTGGGCGACGTGGTGGACGCCGCAGACCTGTGAGCGGCGCACCTCCCCGACGCCCGGCTGCCCGTTTCAGGACGGAGCCGGCTTGCGGAACTGCTCCACCAGCGCCGTATATCCGCTGGCGCCGTGACCGGCGGCCGCCGCGCGCTCGGCCAGCACCTTGACGAGCCTCGGCAGCTCGGCGTTGACGCCGAGCGACTCGCTCTCCTCGACGACGTGCGCCATCGCCGCCAGGTGGGTGTCGATCGTGCCGTCGTCGGCCGGGTAGGTGCCGCGGTCGGCCTGCCGGGCGTAGCCCGGCAGCCAGCCGGCCACCGTGTCGATCGCCGTCTGGGCGAGGGGTAGGTACGCCGTGGCGGACACACCGGCCGTGCCGAGGATCGCGGCGCCGTTGAGGAAACCGTCGAGCATGCCCCACATGAGTACGAGCGTCGCCATCTCGTGCGTGGCCGAGAGTCCGGGGTCATCGCCGAGGTGGAGGCCCGTGCCGAGACTGGCCAGCGTGGACTCGTGGGCGTCGTACAGCGGTCGAGGCCCGCTGTAGGCGAGCACGGCGCCGGTCGTGCCGACGGCCTCCGGGACGGCCATGATCCCGCCGTCGAGATAGCCGCCGCCGCGGCGCGCCACCTCCTCGGCGAGCGCTCGGGCACGCGAGGGCGTGCCCGAGGTCAGGTTCACCACGACACGGCCGTCGAGCGGCCCGTCGAGGACGTCCGCCACGGCGTCGTAGTCCGAGACGCAGACCACCACGAGCGGGGCGGCCGCGAGCGCGGCCGCCGCAGACTCGGCGAGCGTCGCACCCCGGGCCACGAGGTCGTCGGCCCTGGCCGTCGTGCGGTTCCACACGGTCGTCGGATGCCCCGCGCGCAAGAACGCCCCGGCGAGGGCGCTTCCCATCAGTCCGAGGCCCAGAACCGTGACGGGTGTGCCGGTCCGCATCATGTGCTCCTTCTCTGCTCGGTGACACAATCGTCAACATTCACACCGGTGTGAAGGTCAAGGGGGAATGCCCAATGCTGATCGGGGAGTTGAGTCGGCGGACCGGGGTGAACCCGCACCAACTGCGGTACTACGAGGCGCAGGGCCCGCTGGCGCCCGACCGCGCTGACAACGGCTACCGCGAGTACGGCGACGACGCCGTGCTGACCGTCGCCCAGATCAGGAAGCCGCTCGACGCCGGGCTGTCGACCCAGGAGATCGGGTACCTCCAGCCGTGCGTCACCGGCGTGGCCCCCCTGCCCCGAGTTCTACCTGGCCTGTGCGCTCGGGCCGCGGGTGAGCAGGTCGGCGACCCGAACGATCATCTGGCTCTCCTCGCCGTCGCGGGCGGTCGTCGGGTGGTAGGCGAGCACGAAGCGGCGGCGCTGATCACGAGTGGAGAAAGCTGCGTTCTTGTAGCCGTACGTCTCGCCGGTCTTGCCCCAGAGCGTCACGCCGTTGACGGTGGCCTGCTGCAGGCCGGTGCTGTAGCGGGCCGGGGAGCCGTCCAGCATGCGCACGTCGTTCGGCGGCAGCGTGAACATCAGCTCAAGCAGCTCGGGCGGGAGCAACTCGCCGGAGAACAGCGCGGCGAGCATCCGGTCGACGTCGCTCGTGGTGGAGATCATGTCGCCTTCGCCGCGGGAGGAGGACTCGTCGTAGGTGGTGATGTCCCGCAGGGTGCCGTCGGCCATCCGCAGGTAGCCGTGCACGTGCCGGCCGTGGATGCGCGGGTCGTCGCCCGGCACGACGGTGCGAGTGAGGCCCAGCGGGCGCAGGACGCGGGCCGTGACGGCCTCCCCGTACGGGCGGCCGGTCACCTTGTCGATGATCAGTGCGGCCAGCACGTAGTTGATGCCGCGGTATTCCTGCCGGGTGCCCGGTGCGAACTTCAGCGGCCCGTGCGTCGCCGTCGCCACCCACTCCCGCGGTGTCCAGTGGTCGAAGCGGTGGCGGAACACCTCCTCGGCGGTGTCGGGCTCCGGGATGCCGACGTGGTCGGGCAGTCCGCTGGTGTGGTTCAGCAGGTGCTCTACGGTGACAGCGGCGAAGCGGGCGGGCAGCAGCCCCGGCAGGACGCGCCGCACCGGCGCGTCCAGGTCGATCCGGCCCTCCGCCACCAGCTGGAGCACCACCGTGGCGACGAAGACCTTGGTGATGCTGCCGATCCGGACCTTGTCACGTACCGTCACCGGCCGCCGTGTGCTGATGTCGGCCACGCCCGAGGTGCCGCACCAGTGGCCGGCCGTGCCGCCGACTCGCAGCTGGGCCGCGGTCGACGGCGGGTGCTCCAGGTCGTCGATCGCCGCCCGCAGGGCCATGGGATCCAGCGGGGGGAGCAGCGCCGAGGAGGCGTTGGCGCGGCCCGCGGGCAGTGCTGCGGTGGCGGCCAGCGCGGCCGTCCCTAACAGGGCGGCGCCGGTGAAGGCCCTTCGTGACATGCGAGGTGAGGTCATGCCCTCACACTGTCAGCGGGCACGCGTCCCGGGCATCGGGGTACATCCCGGAGCGATCCCCGATCACACCCTGACCCGTCCCGCACCTGTAGGCAGTCATAGGCGGATGATGACGAGGGCGATGTCGTCCGGACCGCCGTCGGCGACGGCGAGGCGGGTCAGCAGCGCGTCGGCCAGCTGGTCGGGGGCGAGGGTGCCGTCCTGGGCGAGGGCTGTGGTCAGGCGGGCCAGGCCTACGTCGATGTCCTCGCCGCGGCGTTCGATGAGACCGTCGGTGTACAGCACGAGCGTGTCTCCCCGGGCGTAGGGCAGCCCGGCCTGCGGGCGGGGAACGTGGTGCGGGCGGGCTCCCAGCGGCGGATCGGTCGCCTGGTCCAGCAGCTCGCAGGTCCCGTCGCCCCGGAGCAGGACGGGTGGCGGATGTCCGGCGTTGCTGTAGATGATCAGCCTGCTGCGGGTGTCGATGAGTACCTTGACCGCGGTGGCGGCCGTCGCGCCTTCCATGGAGCGGGCGTACAGGCCGAGGACCTCCAGGGCCTGGGCGGGGCTGGGGATGGCGCGGATGACCGCGCTGAGGGCGCTGCGCAGCATGCCCATGACCGCCGCGGCGTGCAGACCGTGGCCGACGACGTCCCCGACCGCCGCCGAAAGACGGTCGGGAGGCAGATCGACGACGTCGTACCAGTCGCCGCACACGTTCAGTGACGTGGTCGCCGGCAGGTAGCGCACGGCGATGGTGTCGGGGTGCCGGTCCAGGTCGGGCACGGAGAGCATGGCTTCCTGGAGGGTGACGGCGACCTGACGTTCACGGGCGTGGGCCTGACGCAGTTCCTCGTTCAGCCGGTACAGCTCGCGGGCCCGCACGTACAGCTCGGAGGCCATGCCCTCCTCACGCTCGGTGAGGCCAGTGGTGGGCTCGCGCGCTCGGCGCGCCTGGACGAAGGCGGTGACATCCTCGGCCCGCTGGACGATCCACTTCACCGCACCGTCCGGCCCGGGGAGCGGAGTGTGGATCTTGGACCACCATCGCTCCTCGAACGCACCCGGCCGGCCCGGAGCGGAGATGTCATAACGCTGCAGTACCAGGGTGTCCGGTACCCCGGTGTCCAGGACCCGGAGAAGTGACGCCTTCGGACCCCGTTCCGCGTCGTCGGGGGCGCCGGGATTCTCGGGCAGGGCATCGAAGAAGTGCCTCCCGACCAGGTCTTTCCTGGTCCGCCCGGTGGCCGTCAGGTACGCCGCGTTGACGTAGCGGATCACCAGGTCCGCGTCCAGAACCAGGTACGGGCTTGGTGTGGCGTCGAAGAACGCCGTGAAGTCGATGTCCGCCGTCATCGCGGTCTGCTGTCCTCGGGCGCCCTCAGTGCCTGCGAGCGCGGCTGTGTACACCCCCACTGTACGAGCAGTCCGGTGGCCGGGCTCCCCTGAAGAGGATCAAGGTTCTCGTCCCAGGACCCCGGCCGTGCCCTGGCCGGCCGGCTGTCGCCGCCTCGGGGCCCGCATGACCCGCACAGGTACGGCGACGCGGCCACCCCCAAGCCCTCCATAGTCCGGCTCGGCGGCCTGGTCCGCATCGGCACACTGCCCCGAGCCGCTTCCTGACGGAGACCGTCGGCGGTGACGCTCATGGCCGGGCCCTTCCCGGGTCGTGCCGGGTGGCGGTCAGCGGATGCGGCTCTCGCCCGTCAGGGAGTCGACGGGCCTGGCCAGATGGCCGAGGCGTCGTCGCGGTGGGGGTCGGGCAGCCGGATCGGGCGCACGGGAATGGTGCGTTCGCGTCCGTCGGCGACGGCCTTCCACGGGGCGGGGTGGCCGGAGTAGCACAAGGTGGTCAGGGCGAACACACCGTCTGCGTAGACCTCGACGTACTCGCCGATGGTGAGGATGCGCAGGGAGGTGGCGGGTTCGGTCAGGATGGTCTCGCCGAGCCGGCTCCCGTCGGGGCCGGTGGCCCAGAGGCTCTTGCCGTCGCAGCCCACGACGAGGGCGGGACGGTCGCCGTCCGGACCGGCGGTGCGCAGGGTGATCTCGACGGGCCCCGTTATGCCGATGTCGCCGACCGCGTGCAGGGCGGGCCGGTCCGTCTCCTCGCCGAGCCAGGTGTCCAGGCCGGGCCACCATTCCAGACGGGGCGTCACACCCTCGGCCGTGACCAGGAGTTTCGGCTGGGCGAGCATGCCGCGGCAGCGGTCACCGGTGTCGCTGAGGCCGACGCGGCGGGGCGTGGTGTGCAGCACGACGCGGGAGCCGTCGGGCGCGGCGATGACGCGCGGAGCGTAGGCGCCGGTCGGGCCGAGAGGACCGCGCCGGGTCCAGGGCCCGCGCAGGCGGGGCGCGGTCCATGCCTCGAAGCCGCGGGTGGCGCCGATGGAGCCGAGCAGCAGCCAGCTTCCGTCGTCGAGGCGTTCGAGGACCGGGCACTCCAGTTCGTCGACGTCGCCGGGGGAGATGAGCGGCGGGTGAACGGTCCAGTGCTCCAGGTCGTCGGAGGTGGCCCAGGCGACGCAGCCGCTGACCTCGACCGGGAGGGAGGCGTCGCTGGCGCAGACGGCCATGACCCAGCCGTCCGACTCGTCGTCGCGTACGACGAACGGGTCGCGCCAGCCCATGCGTTCACCGGTGCGGTACCACCGCGGGTCCGCCTCGGCGACCGGTCCGGTCCCGTGGCGCCGCCAGGCCGTGCCGTCGGTGCGCTCGGAGTACGCCAGCCCGACCGACTGGACCGGCCAGCCGCCCGGCGTGAGCCCGCGGACGCCCGTGTAGAACATCGCCATTCCGTCGCCGTGCCGGAGGGGGTGCATGGTCCACACCGCCTGCTGGTCGAACCGGCCGGGCAGCCCGTTGCCGAAGGCGGTGCCCTGCGGCTCCCAGCGGACCAGGTCGGCGGAGGTCGCCCGGCCGTAGGAGGTCTCCATCCGCAGATGGTCGAACTCCGTTGTCCAGGGCCCTTGCAGATGGAGCACCGCGTAGGTGCCGTCCCCGTCCCGCAGCAGGGCGAAGTCGTTCACGCAGAGGCCGGGCGGGGCGTATCGCATGCACAGTTCCTGTCGCTCCGCAGCGCTCAAACGCGTGCGCTGACGCTTGATAACAAAAGGATCTCTTGAGGATCGGCCCAAGTAAATATGAACGCAAACGCTTGCGCAACAAGGAGGGCGGGTTTACGGTCACGTCACCCACAGATCACACCGACGTGAAATCAACGGAGGAACAAGCCGTGACGGCCAGCATCACCGATGTCGCCCGCGCCGCCGGAGTCTCGGCATCCACCGTGTCCCGCGCGCTGCGCGGCCGGCCGGGGGTGTCGGAGGAGGTGCGGGCGCAGATCACGGCCGTTGCCGCACAACTCGGCTACACAGCCTCACGTTCCGCGGCGAGCCTGGCCAGCGGGCGCACCTTCACCATCGGCGTCGTGGTCCCGTATGTCGGCCGCTGGTTCTTCGGCACCGTGCTGGACTCCGCCGAGCAGGTGTTCAGCGCCGCCGGGTACGACGTGCTGCTGTACAACCTCGGATCGCCGGAAACACGCAAGCGTTTCTTCACCAGGCTCCCGGTCCGCAAGCGGGTGGACGCCGTGCTGTCGCTGCTCATCCCTGACGAGGAGGAGTCGGCCGCACTGCGCTCGCTCGGGGTGCCGCTGGCCACCACGGTCGGCGGCACCCGGCCCGGCTTCACCGTCGTCGGCATCGACGACCGGGCCGGAACCGAGAGCGCCGTACGGCATCTGGTCAACCTCGGCCACCGCCGGATCGGCATGATCAGCGGGTCCAGTGGTCCGCTGCACTGGACCACTCCCATCGAGCGGCGCAACGCCTACCTGGACGTGCTCACCGACGCCGGTATCGAACACGACGCGGCCCTGGAGGCGGACGGCGACTACACCGTCGAGGGCGGCGAACGGGCCATGACCGAACTGCTGGCCGTCTCCCGGCCGCCGACGGCCGTGTTCGCGCAGTCCGACGAGATGGCGATGGGCGCCCTGCGTGCCCTGCGCCGCCACCGGCTGAAGGTGCCGGACGACGTGTCCGTCGTCGGTTTCGACGACCACGAACTGGCCGACGTGGTCGGCCTGACCACCGTCGCCCAGCCGGTCGCCGAGCAGGGCGCGGAGGCCGCCCGGCTGCTGCTGCGGCAGCTGGACGACCCGGACGCCGAACCCCCCGCCGAGCAGGTTCGGATGCCCATCCGCCTCGTCCTGCGCGAGACCACAGCCCCGCCGCGCCCCCGCGGACCGCAGTAACCCTCTGAGCCCCACACCCCCACACACTCACGCCGACACAGCACATCAGTCAGTCCAACCCTCGCCACAGCACGGAGGCACAGCCATGAGCCCGACCAGCAGAAAGTACCGCCGCACCGCCTGTACGGGCCTGGCCCTGGCCCCCCTGGTGGCGCTGGCCGCCTGCGGCGGGGGCAGTGGCACCGATGCCTCCGCCGAGGCCGGGAGCGGCAAAGGCACCATCAGCGTCTGGGCCCACCAAGGCCAGAAGAGCGAGGCCGCCGCGCTGCAGAACGCGGTGAAGTCCTTCAACTCCTCCCAGAACAAGATCAAGGTCGACCTGAAGCTGATACCCGAGAAGGACTACACCAAGACCATCACCGCCACCGACGCGGCCAAGCTGCCGGACGTGCTGGAGTTCGACGGCCCGACCATGGCGAACTTCGTCTACAACAAGAAGCTCGCCCCGATCGACACCTATGTCTCCGCCAAGACCTTGGACAACGCCACCGCCGCGAGCAAGGCGCAGGGCGAGGTCGACAGCAAGCACTACGGCCTGGGCATGTTCGACTCCGGGCTCGGCATCTACGGCAACAAGAAACTGCTGGACGCGGCCGGGGTGAAGTATCCGACCGGCCTGTCCGACGACTGGACGGCCGAGGAGTTCACCGCCGCGCTCAAGGCGCTGAAGGCCAAGGACTCCGACGGCAAGACCCTCGACCTCCAGGAGAGCAACGGCTACGCCACCGAGTGGGGCACCTACGGCTTCGCCCCGATCGTCTGGTCCGCCGGAGGCTCCCTCCTCAAGGACGGCAAGGCGGAAGGCGCCCTCGACACCCCGGGGGTGGTTTCGGCCCTGAAGACCTTCCAGTCCTGGAAGACCTACGTCGACCCCAACACCGACGGCAACGCCTTCGCCAAGGGCCGCGTCGCGCTGAGCTGGGTCGGCCACTGGATGTACCCCGCCTACAGCGAGGCCCTCGGCGACGACCTCGTCGTCCTGCCGCTGCCCGACTTCGGCAACGGCCCCAAGACCGGCCAGGGCTCCTGGGCGTGGGGCATCGGCGCCGACACCAAGAACGCCAAGGCCGCCGGCACGTTCCTGGACACCCTCCTGAACGACACCAACGTCACCGCCATGACGACGGCCAACGGCGCGGTGCCAGCCACCAAGACCGCGCTCGCCAAGAGCAGCCTCTACAAGGAGGGCGGCCCCCTCCAGCTCTTCGCCGACCAGCTCGCCAAGCCCTGCGGCGACAGCGACATCACCAAGTCCTGCGTCGCCGTCACCCGCCCGGTGACCGCCGGATACCCCGTCATCACCTCAAAGTTCAGCGAGGCCCTGAACTCCGTCTACGGCGGCGCCGACCCCAAGAGCACCCTGCAAAAGGCCGCCCGCGCCATCGACCAGGACTTCTCCGACAACGCCGGCTACAAGATCCCGTAGGACCCGTCGGCCGGGGCGGGCCCGCACACCGCGCGCCCGCCCCGCCGGGAACAGGACCCTCCCGTGACATCCGTGGAACCCGCACCCGCCGTGCCACCCGGCCCGGAGCAGGCCCCGTCCATGACATCCGTGAAGCCCGCGGGGTCGAAGCGATCGACACCATCGACGCGGTCGGCGCGGCCGGGCCGCAAGAACCGTGACTGGCTGCACGGGCTGCTCATGTCCGCACCGGCCGTCGTCGGACTCATCGTCTTCGTCGGTGTGCCGTTCGGCTACGCCGTGGTGCTCTCCTTCTACAACGTGCGCCTCGGCTCCCCACTGGAGCCCACCTTCTTCGGTCTGGAGCAGTACCGGCGGCTGTTCACCGACCCGGACCTGTCCGGCCCGTTCCTGCGGGCCCTGCTGAACAACCTGACGTTCGCCGTGGTCGTCGTACCGGTTCAGACGGCCCTGGCGCTCGGGCTGGCGATCCTGCTCAACCGCAAGCTCAAGGCGATCGGCCTGTTCCGGTCCCTGTTCTTCATGCCGGTCGTCTTCCCGATGGCGCTGGTCGCCGTGATCTGGCGTCTCATCCTGGCCCGCAGCGACCAGGGCATGCTCAATTCGGCACTGGACGCGGTGAGTTTCGGCAACTGGGGTGCCTTCGACTGGCTCGGCGACGGCGCCACCGCCATGGCCTCGCTCATCGTGCTGTCGATCTGGCAGGGCGTCGGCTTCCAGATGGTCATCCTCCTGGCCGGCCTCCAGCAGATCCCCGGTGAGCTCTACGAGGCCGCCGAGCTCGACCGCGCCGGGCGCTGGCAGCAGTTCCGCCACGTCACCCTGCCCGGCATCCGCGGCACCCTCGTCTTCGTCGGGATGCTCACCTCGGTGCTCTCCTTCCGCGTCTTCGACCAGGTGTACGTCCTCGTCCGCGGCGGCGGCCTGGAGGAGGACGCAACCCGCACCGTGATGTACCAGGCCGTCACCACCGCCTTCGACCAGAACAACATCGGCCAGGCGTCCGCGATCACCGTCGTCTTCTTCCTGATCGTCGTCGTCCTGACGCTCATCCAGCGCCGCGTCGTCCGGCCCGGAAACGAGGACTGACCATGCGCACCACCCCTACGCCCCTGCGCCGCTTCACGGACTACGCCGTACTCAGCGTGCTGGCCTTCATCTTCGTGCTGCCCGTGATCTACCTGTTCCTGGGCAGCCTCAAGCCGTCCGACGAGGTCCTGAACGGCCTGTCCGGCTTCCTCCCCACCCACCTGTCCTTCGACAACTACTCCGCCGTCCTCGACAGCCTCAACTCCGACAGCACCGGCTACTTCTGGCGCTTCATGGGCGTCTCACTGCTGCTGGCATTCGTCGTCGTCACCGGCGGCCTGTTCGTCAACTCCATGGCCGCCTACGGGCTGTCCCGGCTGAAGTGGCGGGGGCGGAACGCCGTCTTCACACTCGTCCTGCTGCTGATGCTGATCCCGTTCGAGTCGGTGGCCGTGCCGCTCTTCTACATGTTCAGCGACCAGCGCAACACCCTCCCCATCCTGGCGCTCCCGTTCATCGCCAACGCCTTCTCGGTCTACCAGTTCCACACGTTCTTCCGCTCGATCCCGCCGAGCATCGAAGAAGCCGCCCGCATCGACGGCGCGGGCCCCTGGCGCACCTTCTTCGCGATCATCGTCCCCATGTCGAAGCCGGCCTTCGCCTCCGTGGCGATCCTGACCTTCCTCATCCAGTGGGGCTCGTTCCTGTGGCCGGTGCTGATGGTCTCCGACCCGTCGGTGCGCCCGCTGCCGCTGGAGATGAGCGTCTTCCAGGGCCAGCAGCCCCCGGACTGGGGCCAGATCCTCGCCTTCGGCGTCCTCCTGGTCCTGCCCGTGCTGGTGGTCTTCGCCTTCTTCCAGCGGTGGTTCGTCCAAGGCGTCGCCAGCTCCGCCGTCAAGGGCTGAGCGGTCCGGATCGGGTCCTGGTCGATGGAGTACGCCCCGCATGCCTCTGCCGATGTCAGTGGTGGCTGCCAGGATGAGTGCATGACGATCAAGGATGTAGCCCGGCATGACGTGAGCCGGCAGCGGATTGAGCAGGCCCTGGAGGACATAGAGCGGCGGACCCTTGGCCGCTGGCACACGATGCGATACGACTGCTACTCCGATGAGGAACTGCGGGCGATGCGCGACGACCTCCTCGATCACCTCGCCGCGCGCACGCTGACGGATCCCCGACTGGGCACCGCTCCGTCACGCATCGTCCTGCGCACCGCGGCGGAGTGCGCCCTGGGATTCCTGGACCTGGGCTGCTATCCCAACGGCGACCAGAAGATCCTCTTCCCCCTCATCGACGAGAGCATCAGCAGCGAAGACACGGACTTCGAGGCCGTGGTGGAGCACGCGTCCACCGCGAGGGACTGGCTGGACGCCTTCGCGCTGGGTGTGATCAGCGGCGTGGTCCGGGAACGGGACCGCGTCATCGGGCTGCTGCTGCGTGACCACGCGTCCGCGATCCACGAGGGGGTGCCGTATTCGAAGCTGGAGTCGAAGTCGGATCCTGGGGAACTGGCGGAGATGGACACCCTTGCTTGTTACCTGACCAAAGCTCGTGGGCACCTGCCTCGGGACTGGCCCTCGGTGACGTTGTGCATGCCGGAGGTCGACGAGCGTCTCGACGGCGCGCTGCGTCTGAACGCCCTTGGCGACCTGACGCCGGATCAGCAGCTGCTGCGCGTGCTCTTGGAGGACAACCAGTCGGCCTTCGAGCAGGCTTTGGCGCGTCGTCTTGTCCAGCACCGGGAGAGCGCACCTCCCGATGCGGCGCCCCGCAGCCTGCTCCCGCTGAAGACCGCCGCCCTGGCCGCACTGGCGGTCCAGGTGCACGGCTGGGCGTTGCGCGTCCAATCCCCCTACCTGCCCCAGGCCTTGCTGAGCGCCCCCGAAGGGTGACCTGGACGAGCACGGTGACGGGCGGACTCAGTTGCCGACGCCGAGGCCGGACATGAACGCGGACGGGTATCGGTCGCCGCGCGCCGCGCCCGGCGGCACCGCCTTCTCGATCTGGGCGAGGTCGTCCGCGGTGAGGGTCAGCTCCATCGCGGGCAGCGCCTCGGCCAGCCGCTCGCGGGTGCGAGCGCCGACCAGCGGCACGATGTCGTCGCCCTGTGCGGCCACCCAGGCGATGGCCAGTTGAGCGACCGTGCATCCCTTCGCGCCGGCGATCCGGCGCAGCGCTTCCACGAGGGCGAGGTTGTGTTCCACGTTCCCGCTCGAGAACCGCGGGCTGAAGCCGCGGATGTCGCCGGGGCCGGCGGTGTGACCGGCGGACCAGTGCCCGGAAATGAGGCCGCGGCTGAGGACTCCGTACGCGGTCAGGCCGATGCCGAGCTCCCTCAGCGTAGGCAGAATGTCCGCCTCCACGGCGCGGGAGATCAGCGAGTACTCGATCTGCAGGTCGGCGACCGGGTGCACGGCATGCGCCCGGCGGATCGTCGCCGCGTCGACCTCCGAGAGGCCGAGGTGCCGGACGTACCCGGCGTCGATCATCTCCTTGACCGCGCCCACCGTCTCCTCGATCGGTACCGCCGGGTCCAGCCGGGCGGGGCGGTAGATGTCAATGTGGTCGGTGCCCAGGCGGGTCAGCGAGTAGGCCAGGAAGTTCTTCACCGCCTCCGGGCGGCCGTCCACCCCGCCGAACGCCGGGCCCGGCCCGCGCAGCATGCCGAACTTGACGCTCAACCGGTAGCTGTCCCGGTCCCGGCCACGCAGCGACTCGGCGATCAGCAGTTCGTTGTGGCCCATGGCGTAGAAGTCGCCGGTGTCGATCAGCGTGACTCCGCTCTCCAGCGCGGCGTGGACGGTGGCGATACTCTCCGCGCGGTCGGCCTCGCCGTAGGCGCCCGACATGCCCATCGCGCCCAGACCCAGCGCGGAAACGGCCGGGCCGGTGGTGCCCAGGGTTCGTGTCTGCATCACGTTCTCCTTCGTCGTCGATCCGCCACCCACCCTGCGTCCGCGCCGCGACGTACGGGAGCGGAGCGTTCATCCTGGGAGAGGCGCTCCCTGGATCGGCTGGGCCGCCGCGAGGACCATGGGGAACATGCAACGTGACCAGCTCGCCGACTTCCTGCGCCGCCGCCGCGAGGCGGTGCGTCCGGCCGAGGTCGGCATCGCCGACGGCCCCCGGCGCCGCACCTCCGGTCTGCGCAGGGAAGAGGTGGCGACGCTCGCCGGCATGTCGGTGGACTATGTCGTACGCCTCGAGCAGGGCCGCAGCAGCCAGCCCTCGGTCCAGTTGCTCGGCGCGCTGGCCCGGGCGCTGCGCCTCTCCGACGACGAGCGCGACCACCTCTTTCACCTGGCCGGTCACCAGCCCCCACCCGCCGACGGAGTGGCTCGCCTGGCCCGCGCCGGCCTGATCCGCATGCTCGACCTGCTCGGCGACACCCCGGCCCTGGTCCTGTCCGACCTGGGCGAGGTCCTCGCCCAGAACCGGGCCGCCCTCCTGCTCACGGGCGACCACACGGGCTTCGCCGGCGACCGCCGCTACGCCGTATACCGCTGGTTCACCGACCCCGCAGCCCGCGCCGTCACCCCGCCCGATCAACAAGAACGCTACGCCCGCCAGCTCGTGGCCGACTTGCGTGCGGCCGCCGGCCGCCGGACCGGCGACTCCACGGTCGCCGGACTCGTCGGCCGGTTGCAGGCCGCGAGCGCCGACTTCCGCCGGATCTGGGCCGAGCACGAGGTTGCGGTCCGGCGTGCCGACCGCAAGACCCTGCTGCATCCGCGGGTCGGCCACCTGGTGCTGGACTGCGAAACCCTGGTCACTCCCGACCAGGGACAGCAGCTGCTGGTGCTCACCCCTGCGGACGACGAGACCCGCGAGCGGCTGGAGCTGCTGCGGGTCATCGGTGTCGAGGAATTCCCCACGGGGGCAACGGACCCGACGTCACAGTGAAGCGGCGCGAACGTGCCTCAGCCGGCGTCCTTCAGGAACTGTCGCTGGTCGTCCAGGAATCCGTTCGCGAAGAGCGAGCGGGGGGAGAAGAGCGCGGTGAGCGCGGTCTTGAGGCCCGACTGCTCGACGGACTGCTTGAGCAGTGAATGCGTCGCGTGCGGGTAGCGTTCGACCGTCAACGCGCCGCCTGTGTCCAGCACTTCGCGGTAGACGCGCTCCGTGTCGGCGGTGTCCACGTTGATGTCATGGCCTGCGAGGGTCAGCAGCACCGGTGTGCCGCGCAGGGCGCGCAGGTCTCGCGTGGCGTCCGCGGTGTAGTTCTTGGAGATGAAGCTCCAGCGGTCGGCGGTCATGCCGTCCGTGTCACCGCCCGTGGCCTTGACGTACTCCTCGAAGGTCGCGTGGCGTTCCAGCAGGCGGCGGGTGCTGTCGCTCCTGGCGATCGCGGCCTCGGTGCGGGCTGCCGATGCGCCGTCGGCGCGCAGTTCGGCGAGGAGGTTGTAGCGGCCCTGCCGGAGCCAGTTGATCGCGGGGGAGACGGCGATGACGAACTTCACCGGAGTCTTCGCTGCGATCTTCGGCAGGACCCAGCCCGCCTGACTGGCGCCCCAGAGCCCGATCCGGTCGCCGTCGATGTCCGGGCGGGCGCGCGCCCAGCTGATGGCGGCGGCCGCCTCCTTGGCCCGGTCCTCCATGGACTGGTCGAGCCAGTTGCCGGGTGCGCCCGCGACGCCGGGCTTGTGCCAGGACAGAGAGGCGTAACCGGCCTTTGCGTTCGCTTCCCACAGGGGCTTGTAACCGTCGTCGTGGGTGGCGTCGATGGGACCGTCGCCGTGGACGTACACGACCAGGCCGTGCCGCTTGCGGCCGTCCTTGGGGGTGGCCAGTACGCCGTTGAGGGTGTGGCCGCCGTGGCGGATCGAGACCCGCTGCTCGTCCATGTCGGAGTGCTGCCACAGCACCACACCGACGAGACCGGCGGCCACGACCAGGGCCATGACGAGTGACCACACGACGATGCGGAGCCCGCGCCGTCGGCGCTGGGTCTTTGCACACATGTTGACCGCCTCTGTTCGGGTTCGGACAGGCACTCAAACTATCAGGATGGGAACGGTCGTTGTGAATCTGATAGATTTAAGGTCCAGGTTGCAGCGAGAAGTTGCAGCCAGAAGGGGGGCACGGCATGGCAATGGAGGCGACCAGCCCTGGAACCGGACCGGTGGCGGTCCAGCGAGGCGTTCCGGCGGGTGCCGAGCGGCGGGCGGCCGAGCTGTACTGGGACGCCTTCGGCCGCAAACTCGGTCCCGCACTGAACCCGCCGGGCAAGGCGGTGCCCTTCATCGCCGCCCACCTGAACGCCGATCGCGCTGTCTGCGCGCTCCTCGACGGGCAGCTCGTCGGACTCGCCGGCTACCAGCTGGGCGGGCGGGCCCTCACCGGGGGATCGGCCGCCGCCGTGCTGCGCGCGTACGGACGCCTGGGAGGACTGCACCGACTCCTGCTCCTCGCCCTGTTCGAACGCCGACCGACCCCCGGACAGCTCGTCATGGACGGCATCGCCGTCGCCCCTGACGTACGCGGCCGCGGCGTCGGAAGCCTGCTCATCGAGGAAGTGGCCGCCGTCGCGGCGGAGCGGCACTGCCGGGAGATCAGGCTGGACGTCATCGACACCAACCCGCGCGCCCGAGCCCTGTACGAGCGGCGAGGCTTCACGGCCGTGCGGACCGAACGCACGCCGTACCTCCGCAGATTGCTGGGGTTCGGCGCGGTGACCACCATGCACCGCCCCGTAGAGGCGGCCGGGCCGAGAGGAGCGCGCACACCGTGACCGACCACGTCGAGATCCCCACCCGCATGCTCGTCCACGCGCTGATCCGGGAGGACGGCACGGTCAGCGCGGACGAGCTGTACACCGTCGCCGCAACCCTCGGCATGAGCGACCAGCAGGTACGGCTGTGCGTCAAACGCCTCGTGGCCGAGGGCCGGTTCACCCACGAAGGCCGCGGTCGCAAAGCGATGCTGCACGCCACGGAAGCCACCACTCAGGCCCTGGCCCCCAACGCGGACTTCCTGCGGCACGCGTTCCGCCAGGACGCCGGGCTCGCCCCCTGGGACGGCGTCTGGCACCTGGCCGCCTTCGCCGTGCCCGAATCGGCGCGCACGGCCCGGGACGCCCTGCGCGAGACGCTCGTCCACCTCGGAGGCGCCCCGCTCCAGGGCGGACTGTACGTCTGCGCCAACGCCTGGGAACCGTACGTCGAAGACGCGGCGCACCGCCTGGGCGCCTACAGTGCGCTCACCCTCCTCAGTACGACGGACCTCCGCAGGGGCGACACCCAAGAGCCTGCCGAACTCACCCGCCACCTGTGGCCCCTGCGGGAGATCGCCGACCGCTACCACCGCCTCAGCCGCATCGCCCAGCCCCGCCTCGACCGGCTCACCGGCTCTGCCGGACTCTCCCCGTCCGAACTGCTCACCATCGCTGTCGAGCTGGCGGCCGAACTCACCCGTGCCATGGAGCCCGACCCACTGCTGCCGCCCCAGCTCCTGCCCCAGCCCTGGCCCGGCACCCAGGCCCGGGAGCTGATCGCCCGGTGCTGGGCGGCCCTGCCCGAACCCGACCACGGCGAAGCCCGGCCGACCCTCTTCCGCCTCTACGCCGACATCACCCGAGAAGCGGCAGACCGCGCGACGCGCTGAAGGCGCGACAGACGGCGCGAGTGATGCCGGTCAGGCGAAGACACCGAGCTACCGACTCACGGTGGAACGCCCGGGCGACAGGACGAACACCGGGCGGCGAAGATGGGCCACCGTCTCTTCTGAGGATCCCCCTGCGACCCTTGGCTCGTCCGGGAACGGCGTACCAGGCCGCCTTCCCCGCCCAGCTCGCCGAGCTCGACCTGCTTGTGCATGCGGACCACCAGCCCGGCCGGGTACCGGCCCGCCGTGGACGCGAGGTACTCGGCGATGGCGGCGGCGCCGTGCAGCGGGACGCGCGGGGTCTCCGCGTGGCCGTTGCCGTCCGCCCACATCGTCACGTCGGGTGCCGGCACAGCCATGAGCGCCTCCCCGTCGCCGTCGAGGCAGGCGGCGAGGAAGCGCTCGGTGATCTGATGGACCTGCCGGCGATCCGGCTCGAAGCGCCGATTGCGTAGCCGCACATGGCGCCGGGCCCGGCTGCCGAGCTGCCGTACCGCCGTCTCGGTGCGGTCGACCGCCTCGGCGACCTCCGGGAGGCGCAGGCAGGCGGTGATCTGCTCTCCCGTCCCGCACGGTGTGGTGCAGATGGTCGCTGACCGCGTGCACCAGATGTAGTCCGTGGCCGCTGACGCGGTGCCGGTCGCCGAGGAACGGGCACCATCCACGGCCGCGCCGTTAGCGGCCGGCGACCGCGCGGTGTAGCGTCGGTATATAGCAGTCGTGGTTCCGAAGTCCCGTTCGCCCGTGATCACGATCATGGGCGTTCTTGCTGTTCAGCGCCTCTCCGGACCAGGGCGATCACCTCCCGGGCCAGCAGGGTGCCGGCTCGGGTTTCCTCGAAGGAGCAGGTCATGACCAAGGGCACCGTGAAGTGGTTCAACAGCGAAAAGGGATTCGGCTTCATCGAGCAGGAGGGCGGCGGACCTGACGTCTTCGCCCACTACTCCAACATCGCCGCTCAGGGCTTCCGTGAGCTGCAGGAGGGGCAGAAGGTCGAGTTCGACGTCACGCAGGGCCAGAAGGGACCCCAGGCGGAGAACATCCGACCGGCGTGACCACAGTGCCGCGCACGGACCCGTCGCCGCTGGGGGTGTGACACACTCCCGGTCACCGGTGCGCTGTCACCGGTGAGCCGTACATGCGGCTCCGCAAGGCCCGCGTCCCCCGTTGTGCGGGTCGTTGCCTTCCGGGGCGGGCAGGCGTTCCCCCGTCGCCTGCCCGCCCCGGCCCTCAGCCCCGCACCCGCGAGCAGGCGATCGGCCAGATGCTGATGTGCCCGATGCACGATGACAGATGTCAGAGCGCGGCGGCCGCGTGAAGCACCCGGGGCCTGGCCGTGCCGTAAACAGTCGATGCTGTACGAGGCAGTGCTACGCGAAACTAGTCCTGTGGAGTGGTTCGAGGAGGCCCAAGCAGCGGAACAGCGCCGTGACTGGGATGCGGCCATCGCGTTGGTCAGCGCCCACGCCGAGTGCTACTCCGCCGATTTTTCCAGGCACGACAGCCATCTGTGGCACATGGATTTGCTCGCCCGTGCGGAACGGCTCCCGGAACTCACAGAGCGTGCTCGCACGGATGTCCACGCGCGCCGGAGACTCAACGCATCGCTTCGCGAGCGGGGTATGGAGGCGGCGCTGCGCAACCGTGCCGAAGACGGTGATCTTGGTGCCCTGTACGTCCTTGTGCGGCTGCTGTGCGAGACGAGTCGGACCGAAGAGGCCCGTCGAGTGGTCCAAGACCTCGGCCCGGACGATCAGTACGCACACCAGATCGTGGCCCGCTTTCCATCGCCATCGAGCGGTGCACAGTAACGCTCGGCACCTCCCCAGTGCTCGAGGCGGGGCTCGGCCTCCCACAGACGCTGAGATCCCGAGATCGTGCAGGAGATCCTCCGCACCCGCCCGTCGCCGGCGGACCTCATCGGCCGGCCATGTGGCCGACCCGGGGCGCACAGCGCCAGGCGCGGAGCGCACGCTGCCGCACCGTGCACTCCGGCGGCTCCAATCCGACGGTTCCCGTTCGGCCCGGGCGGTCGTACGGTGGCGGTCGGCGGCATCGGGGATCTGAGACACCCGGGATTTCGGGGGCATGGGTGGAACTCCACAACCTGGCCACGCGCTTCTTCGAGCTGCGGGCGCAGTACTGGCAGGCGGCTGACACAGGGCAGCCGACCGGACCGCTGTTCCAGCAGCTGACCATCCTCGGACGAGCGATCCTGGGGACACTGGAGCGGTCCGGTGGCGCCGCACAGGGGCTGGTGAAGGCGTCCGACATCGCAGGCCTCCTGCTCGACGCCTACGGCCGTGAGCTCACCACCCACCAGTACCGAGTCCGTACGTACCAGCAGGTCAAGGAGCTCTGGGCGGAGGCCGAGAAGGTCACGCCCCACGCAACGCCCGAACAGCTCCGCAACTTCCTGGCGGGCAGGGCCCAGTACGAGCTTCAAGAAGGACGGGCCAGTGAAGCCCTGGCGCTCGTGGATCGGGCCACGAACGTGCCGCACGGCCCGTCCCAGGCACCACATGGCACACCGCCTCCGCCGTACGGTGACCTGCGGGTGCTGCGTGCCGAGGCGCTGCTCCGCTTGTACGACGCCGAAACCGCCCTGGAGGAGCTGGCCCCACTGGAGAGGGATCTCGCGGCCGTTCTCCCGAACGGGCCGATCGACGAGAGCAACCCCGAAGCCATGCGCCCTCTCGCGGCCCAACTCGCACGCGGCGGTGCCGGACGGGCGACGGCCGCCCGGCAACTCCAGGCCTCCACCGTCTATTTCCGCCTGCTGGACGTCAAAGCAGGCGCACTACGAGACACAGGCCGCCCGGATGCGGCCGAGCAGGCGTATCTGATGGGCATGCCGCTCTACACGGCGTCCGGCCTGCCGGAAGCAGGACTGCTGCAACTGGCCCGTTGCGCGCTCGACCGGGGCGCGGCAGCCGAGGCATGCCGGCGGCTGGATCTGGCCGCCCCGCTGTTCGACAACACCCACGCCGGGGACCAGAGCTCCATGCGGGCGCATCTGCGGTTGGTGCGCGGCGCGGCATACTGCCGCATGCGTGCCGAGGCGGCCCGGCTGTCAAAGGCGGAAGGGTGGTGGGATCAGGCGCTGCACTGGTGCGACCGCGGGGCGCGCTGCACGGCCGACCATCCCGACCACGCCCTCGCGGCCGGTCTGCACGCCGAGCGCGCCCGGACCCATCACGCCCGTAACGACCGAGCCGGTGCGGCGCGTGCCTATCACGAGATGGCCCTCGCCCTCGACCGAGTGCTGCGCGTGCCGCTCGGTCACCGCTTCGACACGCTGCATCTACGCTATCGCCTGCCGTTGCTCGAGGAGGCGCTGGTCTTCGCCCAAGAGACCGGCGACGCACGGCTGTGCATCGTCATCACCGATCTCCTCAAGGCTCGCGCCTTCTCGGCACACTTGTCCCTGGCCCGCTCGGACGTGCCGAGCGCACCGGACGTCTTGGCCGACACCACCGAACAGGACGGACGGAACGGACCGGATCACGGCGCATTCGCCGACCTGACCGAACGGATCGAGGACGCCGAGCGACCCGGCTCTCCGCGGGAAGCCGACCGGATGTACGTCGAGCGAGCCGAGCTGCTCACCAGGATTCGCGCGACCGACCCTCGCTGGCACCTCATCAGGGACGACCCGCCCTTCGACCCGGATCGGCTCACCCGCTTCCTGGCCGCCTACGGCACCACTGCCCCAGGCAGCAATCCCGGCCGCTGCGTGGCCCTGAGCCTGTACGAACGCCCGGACGGAATCCTGGCCCAGTTGGCCAGACCGGACGGCAGGCTTGACACGGGCATCCGCCGGCTTGGCGGGAAAGCCCTCGGTGCGCTGGAGGCACACCAGCGCGAACTCCGGGAAGCAGGCGGGCGCCTGGATTTCTGGGGCCATCACCGCATCGGTCTCGCTGACCTGATCCCCCCGGCCTTCGCCGACGAGATCGCGGACAGCGGCACGTGCCTGTTGTCCCCGCACGGACGCCTGCACACCCTGCCCTGGACAGTCGTCCGCCACGATGACCGCCACGTGATCCGTGGAACCGCCATCGGTATCGTCCCCAACCTGTCCTGTGTGCCGCTCCTGGACCACCGACCCGACGGACCGGTCCGTGCCACACTGCTGGGCGTCACCCGACAGCCCAACGGTGAGCAGCTCCCAGAGGCACAGCAGGCCGTGCGCCGCCTGTCCGGATTCCTGGGAGCGCAACGGCTGCGCGAAGACCCGATCACCGGCCGCCATGCCACTGTCGCTACGCTGCGGGGCCTGCTGAACTCCGGGCCGCCCGACCGCAGCCGTACGGACGTGCTCCAGATCATCACCCATGGCCTGCCCGCCCCCGGGGCGCCCTTCGGCGCCGGTGTGCAAATGACCGACGGGATACTCGAAACAGGGGATGTCCTCCTGAGCCGGATGTGCTTCCAGGAGGTGCTGCTCACTGCCTGCAGCACCGGTCTGCGCGCCACGGTCGACCGCACCGGTGGGCACGGAGCACTCCCCGGGCCGACGCCTCTGACGCCCCGCCCTCTCGAACTGGCCGGGGACACGGCCAACGCGCTGGTGCACGCCTTCCACGAAGCGGGAGCTGCCTTCGTCCTGGCCAGCCCCTTCCCCATGTGGTCAAGGCTGGCAACCCACCACAGCGTCGAGTGGATCGTCCACCGCTGTCATGGCCGCGCCCCGCTGGAAGCCGCCCGACGGGCCGCGGTGGCATTGCTGGGCGAGGACGACTCACCTGAGCAGACCGACAAGTGGGCCGGCATCACGGCCTATGGAGCAAGGTGACCACAGTCCCGGAGAAGGACGATGACGCTCGACAACGAGCGGGAAGGACCACGATGACGGACGAGACGGAGCCGACACCACTCGCGCTCTCCGCCGAGGAAGTAGCCAAGGCGCTGCGAAACCTGTTGGACGAAGACGCGCAACCGGACGATGACCGCCCACTGGGCATCATCAAGGGCCGGTATCGGCCCACCGACCGCCGCCCCCCTTCCCCGCCCTCCCCGCCTTCCCCGCCGACACCACCACCCGCCGAGTGACCGTCCGTGCCCTCCAGCCTCGTCGGACTCGCGGCCCTGCTGTATGCGGCCGTCCCCGGCTATCTCTACCTCGTCCGCTACGAACGCCACGGCCTGCGCGAACGCCCCGGCGCTGCACGGGAGATCGCAGAACTGTTCACGGTCGGCACCTTCGCGACGCTGGCCATCGCAACGGGTGTTCTAGCGCTCGCCGAGCACGTGCCGGGCCTCGCCACGCTGGACGGCGCCCTGTCCGGAGCGGCCTACGCCCGCTCGCATGCCTGGCACTTCGTGCGGTCCGGCATCCTCATCCTCACCCTGAGCACGCTCGGCTGCACCGTGCTGGGGGAGCTGCGGGGGCGTCGCAGCGGCGCAAGCACTTGGTCCACCGCGCCCGGCACCGCGTGGGCCGAACTACTCAAGCCCGGACGGGGCGAGGCCGATCCGGAGGTGCAGGTGCTGATGGACGATGGCACGCTGGTATGCGGCAGTGGGCACATAGTCTCTGACGAGCGGGACACCTACTACCGTGACATCGCGCTCCATCACCCCATCTCCATCCGCAGTCCCGGTGAGGACCGCGCGCAGCCCTCGGACGCGGACTACGTCATCATCCCCGGCGGACACATCCGCCTCATCGAGGTCACGGCGGTCCCCCTGACCTCCGTACCGACGCCATCCACGCGACCGTCCTGAAGGGCCCGGCCCCGGACCGGACACCGGCCGTGGAGTCCGACGGCGACAGCCGCGACGGCGGCGGGGCCGCCCAACTCGACGCCGGCAGCCACTGCCTGACCGGCCAGCCCAGGGACTGCGGCTGACCGTGCGCAGGGAACGGCCGCACCCCGGCGCCCGACTGCGCTTCACCGACGCCGACGGCATGCGGCTGACCTGCTCGGCATGGGATGGCAGGTCGTCAACCGCCACGGCTGTCATCACCCTGGAGCGGCAACGCCGATGGAGCTCTGGTCGGCGGCCCTGGAAGCGTGCCGCACGACACGGCGCGAGGGGGCTCATCGCGTAGGAGGGTGCGCACAAACGCGCCCCCCAAGTGCGCTCACGAGACTCCTGAACGCAGGGCACACCGGTTGCGGCGTGCGAACGCTCTCGCGAACAATAGGCCGTCCGCTGGAGGGGGACCCGGCGAATCACGCTGGTCATTCAGGAGTTGACTACAGAGCCTGGTGTGCCTGAACAACTCCTCGGGCTGATCTCGGACCGGCTTCCGGCCTCGCGGCGTACCGCTCTTTGCCGCTGCGAGGGGGAGCCGCAGCTGCAAGGCAAGGGGGCGGATGTGACATCCATCGAGAGTGGCACCGGGTGCTTCTCCAGGTTGCTGTGAGAGGGCACTGCGAACGTGCTGCTTTCTTCCGGAGCTGACGAGAAGCGGTCCGGCCTCGTGGTGCGCTGCCCTGTCTGTTTCCACCCTGGACGGGGCGAACGACGCTGCCGGATATGTGGATTCCTGCTCTTCGGGGACCCGGTTCTGGGGGCCGCGACCGAGGAGGACCACCGGTCCGCAGCCGCCGAGCTGGCGGCCGCCGCGCACGCCTGGGACCTCGACGCGGCCCAGCGTACGCTGAGCGATCCAGCTGGGCAGGCGGAGATCGCCGGGCTGCTTCGCCCGGCTCCCTCCGACATCCCGCACCCCGCCGACAGCCCCCGTCCGGTCGCCCCCGCCCCCGCGGTGGCCGCCGAACCGCACGCCTTGGCCGATCTGCTGCACAGACTCACCACCGGTGAGTTGCCCGAGGTGCTGTTCGTCGAGTTCGGCACCCAACGGGCAGCGGTGGTACGGGCGTACGCCGGCGCCGCCGGTCTGCCGCACGCGCGCCCGTGCACCGAGACGCCCTGGACCGAGGTGGTCCCTGAGCTCGGCCCCGGGGAAGCCCTGTGCCGCTTCCAACTCGCCGGAGGCATCGGCACCATCGAGCCGGTGGACCGCCTGAACTTCGACCAGGCCGTGCGCGACTGGCTGCACGCGGTCGTTCCCAGCGCGTGCGGGGGAACGGGCACCCGTACCACTCCGCTGGTGCTGCTGCGCGGTGGCGACGGCTGGGCTCTTCTCGACCGGGCTGCCGCCGTGCTGCACGATTCCTGTGCGGCGAGTACGGACAGCGCCCCGGCCTCCGCACCCGGTTCGGGCGAGCTGACCGCCACCACGGCCAGGGTCCGCCGGCTGCTGCGCGGCGCACCGTTGCGCGAACCGCACACCCTGCTCCTGGGGCGGGCCGGGACCGGCATGGGCGACCACGTACCGGTGGAACTCGTGCACCACGTCCTGTTCGAGGCCGGTCTACGGCTCGCCCCCGGTGAGACCCGGACGGCGGCGGTCACCGTGCACGGCGGCCCCCCGGTGCTGCCCCCGGGAGGTGGCACCGCCGCGCCGTCCGAGACCCTGACCGTCGTACTGCCACTGCTCGCCGGTCACTACCGCTCGGCAGACCACCGCCCCCCGCTCCTTGGCCTGCCCCGTGCCGAACTGCCCGTACACGGCTCCGCGCACCTCACCTTCGTCCTTCACGGACCGGGCGAGATCGAGGTGCGCACGGACGGCGACCACCTCCTGGACGAGGCACCGGACGGACCCCGACCGGACCTGCTCGCCCTGCTCGCCCGCATGCCGCGGTGCCTTCCGCGGCCCAGGCCCGTGGAGCTCATCTGCGCGGTCGAGATGTCCGGCACCGACCGGGCCGAAGCCGCCGAGCGAGTCGGCTTCACGAGCGACCTGATCCGCGCTGCGGAACGTCATGCGCGCACGGGCGGCGGCCTCCGGGTCGGGGTGATCGGCTACTACGATCACGCCCCCCGCAACGAGCATCAGCCCTCCCGGAAGCTCATCCAGTCCGTGCCGCCCGGGCCACCCGCCCGGGCCTTGCAGCAACTGCGGGAGCTGAACTGCGAGGTACGGCCCCGTGAGGCCCTGACCTCCTCGCTGGAGGACGCGCTGAAGACCGCCGCCAGAATGACCACCGGGCAACCCGCCGAGTCGGTCGACCGGGTGCTCCTGGTCGTCGGGGGCCGGCCGCCGGCACTGCCCACGCAGGACGGCCTGGTCCCCGGCTGCCCGCGCGCCGTGGACTGGCGGGAGCAGCTGTGGACCCTGCGTCACCGGGGCGTGCGGGTCGGCGTCCGGGCCGAGCCCTTCGCCGCCCCCACCACCACTCCCGGCGTGCCCAGCGGGCACCGGCTGCATTACTACCTCTCCCGGGCCTGGCAGGAGCTGACGGCCACGGACCGCCTCCTCTTCCGGCCCGGCAGCGACTCGGCGGAGCAGGCGGCGCTGGCCCTCGCCGCCGGGCCTTCCCGCGACACCCACGGCAGCCCGCTGGCGTTCGCCGCACCCGTTGTTCCCCCCCACGGCAATCCGACCCACTAGGAGCTGACCCAGTCCATGACGACACCGCACTATCGACCTGGCCAGGACTCCGAGGACGACGGGGACAGGGCCGGCTCCCCGGACCAGGGGCAGCACCGCAACGGGCACCCCGACGCGGACCGCACCTGGCAGTCGCTCGCCCTCAACGGCAGGGCAGACGCCGGGGGACCGGCTCCCGTCCCGCAACCTCGCCCCGAACACCTGCCGCGGTCGCCCGTCCTCCCCGACAGCCACACCGTCACCGACCGGATCCAGCCACCGACGGCCATACCGAACCTGAACGGCTCCGCTCCCGCCGGTGTCCGGATCGGCGTGTGGGGAGCTTCCGGTTCCGGGAAGACGACGTTCCTGGGCGCCGTTCCGATCGCCGCGATGCAGCACCGGCGACGCGGGGTGAACTGGGTGGTCGCCGGGATGGACGCCTCCTCCACGGAGTTTCTGCACGACAGCGTGGATCAGCTCGTGTCGGAGCAGCGGTTCCCCCAGGCGACCCGGGCGCAACGAGACCTCAGATGGTCCTTCACCGGCGAGACACAGGGCGCACGAGGCCGTGGTTCCGGTCGGCAGATGTCCTTCGCGCTCGAGGTGCTCGACCTTCCCGGAGAGGCGTTCAACCCAAGGTCCAACCAGGTCGCCGAGGACCTGCACGAGCAGGCCGTGACCCATCTGACGAGCTGCGGTGGCCTTGTCTACCTGTTCGATCCGCTCCTGGACGCCAACCAGCAGACCGCCAGCATCAACTACTTCTACGGGATGGCCAGTCAGATGGCAGCCCGGGTGCGCGACGAGGGCCGGCTTCTCGGCAACGGCAGGCTGCCCCACCACGTCGCGGTGTGCATCACGAAGTTCGACCACCCGGACGTCTTCGAGCCGGCACTGCGGGCCCGCTGGGTCACTCAGGAGCAGGTCGGCGCCATCCCGCGGGTCCCCGACGACCAGGCGCCGGGCTTCTTCGACTGGATCTGCAACAACTTCCGCGGCGGCAGCGCCCGCCTGGTCCGTGACGCCCTCGGCAACTTCTTCCACCCCGAACGGATGTCCTACCACGCCAGCTCCGCCATCGGTTTCCAGCTCAACGCCAACAATCAGTTCGACTACCGCAGCTACGTCAATGTGGAGCCGGACGGCCAGCGGATCTGCGGCTCTCCGCCGACACCGATCAACGTCATCGAGCCGCTGATGGCCCTCGAGGCAGGTCTGCGAGGCACGGCCGGACGGCCGCCGCGCGATGGCAAGCCCTGGTGGAGGCGGAAGTGAGCGGGCCGCCGGCCAGGGCCTCGGTGCCCGCCGCCTGGTCCCTCCAGGGCAAGGCACCGGGGCAAGTGGCCTACGACGTGCAGGCGGGCAGTGTGCAACCCCGGATCGCCCAGAAGTACTTCTGGGCCGCGTCCACGGAGACGCCACGCGCCGACCGCACTCACGCCCCCGACGCGCTGCCCTGGGTGGCGTTCCTCGGCTCCATCGAGGCCGGCGGGCCCGTGACCGGCCTGGTGGAGACCACCTGGTCGGGCGGGCGGGACGCCACCGGCCGGATCAGCTACTCGGCCCGCCTGCTGCTCCTTGACTGGCAGCCGACCAGCGACGCCGAGCTGACCTGGTCCTCGCTCTACACCGCCGCCCTGGACACCGAGTGGCCGACCATGGACTCGGAAGTCGGACACCCGCCGCACATCGTCCTCGACGCGGCCCCCACCATGGTCGCGAAGCTGGCCCGGTACATCGAGAATGACATCGGGTTCGAGTGGGCCGCGCGGTCCGCCGCGCTGCTCCTCGAGGGACGGCACGTGGCCATCACGCTGCCCCCGGAGCACGCCGGTCTGAGCGCCGTCACCCGGGTCGCCGTGCTCGACGGGATCTGCGCCCTCCTGCCGTACGGCAGCCGCGCCTGGCTGTCCGCCGCGACCTGGGCCGGCCACGGCGCCGACCACGAGCTCCGGCTGACCTTCGCCCTCCGGCCCAGGGGAAGCCAATGCCACGCCGTACTGGCCGGGCAGCCACCGCAGGAGCCCGGCACGAGTCAGGGCCGTGCCTATCTCGCGGAACTGTTGCGGCTGCGGCGAAAGAAGGGCACCGAGGCCGTGCTGACCCACCTGCTCTCCCATCGCACCCCGCTCACCGCGCACGACTCCGAGCAGGCGCTGCGGCACCTGCAGGACCTCGACCTCCCGGCGGTGGTGATGGGGGGCATCGAGCGGGGCACGAGCCTCCTGCGCGATGTGGCCAGGCTGCTGAGCCGGAACCCGCTGGAGAGCCTGACCGAGCCGGACGCCGCGACGGTCGCGCGTCATCTGGCGCGCTGCACCCTGCCCGGCGGAGGCTCCGAGGAGGAACGAGAACAGGCCCGGAGCCTGCTTCTGGAGCACTGGTCCCCTCGGGCCGGCCAGGCCCTCGCGGACGAGCTCAACTCCTGGCCCGTCGAAAGCCAGACACCGCAGCGCGTGCGTAGCGTCCTCCACCTGGCCGCCGCCGCGGCGCCGCTGGACGGTCAGGCCCACACCGCGGTCCTGACCGGCTACCTCGACGGAGGCACGGCGGCCGGAACGCCGGACGACCTGCGCTCCCGGAGCGCGCTGCTGCAGGCCATGCAGCAGGAGCTGGACGAGAACAGCGCCGCCGCCGTGCACGCCGTCCTTGTCCGCCGCCCTCAACTGACACTGGCCTGGCTCGACGTCAACGCCGAGCGGAATACCCTGGACGACCGGCTAGTCCGGGAACTGCTGAGCCGACCCGGCACCGTGAGCGAACCGAACGCGCCGGACTGGCTGCGCGGCGCCGCCCTGATCCACCGCGAAGCGCCGGCCGGATCGCCCGACCGGAAGAGCATCGAGGCGTTTGCCGCGATCTCCGAGACGGCCTGGCGCACCGGGCTGCACCTCGCCTGTCACGTCGGCAATCCGGACGTACTCGCCTGGCTCCACCCGGAGCTGTACGACGTCGCGGCGGGGCGGAGCGGCACCGACGAGGACCGGGGTTTCCTGTTCCGCCGGGTCGACGTCCTCGTACCGCGGCAGCGCGGCCTTGCGGGGAACCACGCCGCCTGGGCGGATCTGCTGCAACTTCATCTGCTCGGCCGTGACTTGCCACGCTCTCGTCTTCTCGCGGACGACGACGAGGCGGCCGCCGCGTACGCCGGCGTCCTCAGTCGGCATCTGCCGAGCGTGTGGCCACGGGGATGGGAGGAGGCGGTCGCCTCGGGGCTGGTCGGTGAACGGCTCGACCGCATCCCCTACGCGATCCTGTGGGAGCTCACCCACCCTCAGGACGTCCCGGACGCGGGCGATCTGGTGGCTCTGGAGGGGCCCTTGCTCAACCGTGTCGCCGAGCTGCTGACACACGCCGGGGACTGGATCACCCCGGGCATGCCCGCACCGTGGGAGCACCTCCTCAGGAACCGCTCCGACCTCCAGTGGCTGGCCCACACGGCCGAGATCCGCAAGCTCGTCACCGCGCGTACGGCCGCTCCCAAGGAGTTGGCCGACGCCATCGTGCGGGCCAGCCCCAACTCCCGGTACGCCAAGCGCGTGCAGCAGGCCGTCGAGTTCCCCTCGGCCGTAGTGGAGGCGATCACACCCTGGCTTCAGGATTACGCGGGACGCGGCGACTCGCTCCACCGACTGGCCGGGCACCTCAACCACGCCGCCCCGCAGCAGGCCCTCGGCGACCTGCTCTACCAGTCCATCTCCCAGCTGCGGTTCGGTGACCTTGTCCGGCAGCGGGCACTGGACGGCCACCAGCAGCTGAAGGACAGCGTCGAGCAAGCGATCAGAATCCTGCGCCAGAAGCCGTCGTCCCGACGGCAGCCGACAGCACCCGCGCCGCTCCATGGCCAGGGCGGCCCTGGCGGCACCGACCGGCCGGAATCCCCGCCGGGGGCACCGTGGTCCTCGGACGACCCCCCGTACAGCGACCCGACCCGCCCGGTGCCCGGCACCCACTCCGAACCCTACCGAGGCACCAAGTCCCGGCTGTCTTGGCCGTGGGGCCGAGGTGATGACCGCCTATGAACGCACCGCACGCCCTCGCCCTCGACGTCGGCACCCGCTACGCCCGGCTCGCCGTCGCGCGGCCGGGCACCGGGCCACCGCGTCCGGTACAACTGCCCGGTGAGGTACCTGGTGAGGGATTGCCGCTCTCCGCCGAGGCGCGTGGTCGGCCCGTGGCCGCACTGCGCGAGGCGTACGGCGCCTATCTCGCCCGTTACGGTCCGCCCACCGGGGCCGTGGTCGTCCTGCCGCGGCGCACTGCCCGAGAGCTGGCCGGTCCCGCGACGGCCGCCCTCGCCGCGGACGGTTGTCCACGCGTCCGGGTGATCGGCGCCGCGCACGCCCTGCTCGCCCTGGTCCGGCACGCCACTGGCGCGGCGGCCGGCACCGGCGAGTATCTCGTGTGCGATGCGGGGGCCCGCGCCGTCGACGCCGCCCGCTGCTCACGGACCGGCCCTTCGGTGCTCCTTCGCGCCACCGCCGAGGCGACCGGGCCGAGCGGCCTGATGGGAACGGCATTCGACAGGGCACTCCTCGACGCCGCCGGTCTGCCCGACGACGAGGAAGGTCACTGCCGGCTCGCCGCCGCGCGCCTGGACGACCCCGGCGGCCGCCGGTTGGGGCTCACCGTGGCCAAGGCCATGCTCCGCCCCGATCCCTTCGACGACACCGTGGTCTACCGCCTGGGTGACCGGGACGTCACCGCGGGGGCCGTACGTACGGTTCTTCCGTCACTGATCGACGCGGTACGGCGGGCCTTGGCCGAGATCGCGGCACCGCCCGGCGCCACCGAGCGGCCCCCGCTGCTGCTCGCCGGAGGTCTGGCCCGGCTCGAGCCGCTCACCCGGCGGCTGGAGGAGAGCCACCGGCTGGTTCCACTGCCCGCGGAGGTGGACGCCGGCTACGCGGCGGTGACGGGCGGTGCCCTGGTGGCGGCAGCGCTCGCAGACCCCGGCGACCGCTACCCGTACGCCGTCCGTATCAGCACCCACACCCGCAGGGCCGGCCGACTGCACACCGAGGAGCTCGAGCTGGCCGCCCCCGGGGCCCTGGAGCCGGGCGGCGACACCGTGTTCGCCGCCCGGGGAGGCCGGCCGGCCGAAGTGCTTCCCGACGCGGTGGCCAGGCGCCCGCTGCGGATCGAGGCCGTCGGGCCCGAGGGCCGTCCCGTCCCGCTGCCGGACGTCGCGCTGCCCACCGGCACACCGCACGGGCTCTGCGAGGTCGGTGTCCGGGTCGGCGCGGACGGGGTGGCGGCTCTTGTGCTGCGCCCGGTCGCGGAAGGCCCGGACACCGAGACCCGCCTTCCACTCGGCCCACTGCCCGTTCCGCCAGAAACCTGATCCTTCCCCACCGCCACACCGCCACACCGCCACACCGCCACACCGCCCCGCCGTGCCCGAGGAGCTCTCATTTGATGAACAAGCCGCCGTTGAGTCCGAGGCCGGGAGGAACACGCGCCCGTGCCGTCCACCGCACCGTCGCCGGGCTCGCCGCCCTGGTACTCACGGCCCTGGCCACCACGGCGTCCGGGACGACTCCCACGGTCGCCCGCACGGCCGCCGATCCGGTCCGGGCGGGATCGGAGCCCAGCCGCTCCGAGATCTACTCCGAGCTCGGCCTGGACCGAGTTCCCGCCGACTACGTCGTCCTGGTGGACATCTCGGGTTCGATGCTGAGCAACGGGCGGTACTCGTCGGTCCGGTCGGCGCTGTTGCCGTTCCTGAAGGGCCTGTCGCCGCGGGACTACGTCGCCCTGTTCACCTTCGGGGACAAGGCTGAGCCGGTCTATCTGGGACACCCGTCCGACCCGAAGGACATCATCGGCAAGCTGCCCGCCGAAGCCGGTCCCTCGAACGTGCAAACCGACATCGGAGCCGCCCTGGACCGCGGCCTCGGGGAGTTGGAGCGGCCCGACGCCGCGGAGGTCGGCTCCATCGTGATGTTCACGGACGGCAAGCACGATCCGCCGGAGGGCTCCAAGTACCCCAAGTCCGACGGGTCGGCTTGGAAGGCGCTACGGGCCCGGGCCGACAAGCTGGCCGCCGGACACGAACTGGCCGCCTACTCCCTGCCGTTGGCAACCGACGAAACGGGCAGCGCGCAGTTGGCCCGTGTCGTTTCGAACACCAGCGAGCTGCGTCCGGAATCGGTACAGGACCTCCCCGAGTATCTCGGGCGGGCCGCCGAACGGTCCCGGGCGCGCAAGGCCGCGCGGATGATCGCGGAGGACGCGGGCAAGGGCGTAGCGGCCACGTTGTCGCACACCGGGGCACTCGACCTGGACAGCGGCGGTGCGGCGGCCACCCTGACGCTGACCGCCACGACCAACCGGCTGCCGCTGACCGTGACCGGCCTCGGAGCGACCCTGAAGGGACAGCCGCTCGTGGTCACCGGCCTGCCGGACCGGGTGTCCTTGAAGCCGGGCGAGGCACGGCAGTTCGAGGTCCAGGTGCGGGGCGAGCCCGACGCGGGTCCGCTGCCGGTCCGCCGGACCTGGACGACCGAGGCCGGCCTCACGGTGCGCGGCAAGGTCACGACGCCCTGGGCGGCCACTCTCGACGACGTGAAGTTCGCGGTGCCGACGGCGGTGGACGGACCGGCCAAGGGTCTTCCCCTGCGAGCCGAGGTCGGCTCACCCCTGGCCCTGCCCCTGCTGCTCGGCGTTCCGGTGGCGGCCCTCCTCGCGGCCCTGCTGTTGTGGCTGCGGCGGAACCGGGCGGCCCTGAGCGGCCTACTGGTACTGTCCCCGGCGCTCGGCGACGGCCCGGAGGACCGGATTGTCCTGCGCGGACAGAAGTTGGCGTTCGTCCCGCCACAGATCGGCGGCAGCGGCCGCGTGTACGGCCGACGGTTCCGGGCGGACGACGGCCGCCGCGGTATCGCGCTGCACCTGCGCTACAGCCCGGACGGCACTCCGGCACGGAGCGCGGACGCCGTCTGCCCACCAGGGGACGCGGTGGTGATCAACGGCATCCGCTTCGCCTACCGGCAGGACCGCGACGGGCAGCCGTCGGCGGCACCGCGAGCCGGTGAGGTGCCCGACCCCCTGCCGATCCCGCGGCCTGGTTCACTGCCTCCCGACGAGGGGGGTCCCTGGCGCAGCGCCCCGTCGCGACCGACGGCACAGGACGACCGACCCGCGCCCGCGGAACGGGACCTGCCGTGACCGGCCACGACCTCAACGTCGCCGCCACCCGGGTAGGCACCCACGCCTTGGGGCCGGGGCGCCGGTCGGTGGTGTGGGTGCAGGGCTGCCCGTTCCGTTGTGCGGGCTGCCTCGCCCCCGACTGGATCCCGAACCGCGCCGCCCGACACGTGGCCCCCGCCCAACTGGCCGACGAGTTGCTCGCCGATCCCGACGTGACGGGTCTGACGCTCTCCGGCGGCGAGCCGATGGCACAGGCCGCCGGGCTCGTCGCGCTGGTCCGCGCGGCCCGCGCACGGCGCGACCTCACGGTGATCTGCTTCACCGGCTACCGCCTGGAACGGCTGCGAGCCCGTCCGCCCGCACCGGAAGTCCCCGAGTTGCTCGGCCTCCTGGACGTGTTGATCGACGGCCAGTACGTCACAGGCCTGGACGACGGCAAGGGGCTGCGGGGAAGCAGCAACCAGCGTGTCCACCACCTCACGCCTCGGCTCGCCACATGCGAACACGACTTCACTGGCGGACCGCGTACGTCCGAGATCACCCTCGAGGGGAACACGGCCCTGCTGGTCGGTGTCCCGCCTCCGGGGCTGCTCGCAGCTTTCGACTCCGCGGTGAAGGGGGCCCGTTCGGGGCTGCGCCTTCCCGACATACCCGACGCGACGCCCCCGGCAGCCCGGGCGCGGATCGCGGCCAACCGACCAGGTGAGGACAACTGACCATGAGCGGCAAGAAGCGCATTCTGGTGGACCAGACCGAGTGGTACCGAGCCCAGCGGGCGGCCCAGGACCTCAAACAGGTCCGGCGCGACGTTCCCAGGCTCCTGGACGAGGTCCGGCGGCAGACCGCAGCCGACCAGGCCCGCACGCGCGCAGCGTTGGAGGAGCGTGCCCGCCGGACGGAAGACGCGCTCTCACGCCTCGCGGCCCACACTCAGCGGCTTGAGCGGGACACCGGGCGCAGGCTCCGCGAGCAGTCCGAGCGCCTGCACCAGGAGCTGCGCGGCACTGCGGACCGCCTCGAACGCGACACCCGCACCATGCTCGCGGAACAGCGCGCGGCCCTGGAGGGCGAGCTCGCCGCCGAACGCGAACAGCGCCGCCGTGACATCGCCGACCTGACCGGACGCGTCGACGAGATCGCCGGGCACCGCGACCGTGCCGCGGCTGCCGCCCGGGAGTGGCTCGCCGACGGCGCCACGATGGCCGAGCTCATCGCCACCACCCTGCCGCACGAGCGGCACGCCCCCGGCAAACTCCACCGACTCCGCCTCGACCTCGACACGGCGCGGCGCAACAGCGACGCCGGCCAGCACGAGGCCGCACTCTCCCTCGCACAGAGCGCCTACCTCGACCTCAGCGAACTGCGCCTCGACATCGAGCACCGGGAGCTGGAGCGGCGGCTCGCCCAGGACGCGGCCACCGGCGCCCTCGTCCTCGTCGAGACCCTGATCACGCAGAACGAGCTCAGGCCGGTCCTGGGCCCCGACGGCCGGCCGCTCGCCGGGGTCGAACTCGACGTGGACCGCTGGTCGGAGGGAGAGCTCGAGAAGCTGCGGGAGGAGGTGGCCGAGCGTCTCTCCCGAGCGAGGGACGATGCCGCGACCGCCGCCGAGCAACGTGAACTGCTCGCCGAGGCAGCGGACTTGGAGCAGCGGCTCGGCGAGGTCGTGGACCGGGCCGGAATGCGGTTGCTCGCCTCACAGCTCCGCGTGAACCTCGCCGACTCCGTGGCCGCGACGCTCTCCCGGATCGGCGCCTATGAGCTGACGGACAGCGAGTACGAGGACGAGGACGAGCGTCGTTCGTTCCACGCCGTCCTGGAGCACGCGAACGGCAACAAGATCGTGGTGCAGGTCCTGCCCGCGCCAGAAGGGGAGACCGGACAGGTCCTGCGGGTCCTCTCCTACGACCACGACACGGCCGCGGAACACGAACTCCGGGGCCGGGCCGAGGCGGTACAGCACGCACTAGGGGAGGAGGGGCACCCGACCGGGGCCTTGGAGAGCGAGCCCGGCGTCCCGGATCTGCGTGAAGCCGACCTGAACCGGTTCCGCCAGAGCGCTGCCCCACGGCGCGAGCGCCCGGCCGAAGGCGCCTCATGACCGGTCGGCTCGGCTCCCGCTTCGCCGGTCTGCGGCTGAGCGTCGGCGAGCCGTTCACCGTAGTGTTCGGGCCGGGCGTGGACGACACCTTCATCGGCACCGACTACCGGGAACGCAACCTGGACGCGGCGCTGTGGCATCTGCTGCGCGCCCAGTCCTGTGCGTATGTGGCCTACAGTTCCCAGCGTCGGCCCCTGTACTTCCTGGACCCGGACTCCGAGGCACGGTCCCGGCCGTCCCAGCGCGCTCGGGCCGACGCGCCGTCGCAGACGTCGACGGAATCGTCGCACTCCGCAGGGCGCGAGATGCACCATCCCAAGCTGCGCGGCCCGCTCGGCCGGCTGGTGGTCCGCCCGCCGGCAGCGGAGCGAAACGCCGCGCCCGTTGAGGCACGCGTCTCCTTCGCCCCGGACCGGACCGTCCCGCCCGGCGAGCCCGGGCCGCCCCGCGCCCTCTCCGACCCGTTCACCGTCATGGCCCTGTCCGGATACCTGGCGAATCCCCCGCGCCGCACGGCCGTGGTGTTCACCGAGGCGGAGAGCACCCTGCGGCACACCGACGCCACGCGCCCCCTGAACACCTTCTTCAGTGACTGGGCCCGGCACGGCGACTACGACCATCCGGTCGTCCTGGTCTTCGCCCGCCCGACGTTCGATGCATGTGTGGAGTACGTCGAATCCCTGCACGGTTACCCCGGCCTGGCCGCCCGACTGCGTCGGCATGCCACGCCCTCCGTCCGCGTAGGCTTCCCCGACGAGGCCGAACTGCACCGCCTCATCCAGCGGTTGCGACTGCGCGACGGTCTCCGCATCGGCGACTGGCGCGAACTCGACGTTGTGGTGCGGGCGATGGCGGCCCAGCCGCTCACCGTGAAGAACTGGCGCAGCCACCTGTTGTCCCTCGGCGACACCCCGTTCAGCGGCAAGGCGCTGGCCGAGCGCGGCTGGCTGCCCCGCTCCGCCCAGTCGAGGTCGCCCCGCGACCGGGACCCGCGCTCCGCCCACGAGCAGCTGGCTGAGCTGCCGGGTCTGGAGCCGGTGAAGAGCCATCTGGAGCGGTTGCGCAAGCGGGTGGCCGCCGAACAGCGGCTGCGCGCGCAGGGTCGCGGCACGAACGCCGAAACGGACTCCCGGCATCTGCTGTTCGCCGGTCCGCCCGGTACCGGGAAGACCACGGTGGCCCGGCTCGTCGGCGAGATGTACCGGGAACTGGGCGTGCTGAGCCGTGGCCATGTGGTGGAGGCCCGGCTCGACGACCTGATCGCAGGGTTCGTCGGACAGACCGCGCCTCGCGCCCACGGCAAGGTGGACGACGCCCTGGACGGAGTGCTGTTCCTCGACGAGGTGCACGGCCTGAGCGACGAGAGCGGCAGCTTCGACCGGGGCGCCCTGAAGGTCCTGCTCGCCCGGATGGAAAACGACCGCGACCGGCTCGTGGTGATCGCGGCCGGATACCCGGACAAGATCGACGAATTCCTGGCTTCCGACGACGGCCTGCCCCGCCGGTTCCACGAGCGCATCGCGTTTCCCGACTACCCGCCGGACGTGCTGCACACCATCCTGCTGCGGTTCCTGGCGGAACGAGGCCTGCGATGGGACGAGACGCTGGCAGATCAGCTGCTGCAGGTCGTCACCGAACTGCATGTCACACGCCGCCCCGACTTCGGCAATGCCGGCACCATGCGCAACCTCGGCGACAAGATATTCACCGAATGGGCCGTCCGGGTCGGCGACGACACCGAACAACCGCTCACCGTCGAGGATCTGCCGGCCGAGACCCGTGCTCTCCTGTCCCGGCCCGCCCCCGAGAACGGCACGCTGCTGTCCGAGCTGGACGACATGGTCGGCCTCGCCCCGGTGCGCGAGGCGATCACCGACCTCGCCGACCGCATCCGGCTCCGCCAGGCCCGCGGCAGGGCCCTGCCCGCGCCCCCGCATCTCCTGTTCACAGGGCCACCCGGCACCGGCAAGACCACCGTGGCGCGGGCCGTCGGCGGGATGCTCCGGGACCTCGGACTCTTGCGCAAGGGCCATCTCGTCGAGACCACACGCGCCGACCTGGTCGCCGAGTACGTCGGCCAGACCGCGCCCCGGGTCCGCGAAGCCGTGCACGAGGCCCTCGACGGGGTGCTCTTCATCGACGAGGCCTACAGCCTGACCGCCGGTTCCGGCCTCCAGGGCGCCGACTTCGGCAAGGAGGCCGTCGACACCCTGGTGAGGGAAATGGAGCACTGGAACGACCGGCTCGTGGTGATCGCCGCGGGCTATCCCGGTGAGATGGACACGTTTCTGCGCAGCAACAGCGGTCTGGCATCCCGCTTCACGCACCGCGTGGAGTTTCCGTCGTACAGCACCGGGGAGCTCGTCGCGATTCTGCGCCGGGCCGCCGAGACCGAGGGCTACATCCTCACATCGGAGGCCGCCGAGCGCGCCGGGCTATGGTTCGACGCCCGACGGCGCGCCGACCCCGTCAGGTTCGGCAGCGCCCGCGAGGTACGGGGCCTCCTCGCCGCCATGGAGACCCGACTCGCGCGCCGCCTCCGAAGCGCCCCGACCACCGACCACTCCACGTTCACAGACGCCGACGTCCCGCCGCCCGCAGGCTGATCGTCACAAGATCAGACCTGTCCGGCGTTCCCGGATCTGTCCGGCGGCTCCAGCGCCTCCCGCAGTACCCGATCGATCGCGGCGAGGCGCTGCTCCACATCGGCGGCCGCGAGGCGCGCCTGCTCGAGCGCCGTCCCGCCCTCGGTCGGCCGGCCCCCGCGACCGACGCCGGTGTCGTCGCCGTCGACGCGCTCCCACGCGGACAACGCCTCCGCCAGCTCCCGGTCCGCCCGCGCGTAGCGCTCCCACTCGGGTACCCGCTCCCCGAGCTCGGCGCGGACCGTTTCGACGCGCTGGTGCAGCTCTTCCAGTTCAGCAGTGACCCGGGCCAGCTTCCGTTCCTCCGAGGCGAGCCGCTCGCCGCTCGCCTCGGCCCGGCGCAGCGCCTCACGGGTTCGCGGGCCGAGCGCGTCCAACTGGTCCTCGCTGAGCCGCACCAACGCCTCGCAGTCAGCGGTCAGGCTCTGCTCGACCGAGGTGTCCCGCGAGCGCAGGACCTCCAGTCGTTCGGCCACCACCTGTTGCTGTCCGCTCAGCTCGTCCAGCGTCTCCACCAGGCGTTCGAGGCGGTGGAGCTCGTCGATGCTCTCCCGCAACTCCGCGTGTTCAGCCAGGCGGCGGCGCAACTCGTCCTCGGCGGCCGTGAGCCGCTTCAGTACGGTTCGGTTGCTCCGTACCTGTTCCGCGAGTTCGGTGAGTTCGGCGAGCCGCTTGTCCAACTGCTCCGCCGGCCGCTGTCCGGGCCGAGCGGCTGACACGAGACGGGGGACCTCGGCGGCCAGCACCGGGACGTCGTCCAGCGCGTCGAAGAGACCGAAGAGCCCCTCGAGTGCGGCGACGCCGTCGTCATCGCGGATCTGCGCGAGCGCCGCCGCGGCCCGACGAAGAGAAGCCCCGAGCGCCGAGAGGGCGACTGGGGTTTCGGAACCGTCCTCAAACGCACCGCGCAGTTCCCGGCTGGCACGCCCACCCGGGAACAAGTCGTCCGCATCCGCCATCCGGACCCCCGCTTCCCTGTTCACACCGCTGTCCGGGGCAGCGTAACTCCGAACGCCCAGGCCGGAGGGCACATTGCCCGCCCCTGTTCCGTACCCCCTGCCGATGGCGCGAACGCCTGCCTCTTCACGCCGGAACAGGCCTGCGGCGCAGGCCTGTTCGGATCCAGACCGCGTACGCGGTGTCCGGGCACTGCCGAGACCGCGGTTTGGATCTCGATCTAGGCATACGCGACTGGTCAGATCGGGGATCAAAACCGGTTGCGCCGTGGTGAAAGATGAGGAGCGTGGTTACCAAGGAGCGCGCCGTGGAGCTGGTCAAGGCCCTGCTGTCGAGACGGCGGCAGGAGTCACCATGGATGGCACGACTCCCCGAGCTCGCCGTCTGCGAGATCAAGGAGCACGCTCTCGGGTGGCTGGTCGTCTGGCAATCGGTGGAGTACAACCGCAGCCGTGACATCGGGAAGATGTTGGTGGGCCACGGGCCCTACCTGGTGGACCGGCGGGACGGGAGTATCCACCACATCCCTGCCACCGCATACGTCGCCGGTGTCTGGGAAGAGCTCTACCTCCAGCAGATCAGGGGCGTCCGGCCGCCCGACCGGCTGGTCGCGGCCGCCGCGGCGCTCGTGCACTCCGAGGGGACCATGGCCGCGATGCGCCACCTGCGGCAGCAGGCCCCGCTGTTGGGGCTTCAGCAGGCGAAGGCTTGTGTCATGGCCGTCCGGGACGGAGACGATCCCCCGGAGGAGCTGGTTGACCTCACTTGGACGCCGGAGAGGTGCCCTCCGCTGCCCATCAGCACCCTGGCCGGCCCGGTCCGGTAGCGGTCCCGGCAAACGGGGTCGCGGTCAACTGTCGGCCATCAGGGCTGCACGCCAGGAGAGTTCCCGCCGAAACCGCCTACCAGCGCACCATAGAGCCCCGCGGCAAAGGATCCAGAACCGAACGATCCAGGCGGCCCACTCTCCCTGGCCATGCGGGAACTCGGCATACGGCTCCCGCTGTAACTTCCCGGCCGCACCAGCCGCGCCACGGTTCACGAGGCCTGAAGGCGCCTGCGGCAGGGAGCCGCTGTGCTCCGCCTGCGGCCCGGCCGTCCCGTCGCACCGGAGTCCCGCAAGGTGCGGTACACGGGCCGGTGTGGTCCGACCGGCGCCGCGAATGCCTTCCCATCCCGCCGATGCAACTACCGGTGTTCTTCGATGAGTTCTCGCCGACACACGCAGGCTGCCGATGCGATCGGCCAGTTGGCACGCTCGGCCGCGATCCCCAGTCGGGGGAGTGAGACGAACATTCCGGTGGCATGACCCTGAGGGGACGGTGGGGAGCGGGGGCGGATTGTGCGGCTGATCGTCGTGGCGCTGGTGACTCTGGCGTGTTGGCTGACGGCGCCGGCGGAGGCGTACGGCGCCGTGGGAATCGCGGGCGACTGTGCCGTTCACCGGCTCGCTTCCGCACGCGCCTCCGCGTCGCTGCGTCTGCTCCACCACGGCCGTACGCACAGCAGGGCCGAGAGCGTGATGACCGTGCGCGTGCCAACGTCGTGGCCGCTGGCGCCGAAACTCCTGATGGGCGAGGACAGCGGAGCGTACCGGCAGGCCCTGGGCTGCCTGGTGCGGGAGGAAGCCGGTGCCCAGCCGCTCCGCCCGGACGAGTGGAGAAAGGCCCCTCCCCGCATCACCTCCGACGGCAAGGAGGTGCGCATCCGGATGGAGACGCACGCCTGGGTCGACGCGAGCCATGTGGCGCTCGGGCCCTGGCGGATCGAGACGGGATTGACCCGCTGGACCATCCGGTTCAAGGCACCCGAGGCCCTGCGGGCCGCGCGGTGGGACACCATCGAGATCGACCCGGGCGCGCAGGGCGCGGAGTGGGCGCGGCCAGAGCCGGCGGCCGGCCGAGGCGCCCACGCCCTGGTGTGGAAGCCCTCGACGGGGTCCGCGCGATCGATTCCCGAGATCGCGGTACGAACGACCCCGCCTTGGCAGCGGGCGTGGGCGGCACGCGACGACGGAGACATGAACAACGTCGGTGTGTTGGGCGGCCTGGTCTGGATGGTCGGGATCGCCGCGGTCGCCACCACGGCGGCCCGATCGGCCCGGCGCCGACCGGCGGGCGCTCTGGGCACGCCGGAGGAGACGAGCGCCGCTCGACGACTGGTCGGCTGGGTGTGGCTGAGCCCCGCCCTCGCCGTCCTGAACGGGTTCGCGCTCGGCCCGCCCAACGACGAGGCCGTCCTGGGGGTCGCCCTGTCGGCGGTGGCGGCGGTCGCCATGGCCGCGCTGTGCCACCGGGGACCCGCCGTCGTAGCGGTGACCGGATCTCTCGGGGCCGCGGCCGTCACCTCGATCCTTGTCTCCTCCTCCACCAAGGCCCTCATCACGGCGAACGTGCTCGCTCAGTCGGCCCTGCTCTGCGGCGCCCTCGTCTGGGCCCGGCAGCTGTCGGCGCCGCACCGGCGGCCCGGACTGCCCGTGCTGGTCCCGTTGTCCGTGGCGCTGGCGGGCGTACTGGTCGGCTGTCATCTGTGGCTGTCGGAGCGCGGATGGGACCGTGTGTCCTGGCTCAGTGACCCGGCCACCGACGAGTACGCCACGCGGCACGGCGAGCATCTGACCAGCGGGCTGCAGGAACTGGCGGCCGACAGCGCCGGCTGGCTGCTCGGCTACGACACCGTCCTGACAGCGCTGGCGATCGTCGCACTGCTGCGGGCACGCGGCACCGCGCCGCAGTCCCAGCACGCTGCCCCAGCCGCACCGGACATCCTGCTGATGATGCTGCTCTACACCGCCTTCATCACACCCCTGATCGGGTCCTACCTCAACAACGGCACCCTTGTATGGCTCCAGATCGGCCTGGACATCGCCCTGCTGGGGTTACTCCTCATCGTCGGCGGCCGGCGATCGACGCTCGCGCAGCGCCTGGACGTCTCCGGACGGCCACTGCGCGAAGTCTTCGCCGAGGCGCACCGCGTGGACTTTCTCCATCGCGCCCGCCAGTACCGGGAACTGCACGCCACCCTGCGACGGCTGGACCACGGCCAATCCGACGAGACGACGATGACCCGAGCTGCGGTGGAGCGTCGGCTGCGCGGGCTCCACCGCTGGCGTACACCCGGGCACACCAACCGACAGGCCTCGGACCGGCTTCCCTCCGACGTGACCGTCGTCGATGTCGTCCTGGCCTGGGGGCCGCGCGCGACGTGGTGGGAGAACGGCCGCCTGGCCGCCACGTACGCCGCCTTCCTCGCCGCCCCGGCGAGCGCGCTGATGACATGGCGGACCTGGATCCAGAACGGCTCGTGGGAGCAGACGTCATGGGGCGCCGCGGACACGGCGCTCACGCTGTTGCTGTGGGGACTGGGGTGGGTCGGCGCCGGTTTCCTGCTGGGAGCCCTGTGGCGGCTGTTGCCCGGGCGCCGTGGACCCGCTCGCGCCCTGGGCCTCGGACTGGCGTACGCCCTGCCCATCGGACTCGACGCGCTGGCGCGCCTCGCCACCGACGAAGGCCACGGCGAGGCCGCGCTGGACGTGTCCCTCACCCTGCTGATCCTTACGGTCACCGCCCTCGCCATGGACCTGGAGACCTTCCGCGGAGAACGACGTTACTGGCCGTCACGGCTCAGCCTCCTGCTGTCCGTCTACCAGATGCGCTACCTCGCCTTGCAGGCGGCGTATCTCATCGCCCAGATCGTCGCCGCCATCACCATCTGGCAGTTCGTCACCGACGGTGGTGGGCCGACGGAGACTCCGATCAAGTTCCAGCCGTGAACCGGCAGCACGACGAAAACCAGGTACGGCCGCCGCACAGAGCTTGTTCTTTGTCTTCTGTCCGCGCGGGTCACGAGTTACGACTCGGACGGCAGCCGGGACGCCCTGTTCACCCGCGATGACATGCGGCGCGGCTACGGCCTGGCAGTGGGGGCGCGGCAGCACGCGCGGGGACAGTGTCTGGATCAGGGCCAGAGTGCTGAGGGCGAACATCACCACGCCCAAGGGGACATGGAACGAGGGCACGTGCGCGATGCCCAGCACGACCTGCGCCGAGGCGAGGAGGAGGAAGCCGGTGGCGTACAGGACGGGGCGGGGGGATCCGCCGCCCGGGCGCCAGGCCAGAATCGCGGCGAGCACGTACAGCATGGCGGCTGCCTACATCACCTTCGAACCGACGTCGTGCATCGGACAGCCGTGCGACGAGGTCAGCAGCATGCCCGCGGTGACCGCCTGGAAGAAAAGGGTGAGGGTCTGCAGGGCTATCGCGGTCCTGAGCGTCAGCGCAGGGTGAGCGGGCTTTTGTCCGCCGCACCTGCGGCTTGCTGGTGAGCCCGACAGACGGTGGGTCGACACTCACTCTCGAGTGATAGGCGCCTCGCGTCAGCCTCCGCCTGCGACTGGGTGACGATCTTCGCCCAGGGAAGTGCCCCCATGCAGTGCAACTCTTGCTGCATGTCGAGAACGACGCCCTCTTCGGGATGTGGATGCTCCTGGACGGGGACTGGACGGAAGTGACTCTGCCACGAACCGTGCGTCACGAAGCGTTGGGACATCTCCAGCGAACGGACTGCCCCGACGACGAGTACGAGTAGCCGTGAGGCCTTACCGTCTGACTTCCCCAACAGTCCCTGGCCCCGGCCCGCGCTCACGCCAGCAGGGTGCCCGGGACGCGGAGGCCGGGTAGGACCCGCGACTGGGCATGGCGTGGTTCAGGGAGCCAGGGCCTGTTCGACGGTGGAATGGCAGTCGATGACCTGGTCCAGGCCGACGAGTCCAAGGACCCGCAGCACCGAGTTCTGAGCGCCGGCCAGACGCAACCATCCCTGTGCGTCACTCATGGCCTGGTGGGCGGCGATGAGGACGTTGATGCCGCTGGAGTCCATGAAGGTCACGCCGCTGAGATCGACCACGGTCCGCGGCTGCGTCGCGCCGTCAGAGGCCAGCAGGGCCTCGGTGAGCTCGTTCTTGACGGTGTGGTCGATTTCGCCGCGCAGGGTGAGCACCCGGATGCCGTCGACGGTGGTGTGGTCGATCGACAGGCCGGGCCGGGCGGATCCGTGGGTGTCTGTCACCGTTTTCCTCGACTGCGCTCGCTGATCGGGGCTCGGGCCCCCGGCACGATGTGCGCTGGCAGCCTTCCCCGATATTATGCTGAACACCCGTTCGACTCTTTGTGTAGCCGAGCTCACGGGCATACGAGGCAGAGTCTGGGGTATGCGCAGGCGGGTGAACGGGGGGAAGGATGGAACCGGCGGAATCAGTCCCCGAGGGTGAGGGCAGCGTGGAGGGTGAGGGCAGCGTGATGCCTGGTGCCCAGCTGATACAGGACACCGTCGCCTTGGACGGCGACAGCTCTTGCATCGCCGAGGCGCGTCACCGCGCGGTGGACTTCCTTGCCCGCGTCCAGGCCGAGCACGGCCTGCCGGTGTCCGCACGTGCGATGGACCTGACGCAGCTGGTGGTCAGTGAGCTGGTCACCAACGCGCTCAAGTACGCTGTCGGGCCGGTGCTGATGGAGCTGCGCATCGCCGGGGACCTGGTGGAAGTGGTCGTGTGGGACAGCGATCCGGTCCTGCCGGTGGCTCGGGCCGCCGATGCGGGCAGGGTCGGGCAGCACGGCCTGGAGATCGTCATGGCCGTCGCGCAGGGTTTCGAGGTGCAGCGGGAGCCGGTCGGCAAGCGCATCACCGTCCGCATCGCCCTGCCCGACGACTTGGGCGGTGGCGTCACCGGACGCTGCCCCCAGTAGCAACCAGCCCGGCGTGGCCTGTGGCGGGGAAAGCCCAGGCGCAGCACCTTTGGGAGCTCCTCCCGCAGTCGCTACCGGGCCGCGCTTTGGCACTGCGCCCCTGACCATCAGCAGTTCACGGATCTGCGGGTCGCCCCCACCCGCGACCGAGCCCTTCGGCGCCGCTCGTTGTGTGTTCCATTAGCACGACAGCACACGCGCCGGGGCGGCGAAAAAGGGGACCTCCATAAGGAACCGTCCGGCGGTGTCTCCGTCGAACCGGCTGACCACGGACTCGGCCGGTCCCGCGGCGGGCCGACCTGCAAGGTCCACCTCGCGGTTGAGCAGGGGCAGAAGCCGCTGTCGGTGGTGCTCACAGCTGGGCAACGAGGGACGTCGCCGCAGTTCGAGCCGGTATTGGAAGCTATCCGGGTGCCGCGGTTGGGGCTCGGCCGACCACGCAAGCGACTGGACCGGGCCCGGGCCGACAAGGCGTACGACTCCCGTAGCAACCGCACCTACCTGCGCAGGCGCGGGATCAAGGCCAGATTCCGGTGCCTACGGACCGGGTCCGCAACCGGCTCAAGCGCGGATCGCGGGGCGGGCGGCCACCAAAGTTCGACAAGGACGACTACGGGCAGCGGCACGCCGTCGAGTGCGGCATCAGCCGCCTCAAGCGCCGCCGCGCCGTCGCCACCAGGTACGACAAACCCGCCGTCCGCTTCGAAGCAACCGTGCTGGTCGCAGCCATCAGCGAATGGCTGTGATGGGCACACCCGCCGACGTTGCTTACGGCTCGTACAGCGGCAGGAAGTGGATGACCGCTTGCTCGTAGGGATGCGCATCGCGAACAGCCTGCTGGACGGCGCTGGCCTGAGCCGCGTCACAGACCGATTCGATCCGGCACTCTTCACTGTGCTGTACGACGCCCACCTCGCCGTCGTACGGCTGCGCGCCAGGCAGGGCCTGCCAGTTTCCGGTCACCTTCCAGATGCTGGAACACCGTGCGTACTCGCCCACCCGCCCTGCACCGGCCACGTGGAGAGCCTCGATCACAGCCTCCGCATGACTCTCCGGGACGGATATCTCGATCTTCAGGCGTGTCATGCCTGGACCCTAGCAACCTCTCCGAACAGCACTCCTAGCCGCGACCCAGTCCACTGTCGGTGGCGATCACCGGGCAGGTCGACCGGCAGCCGGGGAACTGCGAGCAGCGGACGCCGAGGAGATCGCCCAGCTCAAGGCCGACGTCGAAGCACTGGTCGGCGTCCTGCACCAGGTCAGATGGAAGACAGTCACTTGCCCCAGCATCGGTGCCAAAACCCTGGCGTTGCCGAGAGTCCCGAGACCGGTGACCTACAATTAACTGTCTATGGAAGATAATTCTCTGGAAGATGAGTGATGGCTGACAGTGACCTGAAGCTGCTGTACCGGGAGCTGGTCTCGCTGGAGATCGAGTTGTGGGGCGGCATCGAGGGGCGGTTGCGGGCCGAGTACGACTTGGCGCTGACCTCGTTCGAGGTGCTGCACCTGCTGCTGCGGCAGCCTGGGCGGCGGATCCAGGACATCGCGGAGGAGTTCTCGATCACGGTGGGCGGCACGAGCAAGGTCGTCGACCGTCTGGAGGCGGCGGGCCTGTGTGGGCGGAGGGCCAATCCGAACGACCGCCGTTCCTCGATCGTCGAGCTCACCCCTGAGGGGCGGAAGCTGGTGGACGGGGCGCTGAAGGTCTTCGAGGAGGAACTGCGACTGCGGATCGGGGCGGTGATTCCCGAGGAGTCGGTACGCGAGGTGACCGCGGTCCTCAGTACGCTGCGGGCGGCAGGACGTGCTCTGGACGCGGAGCGGAAGGCCGCGGGCCAGACGCCGGTTCCGGCGATGCGGGCGCCGAAGCAGCCCGGCCGGTCGGCCTCGTGAGCCAGAGCGTCTCGTTCAGTCGGCGATGCCGTTGAAGGCGATGACTTTGTCGATGTGGGCGCGGACGAGGAGGTTGCCGGTGCCGCCGTTGCGGGCGGCGTACTCCTGGGCGCGGTCTTCGCCCATGTAGCGGGCGCCGAGGAGGCCGCCCCAGTGCAGCATCTCGTCGGGGTTGTCGGAGGTCTCGGCGCGCCCTTGGAGGATGACGAACGCGTATGGGGGATGGTCATCATCGACGCAGAGGGCGAAGCGTCCGTCGCGGGCGAGGTTGCGGCCCTTGACGCCGTTCTTCTCGGTGGTGAGCACGATGTCGTCGCCGTCGAGAAGGAACCAGACCGGTGTGACGTGCGGGCTGCCGTCGGCTCGGACGGTCGACAGCTTGCCGGTGCGGGTGCCGTGCGTGACGAACGCCCGCCACTGCTCGTCGGTCATCTTCCGCATGCGATGCCTTTCACTCTGGTGGGACCGTTCGCCACCCCCGAGGCCGGGCCGGCCTCGGGGGTGCACAGTGGGTGTCAGCGGCCCCAGAAGGCGTCTTCGGCGTTCTGGTCGCCGGAGAAGAGCCACATCTCGGTGATCTTGCCGTTCTTGTTGACGCCGGGCTGGTGCCAGACGATCTGCTCGTCGAGGAGGCCGCCGAGTGCGGCCATGTCTCCGGTCCGAACGGCCCGGAAGTAGGAGCGGGCCAGGTCGAGGTTGGCGGTGGTCATCGTGGTCTCCGCGGGTTCGGTCGGGGTCATCGGGCGAAGTCGAGGCGGTCGGCCAGGCCGGCCTCGGTGAAGGCGGCCTCAATCTCGCCGCGGCCTTCGTGGAAGTGGGCCCAGCTGTCGTAGTGCGCGGGGACGACGCGTCGGGCGCCGAGCATCTTGACGGCCTCGGCGCCCAGGGCGCTGTCGAGGGTGAGCAGGGCGCCGTCGAAGGCGAAGGGCATGCGGGCGCCGCCGAGGAAGAGGATCGCGGTGTCCACCGGGGCGAACCTCTCGGCGATCTCCTTGACGTGCTCCAGGGCGGCGTTGTCGCCGCTGACGTAGACCGAGGGCAGGTCGTCGGAGGTGAGCATGAAGCCGATGACGTCGCCGGTGATCGGCTCGCAGCCCACGGGGCCGTGCCGGGCGGGCACGCCGGTGACGGTCACGGTGCCGCCGTCGGGCCGCTTGAGCTCGGCGGTCTGCCAGAAGGCGAGGCCGTGGGCGTTGCCGCCCAGGCGGCCGGCGCCGCTCTCGGTGGTGAAGACGACCGGCACCTCGGCCAGCAGGGCCCGGCCGGCGTTGTCGAGGTTGTCGTCGTGCTCGTCGTGGGAGAGCAGGACGGCGTCGACGCGGCCGAGGCCGGCGGCGGTGACCGGCGAGGAGTCCGTCTTGACGAGCTTGTGGTCGCCCGGGAGGGGCATGGGGTATTCGCCGGGCGGGTCGAAGGTCGGGTCGGTGACGACCCTGAGTCCGCCGTACTCGAAGAGTGCGGTGGGGCCGCCGTAAACGCGGACGGGGAAGTCTTCGCTGGTGGCGCTGGCGCCGGACATCGGGGAACCTCTCGGTCGTGGGAACGTTGGTACGAGGCCCTGCGGCACGCTCCGGCGGGGAGACAGGGCGGAAGCCGCACGGGTTACGGGGCCGCCCGCTCCCTGAAAGGGCGGCCGGCCGGGGACGGCCGGCTGCCGATGGCCGGGCTTACGGGGCGGGTACGGAGAAGACGCCGAAGTGGTTGCCGGCGGTGTCCTCCAGCCGGGCGAAGGTGAGGCCCGCGGAGTCGGAGACCGGCTCCATGAGGACCGTGGCGCCGAGTTCCCGGCCGCGCTCAACAGTCGCGGCGACGTCCTGGACCAGGACGTAGAAGATCGCGTAGTTGGGGAAGTTGCCCTCCGAGTCCCATACGCCGCCGGTCGGCTGCCCGGCTCCCGGCGTCATCACGGAGTGGTAGGTCACGCCGGGGGTGTTGGTGTTGAGGGCGTACTTCCAGTCGAAGAGCTCGCCGTAGAACTCCTTGACCTTCTCGGGCTGGTCCGTGCCGAACTCGAACCAGGCGACCGAGTTGAAGGCGGGAACGGTCATGACACGCACTCCTAACCCCCAGAAAAGGGAGACAAGTAACTCTCTGAGGCCAGCTGGATCCAGGCGGCGACCATCGCCCCGTGGAGGGGGCCCGTGGGGACCTGGCCGGGATGGCGAGCTCCGGACCGGCCTGGTGACCAGCAAATCATTTACATTCCATGGAAGCAACTTCCATCGATTATTGTTCCGTGCGTATGGGTTCGGCCACCGTCAGTCGACCCTCGGACAGCACAAGACCCCGGCTTGTCGGACACACGGACGCCGGACCGCAGGAAGGAAGTACGTCATGGAGCCGGTCGAGATCGAGGCGAAGACCCTGATCCAGAAGTCGAAGACCCCGTCGAACGACTACGTCATCAACCCCTACACCGGCTGCGTACTGGGTTGCGCCTACTGCTTCGCCAGCTTCGCCGGGCGCCAGTTCGGCCGGTCCGTCAAGGAGTGGGGCGACTACCTGTACGTGAAGAAGAACGCGGTCGAACTCGCCCGCAAGGAGCTGGCGAAGATGCCGCAGGACAAGCGCCGGGGCACGATGCTGCTCAGCTCGGTCACCGACCCCTACCAGGGTCACGAGACCAAGTACCGGCTCACCCGCGGCATCCTGCGCGAACTGAAAACGGTCGAGTATCCGGGCCTGGTCCGCATCCTGACCAAGTCGCCCGTCGTCACCCGCGACATCGACCTGCTCACCAGTCTGCCCCGCGCCGAGGTCGGCGTGACCGTGACCACCACCGACGACAAGGTCAGCCGCTGGCTGGAGGTGCGCGCCCCATTCGCCTCCCGCCGCCTGCGCACCCTGGCCGAACTCAACGAGGCCGGCATCCCCACCTATGCCTTCGTCGGCCCGCTCCTGCCCCATTTCGCCACCCAGCCCGAACTCCTGGACGACCTCTTCGGCCGGCTCGTCGAGGCGGGAGTCGGTGAGGTGTTCATGGAGCACATCAACCTCAAGCGGTACATCCGCGAGCGCATGGACCAGGTCCTCGCCGACGAGCCCGAAGACGTCCGCGAGGTATACCTCCAGGCGCGGGCGAAGGAGCACCGCGAACAGCTCGACGCGATCGTGGCGGAGCTGCTGGACAAGCACGGGCTGCGGCTGCGCTTCGAGGAGGTCGTCCACCACGAGGACAACGACGCCCTGCGGGAGAGGCTCGCATCCTCGGCGTGACGGTGACCGTGACCGTGTCCGGGTCGCCGGGCTAGGGGTACGTCAGGCGGTGACGTCGGCCTCGGGATCCGGCACCGCCATGGCCCACGTCCCCATGGCCTCCAGGACCTCGCGCAGTCCCTCGCCGAGAGGGGTCAGCGCGTACTCGACGCGCGGCGGAATCTCCGCGTAGGTCGTGCGAGTGACGATGCCGTGCCGCTCGAACTGGCGCAGCCGGCTGGTCAGGGTGTGCGGGCTGATGCCGGGCAGGGCCTCGCGCAGCTGGGTGAACCGGTGGGGACCATGCAGCAGTTCGCGCACGATCAGGGTGGCCCACGGCCCGTTGAGCAGCGTGAGGAACCGGGCGACACCGCACTCGGGCAGACAGGGATCAGTCACAGTTTTGACCGTACCCCATTAGTGCAGTTGATGTAACTGGTGCACCTCATGCACTAATGGCGGCATGACCTTCGTGATTCACGGCGCCACCGGCGCCCAGGGTGCCCCCGTCGTCGCCGCTCTCGCCGCCGCGGGCAAGACCGTGACCGCTCTGACCCGCAATCCCGACGCCGTCGTGCCCGGCGCGCAGCGCGTCGTGGCCGCCGGCTACTCCTCCGCCGCCGACCTGACCGACGCCTACCGAGGTGCCGAGGGGGTCTTCGTCCACCTGCCGGTGGCCTCGGAGGAGGACCGCCAGGCCTACGCGCACAACATCCTCACCGCCGTCCGCGAGGCCCGGCCGGCCCGCGTCGTGTTTTCCACCAGCGGCTTCCCCATCGATCCCGTGGCCGGCGGTGCCGCCGCGACCCTGGCCGCAGGCCTGGCCGACAGCGGCGTGTCCCACGCGGTCGTCGCGCCCGAGCTCTATCTCGAGAACCTGCTCATGCCGCACGTCATCGGCTCGGTCCGCGAGCGCGGCGTACTGCCCTACCCGATCCGGGCCGACTTCCCCGTCTCCTGGGCCTCCCACCTTGACATCGCCGACGCCGTCGTCGCCCTGCTCGACCGCACGGACGTCACCGGCGTGGTCTCCGTCGGTCAGTACCCGGCGATCACGGGGCCGGATCTGGCCGAGGCGTTCGGCGCCCGGCTCGGACGGGACGTGGCCTTCGACCAGATCACCGCCGAGGAGTTTCGTACCTCAATCGCTCCCCTGATCGGGGAGAGCGCCGCCGCTGACGTCGCCGGGGCCTACCAGGCGATGAGCGCCATGCCTGGCCGCTCGATCGCGCCGGAGACCTCCGCCCAGAAGCTGCTGGGAGTCACCCCCCGGACCACAAGCCAGTGGCTGGCCGACATCGGCCTCTGACCACAACCGCTGTCAGCTCCGGCCGAGTTCACCAAGGCTTGGCAGGCCGCCGTTTTCGGCGGCCTGCCAAGCCTTCAAGTACTGCCGACCGCCCGCGCCAGGCCCCGCCCCGACTTCAACACGCTGGAGTCGTTTTGGCGAGTTGCGCATGATCAATGTCAGCGTCTCTTGGTGTCGCATGCGAGTGCGAGTGGTGGGTTCCGCCGGGGCAGCCTGCTCGGCATGGATCGAGCCCGCCTGCTCATCGAGAGCACGCTGAGAACCCATCTCCGGCCTCGTCACCGCAGGCGTCCGTCTCGCTTGACCTCTTGCGCGTCAGTCCGGCAGCCAGTGCAGCTCGTGCGACAGGGTTTGGGCGACGGCACGGATGCGGCGGTGTAGTGGCGACTGCTCGCGTGGGAGGACCAGGTGGATCGTCAGGCTGGGCGCGCCTCGCAACGGTCGCCAGGTGAGGCCGGCCGGTTGTGCCGTGGCCGCGGCTTCTGAGGCCGGGGCGAGGGTGACCCCGTCGCGCAGGTCGCGCTGAGACATGTCGAAAGAGACTGCGGGCGTGTGGAATCGGGGGTGTGGTCGGGTGTCTCGGAACAGTGCGGACAGCTGATCGTGGATCACGGGGTTGGCCGCACGGTCCGGGAGTCGCAGCGGATACGCGGCCGCGTCGGCGATCTCGATCTCCGGGTGTTCGGCCAGCGGATGGTGCTGCGCCAGCTGGACCCCGATGCGCGCACGCCGCAGCAGGAACCGGCGCACGCCACGGCCCGGCTGTTCACCGCGGGTGATCCCGGCATCGATGCGGCCGTCGGCGACCGCGGGGGAGATCTCCGGTGTCGCCATAGGGACCGCGCCGACCTCAAGTCCGCTGTTGCCGCGAATCAGCCTGTCCACCAGGGCCGGTGCCGTCTCGGCCCCGGTGCTGAGGCTGTATCCGATGCGCAGCGTGCCCAGTTCACCGGCCGCCGCGCTCCGGGCGGTGTCCCACGCCCGGTCCAGCGCCGCCAGCGCGGGCGGCGCGGACTCCGCCAAAGCCGCACCGGCCGTGGTCAATACGACGCTACGCGTGTTGCGGACCAGCAGGGCCGTACCGAGTTCCGCCTCCAATCGGCGCATCCGGGCGCTGAGTGCGGGCTGTGCGATACCGATCCGTGCGGCCGCGCGGGTGAAGTTCAACTCCTGCGCCAGCACCAGGAAGTACCGCAGGCTCACCGTATCCGGCGCCACGTGCCCTCCCTGCCGATTGATAACGATCCGTTCTGAGTCTATCCCGTACCGGTCTTTCCCTCGACCGCACATCAAGCCCTAACCTGCGCATATGACGATTCAACTGACCGCAGTACCCGTCGCCGGGATCGATCGATCTGAGTGTCAGTTCCAAGGCGGAAGTGTCCGGCCGAACACAGGAGGTTTCCATGGCTAAGGGCTACTGGGTCAGTGTCTACCCCGCCATTTCCGACCCTGAGAGGCTGACTGCCTACGACAAGCTGGCCGGTCCGGCTGTCCAGGCTGGGGGCGGGCGCACCCTGTCCCGGATCCCGTCCCGTGGCGGTCGAGTCGTCGCCCACGAGGCCGGAATCACGCAACGTGTCGTTCTGATCGAGTTCGACAGCTTTGAACAGGCCGTCGCGGCATACGAGAGCGAGGCATACCAGAAGGCGCTGGTGGCCCTCCCCGACGGCGTCGAGCGCGACTTCCGCATCATCGACGGCATCGACTGACCGGCGGGCCCAGCCATCGCTGAGCATCCGTAAGCCGGCCGCCTAGCCACACCACAGGCACCACCCTCACCCGAAAGCTCGGGCGCTGTTTGCGCGGAGCGTCCAGGTCCGCGCGCAGCATCCCGTCGATCAGCGGCTTGTAGGCATCGAGCCGGGACTCCTTGCGCCGCTGCTTCTTCCGGGCCTCGGGCCAGCGCCCGTCCAGAGCCCGCCGCACCGTACGCCAGGACACGTTGTGCGTCCCGTGCAGCGGCCCGGGTTGCCGCTGTGCCGCGGCGCTGGAGCCGGTTCTGCAGGTGCTCGACGGCGAGCCGGTTCTCCTCCCGCACGACGAGCTCACCATCCAGAGCGGCCGCGTCCGGCAACTGCACGGCGTCGGCCGCGATCTCCGGGAACGCGGGGCCCGTCTCGATGCCGCGCCTGGAGCGCAGCACCACCTTGCCGGCTTCGACGCAGAGACAGGGCTGGCGGGTCGCCTCGCGCAGGGTGCCGTCCTCGTCGACCCGCTGGCGTCAGTAGGCCACGACCAGGGTGACCAGAGTGCCGGCCCCGGCCACCATTACAAGCCGGCGGCGATGGCTTCCACACGGCCACACGGCCACAGCCCAGGCCGAGGTCGGCCAGTGATTGGAGCTTGTCGGCGGCCGTCAGTTCACCACACCGCTTCTGCCCCAAGTGCCCGCTGGGGCAGGCGAAACCAACTCCCACCTGGTCATCCGCCAAGTGCTCGTACCGGGGAGCGATCAGCTGCACTGGCTTGATCACACCACTCGCCCGCTACGGGCGTCTCCTCACAGACAACCCACAGCCACCCCTCTCCCGTCCTAGGTGACGCGAGAGACGCCCGGGACCGAAGGGACGTCTGCGCACGGGGTTTTGAGGAGAGAATCATTGATCCGTACCCGGCGAATATGTGTGACCGCCGTGGCGGTGCTGGCGGCTCTGGCGGGCTCGCCCGGACTGGCACAGGCTGAACAGTCCCGAGAATCGGGGCCATTGAGCGCGATGGATGACAACCCCCTTCCGCCGGGGTGGCGGATCGGCGGGGAGGGCGGGGCGCGGGAGCTGGTCTGGCGTGCGCCGAAGGCCGTGCCCATGGGGGATGCGCGGGTTGAGTTCCGTACCGGGGACCGGCTGCTCGGGGTGCCGAAGCCGGCGAGGGACGGGCGGACCTTCCGGCTCGCCCTCGGCGAGGCGAGGCCCGAGCAGCTCGCGGACCTTCAAGTGACGGCCGCGGGACGCCGGCTGGACGCGGCGGCCGACGACAACCACAGCCCCGGCTCGCGCGTGCCACGGATACCCGCGCAGGCGCCCGCGAACGGCGTTGATCCGGGCAAACCCGGCTCGTACCGCACGGTCACCGGGGAGTACGACCTCGACCCGGTGCGCCTGCCCGGGTTCGACACCCCGGTGGAGATGACCGCCAAGGTGGTGGCGCCGAAGGCTGCCACCGGCAGCCGGCCGCTCGCGCTGTTCCTGCACGGCCGCCACGGCACCTGCTACAAGCCGGGCTCCGAGGACGACGTGACCGGAGACTGGCCCTGTGCGGACGGCTACAAGCCGATCCCGAGCCACCGGGGCTATCTGCGCGACCAGCGACTGCTGGCCTCCCAGGGCTATGTGACGGTGTCGATCTCGGCGAACGGCATCAACGCCCAGGACTGGGAGGCCGAGGACGCCGGCGCGCAGGCGCGTTCCTCGCTGGTACGGCAGCACCTCGCCCGCTGGGCCGACTGGACCGCCCATCGCTCCTCCGCTCCGGCCGTCGTACGCAAGGCGGCGAAGGCGGACCTCTCCCGTGTCCTGCTCGTCGGCCACTCGCGCGGAGGCGAGGGCGTCAACCGGGCCGCCATGGACAGCCTCTACCCGCCGCCGGCCGCCGAGGACGGCTACCGGGGCCCGGTGCGCTGGAAGGTGCGCGGGACTGTGCTCGTCGGACCGACGATCTTCGGCCAGAATCCAGTCGCCGACGTGCCGTCCGTGACGCTGCTGCCGGGCTGCGACGGCGACGTGTCGGACCTGCAGGGCGAGGACTTCGTCGACGGAACCCGTGGGATCAGCCGGGGCACCGCGCTGCACAGCGCGGTTTACATGGTCGGCGCCAACCACAACTACTTCAACAGCGAGTGGACCCCGGGCGAGGCCGTCGCACCGGCCTCGGACGACTTCGGGACCGACCCGGATGAGCCGGACCCGGTCTGCACGCCGGGTGCCGCGACCCGGCTGACCGCCGCCCAGCAGCACAAGGCGGGCGCCACGTACATCGCCGCGGCGGCCCGGCTCTTCCTCGCCGGGGACGATCGGGTGCGTCCGCTGCTCGACGGTTCCGGCAAGCGGGCCCCGTCCGCGGGCCCGGCCCGGGTGCTGACCCACGCGGTCGGCGGCCGCCGCAGCGGTGGCTTTCTGCCTGACGGCGGGGCGAAGGTGACCGGCGCCCGGCTGTGTTCGGCGATCGACCCCGACCCGGCCGTGGCCTGTCTGGACCCGGAGACCCCCGGATCGTCACCGCACTTCGCGTCTTGGGAGACGGAACAGGAGACCGGCCGCAGCGCGGTGGACCTGAAGTGGTCCGCGCCGGGCCGGGCCGCGCGTATCACTCCGGCCAAGCCGCTCTCCCTCCGCGGCTCCCAGAAACTCGCGCTCCGGGTCTTCGTACCGCCGAACACGACCGGCACGAAGTTCGACGTGTCCGTCACCGACTCCTCCAACCGTCGGGTGAAGCTGGGGTCGGTCCAGGTGGACGGACTCCCGGGCTCCGCGAACACCGCCTCCTACTGGGCCCGGGAGCTGCGCGTCCCGCTGTCGGCCGCGACCCGGGCCGGGCTCGATCTCCGGCATGTCAAGTCCCTTGAGCTGACGCCCCGTTCGCGGTCCGGGCGGGCCTGGCTGATGGACGCCTGGGGCTGGGCGCCCGGCACTTCGGCGGTGAAGGCGGCCGCATTGCCGCGTGTCGACGTGGGCCGCACGATTGTCAAGGAGGGCGACTCGGGCACCCGCACCTACCGGATCCCGGTCGAGATCTCCGGGCAGGGCAGCGGGCAGGTCCGCGTGTACGTCCTCGACCCGGACAGCGGCCGGGCCGAGAACCGTCTCGTGACCGTACGGCCCGGCAGCCACGCGATCGACGTGCCGGTCAAGGTGAAGGGCGACACGGTCTACGGTGACGACGTCGAGCACGACATCGCCGTCAAGGCCGTCCGCAACTCCGTAGTCGGCAAGCACCGGGGCGGGCTCACCGTCGAGAACGACGACCCCGAGCCGGTGATCACCCTGTCGCCGGTCGCGGACCGGGTGACCGAGGGAGAGCCGCTGACCTGGCGGCTGTCCGTGGACGCTCCCACGGCGGTGGACATCTGGACGCCGGTGCGGGTGCTTCCGGTCACCGAGGGCGCCGAGCTGTCCACCAAGGACGTGGACCCGCAGTGGCTCGAGGACTCGTCCGGTGACGCGCCCGACCCCGAGCGGCCGCTGTCCGACGCGCACCTGTGGGTGTGGCTGAACATCCCGCCCGGGAGCACCAGCGTGGACTTCGTCGTGCCGACCGTGCGGGACCAGGTGGCCGAGCCGGCCGAGTCGATGCGTCTCGCACAGACCGACAGAAACGCCGAGCCGCTGCCCGACAGGCTGGTGCTGACGGGAACGGTGCTCGACAAGCCGTAGGCACGATGTACGAGGGATCGTGAGCACCCTCTTGCGCGGGGTCCGGTCTGTCCGGGCCCCGCGCTTCACAAGGTCACGCGGATCCTATGAGGCCAACCGCACACTTGGCCCCGCCTGCGAGGCCACCCATAGGCAGGAGCCTCGCCTCCAGGTAGGCCCCGACGGGTCGACCGTTCCGCGCGACAGCCTTCAGGGCAGCGGGACGGAGCGCAGAGCGGGGTGGATCCGTGCCGCGACTACGACGTGGCCGGCGTCGCCTCCGGGCACGATGAGAGCCGGGAGTTCGCCGTCCCAGGCCTGTTGCGGGGGCGGTGACATGCGTGGCGCCGCCGCTCCGGTCCCCTCGGGTCCGGCGCGCAGATCCATGCTGATCAGGCGGGATTTGGGTGGACCGTAGGCGTCGGTGAAGGTGACGAACCGTCCGTGGACCAGACCTGCCGCCTGTGAGGAGGTGGGGTAGCTCCACAACCTGCGGGGGCGTTCGAGGTCGTACGCGTTCCAGGCACCGGCTCCCGGGTCCTCCGCGCTGTCTTCGTACAGGACCAGCACACCCTTCGACGAGACCAGGCCGCTTCCGGGTTTCATGCCGCTGTCCCCAGCGGTGGCGAGCGGACGGAGGGTGGTGGGGGCGAGGCGTTGCAGGGGCGGAAAGGTGTCCGAGGCGGACACCGGGCTGCCGGTGCAGACCAGGTAGCCGCCACCGGACAGGAGGCGGGGGCACTCGGTGCCTGGGGGAGTGGTCGCCGTCGGGGTGCCGGTGCGGGCGTCGCGGGCGGTGACCTTGGTGCCGTCGGTCGTGTAGATCCGGCTGCCGAAGGCAGCGAAGCCACCGTCGGGGTCCGCGTGGAGTTCCTCGCGCCAGACGGGAGAACCGTCGGACGCCCGGTACGCACCGAGGGCGAGGTCCGTGTCGTCGACGACGTCGCTCGGGGCGTCGAGCGCGTAGACGGTCCCGGCCGCGGCCACGAGGCCGACGGCCTCCCGTCCTGCGGGTAGTTGCCGGGACCAGGCCTGTACGCCCGTGCGCAGGTTCGCGGCGCGCAGCACCCGTTCGGCACTGGTGAAGGCGCGTTCGTCGGCGGAGTCGAGGACGAGCAGGGCGCTCTTGCCGCCGCTGCTTTTGCTGCCGGGCACGGCCCAGTTGACCGTGCCGTCGGCCCGGGACCTGCCGACGAGGCCGCCCGAGGCGGTACTGCACACGACTTGGTGGGGAGTGGCACCGCAGCGCCCGGGCGCTTTCTCGGCGGAGAGCGAGCGCACCCAGGCACGCCACGGTCCGTCGACGGGCGAGGCCGAGGCGGAGCGGACCGGGGACGCGGTCGTACGAACGCCCTTATCGGGCTGAGCGTCCCCGGCAGGGGTACACCCGCCCAGGACCAGACCCACCAGGGCGGCACCCGAGACCGGAAGCACCCCTCGTATCCACCACGCCTGACGCATCAGCAGTCACCCCCGTGTGAGGTCCATCGTCGCAGAAGGCTTGCAAGGTGGCCCGGTCGCTGTCCGAGCTGCGCGACGGCTGGCGGTATTCGGCGATCCGGGCGCTTCGGCGCCTGAGTCGTCTACCGCCTGGCGGAGCGGGCCAGCGCGGCAACCGCGGCGGTCCGGGCACGGGTACGGCAGGGCGTCGACGTCGCCTGGCCGCCATAGACGTCACGGCCGTGTTGTAGGTGGCGGCGAGCTTCGGTGCGCACCCGGCGCGGTGACCGTCGGTCCATGGCAAGTGGTTACGTCCGGCGATTCGAGAAAGAGGCCGGGAAACGTGGGGGCGGTACGGGAAAGACCACGAGCGGGCGACGAGCCGGAACCGCTGATGAGGACGGCCTGCCATGACAGGTCCCGCGAGACAGCGCGAGTAGCCCCATGGCTGACGCCGGGAGCAGCCGTCTCGTCGACAGCCCTTCTCCGAGGCGGTGTGCAAGGTGAAGCAGATCTGCCAGGTGCAGTACCCGTCCGTTGAGCCTGGGAGGGAACACGGAGCCGCTGGGTCCAGTGAGGACGGTGGCCCAGCGGCCGCGGGGGTCGCGGTGAACGAGGGCCAGGACGTCCTGGAGCCAGGATGTCCGGGAGCGCGGTGAGGGGGTCGGTGTCCTGTGGGCGCGGGGGAGCGCGGCCTGTGTGCCGGTGGTGACGTCCGTGCCATGCACGACGACGCCCGTGACGGCGACGGCACGGCCTCCGCCGTCTTCGGGCGCGACGCATACCGACTGAACGCCCGCATCGCCCGCTACCCCAAGCCGTACGTCGCCGTGGTGTACGGCATCGTGATGGGCGAAGGTGCCGGCGTGCCGGTGTCTCGGCGCACGCAGCGTCCGTGTCGTCACCGAGCGGTCCCGGGGGTCGCCATGTCGGAGACCGGCATCGGCTTCGTGCCGGGCGGGGGCGGCACCCACCTGCTCGCCGCTGCCTCCGGAGGGCTTGGCACCCACCTCGCCCTGACGGGCGCTCAGATCGGCGCTCCGGACACGCTGCTGTGCGGGCTCGCCGACCACTACGTGCCGACCGCCTCGCTACGGGATCTCCTCGATGTCCTTGCCGACCTGCCCGTGGGGGAGGCCCTGGCCGGCTACGTGCGGATGTCCCCGGAGGCGTCATGGCCGCCCAGTGCGACTGGACCGACGCCTGCTGCGCCGCCGACACCGTCGAGGAGATCCTCCGCCGGCTGCTCGCGCGCGGCGGCCCCGGCGCGAAGGAGACCGGGACCCTGCTCACCACGTCCTCGACCGCCCTGAAGGTCACCCTCCTCCCTGTGCCGCGCCCGCGAACACGGCCCCCAGGAGCTAGCTGGTCCTGAACCAGGAGTACCGCCTCTCCTGCGCCGCCCTGGACAAGCCCGACCTGGTGGTCCGGCCGTGGGCTGAAGGAAGCGATCCGCCGGCGGTCTGCCTCGCCTGTGGTCGCCGGCGGTGTTGCCGAACTGGAGCGCCGTTGCCGGACTGGGGCGCCGGGTGGCAGAGCCTCCGGCGCCCCTCGGCATTACGGAATCTCAGAGCATGAGGAGCAGCCGTGTGTTGGGTACGAGTTTCCGGTTGACGCTGGTGCTCTGCACGAAGATGGTGAAGTGCTCGTTGTGGTCCGGTTTGACGCGGACTTCCGTGTCAGGCAGACCGAGCAGGGAGCGGGCTTCGGGTCCCGAATACACGCGGTCCGTCTTCTTTTCCAGCACCGCGATCTGCTTCTGTGCCTGAATTTTCTCCGACTTGCTGAGCTGGTAGAACGCCCCACCGGTCCGGTAGGTGTGCCCGCATTCGACGACCCACTCTTTGATCGCCGCGCTGCGAGCCACCGGAATCAGCTGGTACGCCGATGGATCGACCGGGATGAGGCCGGCTGCCTTGATGGTGTTTTCGTTGACCGCTTCCGCCCCCGTGGAGAACACCGCCCGCGATCCCCGGATGCCCTGGGTGCGGCCCATCATGAAATTCTCGGTGGCCTGCCGGATGACCTGCCCGGCCTCCTCCAGGCCCTGCGTGCTGGTTGCGTCCCATATGGCGATGTTGTCCTTGGGGAAGCCGCACTGCATGGCCTCGCGCTTGCCCATCTGGTCGGGCACCAGGACTGCCAGCGTCCAGTTGTCCTGCTGCGTCTCGATCATCTGGGCCACGGCCTGCACCAGTTGGCGTGGATTCCTGGCGGGGGAATCCTGGCAGCGGTGGCTCGCGTTCTCCTGCCCGTCGGTGAGCACGAACGTCAAAAAACTGTGGTCGCCGTAGAGCTGGGCCGTCAGAGCGAGCTCCCGCTGCGACTTCAACGCGGCTGCCAGGAGGGCCGTCATTCCACCGGTCCGGTACAGCTGCTTCAGTGACGGCATACGCAGCACGTCCTTGTCGTAGATGACGCACTCCACCTTGTCGGCGAAGACGTACACCGTGACGCGTGTTTCCTGGTCCAATTCCCTCGAACGACGGGCGAGATAGGCGATCTGCTGGTCGGCGACCTCGACGACTTTGTGGCTCAGGTGCGACATGGACGAGCTGGCATCCAGCACTAGAGCAACGTGATTGATGTAATTCTGGCTTCCGGACATCACAGCTCCCCCTTGTTCCGGCTTGATGCTTCTATCCTCTCACCCACCACTGACAATCGATCTTGGTTCCGGTGCCGACGAGGCCGGCCCGCACGTTCTGCCGTGAGGTGACAGCGTCACGACAGCAGCATCCGCGTCCAGGCGATGGCCAGGAACGCGCAGGCGAGTGTGAACAGGCCCTGCACCACGGCGGTGACGGGCATCCGCAGGCGGGCGTGCACGAAGGCGCCCATCGCCGCGACGGCCGGAACTCCCCAGACGACGAACCACGTCAGGACAGGGGTGTCACGAGACTGCACCGGGCGCGGGGAGTGTGACGGCTGCGCGGTCCCCAGGCCGACCGCGAGGAGCAGCACCCCGGCGACGACGACGATGACCGCGTCCGCGACCAGGAGCAGCAGTGCGACGGCGACGTCGATCAGCCAGGAGGGGCGTTCGCGCCGAGGAGGCGCCGGGGAGTCCTGGTCATCTGCGGGCGGTGAGGCCATGACCCGACTGCACCACGGAATGGCACGTTCAGCACCGCCCGTGACAGTGTATGAGCCGGAACGTGACCATCGCCAGGACCGACCGGGGCTCGGCGGTGTGAGACGCGCGGCGGTGTCCTGGTCGCAGAGTGCGAGCTCTACAGCGGCGCCGCGACTGATCCGCGGTGGGCGCCCTGGACGGCAGCAGATACGGCCCTGCGCCCAGGCCTCGGAGCGCCGTGCGCGCCCCCACGGACATGATCGAGGCCGGCCGGCGCGGCAGCAGGCTAACCTCAAGGCGGCGTCGGTCGAGCGGCGTTGGGTGGACACCCCGCGCGGCGACGAGGGCAGACGCGCGGCCGCACGGCGGATCGCCGCAGGCGCACGCGGCCTGAGGCGGTCAGCGCACTCGGTGCACTCGGCCTGGGGCGGTCAGCGCACCCGGCGCACGCGGCCTGGGGCGGTCAGCGCACTCGGTGCACTCGGCCTGGGGCGGTCAGCGCACCCGGCGCACGCGGCCTGAGGCGGCCAGCGCACCCGGCCTGGGGCGGTCAGCGCACCCGGCGCACCCGGCCTGAAGCCGTCAGCGCACCCGGCGCACCGGCCACGCCGCCGGTCACTCACATGCGTTCCGGGGCCGAGACACCGAGCATATGCAGCCCGTTGCGCAGCACCAGCCTGCTGGCTTCTGTCAGCCACAGGCGGGCCCTGGTGAGGTCGTCCGGGTCCTCGCCGGCTCGGGGCAGGACCCGGCAGGCGTCGTAGAAGCGGTGGTACGTCCCGGCCAGCTGTTCCAGGTAGTGCGGCACCCGGTGCGGTTCGCGCAGGCCGGCGGCGGTGGCGACGACCTGGGGAAACTCGGCCAGCATGGCCAGGAGGTCGGCTTCCCGCTCGTGGGTGAGCGACGAGGGGTCGAAGTCCTCCGGAGCGCCCTTGCCGATCCCGGCTTCCTCGGCTCTGCGCTGTACGGCGCACGGTCGCGTGTGCGCGTACTGGACGTAGTGGACGGGATTGTCGTTCGACTGCCGGGTGAGGAGGTCGACGTCGAGGTCGATCATGGCGTCCACGCTCGCCCGGGCGAGCGCGTACCGCGCAGCGTCGACGCCGACCGCCTCGACCAGGTCGTCCAGAGTGAGGACCGTGCCCGCCCGCTTGCTCATCCGGACCGGCGCCCCGTCCTTGACCAGGTTGACCAACTGTCCGATGAGGATCTCCAGGTGCGTGTCCGGGTCGTCACCGAAGCAGGCCGCCATGGCACGCATCCGGCCCACGTAACCCGCGTGGTCGGCGCCGAGCATGATGACGACCCGCTCGAACCCCCGGGCCCTCTTGTTGAGGTAGTACGCGCAGTCCGCGGTGAAGTAGGTCCAGGAACCGTCGCTCTTCACCAGGACCCGGTCCTTGTCGTCGCCGAAGTCCGTGGTGCGCAGCCAGACGGCGCCCTCTGCCTCGAAGACATGGCCGCCTTCCCGCAGGCGGGCGACGGCGGCGTCCAGGTCGCCCCGGTCGTGCAGGTCCTTTTCGTTGAAGTAGACGTCGAACCGCGTACCGAACGCGGCGAGGGACGCCTTGATCTCGTCGAACATCAGCTCCGTGCCCTCGGCCCGGAAGGTGGCGAGGGCCTCGGCCTCCGGCAGCTCCAGAACTCCGGGCCGCCGCCGCAGTACCGCGCCGGCGATGTCGTCGATGTACGCCCCGCTGTAGCCGTCTTCGGGCACCGGCGAGCCCTTGGCCGCGGCGAACAGCGAGCGGGCGAAGCGGTCGATCTGCACGCCGGCATCGTTGAAGTAGTACTCCCGCGACACATCCGCGCCCGCGGCCTTGAGCAGCCGGGCGAGTACGTCGCCGACGACCGCCCATCGGGCCCCTCCGATGTGCACCGGCCCGGTGGGGTTCGCCGAGACGAACTCCAGATTGAGCCGCAGGCCGCCGAGCCGGTCCGTACGACCGTAGGCGTCACCGGCGAGGACGATGTCGCGCGCCAGGGCGCCGATCGCCCCGCCTTCCAGGGTGATGTTGAGGAACCCGGGGCCCGCGACCTCGGCCTTCGCGACTCCGTCGGCCATGTTCACCAGCGGGGCCAGCACTTCGGCGATGGCGCGAGCGGGCTGACCGGCGGACTGGGCGAGTTGCATCGCGACATTGGTCGAGTAGTCGCCGTGGTGGCGGTGACGAGGGCGTTCCACGCGGATCTCCCGGGGAACCTCTGCGGAGATGCGTCCGGACCGGATGGCCGTGTGCACGCAGTCGGAGATCACGGCGGCGAGATCTTCTGGAGTCATGGTGCGACGCTACCTGTGCGGACGCCGCTGGGCACCGGATATACGGGCAGCCCAGCGGTCACATGTTTCCGCGGTTCGTCGTGGGCGGGAGCGGCACGCGCCGTGTGAGACATCTGCCGTGTATGGCTTGCCGGTTGGGCTTGCCGGTTGGGCTTGCCGGTTGGGCTCAGAGCCAGCCGCGCTGCGCGGCTTTGATGCCCGCTTCGAAGCGGCTGGAGGCACCGAGGCGTTCCATGATGGAGGCGACCTGCCGGCGGATGGTGCGGTCGGTGAGGCCGAGGCGCTGTCCGGCGGCTTCGTCGGTGAGGCCGGTGCCGAGGAGACGCAGGAGTTCGCGTTCGTGGTCGGTGAGGCCCGTCTGCGGATCGTCGGGGCGCGTGGCTCCGAGGGGAACGGCGGTGCCCCAGGCCTGCTCGAAGAGTTCGAGGAGTGCGGTGACGATCCCGGGTTCGGTGACGTGGAGTGCGCCTTTGCGGGTGTTGGCGGGGTCGATGGGCAGCAGGGCGTGGGTGCGATCGAAGATGACCATGCGCTGGGGGATGGTCGGGGCGGTACGGACTTCTCCGCCGTGGTCGAGCAGCGTGTGACCGTAGGCGACGATGTGGGTGTGTCGGCGGGCATGCTCCTGATACAGGGTTCGCATGGCGACGCCGCGGAGGAGGGCGGCGAGGTCGTGGTCGCGCCCGGCGTTGAGGTCCTGGGAGCTCTGAACGCCGGGTTGGACGCCGATGATCTCGGAGTGGGCGGCGCGGCCCAGGCGTTCGAGCCTGTTGTGGATGGCGTCCATGCCCAGCAGGCGCTCGCCGTGAGCGGAGCGGTGTTCGGCGCGGTCGGCGACGATGCGGGTGACCGTGGCGCGGGAGGCGGCCAACTGCGCCTGCCTGACCGCGAGTTCGGCCTCCTGCCTGGCCAACATGTCGGCCAGGCCGATATCGGGGTCGACGGCCCGCATCTTTCCGGGGTGCTCGCTGGAGGCGCGCACCAGCATCAACTGTCCGAGCTCGTCGAGGCTGTTGTGGACTTGAGTGGAAGTCAGACCGGTCGCCTCAGCGATCTGGGCGACTCCGTGTCCGGGCTGGTCGAGCATCGCCTGGTAGACGGCGATGGAGTGGGTGCTTATTCCGAGTGCTTGAAGCATGCTCTTGTGGTCCCCCTAGTGAACGCCGCCCCCCGGCCGCGCGTCGGGCGTCATGCTCACAGTCCCCGGCGCCACCATTCAAGGTGCGATTGAGACAGGCATGCAGGTCAGGGCTTGTGGACGGGCACTCGGACGGTGCTGTACGGATGTTTTATCCAGAATCGTCCCAGGGGTTAAATCGGTATGTTCGCGGAATTCAGGGCGTGAACTGTGAGGCCGGTGTCCTGACGGGGCCTGCGATCGGTGGTGCCGGCGGCCGTTGCGGGGTGTGATGGATGAGTGTGCGTCGTCCGTACCGCGGCAACGGGTGCGATGCCCGCTGGGCTTGGGTCCAGCCGTTCCCCAGTGCCTTGCCGACAGCCCCGAACCGGCCCCGCGCGGCGGGCCGTTCGTGGTCCGCAGGAGGGTGAAGTTTCGGCAAAGCGTGGCCGAGATCAGTCGGACACCGACGTCCGCCCAGGCATCCGCCGGGAATGCGACGACATCCTGAGGCATGCGCCGGCATCGCCACTCTTCTCGATCACCTGCCGACCTGTGCGGCGCGTTGCTCAGGGACCTCGAAACGCGGGCGCGTGTCCTGATCCGGATAGGCCCTGTTCAGGACTCCCGGAATGCCTTCCTGGGGCGTTGATCTGAGGCAAGCTGTCCATCGCCGGCAGGGAGCAGCCCGAACGGCAGCCGGACGAAGCGTCAACCGCGGGACGCGAGACCGGACAGGACACCCCGCCCCATGGCTTCGAAAGGAACGATCACCATGATCCGCACCTGTATCGCCCAGGCTGCCGCGGTCGCCGCCCTCGTGCTGGGCACCGTCTTCCTCCTTCCCGTTGCCGGACCCTCCACCACCGCGGCAGCCGCCCCGGCTCCCGTCGGCCAGGAAACCACCCTCGAAAGCGCCACCTGGGGGTGAACCGCCGATGGACATGGTCTATGCCAGCCTGAACCGCCGCACCGGCGTCCTCGGTGAACCGATGAACGAGGTTTCCGAGGTGCTGGGCGTCCTGTGGGCTCATACGACACCCGAGGACGGCCTGGAGCACGCCTCCGGCCGTTCCGAGTGTGACCGTGTCGACCTGATGATCTGTCTGCTCACGCTCGATCCCGCCGCGCCCGGCTTCCGCAGCGTGACCCACCGCGCCGGCGCCCTGCTGCGCCGCTGCCATGCCGCTTCACCGCTGATGCGGCACCGTTATCTGCCGCCTGAGGCGCCGGCGCAGCCGTAGCTGACCCACCTTCAGGGGACGCCCCCGGCGGCTCGTCCGTGCCCGAGACCGCCGTTCCCGCGGACAGCCGTCCGCACCCCGTCCTCGCAGTGCGTCGCGCCGCAGGCGCTGCGCTGTCGCGCGTCCCCGCCGCGTCGGCTGTTCCTGGGGGACAGCCGCGATCCCCGCGAAAACCATGCCCTCCGCATACGTGCCCCCGCAAAGAGGCGATCAGCCATGTCTGCCATCCGCCGGCCCATCCCCGCGGCCACCGCTGTCCTCATGGGGCAGCGTCGCCCGGTGTGCCGGCGCCGGACCGCATCGGCACCGGACCGGTGCGGCGGACATGGGCAACTGAGCCCGGGACCGAGCCGACCGGCTCATCCCGTCGAAAAACCCGGCCGATCCGCAGCCCAGCGCGGACGGCCTGACCAGACCGGCCCGGCGGTCGGCGCCATCCCATGGAACATCAGGCGAAGCGAGGTGTGATGTCGAACCAGCTCGACAACCCCATTGGCAGTTTCCACGTCGTCGTGAACGGTGAAGGCCAGTATTCGATCTGGCCCGAGACCGCGGACGTCCCGGCCGGATGGACGGTGTGCCACGGCGCGGCCGACCGGTCCTCCTGCCTCGAGTACATCAACGCGCACTGGACCGACATGCGTCCACTGAGTCTGGTGGCCCACATGGCCCGGACCTCCGCCGACGGTCGAGGGGAACAGCGATGACCGCCGACGGCACCGGCGCCCTCCCCGGGGCGGCGGCCTCCGGGCACCGAGCGCCCGACGCGCCGGGCGAGCTGAGCACCACCCGATCCCGTGTGGACGCGATGTCCGCGGCGAAGCGCGCCCTCCTCGCCAAGCGGATCGCCGGGCGACGCCGTCCGAACGAGGACGCCATCAGGCCGGTGCCGCGCGACGGACAACTGCCGCTGTCGCCCGGACAGCGCCGCCTGTGGTTCATGGACCAGATGAACCCCGGTGGGACCATGTTCAACGTCTCGACGGCACTGCGCTTCGAAGGGGCGCTGCGGCCGGACGTCCTGGAGCGGGCGATCCGCGAGGTGTTCCGCCGGCACGAGTCATTGCGCACCGTCTTCCCGTCCGTCGGCGACGGCCCGGTGCAGCGGATCCTGCCGGACCTCGACGTGGACCTCACGCCCGTCGACGTGCCGGCGCCCGAAGCCGGGGGCGTCGAGGACGACCTGCGGGATGCTCTGATCGCCGAAGCGTCACAGCCCTTCTCCCTGGAACACGGGCCGCTCGCCCGCGCCACCCTCTTCCGCAGGACGGCCGAGGACCACGTCCTGCAACTGGTCGTCCACCACAGCGTCTGTGACGGCTGGTCCATGAGCCTCGTCGTCGACGAACTGCTCGCGCTCTACCGGAGCGGGGCGAGCGGTGCCGCCGCCCGTCTGAAGCCGCTTCCGCTCCAGTACGCCGACTACGCCGCCTGGGAAGCCGGCCCCGAACGCACCGCGCGGACGGACGACGGGCTGGCGTTCTGGCGTCGGTCCCTGGACGGTGCCGTCCCCGTCATCGAGTTGCCCTTCGACCGGCCCCGCCCGCCGGTGCAGAGCTTCCGCGGCGCCCGCCACCACTTCTCACTGCCGGCCGGCATCTGGCCGCGTGTGAAGGAGATCGCGGCCGACGAGCACGCGACCCCGTTCATGGTGCTCCTCGCGGGCTTCGCCGCGCTGCTGTCGCGCTACACCTCGCACGACGAGGTGACGGCACTGACTCCCGTGGCCAACCGTCCCCGCGCCGAACTGGAGTCCCTGGTGGGCTTCTTCGCGAACTCCCTGGCGCTGCGCGTGGACACGTCCGGGGAACCGGACTTCCGCGAGCTGGTCGGCCGGGTCCGTGACCTCACCCAGGAGGCCCTGGAGCACGGCGAGGTGCCCTTCGACCGCGTCGTCGAGGCGGTCGACCCGGCCCGCGACCCCAGCCACACGCCGATCGCCCAGGTGCTGTTCGCGCTGGTCCAGGATCCTGCGCTGGACGCCGCCCTGGACGGGATGCGGGTCAGCGTGGTCGAACATCACACCGCGACCGCCAAGTACGACCTGAGCCTGGAAGTCTGGCCCGGCGCCGACGACGTCCTGCACGGCGTCTTCGAGTACGCGACCGACCTGTTCGACGCAGCGACCGTGGCCCGGATCGGTACACATCTCGGCATCCTCCTCGGCGCGGTCACCGAGGATCCCGGGACCAGGATCGGCGACGCGCCCCTCCTCGCGGACGAGGAGCTGCGGGAGGTGGTCGTCGACCGGAACCGCACCGAGGACCCGTCCCTGGGTGACCGCCCCGTCCACGAGCTGTTCGAGGACCAGGCGGGCCGTTCACCGGACGCGGTCGCACTCGTCACCGACGAGCGCCGCCTGACCTTCGCGGAGCTCAACACGCTGGCCGACCGGCTCGCCCACCGCTTGCGACGCGAGGGCGTCGGCCCCGAGGAGCGCGTGGCGCTCTTCTTCGAGCGTGGTGTCGACCTGGTGGTCGCGGTGCTGGCGACGCTGAAGGCCGGCGGCGTCTACGTGCCGCTGGACCCGGCCGACCCGGCCGAGCGCATCGCCTACATGCTCACCGACTCGGACGCCCGGGTGGTCGTCACCGACACCCGCCGCGCCGCCGCGCTCCCGGAGAGCGGAGCGCGCGTGCTGATCGCGCAGGAAGCCCTCGCGACCCCGGCCGCCCCTGACACCCCGGCCCCCGCCGATACCCCGGCCCCCGCCGTCGCCCCGGCCCACCGCGGCCCGCACCCGGACAACGCCGCCTACGTCATCTACACCTCGGGCTCGACCGGCCGCCCCAAGGGCGTCGTCGTCACCCACCGAGGGCTCGGCAACTACCTGGAGTGGAGCGTCCGCGCCTACCGGGTGGCCGACGGCGGCGGTGCTCCCCTCGTCTCGTCGCTGCGCTTCGACCTGTCCGTCACGACGCTCTTCTGCCCGCTGCTCGCGGGCCGGCCCGTGGTGCTGGTGAAGGAGGGCCAGGAGCTGGACCGGCTGTCCGGCATCCTCGGGCGCGACCTCGATTTCGGGCTGCTGAAGCTGACGCCCGCCCACCTGGACGCGCTCGACAAATCGCTACCGCCAGCCGGGATCGAGGCGGACGGCTACCTGGTGGTCGGCGGGGAGTCCCTGCACGGCGCCACCGTCGCCGCCTGGCGCGAGCGCGCCCCCGGCCTGCGTGTGGTCAACGAGTACGGACCCACCGAGACCGTTGTCGGCTGCTGCGTGTACGAAGTGGACGAGTGCACCGACCTGTCCGGCACCGTTCCCATCGGCCGCCCCATCGCCAACACCCGGCTCTATGTGCTCGACACCAACCTGAAGCCGGTCGCCCGCGGCGCGGTCGGTGAGCTCTTCATCGGCGGTGCCGGTGTCGCACGCGGCTACTGGAACCGCCCCGATCTCACGGCGGAGCGCTTCGTTCCCGACCCGTTCGCGGCCGAGCCCGGCGGCCGCCTCTACCGCACCGGCGATCTCGTCCGGATGCGCCCGGACGGCGAGCTGGAGTGCCTCGGCCGGGTCGACACCCAGGTGAAGGTGCGCGGCTACCGCGTCGAACTGGAGGAGATCGAGGCTGCCCTGACCCGCCTGGCCGCCGTCCGCGAGGCCGTGGTCCTGCTCCGCGAGGACCGGCCCGGTGAGCGCAGGCTCGCCGCCTACGTCACCGCGGCGAGCGACGGGGCCACCGGGTGCGTCGAGGAGGGGCTGCGCGCCGAACTCAGCGCCCGCCTGCCCGAGTACATGGTCCCGGACCACTTCGTGGTGCTGGAGGCACTGCCGCTCGCCCAGAGCGGCAAGGTGGACCGGCGTACCCTGCCCCAGCCGGGCACGGACACCCCCGATGTGACGACAGACCTCCCGGCCACGCCGCTGGAGCAGGTCATCGCCGAGATCTGGGCCGACGTCCTCGGTCTGACCTCGGTCGGCCGGAACTCCAACTTCAATGCGCTGGGCGGGCATTCACTGCTCACCGTGCAGGCCGCGGCCCGCCTTCGCAAGGCCCTCGACATCGACCTGCCGCTGTCGGTGTTCCTTCAGGCACAGTCCCTCGCCGACCTCGCTCGGCGGATCGAAGCCCTCGGCGGCCGTGCGCCGCGCCCCGGCCTGGTGACCGCCCCCCGCACCGGCCCGGTTCCGCTGTCGTACGCACAGGGACGCCTCTACTTCATGAGCCGTCTCGCCGAAGGCAGTTCCTTCTACAACGTTCCGATCGCCCTGCGCTTCGACGGCACCTTCCGGCCGGACGCCTTCCGGGCCGCGTTCGCCGCACTCTGGGGCCGCCACGAGGGGCTGCGCGTCCGCTTCCCGTCGCCCGACGGCGACCCGGTCCAGGAGTTCCTGCCGGCCGAGGAGGTGCCCTTCGAGGAGGCCGACCTCTCGGGCGCGGCGGTCACCGAGGCCCGGCTCGACGCGCTCGTCCAGGAGGAGGCCGGCCGGCCCTTCGACCTGTCGCGCGGGCCGTTGCTGCGCGGACGGCTCCTCCGCCTCGCCCCGGACACCCACGTGGCCCTCCTCACGCTGCACCACGCTGTGTCCGACGGCTGGTCCGTCTCCATCCTGCTGGACGAACTCATGGTCCTCTACCGGGCGTTCGCCGACGGCCGGCCCTCGCCGCTCGCCCCGCTGCCCCACACCTACGTGGACTACACGCTCTGGCAGCGCTCCTGGCTGGACGAGGAGACCCTCGGCACGCAGCTCGGCTACTGGAAACAGCAACTCGCCGGGGCACCCATGCTCGACCTGCCCACCGACCGGCCGCGGCCGGCGGTGCAGAGCTACCGGGGTGCCCGGCACGAGGTGGCGTGGTCGCGCGAGCTGTCCGACGCGGTCGCGGAGCTGGCCCGCCGCGAGGGTGTGTCGCTGTTCATGGCGCTGCTCGCCGGCTTCGACGTCCTCATGGCCCGCGTGAGCGGCCGGCACGACGTCACCGTCGGCACGCCCATCGCCAACCGGACGATGACCGAGCTGGAGAGCATCGTCGGCTTCTTCGCCAACACCCTGGCGCTGCGTGTCGACCTCGCCGGCAACCCGACGTTCGCCGAGGTGCTCGCACGCGTCAAGGAGACCGCCAACGGCGCCTACGCGCATCAGGACGTCCCCTTCGACATGGTCGTCGACGCCGTCGCGCCCCAGCGCAGCCTCAGCCATTCGCCGCTGTTCCAGGTGCGCTTCGCGCTCCAGAACATGCCGGGTGGCATGCCCGGGGCGGGGGAGGGGCTCACGCTCACCGAGATCGAGAGCGAGCAGGTCACGGCGCGTTTCGATCTCGTCGTCGACCTGTGGGAGACCGAGGACGGCCTCCAAGGGCATGCCGAATACAGCACCGACCTCTTCGATGCGGAGACCGTCGCCCGTCTGATGCAGCGGTTCGAGGCGCTGCTGGGACGCCTCGTCGCCGACCCGGCACAGCGGGTCCTCGACACGGAGCTCCTGCTGCCCGGCGAGCACGCCGAGCTGGATGCGCTGGCCGGCACCGCCGCGCACGCCGACGCGGACGGCCGCACCTTCCTGGAGCGCTTCCGGGAGCAGGTGGCGCACCGGCCCGAGGAGCCCGCCGTCACGTGCGGCGCGACCACGCTCTCGTACGGAGAGCTGGGCATCCGCACCGAGAGGCTCGCCCGGGTGCTCCGCTCCAGCGGCGTGGGCCCCGAGACGACGGTCGCGGTGTACCTGGAACGGGGAACGGACCTCGTCGTCGCGGTGCTGGCGGTGCTCCAGGCCGGCGGAGCGTACCTGCCGCTGGACACGGCCTACCCGCGCGAACGCGTGGCCGAGATCCTCTCCGACGCGAGGCCCGCACTGGTCCTGACCTCGCGCGCCCTGGAAGCGCAGGCACCGTCCGCGCCGGGCGGGCTGCTCGTGGTGGAGGACAGCGGCAGCGCGGCCGCCGGCGAGTTGCCGCCGGCGCAGTGCCTGTCGCCGGACCGCCCCGCGTACGTCGTCTACACCTCGGGGACCAAGGGGAAGCCCAAGGGCGTCGTGCTCACCCACACCGGGCTGGACGCCTACGTGCACTCTCTCCCCCGTGCGCTGGCCCTGCCCGAGCGTCCGGTGGTCCTGCACACCGCGTCCTTCGCCTTCTCCTCCTCCGTTCGCCAGCTCATGGTGCCGCTGGCCCACGGCGGCCGGGTGGTCGTCGCCACCCGGGAGCAGCTCGCCTCCCCCGACGCACTCCTGGCCTACGCGGCCCGCAACGGGGTGCAGGTGCTGGACCTCGTGCCTTCCTACCTGCGGGTCGTCGCACCGGCGCTCGACCGCCAGGACTGGCGGCCGGAGCTCGTGCTGACCGCGAGCGAGCCACTGCTCCACGACGTGCCGGCGGCGATGCGCAGCGGGTCCGGTGGCAGGGCGCGCCTGGTCAACATGTACGGCCAGACCGAGACCACCGGCATCGTCGCCGTCGCGCCGGTCGCCCCCGAACGAGCCGGCCGCGGTGTGGTGGTGCCGCTCGGCCGCCCGCTCGACGGCATGCGCATCCACATCCTCGACGAGGACCTGCGCCGAGTCCCGCCGGGCCACCCCGGGGAGATCGTCGTCGGCGGCCCCGGTCTCGCCCGCGGCTACCTCGGCGACCCCGAGCTGACCGCCGAGCGGTTCGTCCCGGACCCGTACGGGCCGGCGAGTGGCCGCCTCTACCGCACCGGCGACCGCGGCCGGTTCCTGCCCGGTGGTGCGCTGGAGTTCCTCGGCCGCATCGGCGACCAGACCAAGATCCGGGGACACCGGGTCGAGCCCGGCGAGGTCGCCTCCGCGCTCGCCGCACTCGACGGCGTGCGTGAGTGCGCCGTGTTGTGCGTCGAGGACGGAGCGGACGAGCGGCGTCTGGTCGGCTACGCCACCCTCCGACCGGGCGCCGGCACCACGGCAGCGGCCCTGCGCGCCGGCCTGGCCCAGAAGCTGCCCGACTACATGGTTCCCACGATCGTCACGGTCGGTTCCCTGCCGCGCCTGTCCAACGGCAAGATCGACCGCGTGGCGCTCCTCGCAACGGAGGCGACACCCGTGCAGACCCGCACCACACCTGCGGCCGGAGCTCCCGGCCTCGCCCCCGACGACCCCGGCTACCTCGACCGGGTCGTCGAACTCGTCGCCATCTGGAAGGAAGTACTGCGCCTGCCGAAGGTCGGCACGAACGATGACTTCTTCGAGCTCGGGGGAGACTCGCTGCACGCGATCCGGGTGGTGGACCGGGCGCGCAAGGCGGGTATCGCGATCACGCCCGCGCAGTTCATAGCGAATCCCACCGTCGCGGGCCTCGCCGTCGCCGCCGCTCCCGAAGCGCCCGGCGCCCGCCACCGGGAGACCCTGGCAGGCATCTGGAAAGAGGTGCTGCGCCTGTCGGAGCTCGGCGACGACGATGACTTCTTCGAGCTCGGGGGAGACTCGCTGCACGCGATCCGGGTGGTGGACCGGGCGCGCAAGGCGGGTATCGCGATCACGCCCGCGCAGTTCATAGCGAACCCCACCGTCGCGGGCCTGGCCGCCGTCGCCACCGACCGCACCGAGTCCGGCGACGCGCCCGCCGAGGCCGGTGCCGTCCCCCTGGTGCCCTCGAACCTCGCGTTCCAGGAGCGGGACTTCGCCGACAAGCACCTCTACACGCACATCTTCATGTTCGAGACGCTCCAGCGACTCGACCCGCAGCTCATGGAGCGCGCGGTGGCCGCGGTCGCCGCCCACCACGACTCACTGCGCATCTCTTTTCCCAAGAAGGCCGGCGCCTACCGGGTGAAGATCCACGAGCGCTTCGAACAGCGGTTGTTCACCTTCGCCGACCTCTCCGCCCTCGACCCGGCCGCCCAGGACGTCGCCTTCCGGCGGCTGGACGCCACGCTGCACCGCAAGGTCGACTTCGAACACGGGCCGCTCCTGCACATCGCCCTGGTGCGCTTCGGCGCCGACCGGCCCGACCGGCTCGTGGCCATCGTCCACCACCAGCTGATGGACAACAGTTCCTGGGGCGTACTGACCGAGGATCTCCAGACCGCCTACCTCGCCCTCGCCAACGGCACCGAGCCGCAACTCACGCCGCCCACCGCGTCCTTCGCCCAGTGGGCACGCAATCTCGACGCACTCGCACACTCCGCCGAACTGGACGAGGACGCCGCCTACTGGAGCGACCTCGCCGAGAAGGCCGTCCCGCACTGGCCGCTCGACCATCAGGACGGCGCGGACGACATGGCGTCCGAGGACTCGGTGCTCGTCGAACTGGGCGGCGCGGACACCGCCTCGCTGCGCCGGCTGATCCGGCGCGACTACGGGCTGACCCTCAACGACCTGCTGCTCGCCGCCGTACTGAAGGGCTTCGCCGAGTGGACCGGCCAGAACTCGGTCCTCGTCGACCTCGTCTCCCGTGGGCGTGAACTCGGCGGTGGGGACCTCGATCTCTCGCGCGCCATCGGCCGGTTCTCGATGACCTCGCCGCGACTGCTCGACCTGCCGGCCGCCCCGGGCACGCGTGCCCTGCTCGACTCGGTCGCCGAACAGCTGCGGGCCGTACCGCGCAGCGGCCTCGGTTTCGGCCTGCTCCGCTACACCGGCGCCCGGCCGGACGTCGCCCGGGCCCTCGCCCCGCTCGGCAAGCCGGACATCCTCGTCAACAACTGGGGTGAGGTCGGGACATTCACCGATGACTCGCCGCTGCTCGGCGCGCCCATCGAGGACGCCTGGCCCGCACCCGAACTCCAGCGGATGCACCGGCTCATCGTCGACGGCCGGGTGTACGACGGCGCGCTGCGCCTCGGATTCCGCTTCAGCCGCAACCTCAACGACCGCGACAACATCGCCAAACTCGCGGCCCTCGTGGAGGGCGTTCTCCGCGAGATGGCGCACGGCGCCGAGTCCTGACCACACGAACCCAGACAAGGACCACACGACATGACCGAGCACGTGAAGGAATCCCTGCTCTTCCCCGAGCAGGAGCGCGTAGCCCTCTTCGAGGCCACGGAGCCCGGCCTCTCCCCGGTGACCTGGGCCGAACAGCACTCCCGCCTAATCGCCGAGCGGCTCGCCACGGCCGGCGCCTGCCTGCTGCGAGGCTTCGACGTCCCGGACGAGACCGTCTTCTCCCGGTTCGTGCGCGTCTTCGGCGAGGAGCTCAACGAGTACACCTACCGCTCGACCCCCCGCACCAAGGTCGGTGACGTCTACACCTCGACGGAGTACCCGGCCAGCGAAGTCATACCGCAGCACAACGAGATGGCGTACACCAGCACATGGCCCGAGCGGCTCTGGTTCTACTCCGCCGTCGCGGCCCGCTCCGGCGGTGAGACCCCGCTGGCCGACAGCCACGCGGTCTACCAGCGCATTCCCGCCGACGTCCGCGAACGCTTCGAACGGCACGGCGTGCGTTACGTCCGCAACTACCGCGCCGGCCTCGGCATCTCCTGGCAGGAAACCTTCCCCGACATGGACCGGGCGGCGGTGGAGCGCTTCTGCGCCGAACGGGACATCGCCGTCGAGTGGCTGGAAGGCGGCGACTCGCTGCGCACCACCGAGACCTGTCAGGCCGTCACCGTCCACCCGGTCACCGGCAGAACGCTGTGGATGAACCAGGCGCACCTCTTCCACGTGTCCAACCTCAACGAGGCGACCCGGCTCGCGCTGATGGAGCTGATGCCGGAGGAAGACCTCCCACGCAACGCCTACTACGGCGACGGCAGCCCGATCCCCGACGCCGACCTGGCCGCCGTCCGCAAGGCCTACGAGGCGGAGATCCTTGCCTTCCCCTGGCAGGCCGGAGACCTCATGGTCATCGACAACCTGACGCTCTCCCACGGACGCAACCACTTCGAAGGCCCCCGCAAGGTGCTCGTGGCCATGACCGGCTCGCTGTCCAGCCGCTCGGAAGCGTGACGGCCGATCATGACCACCACCACGTCCTTCGAGGACAAGGTCGCCTTCCTTCAGCAGCACGGTGTTGACGAACTGGCGCACTCCAGCGCCGATCTCCTCGCCCACCTGCATGGGGTCCACGATCTGCTGCGCGCGTGGGACTCCCGCCCGCAGCTGTGCGACGCGGGCCTCTTCCACTCCGTCTACGGCACCGAGATCTTCCCCACCGGCGCCGTGCCGATCGAACTGCGGCCCGTGGTGCGCGGCCTGATCGGAGAGGAGGCCGAGACCCTCGTCCACCTCTTCGGCACCGTGTCGCGGGCGGGCATCTTCGATGCCGCCTTCGAGGGCGCCCCCTTTCTCCTGGAGACCCGTACGGGCGGACAGGTCGGCATCACCGACCAGCAGTACACCGACCTCGCGGTGCTCACCGTGGCCAACTGGCTCGAACAGCGCCCCCGCTTCCCGGAATCCAGCCGGAACAGCCGGGCGCGCGAGTTCCGCACCATGCGTCCATTCCTGCCCACCACCCCCCGGCAAGCGTTGGAAGAGGCCTACCGCTTCACCCCGCTGACCCAGCCGGCGACCTGAAACGAGACGACGTGGCGAACACAGAAACGCTGCCGAGCCGTCCCAGTGCCGAGGGAAGCGCGGGACTGTTCTCCCGCATCTTCATCCACTGGCCCTCCGCTCTCGTGGCCACCGGGTCCCAACGGTCACTCGAACCGTCGGACAGGCTGGTGCCCCCGACCTACGATCACCTGGAGCGCGTCGCCCCCGCCTTCGAACACGCCTGGGCACAGCGACGCCACCAGGAGAACGGACTGCGCCGGGCACTGTACGACACGTACCGGCGGCGTTTCTGGCTTGCCGCACTGATCTTCCTCGGCTATCAGGTCTGCGCCACCGTCGGACCACTGTTCGTACGTGAGCTCATCCAGTGGTTCGAGGGCGGCGGCAGCGGGGTGATGAGCCAAGGCCTGCTCATCGCCGCGGCCCTCGGCCTCTTCCACGTGGCCGACTCGCTGGCGCACAAGCACCAGTGGTCGGAAGCATGGAAGACCACCCACTCGATCAACGCTCTGCTGCGCACCCAGATCCTGCGCAAGTACCTGCGGATGGACCGCGGTGCGCGGCTGTCGCACCCCACCGGCGATGTCATCACCCTCGCGTCCAGGGACTCGCTGAAGGCCGGGCAGCTCGCCTTCTCCCACATGGCGTGGGCGGTGCCGCTCGGCATCGCGGGCTCCTGCGCCATCCTGTGCGTGCTGCTGGGCTGGGCGGGCCTCGTCGGCATCGCCGTGCTCATCGGCGGACTCCAGCTGTCGAACATGGCCAACGAGCGCCTGTACGCCGTCGAACCGGAGATCCGCGACGCCAACGGCGTCCGCATCGGTCTGGTCGGCGAGTACCTCGGTGCCATGCGCACCCTGCGCTCGCACAGCTGGGAGGACGTCGCGGAACAGGCCGTCACCCGCGAGCGCGCCAAGCTGAACGGCCTGCTCGTCGGCCGGCAGAGGCGCCTGGCCACTCTCTACCTGGTCAATGCCGCCACGCCGGTCCTCATGGTCACCGCGACGCTGGTCACCTACGTCGCCCTGGGCCACCGACTGCACGCCGCCGACGTCTTCGCCGCCATCGCGGTGCTCTCGGTGCTCCGCTCCCAACTGCCCGAGCTGGTCCGCTACTTCGATCTGCGCAACGGATGGAGGGTCGCGCTCGGCAAGATCTCCACCTTCCTCGACACACCCGACGCCGACGCACCGGCCGTCGACGACGCCGCAACCGCCCAGGCACCCGCGGGCACCGTGCACCTGGCGGGAGCCGCCTTCGCGTGGCCCGGAAAGGACGAGCAGGCCACTCCCTGCCTGGAGGACCTCGACCTGCGGATCGCGCCAGGGGAACTCGTCTGCGTCCTCGGCAAGGTCGGCAGCGGCAAGAGTGCTCTGCTGGGCGCGCTGGCCGGCACCCTGCGCACCCTCTCCGGAACCGCCCACACCCACGGCAGCATCGTCTACCTGCCGCAGCGGCCCTGGGTCATGCAGGCCAGCGTCGCGGACAACATCCGCTGCTTCACCCCGCACAACCCCGAGCGCTACGCCGCCGTCCTGCGCGCCACCGCCCTCGACACCGATCTCGCCGTCCTGCCGGCCGGGGACGCGACCGTCCTCGGCGAACGCGGCACCACCCTCTCCGGCGGCCAGCGCCAGCGCATCGCACTCGCCCGTGCCGCCTACGAGGACGCCGACGTCTACCTCGTCGACGACCCGACCAGTGCCGTCGACGACGCCGTCGCCACCCGCATCATGAACGCGCTCCTCTCCGAGGTGCTCGGCGGCCGGACCCGGATCGTCGCCACCCACCGACTCGACCTCGCCCGGCGCGCCGACCGCGTCGTCGTCCTCGACGGCGGCCGGGTGGTCGCCGTCGGCGCCTTCGAGGACATCCGGGCCCGGATGCCCGATTTGCTGCCGGAGGCCCAGGGCGGCACGGCCGAACCCACCGCGGCGGAGGCCGCCGACGCGGCCGGAAAGGCCCCGGAAGCGGACGCGGCGGACGAGGCGGCACAGCCCGTACGCAGCGGCAACGTGCTCCGCGACACCTACCGCGGCTACCTGCGGGTGCTGACCCCCGGTGCACTGCTCTTCGCCCTGGTCGGTCTCGCCGTGGTGGGTCAGAGCATGCTCGGCGCCTCCTCCTTCTGGCTGGGGCACTGGACCGAGCACCCGGACGGGAACACCGCGCTGTACGCCGGCGTCTTCGCGGGCATCGGCCTGCTCACCCTCGTGCTCGACCGCACCCTGTTCACCTTCGGGTTCTCGCGCGGGGTCAAGGCCGGCAAGACCCTGCACAACTCGATGCTGACGCGGGTGCTGCACGCACCGCTCTCCTTCTTCGAGAAGCACTCCTCCGGGCGCGTCCTGACCCGCTTCTCCGCCGACACCGAAACCGTTGACCTCGAACTGCCCGAGTACACGATGGACACCCTCAAGATCGCCGTCGGTATGGGCGTCCCGCTGCTGATGCTCGCCGTCACCAGCCCGCTCACCGCGATCTTCGCCCCGGTCGTGCTGCTGGTCTACCTCCGGTGGCAGCGACGCACCCGCACCAGCACGGTCGAGGCCTCCCGCCTGGCCAAACAGGCGAAGGAGCCGGTGATCGCGCTGCTCTCCGAGGCGATCGAGGGCGTTGCGTCCATCGAGGGCCGCGAAGCGCGGGTCAAGGGTTACGAAGCCACCTTCCGCAGCCGCGCGCAGGCCGCGCACTACGCCGACTACACCGTCAACTCGTTGTCCCGGCACTTCAACCTGCGGCTGGACCTGGTGGGCGCAGTCGTGCTGTTCGGCTACGCCGCGCTGCTCGTCGTCCAAGGCGGCATCGGCGCAGGCTACGCCGGGGTCGGGATCAGCTTCGTCTACATGCTCATCGAAACGCTGGCCATGAGCCTGATGACCGTGCAGATGATGGACCTCGCCCTCGCCAGCTACGAACGCGTCCACGACTACACGGAGCTCGCCGTCGAGTCCGAAGCGGGCGTGGCAGCGCCCGAGGGCTGGCCGTCCGCCGGTGACATCCGTTTCGAGGACGTCACCTTGCGGTACGCGCCGAGTGCGCCGCCCGCGCTGGAGGGCGTCACCTTCCACGCTCCCGCCGGGCGCAAGACCGGTATCGCGGGGCGGACCGGCAGCGGCAAGTCCAGTCTGTTCACCGCGCTGCTGCGGTTCACCGAGTGCGAGCGCGGCAGGATTCTCATCGACGGCGTCGACGTCTCCACCCTGCGACTGCCCGAGCTGCGCTCGCGGATCGAGGCCATCCCGCAGGACCCGGTGCTGCTGCCCGGCACGCTGCGCGAAAACCTCGACCCTTACAACGCCTTCTCGGACGCGGAGCTGGAAGCCGCGCTGGAGAAGGCCGGCCTCGCCGACAAGCTGCTCGCCCTGCCCGACGGCCTCGCCCACCCCGTCACGGCGGGCGGCGCGCAGCTGAGCACCGGTGAGCGTCAACTGCTCTGCCTGGCCCGCGCCCTGCTCCGCCGCGCCCGGATCGTACTCATCGACGAGGCGACCGCCAATCTGGACGCCGAGACGGACGCACGTATCCAGCGCACCTTCGAGACGGAACTCAAGGGCGCCACCGTCCTCGTCATCGCCCACCGGCGCGATGCCCTGCTCGACGCCGACCGCGTCGTGCGGCTGGACGGCGGCCGCGTCGAGCGGATCGCCGAAGGCGACGACCATCACGCGGCGACAGGGGCCTCGGCATGAGCGACACCCCGGAGCTGACCGCCGACCGGACCCGGCCGCCCGTACGCCGCCCCGCCGGCGGCCGGCTCGCCCTCACCCTGGGCGAGGAGCGGGCGTGCGGGCTCGCCGAGCTGGCCCGCGCCCGCGGCACGACGCGGTTCGCCGTCCTGCTGACGGTCTATCGGCTGCTGATCGGCCGCTGCACCGGCACCAGCGACGTCACCGTCGTCGTCGGGCCCCCCGGAGGAGGCCTGCGCCCGGCTGCGCAGGCATGGGACGACGGGACGACGTTCGCCGCGCTGCTCGACCGTCCCCGCGAGGAGCGGGACGGGGCCGACGGCACCGCCGCATCCGGCGCGCTGCTCTTCGCCGCCGTCGGCGGCCCGGGCCTGCCGCTGGGCGGGCGGTTCGACCTGGCGTGCCTGTGGGACGAGTCGCTGCTCGACTCGGGCGAACCACACGGGCTGCTCGTCTACGACACCGACCTGTTCGACCGGGCGAGCGCCGAGCGGTTCCGCGGGCACTACCTGGCCCTGCTCGATTCCGCCCTGACCACGCCCGACGCGCCGGTCCGCGACCTCACCCACACCACCTCGCAGGAGCGCGAGCTCCTCGCCGCCTGGGGCCACCGTCCCGCCGGGACCAGCGCCCGAACCGTCGTGGACACCTTCCGCGCCCGGGCGGAGGAGACTCCCGACGCCGTCGCGCTGCACTTCGCCGACGGGACACTCACCTACGGCGAAGTCCAGGAGCATGCCACCCGGCTGGCCGAGCGGCTCGCCGGACACGGCATCACCCCCGAGAGCGTCGTCGGGCTGGCCATGGAGTCCTCCGCCGCGCTGATCACCGCGATGATCGCGGTCCTGACCACCGGTGCCGCCTATCTGCCACTGGACCCCGGTCACCCCGATGCCCGGCTCGCCCTGATGCTGGCGGACAGCGGAGCCCGCCTGGTCCTCGCCGACCGTGACCTGGGCTTCGCCGGCGACACCCCCGTCCTGCGCACCGACCGTCCCGCTCAGGACGCACCGGCCGAAGCACGCGCCGCCGGGCGGGAGCGTGCCTTCGCGGGCCCGTTCCCGGCCTCCCATCCGGACCAGCGTGCCTGCGTGCTCTACACATCCGGTTCCACCGGCCGTCCAAAGGGCGTGGCCATCACCCACCGCGGAATCGTGCGGCTGGTCTGCGACGCCGAGTACCTCGGGCTCGGTTCGTCCGATGTCGTCGCCCAGGTCGCCAACACCTCCTTCGACGCGGCCACCTTCGAGATCTGGGGCGCTCTGCTGAACGGCGCCCGGCTCGTCGGTGTCGCCAAGGAAGACGTCCTCGCACCCGAGCGGCTGCGCGAGCGGCTCGCCGAGCACGGTGTCACCGCCATGTTGCTCACGACGGTCCTCGCCAACCGCTGCGCGGAACACGACCCGGCCATGTTCGCCCCGTTGCGCACCCTGTTCTTCGGCGGTGAGGCCGCCGACACCCGCCGGGTGGCCGCCCTGCGCCGCGCCAACCCCGGACTGCGTCTGGTCAATGCCTACGGCCCCACCGAGGGCACCACCATCGCCGCCGTCCACCCCGTGTCCGACACCCCGCCCGACGGCGTCCGCCTGCCGATCGGCCGCCCGATAGCCGACACCCGGCTCCATGTGCTCGACCCGTCGGGCCGCGAAGCCGGTGTCGGTGTACCCGGCGAACTCCACCTCGGCGGCGCCGGCCTCGCCCGCGGCTACGTCGGACGGCCGGACCTCACCGCCGAGCGTTTCGTGCCCAGCCCCTTCGGCACGGGGGAGCGGCTCTACCGCACCGGTGACATCGTGCGCTGGCGCGAGGACGGTGAACTGGAGTACCTCGGCCGCGCCGACTCCCAGGTCAAGATCCGCGGAGTGCGGATCGAGCCCGACGAGATCGCCGGCGCACTGATCGACCTCCCGGCCGTACGCGCCGCCGTCGTCGACGTACGCGGCGAGGGCGACGACCGCCGCCTCGTCGCCTACGTCACCACTCACGACGGACTCCCCGCCGACCCGAGCGCGCTGCGTGCCGGCCTCGCCGCCCGGCTGCCCGCAGCCATGGTCCCCTCCTGGTACGTGCGCCTTCCCGAGCTGCCCGTCACCCCGAACGGCAAGGTCGACCGCCGGGCCCTCCCCGAGCCGACGGGCGGCGACCGTGTCCAGGCCGCCGAACACGTCGCCCCGCGCAACGCCGTCGAGGAGACCGTCGCGCTGGTCTGGGCCGAACTGCTCGGCCTGCCCGGGATCTCCGTCCATGACGACTTCCTCGCCCTCGGCGGCCACTCGCTCCTCGCCACCCGGGCCGTCGCCCGGGTCGCGGACCGGCTCGGCGTGGAACTCGGCGTCCGTGACCTGTTCGAGGCTCCCACGGCGGCGCGGTTCGCCGCCCGGGCCGCCAACGCCCCCCGGGCCGCCGCGCACACCCCCCTACCCCGCGCCGGAGCCGGGCCGCACCGACTCTCGTTCGCCCAGCAACGGCTCTGGTTCCTCGACCGCCTCACCCCGGGCAGCGCGCTCTACAACGTGCCGCTCGTCCTCGACATCACGGGACCGCTCGAACTGCCCGCGCTGCGCGCCGCCCTCCGGCAACTGCTCGACCGTCACGAGGCGCTGCGCACTCGCTTCGGCGGGGGAGAGATGCCCCGGCAGCTCGTCGACGAGGCCGCCGATCGGCTCCAGGTCACCGAACTCGCCCATCTTCCCGAAGTCGCCCGCACACGCGAGGCGGACCGGCTCGCCCGCGAAGAGGCACAACGCCCCTTCGATCTCGCCACGGGCCCCCTCTTCCGCGCCCGCCTGCTGCGCCTGGCCGAGGACCGTGCCCACCTGCTGCTGACGATGCACCACGCGATCTGCGACGGCTGGTCCGTGGGCGTGCTGGTAGCCGATCTCGGCACGCTCTACCGGGCCGTCGTCGAGGGGGACCGGCCGGCCCCGGCCCCGCCGGCCGTCCGGTACGCGGACTACGCCGCGTGGCAGCGCGCACATCTGGCCGGCGAGGCTCGTGAGCAACAACTCGGCTACTGGCGCGAACGGCTGCGCGACGCGCCGCCCGCGCTCGAGCTGCCCCTCGACCGCGCCCGCCCGGCCGTGCCCCGGCACCGGGGCGACACCCTCCCGGTGCGGCTCGGACCGGAGCTCACCCGCCGCCTGGAGGAGGTCTGCCGCGCCCACGGGGTGACCAGGTTCATGGTCCTGACCGCGGTGTTCCAGGTGCTGCTGGGCCGCTACTCGGACACGCGCGACGTCAGCGTCGGGACGCCGGTCTCCGGCCGAGTGCGCCCCGAGTTCGAGCAACTCGTCGGGTTTTTCGTCAACACGCTGGTCATCCGCACTCAGTGGGAAGAGGAACTGACCTTCGCCGCCCTGCTCGGCAGAGTCAGGGACATCACCCTCGGCGCCTACGCCCACCAGGACGTGCCGTTCGAGCAGGTCGTGGAGTCGGTCCGGCCGCCGCGCCAGGCCGGCCGGGCACCGTTGTTCCAGGCGATGCTGGCGATGCAGAACGTGCCGCAGACCACCGATGCCCTGCCCGGACTCAGCGTGTCCGTCAGCGAATCGGCCGTCCGATTCGCCAAGTTCGACCTGACCGTGGTCTGGGACGAGGGCACGTTGTCGTCCGGTGCCCTCGGCGGCTACCTCGAGTACGACGCCGACCTGTTCGAACGGGCGACCGCCGAGCGACTCGCCGGGCACTACCTCCACCTGCTGGAGGCCGCGCTCGCCGCGCCGCAGACCCCGCTGCACGGGTTGCCCACCATGGACGAGCAGGAGACCAGGGCCCTGGTCGGTGCCGCCGACGGGTGTGCACTCCCAGCCGCCGAAGCGGTCGAGCCGGTGCACGGGCTGATCCGCGCGGTCGCAGCCGCCCGGCCCGGTCACGTCGCGATCAGCCAGTCCGGCCGCACCCTGAACTATGCCGAACTCGACGAGCAGTCCGACCGGGTCTGCGCGTTCCTGCGTGCCCGGGGCGTCGGTCACGGCGCCACCGTCGTCGTCCGCCTCGAGCGCACCCCGCTCTGGCCCGTCGCCCTGCTCGCCGTCCTCAAGGCCGGGGCGACATACGTGCCGACCGACCCGCAAGCCCCACAGCGGCGCTTCGCGGCCATGGTCGAGGACGCTCATGCCGACCTCGTCCTCGGTTCGCGCGCCGACACCCCGCCGGCCGGTACGGCGGTGCCCTTCGCCGCCGTCGAGGACGCGCTGCAGTCGATCGCCGCGCCCGCACCGGAGACCGCCACGACAGTGCACCCGCAGACCCCCGCGTACGTGCTCTACACCTCCGGCACCACCGGGCTGCCCAAGGGCGTCGTCGTCGGCCACGCAAACCTGACGCACACCATCCAGGCGGTCGCCGAACGGTACGGCCTCGGCCCGCAGGACCGCGTTCTTCAGTTCGCGGCGCTCACCTTCGACGTGGCCGCCGAGGAGTTGTTCTCCGCACTCGTGCGGGGCGCCACGGTCGTCCTGCCGCCCGCCGGACCGGTGCCCGGCATCGACGAACTGACCTCGCTCGTACGGAGCGAACGGCTCACGGTGCTCAACCTGCCCGCCTCGTACTGGCACGAGTGGGTGGCCGTGATCGACCGGTTCCCGCCCTCGTCCTGCCCGACCCTGCGGCTGGTCGTCACCGGCAGTGAACGCGTCGACGGCGGCAGACTCGCCCTCTGGCAGGCCGCCGAGCCCGCCCACGTCCGCTGGCTCAACGCCTACGGCCCCACCGAGGCCACCATCACCGCCACCCTGTACGAACCGGACCGAGCAGCAGTGCGGCCCGGGCCCGGCCAGGCGGCCGACCCGACCGTCCCGATCGGCCGTCCACTGCCCGGCGTGCGCGCCTACGTGCTCGACGCTGCGCTGCGGCCCGCCCCGCCCGGCGTCCCCGGGAACCTCCACCTGGCCGGCGACGGCATCGCCCAGGGCTACCTGGGCGATCCGGCCCGAACCGCCGCGGCCTTCCTGCCCGACCCGTGGGGCCGCCCCGGCGCACGCATGTACGCGACCGGCGACCGCGCCCGGCGCAACGCCGAGGGAGACCTGGAGTTCCTCGGCCGCTGCGACGACCAGATCAAGCTGCGCGGCTTCCGGATCGACCTCGGAGAGATCGAGGCGGCCCTCAGCGCGCACCCGGACGTACGCGACGCCGCCGCCCTCCTGCGCGAAGACACCCCGGGCAGGCCCCGACTGGTCGGCTACATAGCCGTCGACGGCGGCACGTCGCCGCCGGACCTGCCGGCCCACCTGGCGCAACGCCTGCCCGGCTACATGGTGCCGGGCGTCGTCGTGCCCCTCGACCAGCTGCCGCGCGGAGAACGCGGCAAGACCGACCGCCGCGCCCTTCCCGCGCCCGCCCCGGCCGCCGCGGGCCCCGGCGTACCGCGGCCCGGCGACCGTCCCGAGACCGGACTCGGGCGGACCGTCGCCGCCGTCTGGTGCGAGGTGCTCGGTCTTGAACACGTCGGCTCCGACGACAACTTCTTCGATCTCGGCGGCCACTCCCTGCTCATGGTGCGGGTACAGGCCCGGCTGGCCGAGGCCCTGGGCCGGGACATCCCCGTGGTGGACCTGTTCCGGTACCCGACGGTACGCACACTCGCGAGGCACCTCGCCGGCGATGGCCACCCCCGATCGGCATCAGGCGCCGAAGGGCGGCGCCGTGCCGAGGAACGAAAGCTGCAACAAGGCACGCGCACGCCGCGCAGGCGGCCGGTCGCGCCCCGAAACAGTGGAGACAAGTGATGATTGACGACAGCTCGATGCCCGCCGACGCCGTCGCGGTCGTGGGGATGGCCCTGCGCGTCCCGGGCGCGGACACCCCGGAGCAGTTCTGGCGGAACGTGCGCGACGGCGTGGAATCCATCAGGTTCTTCACCGACGAGGAGCTGCTCGCCGCGGGCGTGGCCGCCCAGGACCTCGCCGATCCCGCCTACGTCAAGGCGTTCGGAGCCCTGGAAGGCGTCGGCGACTTCGACCCGCGCTTCTTCGGGTTCTCCCCGCGTGAGGCGCAGATGCTCGACCCGCAGCACCGCCTCTTCCTCGAATGCGCCTGGGAGGCCCTGGAACACGCGGGCTGTCCCGCCGACCCCGAGTCGACCGTGACCGGCGTGTACGCCGGAGTGGGCGAAAGCTCCTACCTTCAGCACAACCTCCTTGCCAACGAGGGCCTGGTCGAGCGCATCGGCGCCTTCCAGAGCGCTCTCGGCAACGACAAGGACTTCATGCCGACCCGGGTGTCGTACAAGCTCGACCTCCGCGGCCCCAGCGTCAGCGTCCAGACCGGCTGTTCCACGTCCCTCGTCGCCGTGCACGTGGCCTGCCAGGCGCTGATCAACGGCGAGTGCGACGTCGCCCTCGCCGGCGGTGCGACCGTCAATGCCCTGCAACAGCTCGGCTACCGGTACGAGGAGGGGGGCGTCCTGTCGCCCGACGGACACTGCCGGGCCTTCGCCGACAACGCCGCTGGCGCCGTACCCGCCAGCGGCGCCGGCGTCGTCGTCCTCAAGCGCCTCGACGCGGCGCTCGCCGACAAAGACGTGATCCACGCCGTCATCCGCGGCACCGCCATCAACAACGACGGCTCACGCAAGGTCGGGTTCACCGCCCCCAGCATCGAGGGTCAGGCCGACGCCGTCGCCGAGGCACTCTCCATCGCCGACGTCGACCCGGCCACCGTCACCTACGTCGAGGCCCACGGCACCGGCACCCGGATCGGCGACCCCATCGAGGTGGCAGCCCTGCACCACGCCTTCGGCGACACCGGCGGGGACCACCGCTGCGCCCTCGGCTCGGTGAAGACCAACATCGGCCATCTGGACACCGCCGCCGGCGTCGTCGGCCTGATCAAAGCCACCCTGGCCATACGAGCCCGCGAACTCCCGCCGTCGCTGCACTGCCCCCGTCCCAACCCGGGCCTCGCGCTCACCGACGGCCCCTTCTACGTCAACACCGAACTCACCCCGTGGCCGGGCGAGGTGCTGCGTGCCGGGGTCAGCTCCTTCGGGATCGGCGGCACCAACGCCCACGTGATCCTGGAGCAGGCGCCGTATCGTCCACTCACCGAACCGGGGCGAGCGCGGCACGTACTGCCCCTCTCGGCCGCCACGCCCACGGCGCTCGACACCGCCGCCGCAGAACTCGCCGCCCATCTGCGCGCACACCCGCAGGAGCGCCTCGACCACGTGGCCTACACCCTGCAGCGCGGCCGCCGGACCCTGCCGTTCCGGCGCTTCGTCGTGGCCGGCAGCACACAGGAGGCGGCCGAAGCGCTGAGCGGGCCCGTCCCGGTGTACCCCGCAGGGCCCGAGACGGACCGGGACCGCGAGGTGATCCTCGCCTTCCCCGGGCAGGGTGCACAGCGCATCGGCATGGGCCGCGCGCTGTACGAGCGCGAGCCGGTCTTCCGCGCCGAGGTCGACCGCGCCGCCGAGATCCTCCTGCCGGTGCTCGGCGAGGACATCCGTGCTCTGCTGTACCCCGGCGAGCCGGAGCGGGAGATTGCCCAGGAGAAGATCCGGCGGACCGAGTACGCCCAGCCCGCTCTCTTCGCCGTGGAGTACGCCCTCGCCACACTGTGGGCTTCCTGGGGAATCCGGCCCGCGGCCATGCTCGGACACAGCCTCGGCGAGCTCGTCGCCGCGTGCCTGGCGGGCGTCATGGGCTTCGAGGACGCACTGCGGCTGGTCGCCGTACGCGGGCGGCTGATGCAGAACGCGCCCTCCGGCGCGATGGTGGCGGTGCCGCTGCCGGAGGACGAGATCACGCCGGTCCTGGGCCCCGAGGCGGCCCTGGCCGCGGTGAACGGGCCGCGCGAGTGCGTGGTGTCCGGCCCACTCGAAGAGGTCGAGGCCGTCGAAGCGCGCCTCGCCGAACGCGGGGTCACCACGAAGCGGCTGCGCACCTCGCACGCTTTCCACTCCCGCATGATGGACAGTGCCGCCGACGCCTTCGAGGCGGAGGTCGCACGCGTCGCGCTGACGGCGCCACAGATCCCCTTCGTTTCCAACGTGACCGGAACGTGGATCACGGACGAGGAGGCCACCAGCCCGGCGTACTGGGCCCGTCACCTGCGCTCCACGGTGCGGTTCGGGGAAGGTCTGCGCACGGTGTGCCACCCCGGCGCGACGCTGCTCGAGGTGGGTCCGGGCCGCGTCCTGGTCAGCCTCGCCCGTGCCGGGAACGACATGCACGGGGCGGTCGCCTCGCTGCCCTCGGCCGGCCCGGCCGCCGACGCCGAGGAAGAGGTGCTGACCGCCGCCGGCGAGCTGTGGCGGCTGGGTGCGCCGGTGGCCTGGGAGGCGCTGCACGGCGAGGAGACGCCGCGCCGCACCGTGCTCCCGACGTATCCCTTCGAACGCGAGCGGTGCTGGGTCGACCCGCCGCGCGGCACCCGCACGGCGCGAGTGAACCCGGACGGTCTCGCGGTGCGTGGCTTCCGCAGGACGGGCCCGCCGACCCGCGGGGCCGCGCTCGACGACGCGGCACCGGCCGCTTGGCTGATGGTCACGGACGAGGCGGGCACCCTGCACGGCCTCGCCGAGCGCCTGCGCTCCGAACACCGCCGCGTGGTCGAGGTGCCGTCCGCCGCCCTGGGCACCCGGGACGACTTCACCCGGCACCTCGCATCCTCGCTCCCCGCCGGCGAGCGGATCGGCGGCGTGCTCCACACCGCGCTGCTCGGCACCGCGACCGAGGATTCCGGCAACCGCGCAGCCCGGGAACTGGAGGCGCTGGAGCAGGCCCTGGCGGCCCGTGGCGACGAGGGCGCACGGCTCATCGCCGTGGTCTCCGGCGCGCTCGACGTCACCGGTGAGGAACCGCTGTTCCCCGAGCGGAGCGCACTGCTCGCATGGGCCCGCACGGGCCGGCCGGGCTCCCGGGCCCTCCTCGACGTACCCGCTCCGGTGACCGCCGCAGCCGCCCGCCGTCTGACCGGCACACTGGTCGCGGAGCTCGACGGCACGCCCGCGGAGCCCGTGGTCGCGCGCCGCGGCGGGCACCGCTTCGTGCCCGATCTGGAGCCCCTTGCCGCGGCAGCGGGCGCCGGCCCCGGCCGGCACGCCGGTGCGCACTACACGTCGACCGGCGACGAGCGGGTCGCGGCCGTGTTCACCCGCGCGCTGACCCGCGCGGGCGCCACGGTGACCCCGCTGTCCGCCGCCGCGGCCGGACCGTCCACTGTCCTGGTGCTGCTCGACGCAGCCGCTCCGCAGGCCCTCGTGCTCGACACACTGGAGCGCGCCATCACAACGACCGCCCAGGCGCCCGAGGGCACCGTGCTCGGCTGCGAGGTCCATCTCGTCGGTGACTCCGGCTTCGAGCCGTCCCACTCACCCCTGGCCGCCGTCGTCGAAACGCACCTCGCGCTGGTGTGCCGCGAGTCCGAGGTCGCGTGGGCCGGTTTCGTCTGGTCGCACGCGGACCACGCCATGGTCGAGCGGTGGGCGTCCCGCGTGGTCGGCGCGGCTCCCGGCGCCTGCCAGGCGGTCGTGGAGCCGGCGGCCGACCTCGCGCAGGACCCCGCGCCCGACGAGCCGGGCGCGACCGCCCAGGCCCGCCCGGACTACGCCGACGACACCGAGCGTCAGGTCGCCGCGATCTTCTCGGACCTCCTCGGCGTACCGGGCATCGCACCGGACACCAACTTCTTCGAACTCGGTGGACACTCCCTGCTCGCCGCGCAGTTCGTCGCGCAGGTCCGCACGGTCTGCGGTGCCGAGGTCCCGCTGCGCGCCTTCGTCGGCCGGCCGACGATCCGCGGTCTGGCCGCCGCCGTGCGCGCCGCCCGCGCCGAGGCCGGCGACACCCTGCTGGAGGCATTGCCGGCCGTCGTGCCGGACCCCGGGAACGAGGGTGTGCCCTTCCCGCTGACGGACGTCCAGCAGGCGTACTGGATCGGCCGCACCGGAGTCTTCGAAATCGGCAACGTCGGCATGCACGGGTACGAGGAGTTCGACGTCCGGGACCTCGACCTGCCCCGCATGGAACGTGCGTTCCGCCGGCTCATCCAGCGGCACGGCATGCTGCGCGCCGTGGTGCTCCCGCACGGCGAGCAGCAGATCCTGACGGACGTTCCCGACTACGTCATCGAGACGGCGGACCTGCGGGGGCTGCCCGGGAGCGAGGCGCAAGCGGCGCTCGAAAGTACGCGTGCGGCCATGTCCCACCAGAACTTCGAGGCCGACCGGTGGCCTCTGTTCGAACTGCGCGCCTCGGTCCTGGACGATGACCGTACCCGACTGCACTACAGCATCGACGGCCTCGTCACCGACGCCCGTGCCTCCAACGTCCTGCTGCGCGAACTCGCTCACCTCTACGAGCGGCCGGACGTCGAGCTGCCCCCGCTGGAACTGTCGTTCCGCGACTACGTGCTGGCGGAGAAGAGCCTGGAGTCCTCCGAGCTCTTCCGCCGTGCGGAGGCCTACTGGCGCGAGCGGATCCCCGGTCTGGCGCTCGCCCCGGAGCTGCCGCTGGTCTGCGACCCGCGAACCGTCGACTCCCCGCGCTTCAAGCGGGTGGAGGGTCTGCTGCCCCAGGAGACCTGGGAACGCGTCAAGGGAAGGGCGTCGCAGCGCGGCATCACGCCCACGGCGCTGCTCCTGACGGCCTACAGCGAGGCGCTGGCCACCTGGTCGAAGAACCGCCGCTTTACGCTCAACCTGCCTATGGCGAACCGGCTTCCGCTCCATCCGGAGGTGGACGCCATCGTGGGTGACTTCACCTCGGTGACGCTGCTCGAGGTCGACGCGGCGGGCGAGACGACCTTCGAGGCGCGTGCCCGCGCCGTGCGGGACCGGCTGATCAACGACATCGACCACCGTGTGTTCAGCGGTGTACGGGTGATACGGGAGATGAAGAAGACGCGTGGCGACGCGGCGGCGGCCATGCCGGTCGTGTTCACCAGCCTCTTCCTCGACCACGGTCAGGACACTCCGATCGGTGAGGTGGCCTTCAGCATCTCGCAGACGCCGCAGGTCTGGATCGACGCACAGGTCTACGAGGTGGACGGCGCGCTCGCGTTCGACATCGACGCGGTCGAGCAGCTCTTCCCCGAGGGCCTGGTCGCCGCGATCCACGCGGCCACGCTGGAGCTCCTGCGCTGGCTCGCCCGGGACGAGGACAACTGGAGCCGGCCCGCGCCGTCGCTCGTGCCGCACACCGAACTCGCCGAGCGGGAGGCGTACAACCGGACCGACGGGCCGTTGCCGTCGGGCCTCCTGCACGCGCCGTTCTTCGCCACGGCGGCCCGGACACCCGAGCGCACCGCCGTCGTCACTGCGGGCCGCACGCTCAGCTACGGGGAACTGGCGGCGCGGGCCGGCGGCATCGCCCGGCGGCTGAGCAGTCTCGGCGTGCGCCCCAACGACCTCGTCGCCGTGGTGATGGAGAAGGGCTGGGAGCAGTGCGCCGCCGTCCTCGGCATCCTCGCCGCCGGCGCCGCCTACCTGCCCATCGATCCCGAGCTGCCCGACGAGCGCGTCCGGCTGCTGCTCGAGCACGGCCAGGCCCGTGCCGTCCTCACCCAGAGCCGCGTCGCACAGGGCGGCGAGGACCGCTTCGCGGGTGTGCCGGCCGTCTTCCGGGTGGACGAACTCCCCTTGGACGAGGACGAGGAAGCGGTCGACGGTCTGAAGCCGGACGGTCCCGCCGCGCCGGACGATCTCGCCTACGTCATCTTCACTTCGGGTTCCACCGGTCTCCCGAAGGGCGTGATGATCGACCACCGAGGCGCCCTCAACACGGTCGTGGACGTCAACGACCGCTTCGGCGTCGGCGCCGACGACCGGATCCTGGCCCTTTCCTCGCTGAGCTTCGACCTCTCGGTGTACGACATCTTCGGCCCGCTGGCGGTCGGCGGTGCCGTCGTCATGCCGGACGCGAGCGCGCACCGCGACCCGGCGGCCTGGCTCGACCTGATGGAGACGGCCCGGGTCACCCTCTGGAACTCCGTGCCGGCGCTGATGGAACTGCTCGTCGAGCACATGAGCGTGAAGGAGGTGACGGGTACGGCGCTACGGCTGGTGCTGCTCAGCGGCGACTGGCTGCCCGTCACACTGCCGGACCGCATCCGGCGGGTGCTCGGCGCCCCCGAGGTCGTCAGCCTCGGCGGCGCGACGGAGGCGTCGATCTGGTCCATCCTCTACCCGATCGGTCAGGTGCCCGCCGACTGGCCCAGCATTCCGTACGGCAGGCCGATGCGGAATCAGACGTTTCATGTCCTGGACGACGCGCTCCGGCCCCGGCCGACCGGCGTCCCGGGCCAGCTCTACATCGGCGGCGTGGGTCTGGCCCAGGGCTACCTGCGCGACGAGGCCAAGACGAACGGCGCCTTCGTGGTCCATCCGGAAACCGGCCTGCGCCTCTACCGCACCGGAGACCTCGGACGCTTCCTGCCGAGCGGCGAAATCGAGTTCCTCGGCCGCGAGGACTTCCAGGTCAAGGTGCAGGGCTACCGCATCGAACTCGGCGAGATCGAGACCGCCGTCACCCAGCATCCGGACGTCCGGGCGGCGGTCGCCGTGGTCCACGGGGAACCGCGCGGCGCGAAGCAACTGGTCGCCTTCGTCGTCCCGCAGAACGCCCACGACCTGCCGCAGGACCTCCGCGACTTCCTCGGCACCAAACTGCCGCGCTACATGGTGCCGGACGTGTACGTGGAGATCGACGCCCTGCCGCTCACCGCGAACGGCAAGGTCGACCGGCGGGCACTGGTGGTTCCCGAGCAGGTGGCCGAGGACGCCGCAGCGCCCTATGAGGCCCCGCGGACACCGGTCGAGGAGGTCGTCGCCGAGGTATGGGCGAGCATGCTCGACATCGAGCGCGTCGGCATCCACGACAACTTCTTCGCCCTCGGCGGAGATTCGCTCATGGCCATGCGTGCCGTGGTCCACCTGCGCAAGGCCCTCGGCACCGACCTGCCGATCCGCGTCCTGTTCGACAGCCAGACGCTGGAGGACACCGCGCTCGTCATCGAGGACCACCTCCTCGCAGAGATCGAGGAACTGTCCGAGGAAGAAGCCCAGGCGCTGCTCGCCAACTGAGCCGATCTGTCACGGAGACCTCAACGTGAAGCGAACCGCACACCCCCGCGCGACGCGCGCCCACGGCTGGATCGTGGGCGCGCGGCGCCCGGCCGCACCGTCCGTCCGACTCTTCTGCCTCCCCTACGCCGGAGGCGGAGCCTCGACCTACGCGGCATGGCCGGCCCTGTTCCCGGACGACATCGAAGTCTGCCCCGTCGAACTGCCCGGCAGGCTGACCCGCTGGAGCGAGAAACCCTTCGCACGGGCCGAGCCGCTCGTCGAGACGCTCGCCACCGCACTGGCGGGCGAACTCGACGTCCCCTACGCCCTCTTCGGCCACAGCATGGGCGCCCTCCTGGCGTTCGAACTGGCCCGGACGCTGCGCAGACGCGGCGCCTGCGAACCGCAGGTCCTCTTCGTCTCCGGCGGCCCGGCACCCCAGCTCCCGCGCCGCTGGGAACAGGTCCACGACCAGCCGGACGACGTCGTGGTGGCCAGACTGCGCGACCTGGGCGCCGTCCCGGAAGACGTCTACGCCGAACCGGAGCTGCTCGAACTGCTCATGCCCACGATCCGCGCGGATTTCTCGGTCGTCGAGACACACGTGCACCGGCCCGAACCACCACTCGGTTGCCCCGTCGTGGCCTTCGCCGGCACGGAGGACCGGGAGGTGCGGCCCGACCAGGTGGCGCCATGGCTCCAGCAGACGACGGGCGGCTTCACCCGCCACCTCCTGCCCGGCGACCACTTCTTCCTGAACAGCGCGCGAGACACGCTCCTGGACACGGTCCGCGCCGCGCTGAGGGCCGCGGCCGGGCAGCCGTCCACAGCCGCGGAACACCCGATCGACCCCATGGACCGCCCCGAACGAAAGGAACAGCCATGACCACGACGGAGGCCTTCGGCCTGACGCTTCCCCGGTGCTGCGCCCACCTCATGTCCTGGGACGACGGCCCCTTCACGGCCCCCACGCACGCCGCCGTCCCCGCTGGTCTCCCGGCCGAGAAACGGACCTCGGAGTCCCCGACAGCCGCCGAGCCCACCGCGGTCCGGCTGTCCGCGCCCCGGGCGGTCGGTGCGTGAGCGACAGCGACCTCCAGATCGCCGGTGACATCCTCGACGTCCCACACCTCATGCGGCCACCGCAGGAGCACCCGGTCACTGTCGCCGGGTTCGTCGGACTGGCCCGCTCCCTCGCCGAGGACCGCTCCCAGTGGGAACACCTCGTCCGGTACGACGCGACCGGCCGCTGGCACCACCGGCTGCGCACGGGCCCGGGCTACGAGGTATGGCTGCTGTCCTGGGTACCCGGGCAGGGCAGCGGGCCGCACGACCACGGCCGCTCCTCCGGCGTGCTCACCGTCCTGGACGGCACGCTAACGGAGCGGACGCACGTGGGCAGACGTGTACTGCGGCCGGGCGCGCAGCGCGTGTTCGCGCCGGGGTACGTGCACCAGGTCGACAACGACGCACTGGAGCCGGCGGTGAGCCTGCACGTCTACCACCCGGCCATGACCGACATGCCGCCACCCACGGCCGCCCATTGCCGTTGCTCTCGGCAGGAAGCGAGCGGTCGTAGTGTGCGCGACCGGCCTGGGGTCCGGTGAGCCTCGAAATCCTAGGTAGAGGTGGGATCCGAGCGGGCTCCGTCGGCCGTTCCCGGGGTGGAGCACAGGGGAGCGTCCGCGGCGGAGGCAGAAGGGCACTCGCGGCCGGGGGCGGCCCGAAGGATCAGGGTGTCGGCGAGGCCTCGGTAAGGGACATCCAGTCTCGGACCGTCTCCTGATGCGAACCTTTCGCTGTGCTCGTAGCCACTGCCTTCGCGTCCGCCACAGAGCACGGTGCCCCTGCCCGGGTCAGCAGGACGAGGGGCCACTCCGGGCCCGCGCCGGCTGACTCTCCGTCGAAGGCGATCCAGTTCCAGGGCCCGTCGAACCGCCATGCCCGGCCTGCGGCGTCGGCGACCTCGTCGCCCACCTGGAGAGGCGTACGGACGCATCAGCAGTTCGAAGGTGAAGGGGATCCCGTCGCCAGGGTGGATGGTGTATCCCCAGCCATCGAGATGGCTCCCGTCCGGGAACTCGCGGTACGACAGACCTCGGCGCAGCACTGTCACGGTCTGGGTGGGATACGGCAGCCAGGCCGTAGCCAGCGGAGGATCGTGGTGGTCGACAGCCGTCACGTGCACCACGGTGGGTGGCACACCGACCCGGCAGACGTCTCCCTCCTTCAGCTGTTCGGGCGGCGGGTCGGTTCGAAACAGCTCGAACTCGACATCAGGCGAGGCGTGTCCGCCGCTGCCTACGCCGAGCGCGACGACCCCGTTCCAGTGCGCGGACTCGCTGCCGGTGTCGATTTCCCACCACGGCCATCGAACCGCAAGGTGACCCCACTTGAGACCCTGCTCGACCCTGGTCGCCGTGTAGGGACAAGCGACCGACAGCACGTCGCCGGCCCGGAATTCCTCCCCATCCACCATGTGGCCAGGTTAAACGGGTCACCCTGGCCTTCCTGAAGTGCGGTGAGCTTCCGGTCCTCGCTTCGGTCCGAGATCCACCCAGCGCTGCGGCACGCTCGTGATGCGGCAGCCCTGGAGGGGCATCAGGCGTTTCACCCGCGCCATCCCCAAGTCGGCCGGCGCTCAGGTGCGTTACTCGTCAAGCAGCTCCACGGAACCCGCGCCGTGGCCCCGACGCCCTCGATATCTCCCGGCGCACCGTGGAGCGTTACGTGAGGACCAGATCCGTTCGGCCTCGCGCCGGCCTCGCGGGGCAGCGCCTGGAGGACGCGGTACGCGAGCGGCGGCAGCCCTGCATCCGGGGGCTCAGGGTAGGAAGCAGGCGGCCACCAACACCGGCCTAGTTATCGACACCCGCGCTCGGTTCGGCTTCACCGCCGCACCGGCACCACCGACGACGCCCGCTGCGCCACCTGACCACCGCCCTGCCCCCGCAGCACGCGGCCCGCCTCTTCGTCGAGGCCTACCTCCGCGACGGCGGGCGACGCGCCCACGGACAGGAAGTGGAATTGGAATACGCAGACGTCGACCACCCTGAATGGTTGCGGGCCATCTACGGGATCTTGAGACCACGAGCAGCCCATGGCAGGCTCATGCCGCATGATCGATGAATTCGCGAAAGACAACCTGCACGGGAGACTTCGACGGGACCGCAAGGCGCTGCTCTGGAAACTCGACGGCTTGTCCGAATACGACGCCCGTCGACCTTTGACAGCGACCGGGACCAACCTCCTCGGCCTGGTCAAACACGTGGCCACCGTCGAGGCCAGGTACTTCGGCGAGGTCTTCGACCGCCCTTCCCCGGAACCGCTGCCCCGGTGGCAGGACTCCAACGGCAGCGATCTGTGGGCGACGGAGGACGAGACCCGCGATCAGATCATCGGGTTCTACCGGCGCACGTCGGAACACTCGGACGCGACGATCAACGAGCTTCCCCTCGACGCCCCCGGCCATGTGCCGTGGTGGCCGGAGCCTTATCTCAACACGAACCTGTTCGCCATCATGGTCCATGTCCTCGGCGAGTCCATCCGGCATGCCGGGCACGCCGATATCCTGCGCGAAAGCCTCGACGGCCGGACCGGGATGCGCCCCGAAAACGAGCAGCCGATCGACGAGGAAGCCCGTGCAGCCTACTGCGCGAAGATCGAGCAGGCCGCCATGTCGGCCGCACCAATCAAGGCTGAGAGGTTGTCTCACGTGACTTGATGTTCGAGCGGCATGATGCCGGTCCTGGGTGCCGATCTATAGAAGCGTCTGGTTCCTGATGAACTCTGGGAGCGGGCCGCCCCGTTGCTGCGGTCATTCGCTTCGCCGTCGACGTTCGGCATGTCGCCCGTCACCGCGCATCGCCGCTTCACGGTATGGACCGAGGCCGCCCGGTGGCGTCGTGTGCACCGGGCGGTGCTGGACCGAACTCGGGGCCCGGGGCGAGGTGGACTGGACCTCGGCGATCGTCGACGTGGTTTCCGCTCGTCGGCGAGGACGGGCGCCACCCCGACCCCGTCGACGAGGCACCGTGCTGACCGGCTTCCGCCCCGACCGCACCTTCCTCGAGGAGCTGCGCCTGGGCCTCGACGAGCGCCTCCAGGCTCGGGTGGAACTGGCGCCGTTGATTAACCCCAGCCAGCACTCCTGCGGCGCCGTCTACCCGCCCCCGCAGTTCGCGCCGTCTGGGGGCGCCCACGCCGAGGGGCCATTAGCATGTGGCATGCCCCGAGTCGATCAAGCGAGGAGTGTCGTGCGAGAGATCGCCGTGTTCAGCGGTAGTGCCCACCCCGAGCTGGCGGCCGAGGTGTGCGCCCACCTCGGGGTTCCTCTGAATCCGGTGCGGTTGAACCGGTTTGCGAACGATTGTCTCGAGGTGCAACTGCAGGCGAACTGCCGCGAGCGGGATGTTTTCCTGATCCAGCCGCTGGTCACTCCCGTGCAGGAGAACCTCGTCGAGCTGTTGCTTATGTGTGACGCCGCTCGCGGGGCGTCCGCCGGCCGTATCACTGTGGTGATGCCGCACTACGCCTATGCCCGGTCCGACAAGAAGGACGCGCCAAGGATCTCCATCGGCGGACGACTGGTGGCGGACTTGCTGGTCACCTCGGGAGCAAGCCGTGTTCTGGCGCTGACGCTGCACTCGCCGCAGGTGCACGGGTTCTTCTCTGTCCCGGTGGACCACCTGCACGCGCTGAGGGAGCTTGCGCAGCACTTCCGCCGGTACGACCTGTCCAATACCACGGTCGTGTCCCCGGACCTGGGCAACGCAAAGGAAGCGGCAGCCTTCGCCCGGCTGTTGGGCACGAAGGTGGCTGCTGGGGCCAAGCAGCGCTTCGCCGATGACCGGGTGAGCATCAGCTCTGTCATCGGGGACATTGCCGACCGGGATGTCATCGTGTTGGACGACGAAATCGCCAAGGGCAGCACAGTTCTTGAGCTCTTGGACCGGCTGCGCGAGTTGGGAGCGCGTTCGATCCGCGTCGCGTGTACGCACGGACTGTTCTCGGCGGGAGCCCTCAAACGATTGTCGGAACAGCCCGATGTGCTGGAGATCGTGTGCACCAACACCGTGCCCATACCGATCGAGCACCGCACCGACAAATTGCGGGTCCTGTCGATCGCCCCGGCGTTGGCTGAAGCGGTCCGGCGCATCCACAACGGCGAATCAGTGAGCGCGCTGTTCGACGCGCCCTGACCTCGCTCAACAGCCAGCCGACCCCCGCCATCCAGCGCGGTCGCCACCGGCAGTTGCGCGGCGCTGGCCACAATCAGCGCAGGGGGCCGCGAACTCCGATTGCGCTGATCGCGGTGTCGGCCCGCGGTCTCAGGCGAGGGCGGCGACGAGCAGGGTGAAGGCGGTGATGATGACGGCGACGCGAACGTAGTGGAAGCGGTCCCAGCGGTTCATCTGCTGCTTCCAGTCGGCGGGCCGGTTCTCGGGGGTCCATGTCTTGCCCCGGTTGTTGATCGGGACGAGCAGCAGGAGCGACATGATCACGCTGAGGATCAGCAGCGCGCCGGCGGTGGCGGCGAGGCCGGCGCCGTCGTGGTGCCATCCGGCGATGGCCCAGACCGTGACGAGGACGAGCGAGCCGATGTACCAGACCGGCATCACGGCGCCGAGCATCCGGCCCCCGTGGGCACGGCCGAGTTGGCCACTGTCCTCGGGGAGGGCGTTGAGGATCGGGTTGATGACGAAGGCGACGGAGAACTCCACCCCCACCATCAGGCCGACGACCACGGTGGTGAACACCTCGAGTGCGTTGAGCATGATGACCCCTCCAGGGATCTAGCGCTGCTAGATGATGAGGCAACGCTAGCGCTGCTGCCGCTCGATTGTCTAGCGGTGCTAGGATCGAATCATGTCGGTACATGAACGCAAGCAGCGCGAACGGGCCAGTCGCGAGCGCCTCATCGTGGCGACGGCCCGTGAACTCGCCGAGCAGCAGGGCTGGGACGCGGTCACCACCCGCCGGCTCGCCGAGCGCATCGAATACAGCCAGCCCGTCCTCTACAGCCATTTCCGCGGCAAGCGCGAGATCATCGGCGCCGTCGCCCTCGAGGGTGCCGCCGAGATGGCCGCGGCGCTGCGGGCCGCGACCTCCACCGCGGACGGCCCCCGCACCCGGGTCACCGCCCTCGCCCGCGCCTACCTCGACTTCGCCGAACGCAACCCGGCGGTCTACGACGCCATGTTCCAGCTCGACGGCGGCCTGGCGTTCGCGCACGAGGACACCCCCGAGCCGCTGAAGGACGCCTTCGCCGCCCTGCTGGAGACTCTCGGCGAGGTCGCTGGGGACGGCGTCCACCCAGGACTGTTCACCGAGGTGTTCTGGGCGGCCCTGCACGGGCTGGCCACCCTGACCCGGGCGCGGCGGCTCCCGCCGGAGGACACCGAGCGCAGGGTTGAGCTGCTGGTGGACCGGCTTGCCGTGGTCTGACGCACCGCCCCAGCGGGCACGCAGCCGGAGTCCCCGGACCCGCTGCCTGCCTCCGGCATTGCTTCTGGTCACTCGCGCCCACACCACGCAGCCGCTGACTGCCGGGCCCCGTACTTCCGATGGGCCGCCACCGACCGGGCCACCGGCGAATCCGTCCGCCGCTTTGAGCGCGCACGCCCCGGCGAACTGCTCCACATCGACGTCAAGAAGCCCGGCCGCATCCCCGACGGCGGCGGCCACAAGGGCCTCGGCCGCGCAGCCGGCAGGGCCAACCAGGACCGCCGCAACGGCACTGGATACGCCTGCCTGCACACCGCCCTGGACGACCACTCCCGCCTGGCCTGCACCGAAGACCTGCCCGACGAGAAGGCCGCCACCTGCGCGGCAGGCCGCCACCTGCGCGGACTTCCTGCGACGGGAAACGGCCTTGTTCGCCGCACGCGGCATCACCGTCGAGCGAGTCCTGACTGACAACGCCGGGGCCTGCGCCAAGAACGCCTGGCGGCGGCCGTCGGGATCACAGCCGCCCTCACTCATCCCGTGTGCCCGAGTCGTCGTCCCAAAGCTCAGGCAGGTGTGGCACGGTGCCGCCGGCGTCATCGAGGGCAAGCCCCGCTCGACGCTGATGAACTTCTCGCCTCGTGTCCGTCATCCGGGTGACGGTGGCCTTCCTTCACGCACAGCCTTCGGGCCTTGGGAAAGGGATGCAACGGCGCCCTTCGGCATCCCTGGACCCGACGGCGTCTTACGCTCCGTCGAACCGGAAGGCAGCAGCAGTGAGGATCAACATTGTGGGGCCCGGCAACATGGGCCGCGCCATCGCCACCCGTGCCCTTGCCGGCGGCCATGGAGTGCGCATCGTCCACCCCGACTCTGACCCTGCCCGGGCACTGGCGGAGGAGCTCAGGCAGCGGTTCCCGGACGGTGAGTGCGACTGGGCCGCTTCGGTGGAGGCGGCCGATGTCACCGTGCTCGCGCTGTGGTACGACCCGGCCTTGCAGGTCGCGAGATCCTCGGTGGCTGCACTGTCCGGGCAGATTCTGGTGGACATCTGCAACCCCATCGACGTCTCGACCATGGATGGGCGGGTGACACCCCCGGACAGCTCGGCGGCCGAGGAGATCCAGCAGATCGTCGGCACCGACGTGATGGTCGTCAAGGCGTTCAACACCACCTTCGCCGGTCCGCTGACGACAGGCGAAGGCCATGACTTCCCGCTCGACGTCCTGATCGCCGGAGACGACTCCGCAGCCAAGGACAAGATCGCGGACTTTGTCCGCTCCGGCGCGATGCGCCCGTTCGACGTAGGACCCCTGCGCAGAGCCCGGGAGCTGGAGGCGATGGGATTCCTGCACATCTCCCTCCAGCAGCCACTTCAGCTGAACTGGCAAAGCTCGATCAAGATCCTTCCCTAGACAAGCCGCGGCGGGACCGCGCTACGCGAGGAAGAAGCGCACTCTGGCTCGCGCTCACCCGTAGCAGCCAAAGCCTGGAACTCACCGGGCCGTCCGGCGCTCCTGCCCACTCCGCCAGTTGTGAGGAGGTCGGGCTGCTGCCCGGCCGCGAACGCGTTGACCGGACGGCGAACAGACCGATGCGACGATGAAGAGTGGCGTGTAGAAGCTGGACAACAGCAGCCGGGTGGTCCAAAGGCTGGGCCCCTGCTCGCACTCGAGCCGGTAGGTGCACCCCGGGAGGCCATCGAGCGGTTATCGATCGTAGAGGGCACGCTCATCCCGGTCCGCGACCGGAACGTAGGGCCGGCTGAGCGTGCGAGGACGTTTCTGCCGGCCATGCCTGCGTCGACGGGGCCGTCCGGGCACGGATCTCCGGCGGAACGGACGCGCAGCGCGTACAGGTGGGCTTCGGGCGCGCGGTCGAGCTGCTGAGCCGGGAGCGGGTGGCCAGCAAGCAGAGCGCGGCCGCCATGCGGGAGCCGCTCACCCGGACCGCCACCGCCGCCGCCCCGCTCATGCGCTGCTCCGACCCGGCCGTCGTCACCGCCACCAAGCAGCTGCTGAACGCCCTATCGGACATGGAGGACACCGCGCGCCTGGAGGCTTCCCAGGAGGCGGCCCGCCCGGCAACGCGGCCACCGCGCCTCGGTTGTCCTGGTGGGCAAGTCGCCGTGCCGTGCACACGACCTGATCGCGGCGGTTCTTCCCAGGATGCGAAACGCTGCAGTCCGGCCGCACTCCTCGTGCCGGCAGTTGCACCACCAGGACCGCCGCCAGTGTCAGGCCGATACTGTGACCGGCGTGAGTGACGGCATCGCGTGGATAGGCGCACACCACCACACCCCTCCATCGGCCGTGCCCGGCATGCTCGGCGGCATCTCGCTGACCCTGGCCCGAGGCGTGGAGACGGACGAGTTCCTCATCAACCTGGGCGCCGACCTCGACGAGCTGGCCGCGCGCACCCCGTGCAGGGAGCTGCGCGCACCGGCCGGACAGCCGGGCCAGCCTTCCCCCCGGCTCAACCGCGCCATGTACGGCACGTGCGGTGAGTGGACGTACGTGCTGGAGGACTGGGGCATGGCTACCTGGGCGACCGGCTACCAGGGCAAGGTCGAGTCGATGCTTCCCTGTGGGGGCGAGGAGATCCTCTGCCTGACCGCCAACCGTTTCAGCCCCCCGGCGGTGATCATCCATGCGCCCGATGCCCGCGCGTTCCGGGCTGACTTCGGCACCGACACCGGGCAGGGCTCGGCCCTCGATGCCGCCCTCAGCGCCGCGGGCGCGGTGTTCCCGTCGATGCCTGAGGCCAGTGAGGCCGAAGTCGTCGCGTACTCCGAGGAGTATGGCGAGCGCCTGTCCGAGCTGGTGTTCACCGCCGTGGGCGCCTACACGGGCGCGGCCATCGACCAGGACGTCGTGAAGGCCGGTGACCTTCCCGGCGTCCTCATCGCCCCGGCCTGACCGTCTGCCGCGTAGACCGCAGACCTCCCGACCGGACCGGATCGATGCGAGAGCTGCGGAGCCGTTCACCCGGATGTGAAGGCACGCGAGGCGGAGGGATCGGCCTGCGACGTCGCCGACGAGATCGAGCCCGTGCGGGCGGCGAATCCACGCCGGCGGGCGGGGTTGCCGTCATCCCCGCTGCGCGGTGTTGAAGGGGATGACGGCGGCGGTCTGCGTGGCCTTCGCGGTCCCCGCCTGGTGAGCCGGTGGAAGGCGGAGCCGCTTCTCACCTTCGCCCGAGGCAGCCTCAAGAGCGTCATACCGTGGTCGAGGGTCTCACCGTGGCGTTCGATCAGCTCGGCGATAGGTGCCGACGCGCAGGTCGGCGTCGATGAAGGCGGTGGCCCGCCGACGTCCCGCTTCGGCGGCGGTCAGGCGCACGCGGGCGTAGCCGTGCACAGTGAGCGGCCAGGTGAAGGGTATGAGGGCCAGGCCGTGCATCGCGGCCCGGCAGCGGCCGATCAGCGTCGGGTCGTCCAGCGGTTACGCGATGGCGGCCAGCGCCGCCGCGACCGTGTCCGCGAGCGGAGTGGTGGGACGGCCCGTCAGCCGTGCCAGGTCGCCCGGCGTGGTCGCCGGCAGCCCGCGCCGATCGCGGCATCCGGGTCCACGAGGATCTCGGCGAACGGCTGCGGCAGGCCCGCGCCCGTCAGGATGGACAGGTGCGTCTGGGCCGGGACGTTGTCGTACGTGATCGTGCAGCCGAGCTGCCGGGACAGCTCGGCGGCGTACTCCGCAAGGGACCAGGCGACGTCGCCGCTCAGCTCGTACGCCTGGCCGAGGTGGCCGTCGCCGGTCAGGACGGCAGCCGCCGCGGCCGCGTAGTCGGCGCGGGCGGCGGAGGCCACCCGGCCCTCACCCGCGCTCTGGGCGACGGCGTTGTACTGCAGTCGGGGGCGAGCTGGTCGGTGTAGTTCTCGGTGTACCAGCCGTTGCGCAGAAAGGTGTACGGCAGCCCAACATCCAGGATCAGCTGTTCGCTGACCTTGTGCGAGGCGGCCAGCTCGAAGTCGGCCTCGGGCCCCGTCGAAGGCCATGTCAATCGGATCAAGATGCTCAAACGCCAGATGTTCGGCCCCGCAGGCTTCGCCCTCCGGGGAAAACGAGTCCTGCTCACGCCATGACGCGGGCGGTCGGTTCAGAGGCCGAGCAGCACAGGTCTGGCTGGAACACCGGAGGTGAGCAACGCCCTCAAAGGAGTCGCAAGGTCGCGGGGGGAAAACAGGTCCGGACCGTCATAGCTGGCGATTTCCTGTGGGTGCCACCACTCCAGACCGGTGATGTTCTCCTCGGCGAGCTCGTCGTCGGACAGCGCCCCGCGCGGGTTGAACCCTGCAGTGCGCACGAGGAAGTAGTCATTGACGACGCCGTCGTAACCCGCTGCGTGCCCAGGCGCCACCACTTCTTGGTGCCACACGTGCGGGGGGTCGGTCCTGACGGCGAGGCCCACCTCTTCCCGCAGTTCGCGACGTAATGCGGCAAGCGGCATCTCGCCCTGTTCGATTCCTCCGCCCGGAGCTGCCCACACCACCGTTCCCGCCGGCTCCGGAATCGCGAACCGACAGAGAAGGATGCGGTCCTCCTCGTCGAGGATGATCGCGCGTACTGAGTGACGCAGGTTCACGGATGGCATCCGGACACGCTAACTGCCTGGGCAAGGGTGATGTCCCAGCGAGCGCTGATGGGTCGCCAAAGACCGTTCTGCTGTTACATCTTGAGCCGGGCGAGCAGTGGCTGGAACGGGTCGACTTGGGAGACGTCCCGTATTCCAAGGCTCTCGCGGAGATGCAGGAGTGGGTCCCACAACGCCAGGCAGCGCTCCACGGGCCAGCGTCGCTGTCACGGGTGCATGGCCAAAAGCGGTGCTGCGCGGCCCGGCCGCCGCCCTCGTCATACTGACTGCCACCGTCTCCTCACCCGCTCATGCCACAGAGTCACTGCCGCCGTCCGAGGGGGTCACCTCGGTTCGTCAGGGTGATCTTTGTCGATGTGCCTGATGGGCTAGCAGTGCGGGTTGAAGGAAATGGAGGATTTCTGCCGCTGGCTTGACGACGCCGAGGCGGGCCAGACCGCCACGTTCACGCTCCAGGACCGGGCGGTCGAGCGGGTCCTCCGGCCCTTCACGTCCTGAACGAGCACGCATGGTCTCGGCCAATGAGCTCCGGACCGTGCTCGCACGCCCCGTGTCCTTGGACCCACCGCTCGTTCTGGCCGGTGAGGCACGGTCGGAGCGGACGCTGACCGCCATCCACGAGGCGGGGCGCTTCGGAATCAGCCATCTTGGCGAGCAACATCGCGCGGTGGCAAGCCTGTTCGCTACAAAGGGGACCGACAAGTTCAACGGCGAATGGACGGCGCTGGTGCCGCACGGTTCCCCAGTGCTGCCGGACGCGCTGTTCGCCATGGACGGCGCCGTGCGCCGGACATTCCCGGTCGGTGACCACGAGATGGTCACCGGGGCGGTCGAGACGGTCCGCATCGGCGAATGAATACCGCAGGTGTATCACGACAGGACCATGCGTCTCCTCGCCGACCGTCACCCTGCCGACACCTTGGTGCCGGTCGACGCGGCTGCGGCGCGCCACCATGAGGAGAGAGGCTAGGCAAGGTCAATGGAACATCGTCAGCTCGGTCGCAGCGGCCTGATGGTCAGCGAGGTCACGTACGGCAACTGGCTCACCCACGGCGAACTGACCGGCCGCGAGCAGGCTGTGGCCTGTATCCGGGCGGCACTCGACGCGGGGATCACCACGTTCGACACCGCCGACGTATACGCCCAAGGGGCCGCGGAAGAGCTGCTCGGAGCAAGCCTGCAAGGCGTCAGGCGCTCCTCCCTGGTGATCATGAGCAAGGTGTGCCTGCCGACCGGGGACGGTCCGAACGACCGCGGACTGTCCCGCAAGCACATCATGGAGTCCTGCGAGGCCTCCTTGCGCCGGCTGCGGACCGACTACATCGACGTCTACCAGGCCCACCGCTTCGACGAGCGGACACCTGTCGAGGAAACACTGGTCACCTTCGACGACCTGGTGCGGCAGGGAAAGGTCCTTTACCTCGGTGTCTCGGAGTGGACCGCCCCGCAGATCGAATCGGCCCTCACCATGGCGGGCGAGCTCGGGTTGCGCAGCCGGATCGCGTCCAACCAGCCGCAGTACAACATGGTGTGGCGAATCATCGAGCCGGAGATCGTCCCGCTCTGTCTGCGTGAGGGCATCGGTCAGCTGGCCTTCCAGCCTCTCGCGCAGGGCGTGCTCACCGGCAAGTACGGGCCCGGACAGGACTGGCCCGAGGACTCACGGGCGAACGCCGGTGGCCGGGCGCCCAGTTTCATCAACCGGGTCCTCGGCCGGGAGCTGCTCAGCAGTGTCGAGAGCCTGCGCCCGATCGCCGCGGCGTCCGGTCTGTCCCTCGCTCAGCTCGCCATCGCCTGGGTGCTGAGCAGGCCGGGAGTCGCCTCCGTCGTCGTGGGCGCTACCAGGCCCGAGCAGGTTAAAGAGAATGCGACGGGGGCCGGCAAGCCCCTCGTTGAGGACGTATTCCGGCGGATCGACGAGGCTCTGGGCGATCTCATCGACCGCGATCCGGCGAAGACAGCCCAGATGATGGCGGTGAAACCGGCCTGGGCCAGGTCGCGGAGCTGACCCACGCGGGCGTGTGATGCCCGGTCGGATAGGCGAAGGCCCCCGACCAGGCAGCTCTGCTTGTCCTGCGCCGCGCCGGCGCCTGGGTATCACCGTGGACGCCCAGAGGGCCGGGCGGGACAGTGCCGCGTCGGTGTCCGTGGCGGTGGCCCGTGGCGAAGGCCGCCCAGGCGTCGCGGGCTCGGTCCGGGCCTCCGGGACATACGTACGGACCGCTGAAGGTGCTTGTCGGGGGCGCGTACTGACGTCCACGGGGGAACCCGACACGTCCATGGGGCCGGTGCGGGCACTGGCCGCGTTCGTGGAAGGGAGGGCCCTGTTGGGCAGGGAAGTGACCGCACGACCGGCGGGATACCGGCAGGTGATGTCGGTGCCCGGGTGGCGGCCCTGGGCGCTGACCACACTGCTGAGCCGGATCCCCGACGCGATGGCGCCGCTGGCGCTGGTGCTGCTGGGCCATCAGACGGGATCGTTCACCGTCGGTGGACTGGCCTCCGGCGCCCACGCCATCACCGAGGCCGCGCTGGCGCCGTGGCTCGGCGTGCTCGCCGATCGGTGGCGCGGCCACCGCTACGTGCGGGTGGCGCTGGTCGTCCGCGCCGCTGCCTACACCCTGCTGGCCGCCACCGCAACGGTGCTGCCCGCCGCGGCCCTAGTGATCCTGGCGGGCGTGGCGGGCGGCATCGGGGCCGGAGTGCCCGGACAGCTAAGAGCGCTGCTCGCCCGCACCATGGACCCGCCGCTGCTGCACCCGGCGATGAGTCTGGACACGACGCTGCTGGAGCTGGCCTGGACCGTGGCCCCGGTCGGCGTGTCCGTGCTGGTCGCCGTCGGCGACCCCCGGCTGGCGGTGGCCACCATGGCCGTGCTGGCCGCCGCCGCGGCACTGGCCTCGCTGCGCCTGCCGGCGGCACCGTCGGACGGCGACGGGGCCGACGGCGCCCGGCGTTCGGGACTGACGCTGGGCCCGGTCCTGCTGCGCGCGGCCCTGCCCTCCCTCGCACTGGCGCTGGTCGGCGGCTTCGCCGGCGGCGTCCTGGATACCGCGGTGCCACCTGTGCTGGACGCCTCCGGTTCCCCCGCCTCGCTCGCCGGGGTCCTGTTCACCGGCTACTCCATCACCAGCGTCGTGGGCGGGCTGATCTACGGGCTGCGGCGCTGGCCGGGCAGGATCCACCGCCAGGCGGCGGCACTGCTGGCGGTCCTGTGCCTGGTCCTGCTGCCGGCGGCGCTGGTGCCCAGCCTGCCAGTCATCGCGGTGAGCATCGTGGCGGCGGGGTTGTTCGCCGCGCCGCAGCTCACCGCCCGCTCTCTGACCCTGCAGCGGGACCTGCCGGAGTCGGCGTGGAGCGCCGGGTTCTCCGCCCTGTACGCCGCCAACGGCGCCGGGTACGGCCTGGCCGGTTTCGCCGTCGCCGCCCTGCTCCCCCTGGGCGCGCACTTCGCCTTCGCCATCCCCCTGGCGGTCTGCATCGCCGCCGCCGTCGTCGCCTTCCTCCCTTCAGGAACCGCCCGTTCCTGAGCCGGCACGGGCTCGTACCTCCGTCGGCGCCGCGACCCGCCGACCTCCACGAACTCCGAACTGCGCCCACAACCGTCGCTGCCGCGCAACCCCGGCTGACCCCGGCACCCGAGGAGGTATGAGCTGTGGCAACGGCCTGAGGCGTGTTGCACAACGGAGCCGGCGCTGGCGGCGGAGATCGCGGCGCGCACCCCCGCGGTGCCTTACCGCGGTTGTAGAGCACGCCGTCTGACCCGCCCGGTGAGCAGATCCGGCGATCTGCGTCTGGCGGCGTGACTCAGCGAACCTGGCGGCCGCCTCGTCTCCGATCGGGTCGTCGGCCAGTACCACCGTCGCGGTGATCCGCTTGCTCACCGGTTCGCGGTGCATCTCAAAGCTCCGGCACACGGCCATCACGATCTCCAAGCCGTGCTGTCCGGCCCGCCTCGGACCCGCGGCCTGGGCGATGGGCAGGCGCGGTTCGCTGTCCCAGACCGTCACCGCGATGATGCTGCTGGCTTCGGCCGGCGGGAACCAGGTGCCGGTGATCGCCCAGCTGGTACAGGCCGACGAGGACACCGTCCGCGATGTGATCCACCGCTTCAACGAGATCGGCCTGGCCTGCCTGCACCCTCAATGGGCGGGAGGCCGTCCCCGCCAACTCGGCCCTGGATAGAGGACTTCGTCATCCAGACGGCTACCACCCGCCCACCAAGCTCGGCCAGCCCTTCACTCGCTGGTCACTGCGCAAACTCGTCGCCTACCTGCGGAATGTCCACGGCCGGGTGATCCGCATCGGCCGCGAGGCGTTACGCAGCCTGCTCGCCCGCCGCGGTGTCACCTTCCAGCGCACCAAGGCCGGGAAAGAATCACCCGACCCGGACCGCGAGGCGAAGCTGGACCGGATCGAGGAGGTCCTGGACCGCTTCCCCGACCGGGTGTTCGCCTTCGACGAGTTCGGACCGCTCGGCATCCGGCCCACCGCAGGGTCGTGCTGGGCCGAACCGGAAGCATCCCGACCGGGTGCCGGCCACCTATCACCGCACTCACGGGGTGCGCTACTTCCACGGCTGCTACTCGGTCGGCGACGACCGCCTGTGGGGCGTCAACCGCCGCAAGAAGGGTGCGGCGAACACACTGGCCGCGCTGAAGTCCATCCGCGCCGCCCGGGGCCTGCTCCCTCCGTTGACCATCGAACCGCGCTGGGCCATGGGGCGGGTGGTGGCCTGTAGCGAGCGCGACCCGAAGCTGCTGTTGGGGCAGGAAACCACCCCCGTCGGAGATGGCGTTCGCCGGGGATGGTTTCCTGCTCGTCCCGGCCGAGTACGCCGGCACGTCGATGAGCGCGCCGCGGTGAGGCCGTTTCACATGTTCATCGGGAGGATCTGTGCGTTCGGCGCTGATATGGCTCGTACGGCTGTGCTCACTCGCGGCGTGGGTCGCGGCCGGCGTCGCCTGCATGTGGCTGCTGGGGGCCACCGCCATGGCCCGGCCCTGGCGCGAACCCTTCGTGTGGGGTGCCGTCGCCGTAGGGTGTGCGGTGGTGCGGGTTGTGGCGCTGTGGATGCTGCGCGGTGAGCCCAAGCACGACGGGTTCACGGACGAATTCTGGGTCAAGCTTCGCACCGCTGTCCTCTGGGTCCTCGTCGCGTTCTCCTCCGCCGTGCTCGCCGTCGCTCTCCTTACCTCGTCCAACGCGGGCGACAAGCTCGACACCCTGCGAGACGCGGGCGCGGAGGTGAGCACCGCGGTGGTCGTGGAACGGCAGTCGACACGACAGGAGTTGAGCGATGGCGTCGTGAAGGGATACGTGTCCCGGCTCGTGGTCTCCGTGCCCGGCGGTGCCGAACGGCTCACCGTGCGCGGTGCTTTCACGCACGACAAGCCCGGCAAAGGAACCGAGGTCGACGTCCTGTGGGCCCGGTCGGACCCCGGTCTCGGCGGTTACGTCAATGAGAGCAAGGACCTGCACACGCTCGCCGAGAACCGGTGGAAGGCCTTCCAGGACGACGAGTTGGGCGTGGGCTCGTTGATCGCCTTCATCGTCGTCGCGCTCATCGGAGCGATCCTGACCCCGGTGTTCGCCCTCGTGCCCGACGCCGACGACCTTCAGGAGGTGGCCTGGTCGGCGCCGTTCCAGACCGTGCGCACAGCGTTGACCGTGCTGGTGTTCTGGGGCTGGAGTCCCCTGATGCTGGGGAGCCAGCCGAGCCTTCCGCAGATGCTCGTCGCCGTCGGCAGCTTCTGCCTCATCCTGCTGGGGTACGTCGCCACCTCGCTCCGCGGCTTCGGCTGACGTAGACGACGCCCTTTCGAATGAGGCGAGCCCACCAGTACCACCCCGAAGACATGAGTCTCAGGTGCCGCCGACTACTTGCCTCACGTGCCAGAAGCGCAACGTTCTGACGAGCGAGTACCGGCCGAGCCGACCGAACGCCAGGCCGGTCCCCGCAGCATCGTCCGAGCGGCCGCGACGAAGGCCCCGACCGGCTGACCGATCGGGGCCCTGAAGTCCGCGAGGGCTACTTCGTTGCCGTCACCCGCAGTGGCGCGAGATCCGGGCTCGGTGCGGACCCGGAGCCGCCGGACAGCGGCTGCGCGGTCGTGGTCTGCGGCGCCACGCCCTTGTAATACGGCGTGTAAACGTAGCGTGTGCCCACGCCGATCGCCGCACCGACCTTGGGGATGAGGGAGGCGTCGACCGATCCCGAGCCGCCGAAGACGGCCACGTGGTACATGCTCGACGACATCCGCATCAGGTACCGCTTGGTGTCGTACGGCAGCGAGGTGACGTCGGTCCACAGCAGCGGGCCGTAGGTGGTCATCGCCGAGGACGCGGAGACACCGCCCCGCCAGCTCCCCACGGAGGCCACGGCGGCGTTCGACGGCAGCGACCACCACAGGTTGGCGAGCTGTACGGCGTTCGACTGCGGCGTAGAGCCGGCGACCCGGTAGTAGCTGTACGAGCCGGGCCAGTTCGGCATCTTCCCGGCCTTGTACGCCTTGGTCAGCGCCGACTCGGCGTCGATCCCCACCGTGATGATCTTCGTCGTGCCGGGACTGTACTTGTTGAGGTACCCGTAGACCGACGCGGTCATGGTCGAACCGTCGGTCAGCAGGACGGTCGCGGTACCGGCCGAGCCCATGGAACCGGCGGCGGAACTCGCCGCGAGGGCGTTGTGGTAGTCGGCGCCGGTGGCGAGGAAGACGTACTTCGGCGTGCTGGTGATGGCCTTGGCCACGGCCACCGAGGTCGAGTAGCGCGAGACGTCGGACAGCCGCTTGGCCACGTACCCGAGCGAGGTCACCTTGGACGCCACCGCGCTGCTGAGGATCTTGGTGCCGCCGACCAGGTACACGGTCCTGCCCTTGGGCAGCATGCGCTTGAGCTCCGTCTGCACCGAGGAGTCCAGGCCCGTCCCGGAGGTCATCAGCACCGGCCCCCTCTTCTTGCCGGCCAGCGATGTCGCGGTGGTGGCGTAGGCCGCGTCGGACTTGCTGATGAGCACGGCCGCGTTCGCGTTCGGCAGGCCGGTTGCGCCGGCGCCGACCGTGTTCCAGGTCCACTTGGACGACGCGATGTTGGTGTCGTAGGTGTCGGAGCCGTAGACCCGGGAGATCGCGTTGTCCCTGAGCGGCTGCCAGGCGACGTCGGTGCCGGTGCCCTGGGGCACCTGCGTCTGCGTGCCCGTGCCGAGGTCGTGGATCCGCACCTGGGGTCCGCTGGGGATCTCGGGGTCGCCGGAGACGAAAACGTCGTACGCGATCCGGTTGCCCTGCGGCGACCAGGCGGGCCGGTTGTGGTCCACGGCGTCCGTGGTGAGCTGGGTGAGCCCGGTGCCGTCGGTGTTGACCTTGAAGAGCTGCCTGTGCCCGCCGACCGACCGTGTGAAGGCCACCGACCGGCCGTCCGGGGAGATGCTCGGGTCCTTCGCGTTCTCGGCCAGCTTGGTGAACGCCCCGGAGCGGCCGTTGTAGACCCAGACAGCCGGGGCGCCCGCGGTCCCGCAGCTCGTGCCCGTGCGTACGAAGGCCAGCATGCCGTTCACCGCGCCGCTGGGCTCGGAGTCGCAGCCGTCGACATCGGTGCCGAACAGGGCCTTCGGTGCGCGGGTGCCGTCGGCCGCGGTCAGCCGCAGCCGGCCGCCGGCCGTGAAGACGATGTCACCGCCGCCGTTCCAGAAGGTCGGATCGGCAGGATGCCAGCCACTGCCCGACGGCATGGCGATGTCGGCGCCGGTGGTCTCGGAGTCGGCCCATGCCGTGCGGAGGTGGTCGTCGTAGTGGTTCACGAAGGCGACTTGGCTGCCGTCGGCGGACCAGGCGCCCTGGTCTCCGGTCGGGTGGAACTGGGACCACGATGACCCGTCGGGACGGACGAACGCCATCTGACCGCCCACGTCCGTGTAGAGCAGCTTCCCGTCGGTGGCCGGCCAGTTGCCGGGAACGGCGGCGGCCGGCCCGGGAAGCGCGGCGATGAGGCCCGCCGCGAGCGCGGCGGCAGAAGTGAGCGCCGCGGATCTGCGGCGCGTGCGCAGGTTCAATGTGCTCCCCACAGTGAATGGATGGCTGCCGATCCCCTCCCCAAGGCGAATGGACGGCTTCACGTTCGTCCGCACGACAGCGGCGAAACAATAGCCGCAGGTCACGATCGATGTGAAGACGGGGGCTCCCGGCTTTACTGGCCAGTGACCAAGCACCCTGAACCTGCGGTCGGCCGGTGATACGTGTCGCCACCTCGCTCCGCGGCTTCGGCTGACGTACGACGACGCCCTTTCGAATGAGGCGAGCCCACCAGCCCCCCGAAGGCATGAGTCTCACGTACCGTCGACTACTTGCCTCACGTGCGTGTCCATGATGGCGAGAGCGGTGTCGATCTCCTCGTCGGTCAGCTCGACCGGGGGCGGGCGGGAGCAACTCGGAGGGATCGCGGATCTCGTCGGGCCAGCGCATCGCGTGTAGGACGATGACGTCGTCCCTGATTCTCACCAGGCCAAGGTGCTCCCGGCCGGACCAGGCGTACTTCGCGACGGCGACCTTCGACGAGCGGGCGGGCGCTTCCCCGGAGCAGCTTGTACGGCTTGGCCGCGACCTGCCCGGACGGCTGGAGGTAGTAGCCCTCGCCGATGCGGATCGGATCCACGGACTCCAGCGGGACGAACGCTTCGAGCCCGATCGCCTTGGCCGTCGGCAGCGGCAGGTCCCGCAGCTCGTCGTCGCTGATGGGGATGACCTGCTCCTTGCTGAGCTGGTAGCCCTTGCCGATCTCGTCGTTCGTGACCTCGCGGTCCTCGGCCTCGCAGAACCCCTGACCCGCACCCGGCCCGTGTCCTCCAGGTGGTACCGGTGGAATCTGACCGAGTGGTCCTCGGTGGCGCTCTGGACGTTGATCGGCACGGTGCGGTCGACTGAACCGAGCCCGGAATATTCGCTGGTCAGAGGCCCTATCTGCCAGCTTCCCGGCCAGGCTTGAGACGGACGATGCTGCCCGGGACTCAGCGGGCTTCGTGCTGCCGGGGACCGGTGCACTGATCGAGACAACAAACCCGCTGCGGCCATGCGTCCTGCTCGACGCGGAAGGCGCCATCGTCGGCCGGTAGAGGCGTTCTTCTCAGAGCTCCAAGCCTGCTCGCGGCCGGCGACGGCGATCCGCTCCTACGGGGTCACGGCATCCAGCCGGCGATGCAGAGCATCTACGAGGGTATCGAGGAGACCCTGAGACACGAACCGGCCCGAGTCACGCTCGAGAACGTACTCCGGGACGTACTCGCGGCACCTCGCTAGCCTCCCCTGACGCCCTGACATCACCAAGATCCCCATCCATGCCCAGCACCCGGGGGCGAACTCTCCTACCCGCACCCGCTCTTGAGTCCTTCAGCTGCGTGAACCGGTGCGGGGCGCGGTGCGCACCGTCGACGGGGGAGCGCGACCGGCTCGGCAGGGCCCCATGCGTCCCTGCGGCGCAGCTGAGACACCCCACCCAGAGCAACCCGTTTCACGCCCGAGCGAGACCAGCGGCGCCATGCCCACCTTCGGCCGGGTCGCCGTCCCTGCTCGGGCTGTCCGATTGCGCAGGGCATACTTGCTCGACGTGCTGTTCGCCGAAGAGGGGAAGCGACCTTGTCCAGCGGTAACGTGGTCGTCGGCCTTGTTCTCGTCGGGGTGTGCAACCTGGTACTGGCTCTCAACACCTGGTCCCGCCGTGAACTGTGGGATTTGGACCGAGACTTGATGCCAAAATGGGTTGCGCTGATGAACGGCAGGGCCGCACTGAACTACCAACTCGCGGCAGCCGTGTTCTTCTTCGGACTTGCGATCGTCCTCGCCTAGAGCCACAGAGTTGGACAGCGTCCGCGTCTTACGGCGCGTCCTGTGCTCGGCGGCACCCTGCGGCGATGCAGGCAGCGCACGGCCGCCGGAGGTGCTCGGTGGCCACCTACACGGCCGGCAAGCCCGAGCCCGGCGCCTTCCGCCTCGGGCCACGCCCGGCCCGGCGAAGCTGGAGGGTGTCCAGTCGATCCTGTGGGCGGCGGAGGTGATGGAGCAGGGCCTCAACCCTGCCCGCCACATCATGGGAGGCGACGCCCCCCCCTCCTGGGCGAAGGAGTAGGGCTGTGGGGGAGATTGAGGACGCGATCGAGCGCGCCGCCGATCCATCCGTCCTATCTCGCCTTGTGCAGCAGGGCTGCAACGCGGGTGGCGGCTTTCTCGCCTGCTCGCTGCTTGATCAGGCCTTCCTTGGCAGCTGCACGAAGCCGGACCACCGAGCTGTTCTCCCCGCCCTTCGACACCAGCGCAGTCACCACCACAGGATTCATGCCGCCAGCGCCGCCACTCGCTACGACACGGATGGTCTCTCCGTCCCTGCCAGGGGCAACCTGCCTGGTCTCGACTGCTCGCCCTACCTGATTGAGCACCCTTGAGACGCGCTCCACGGTGTCGTCAAACGGCAAGGGGATGACGAGGCGCATGGTCATCGGGCTCAGCCCGAAATGGCGTCCCTTATCCGGCCGCCTCCAGGAGCACGGCGAGGATCCGTTCCCAGGTGCCGTCCACGTCCCACTGAGCAGCCGTTTGTGAGCGGCCTGGAACGAGCCCAGCTCGTACGGCAGGTCCCGCCAGGGCGAGCCGGTGCGGCACTTCCACACGATGGCCTCCAGGGTTCGACGATGGTCGGCCCATCGCCGACCACGGACTGGATCGGCCGGCATCAACGGCTCGTTCCGGCCCCACACCGGCGTCGGCGGCCACACCCCAGCCAGCCGCGTCACCAACCTGCCCCTCGACTACCACCTCAACGCCACCGTCGCCGAGCGGCGACCTGATCTCATCCGGCCAACGCATCGCATGCAGAAGATTGACGTCCTCGCGAACGCGGAGCAGGCCCAACCTCTCCCTGCCGCTCCAGGCGTACTTCGCGACGGCCACCTTGCTGCTCCGGTCCAGGGCCATGCGCAGCAGCTTGTACGGCTTCGCGGCGACCTGCCCGCCCGGTGCCAGGTAGTAGCCCTCGCCGAGCTTCAGGGGGTCGACGGAGTCCAGCGGTACGAACGCGACGATCTCGATGGCTTTCGCAGCGGGCAGGGGCAGGTCCCGCAGCTCTTCGTCGCGGCGGCAGCGGAGACCCGCTCCGCGGCAGGCCATCCGGGGCCACACCTGAAGCACCCGAGAAATCAACCGTGCCGCCGGTGAACTTCGCACCGCCGAAGGTGACTGTGTCACCGGTGAACTTCGCATGGTCGAAAGTGACCATGCCGCCGTTGAACCACACAGGCTCCGTCACAGATCTCCGGCTGTAGTACGTGGGCCCCGGCTGACGTAGGCGGCGGTTCCGGCGACGGTGAGTACCGCCGCGACCACGGCCGCGGGTCGGCTGTCGGAGGCCTGTGTCTGCCAGGTCAGTGCCTCCCCTGCGGTGCCCATGCCCGGGAACGCCGCCGCGCCGAGCGTCCACCCGAGAGGCAGGAACCACGAGCGAGCGGTGCCGACCGTGACTGTCCCCAGGGCGGTCAGGCCCAGCAGGCCGGCCGCGTCGCGGACGACACATCCGAACGGCCCGAACCGCGTGCCGGTGAGCAGTGTGGCCAGCAGCAGCATGAGTACGCATCCCAGGGCCGTGGCCAGGTGGGACATCCGCAGCCACCCCCACGGCCTCGCCGCCGTGCGGTCCAGGATGTCGTCGGGGCCTCCGAGCGTGGTGGTGGCGACGGCTACCAGGAGCAGGACCGTCAGGGCGAGTACGGCGCTGCTCACCTCGCCCTCAACGCTGAAGGCCGTCGCCAGCAGCCACGCGATGGCAGTGCCCGCGCCGGCCGCGCCGAGCGCCGCCGGCACCTGGCGCGAGCGGACGTAGAGCGTCAGTCCTGTCATCGGGCGCCTCCGCTCAGGAGGTCGGTGGTGTCCTGGCACTTCTGGGCGGCCTGATAGACGGCGATAACCCGGGCTTCGGCCTCGGCTCGCGGCAGTGCCTGCAGTCCCTTCCAGAGCTTGACGGCGTCCGGGTCATCGAATTCGAGGCCATCGGGACCGGCGGTCGGCTCCCGGTCGAGCAGCCAGTAGGCCGCAGCGGTGGCGACTGTCAAGTTCCGGTTGTCTCCGCAGCTGAGAGGGCCGGTGAACACTCCGGTGAGCATCGTCGGTTCGAGCCGTCCCGGGTGGGCGAGGTGACCGTGCTTGTCGACCGTGATACTCATCAGCGCGGTGTCGGCCCGCGACCTCGGTGACGTAGGAGGAGAGAACGTGGAGGTGTCCTCATGTGCCTCGACGATTGATGTTTTCGTCAGGAGTTCCAATGCGCGCCGGGCCTTGGGGGTTACCTCGGGCAGCAACCCTTTGTGCGCCCGGCTGACGCAGACCCGCGGGGTGTCGTCGGTGCACACCAATTCCTGGGCCACCGGATCGAGCGTCCCTTGGTCGTAGGCATCGCCGGTCGGCACCACCAGGGCCGTGGCCGTGGCCCCGATGGCCAGCGGCAGCAGCGCGGCGAACGCGAACTTACGGTTTTGGACGACGAAGAGCACGACGCCGGCCACCGCAACCGCGGCCATCCAGAGTGCCTGGGCGGCGCTGACTCCGCCGTCGACGGTGTCGTAGTCGCTGAACATGCTCATCCCCATGGCTGGGGAGAACGCCGCCGTGAATCCGCCGTCCGGAAGGGCGTGGGGCGCGAGGATCAGTAGCGCGAAGCCGATCACGGCCAGCGCGGGTGCGGTGGCGAGCGCCGGCACCAGGCGTCCGACGGCCAACCCGAGCCAGACCGAGGCGATCATCGCGACCAGCCCGACGGCCACGACGAAAAACGCGGCCGGCGGCAGGTAGCGCGCCGTGTCGGCGATCCGTGGTGCCGCCGCGAGGAGCGTGACCAGGTAGGCGACGAGCACCGCCAGGGCCGTCGTGGCCAGGATCGGCACCACGCGCTGCGGTCTCGGGCGGGGCACGGCGGCGAGCAGTTCGGCGACGTTCGCCCGGTGCTCGCGATAGGACTGCCAGGCGCCGGCGGCCATCGCAAGGGGGGAGAGAACCGCGAGGTATTCGCGCTGCGTCATGGCCAGCGCCATCCACCCCGTGGACCATCGCCCCGCGGTGGCGTGGAGGACGATCGTGCTGGCGACGGCGATCAGGAGCGCGGCGCCGAGGGCGGCCGAGCGCCGGAGCTCGATGCCGAGGATGTGGTTCATGCGTTGCTCCGGTGCCGGCGCAGGAGTGCGGAGTAGCCGCGCTCTGCAGGGCTGTCGCCCGCGTCGCCCTGCCCACCGCGGGCGATCAGGTCGTCGGGGGTGCCCTGGAAGAGGAGTCGGCCTTCGTTCATGAGGATGACGTCGGTGCAGGCAGCGACGACGTCCTCGACGAGGTGGGTGGAGACCAGGACACAGCTGTCGGCGCCGAGGTCACGCAGCAGGTCGCGGAAGTCGAGACGTTGTTCGGGGTCGAGTCCGACGGTGGGCTCGTCGAGCAGGAGCAGTTCGGGGTCGTTCACGATGGCCTGGGCGATGCCGGCCCGGCGCAGCATGCCGCCGGACAGCGTCTTCATCTTGGCGTCGGCCTTGGCGGTGAGACCCACCCGATCGATCGCGCGTTGTACGGCGTCGGGTATCGCGGTTTTGGGCATTTCCTTGAGCCAGGCCATGTACGCGACGAACTCGCGGACGGTAAACCGCGGGTAGAAGCCGAACTGCTGCGGCAGATAACCCAGTTTGCGACGCACCTCGCGCAGGTCGGCACGGCCGTCCACCTGCGCGCCGAGCAGCGTCAATGAGCCGCTGGCGGGCTTGACGACGGTGGACAGCGCGCGCATCAGCGTGGTCTTGCCGGCGCCGTTCGGGCCGAGTACACCGTGCACGCCGGCAGTCAGCGTCAAGTCGAGCCCGTCGACGGCCAGGTGCCGGTCGGCCCGGACACGCAGTTCTTCTGCGTGGACGAGCCAGGGATGAAGGGTGGGAGCCGTTTCGGCAGCACGCACCGCTCGCATAGGTCTCTCCTGTTGATCCTGTTGATGGGAGGGGGGTCAGTTGCCACTGGTCAGGCGGCGGAAGTGCGTGGCGGCGAGCGGTGTGATCGCGGCAAGGGCCACGGTGGCCACCACCCAGTCGGTGGTGCTGCCCGGCTGCAGTACCGGGGACAGGGACTGGGCCGCAACACTCGGCAGCAGGACTGCCGCGGACCAGACCACCGCGAGTCCGATCGCCGCGCGCCGTACGCCGATGAGGGCGCCGAGCACGAGGGTGGCCCCGGTGAACGCCAGGCACGGCAGCAGGGTGAGGGCCAGCGAGGTTCCGGTGCTCACACCCGCCACCAGCAATGCCGGAAGCACGACGACGAGCACCGCGAGCGTCCGCCGCAGCACCATGGCCAGGCCGGCTGCCGGTGTGGTGGCGATCAGTTCCCAGGCGGGGTCGATCCGCCGGCTCCAGGCCACCGCGACGCCGGGCAGCGGAGCCACCGGGGCCAGCAGCAGCACGAGCGACGGCAGGCTCGGCTCGGCGGAGTCCAGGAGTACGCCACAGCCCAGCACCGCGACGGTCACCGCGAGCCAGGGCAGCAGCGTCCACGCGAGCCAGCGTCGGTGCACGGCCGCTGCTGGTGTGCATTGCCGGGTCGGCGACGGGCTCGCTTCGATCTCCTGGCCGAGCGAGACGGCGACACGGTCGAGCAGATCCGTCGTGGCAGGGGTGGCCTTGGCGGCCAGTGACTCACGGCAGTTGGCGCACGCGTCGAGATGGACCTCGATCGACCAGAGCGCGGCGTCGTCGAGTCCGTGCCCGCCGTCCGCGTAGCGGGCCAGGATCGTGGTGGTGGGATGAGTCATGAGAGCGCCTTCCGCAACGCGATCCGAGCCCGCCGCGCGCGGGTTTTCACCGTGCCCTCCGGCATACCGAGCAGCACCGCCGTCTGACGGACCGACAGGTCATCGAGCACCATCGCCTGCAGCACCTGCCGCAACTCCGGTGGCAGCCGCAGCAGCGCCTGTTCGAAGTTCTGGTCGACGCGGTTCGCCATCACCTCGTCCTCGGCGGCCGGCGCGGTCGTATCGAGCAGGGCAACCGTCGGCACCCGCTCCTGCCGGGCACGTCGGCGGAACGCGTCGACGAGACGGTTCGCGGCGATCGCCCAGAGCCAGCCGACCGCACTGCCCTCGGTCACGGAGCCCGCATAGCTGCCGGCCGCACGCCAGACCGCCAGGTAGGTTTCCTGGAGCACGTCGGCGACGACGTCGTCGTCGGCGCAGCGGCGGCGGAGCCGCACCGCCAACCAGGGCGAAGTACGCCGATACAACTCGTCGAACGCTGCCCGGTCACCACCGGCGACGCGACGCACGAGTTCTGCCTCGTCGAGGTCTGTCATCCCTTTCACGATCAGGGAGACGAAACGACCGTCCATTCAGGTTCTCGGACGCTTCGGCGGCTACCGAAGCAACAGCGCTTTACGCCGAGCGCGAGGCCGTCCACATCGCCGACCGGCCCGATCGCACCGTGGGCAGCTGCCTTGGATCGCCTCGCGTACGCGGGCCCCGCGCTCGCCGGCGTCGTTACCGGGCGCCAAGTCGACCCTCACTGTGCAGGGGTTCGCCGGAGTCGTCGGCCTCGACGACAGCGCCCCCGACGCCGAACCGGCCGTGATCACTGGTCACAAGGCCGCCCGGAACCGCCCATTGACCTGCGGTCAGAAACTGTCCAACAAGGCCCTCGCCGCCGTCCGAAGCCTTCCGTTCTAGTGGTCGTCGCAACACCCCGGCTCAGGGGATGCGGTGGACTTCAGGATCCGGGTGATCCGGACAGCGCAGGGGCGGAAGAAGCTGCTGCGTGAGCGGCAGACGTACTTCCGGCTCATGGAGCAGGGCTTCAGTAACAACCAGGCGTGCCGGATCGTCGGCATCAACGCCAAGACCGGGCGCCGGTGGCGCAACCGTCGCAGAGCGGACACCAATCAGAAGGCGGCGCCCCCGGTTCGACCGGTGGCGCCGCCTTCTGATGTATCCCGGTACCTCCGGGTCGATGAGCGGATCTACATCGCCGACCGGTTGGGGAAGAAGCTGCATTGGTCCATGCGATGGCCGCCGAGCTCGGCCGCAGCCCGTCCACGGTGAGCCGGGAGATCCGCCGCACTACGCCGATCCCCACCGGAAGCAGCCCGGCGCGATCAACCACAACGACGGTGGCCGCGGCGTCTACTTCATGGACCCGGCGGGCCACGCCATGGAACTCATCACCGTGCCGTACGGCGGCTGGACCTCGTAAGCACATACGCAGGGCCGCACGCTGAGGTGGCGTGCGGCCCTTAACCCCTGCTCGAGCATCAGAGCGTGGGCGCCCTCACCTGGCAGCGGTCCCCCCCGATAGCCGGACCCGCCCCGAAGGCCGGCGCTCCCCGAGCACCTCGTGGGCGACCGACCGCTGCGGCGGCTCCAGCTTCTCGGTGACGACCTGGTCGTAGTCGGCGCCGTCGACCGGCCGCACATGCTCCGGTGCGCGCATCAGCCCCGGCACTTCGCCGCTTCCACGCCCCTGTCCAACTGGTGTAGAGGCAGTACTCCGAGGATGCGCTATTCGGGACTGAGACCCCTGATATGCCGCTGACGGGGTGTCGGCGACAGATGTGGCCTAGAGCCGTCGCGTTCGTCCATGACCTACGGCGCCGCTGCACCACCGGAGACTGTCGCAGCGACACCCCCCAGCGGCTACCGAGCCCTCTTGATCACTCCACGCGCGGTTGGTACAGCCGCTTCGGGCTCGTCCGGCACGGGCCCCGCTTCTGCCGTAGTCCGAGCGGTCGCAGTCCCGGAAGGCTCGCTCCCCCTCGCGCCCGGATTCGCCGTGGCCTCGTGCCCCCGCTCGATCATGCCCAGCGCCACCCCGACGATGATGATCACGCCGCCCGTCACCTGGGCGAGCCGGATCGACTCCCCGTTGATCACGACGGCGCCGATGACGCCGAAGACCGGTACCAGGTTGAGGATGTTGACCGCGACGCTCGACGCGATCCGGCGCAGGCCGTAGTTGTAGAGCAGGAAGCCGCCGACCGAGCACGCCACGGCCAGGTAGACCAGTAGTGATGAGGCGGTCGCGCCCGGCATCCGCCAGTCGTCGGCCTCCAGCAGGGACGCGAGCAGGAAGCCGGCCGCGCCCGCCAGGGTCTGGTAGTAGGTGACGCTCGCGGCGTCCTGGCCAGCGCTCGCGCGCTTGCCGAGCACGTTGTAGCCGGCCCAGGCGAGCCCACCGAGCAGCAACAGGACGTCCCCCAGCCAGCGCGAACTGCCGCCGACCTCGGCCCCGTTGCGTACGACGAGAAAGGCGCCGACGGTGGCCAGCAGCACACCCGTCACACGTGGCAGCGGCATCCGGGTGCGGAAGACGACCAGTTCCACCAGCATCGTCATCAGCGGGTACGTGGCCACGATCAGCGACGCGTCGGATGCCGTGGACAGGTCCACGCCGACGTTCTCAAGGATGAAGTACACGGTGATGCCGAGGAACCCGCTCAGGTAGAGCTGGCGCCGCTGCCGGGGGTCCGGACGGGCCGGGCGGTGCCTGCTCAGCCGTACCATCACGCCCAGGACTAACGCCGCGAGGGTGAACCTGATGGCGCCGATACTGAGCGGGCCGACATCCTCCAGCACCTGCTTGGTCACCGCGTACGAACTGCTCCAGAAAAGCGCGGCCGCCATGACCGCACACACCGCCCACACCGTGGGTCCTCGTTTGCGCAAAGCAAGTCGCCCCTCTCCGCTGCCCGCTGCCGCCCATCGCGCTATGACCGAACAAAGCTCGGTCAACTAGGCTGGAGGCTAACAACATCACCGAAGGTGATGTGAAGAGTCCGAATTACCTTCGGAATCCGGCGGGATGAGGCAAGCGTGGACGAACTAGATTCGACGTTGGTGCGGATGCTCCAGGAGGACGGTCGGCGCACCAACCGGGACATGGCCCAGGAACTCGGTATCGCCCCGTCCACATGTCTGGAGCGAATCCGGTCGCTGCGCAGGAGCGGCGTCCTGACGGGATTTCATGCGGAGGCAGACCTCGCGGCGATCGGCCGCGGGTTGCAGGCGGTGATCGCCGTACGGGTCCGCCCGCCGACACGTGCTGTGATCGAGGCCTTCCAAACCTTCTTGGAGGGGATGCCCGAGGTCATCTCGATCTTCGTCCTCACCGGAAACGACGACTTTCTCGTGCACGTCGCCGTCCGGGACACCGATCATCTGCACGCAGTGGTGCTGGAGAAGCTGGCGAAGCGCCCGGAACTCGCCGACGTACGGACGTCAGTGGTTTACGGGCACATGCGCAAGAAGGTCATCGGTCCGGTGTGACACCGGCCCGGGCCCCGCTCGCGGCGGGCCCCCGGCCCGCGGTGCGGTCTCCTGGCCGCGCCGGCACAGCACCCGGCCCAGGCAAACCACGAGCGCGGGGAGCGCGGCGCGAACCTCCGCCCCGCCAAGGCGTGGCGGAGGAAGGCGCGGCGTACGGTCACCGACTCGGGCAGGGAGTGTGACACGACGGGACGCGGGTCGATACCGCGAGCCCGGTCGGCGGCCACGGCGACGATCTGCGCGCCGTGGACTACCAGTTGATGGACGATCTTCAACCCGCAGCACTCCGGACAGGGCTACGCCACCGAAGCTGCGCGCGCCCTGGGCTCGCTGGCCTTCGGCCGGTTGGGGGTCCACCGGGTCTTTGCCCGGCTCGACGTCCTCAACAGCGCCTCGGTGCGTGTGTGCGAGCGTCTGGGCATGCGTCGTGAGGCGCATCTGGTCGACAACGACCTTGACGGAGACCGCTGGGGCAGCGAGTACATCTACGCGGTGCTCGCCCGTGAGTGGAAGGACTGAACCTCAACTGCGCGCAGAGATCAGGCCATGTGTGGGACATGGTCTCCGGGTCGGCGCTGACTTGCCTCACCTCGGTTGGATGTGATGACACGTCTGATCGGTGCGAGGAGTCACGATGGCAGAGCCGGTCAGGATCCGAAGGCTGAGTGCAGGAGGAGCAGAAGCTGCAGCAGATCGTGCGGCGGGGCAGCACCAGCATGGTGCGTTTCCGCCGATCGATGATGCTGCTGGGTCTCGGCAGGCGGGAACACCGTCCCGGTGATCGCGTGCCTCGTGCAGAGGTTCTGCGGCCCGGCTGGGCCGCAGAACGGGATCGGGCACGGGGAGCTCAGCATCGGCTCCGACAGCGTCCACGTCACGCACCATGCCTTCCACGCTGGACGGTCGCCGTTCGAGTGCATGGTTCTGTAGGTGGGAGCGGGCAACCTTGATCGGCGGCTCTAGGCAGCACTTAGCGATCTTGAGGTGCCGCGCTCCTCCGGGTACGGAAGCCAGCCGAAGTAGAAGGCGGAGCATCCGATGCGGCTGCTGACCTCCTTGTTGGTGAGCTGAGCGGTGCAGATCAGCACGAGAGGATTGGTGCCAGGCGGTTGTGCGCCGCTCCGGATGGTTCGATCGGGGCGGATTGATCGGGGCCTTCCCCTCGTTCAGGACCTGAGTCGCGTCCGCCGGCGGCTTCCCTCGGAGATCGGCGGCATGCGGGGGAGTGCTGTTGAAGAGGCTGGCGAGCGAGGTGAGTACCGCCTCGGAACGGTTGAAGCGTACGAGGCGCCGCAGGATGTACCGCTCGGTGTAGCGGTGGCGAGCGGTGTCCTCACTGGCACGCAGGATGGAGCTGATGGTGGACCAGGTGAGGCCTCGGTAGCGGGCCCGGCCGACCACCGGCGCCGTCAGGCCATCGAGCCGTTCGCGCAGCCGGGCGATGCGGCGGAGGGGTTCTTCTCCGTCCGAGGACGGAAGGAGCCGCGCAAGGTCGCGGGCAGCGTCCTGGATGTCCCTGGCTATCTCGACAAGGAGTTCGTCGCCCGCCGTCATGCCTTGCGCGGCAGGGCGGGGAGCCTGGGGCCGAGGCGCAGGCCCCGCTTCGGCCGTGGCCTCCGCAGGGGCGACGAACACCGGGGTCCGGCCTGGCGGGTCGCCGTGAATGCGGCGGCGGTAGGCGGCCTGGCGGCAGGCGTCTCGCTCACTGATCTTCCATTGAGGTGCACCAGTTCTGCCGCAGGTCCACGGCATTGACCGGCTCGAAGGAGGTGTCTGGCGGCATTTCCCGCCACCGACGCGGCCCTGTGGATGCCGGCACAGGATTCCGCCTACATACGACCTTCTGCCAGCGGTAACGGCTGGCCGTTGATCGTGCCTGGCGGGCGGCGTCGCCAGTCGGACCAGCCGAGCCGTTGGGTGGGGTGTGCCGGCTGAGCTCTACTTCGATCAGTCACTGCGGCTGAGGAGGCTGGGGCCGGATGGCGCGCTGCCGGGCACAGCTGCTTGGCCACCCTGCCTCCTTTCACTCGTGTCTCCGCCCGGTGGCACATGCGCCGTCCTGTGAAACCTTCGACGGCTCTGGCACCCACGGTCACGACGTGGGCCCCGACGCGGACGTCGCCGCTGTGGCGCTAAGGCTGGTGTGACTGCTATGCCGGATTTGGGGCACGAGGTTGCCGTCAGTGACGGTGTGTCAGATTGGTGTTCCTCCTGCGCGAACCGCACCACAGTCCTCCGTGGGCCGCGTCCTCGCCCATAGCGCTGTCCCACCCAGTGCTCGCCGTCCGGCCCGACGGTCGGTCAGGCGGGCCACCACTCATTGTGGTGCAAGCGGCGGATGGACGGGTACCTGCGTTCGGCGGCCCGTCGACGAACGGGCGTCCGAGCGGTGCGAGTGCGCGGAGTGGGGAGATCGAAGGTGGGATTGCGCGAGGTGCGGGGCGCCCGGGCCTTTCAAGGCTGCACCCGGGTTCTGGCGGGCCGCTACCGTCTGGATGCGCTGATCGGTTCGGGTGGCGCCGCTGACGTACACCGCGGATTCGACCTGCGGCTGCGGCGGCCGGTCGCTGTGAAGGTCTTCCGCGCCGGTACCGGCTTCGACACGGAGGATGCTTTCCGCAGCGAGGCCGTGATCCTGGCCCGCTTGCAGCATCCGGGACTGGTGACCGCCTTCGACGCCGGGCACCATGACGGCGATGCCTTCCTGGTCATGCAGCTGATCGACGGGCCCACCCTGAAATCTCGCATCGCCGAGGCTCCCCTGTCGTGCGAGGCTGCCGCAGCGCTCGGCGCGGCATTGGCCGATGCCCTGGCTCACGCCCACGAGGCGGGGATCGTCCACCGGGATGTCAAACCGTCCAACGTCATCCTGGACTCCTCCGGCTATCCCCATCTGACGGACTTCGGCATCTCCCGGCTGCTGGACGCGACCACCCGCACCGCCACAGGCACCCTGACCGGCACGGCGGCCTATCTCTCTCCTGAACAGGTCTTGGGCCGCTCCGTCGGCCGGCCCGCGGACATCTATGCCCTCGGCTTGGTCCTCCTCGAGAGCCTCACCGGTCGACTCGAGTACGCCGGCGGTCCTCTCGAGTCCGCCATCGCGCGCCTGCACCGCCGGCCGGCCCTCCCGGACTTCCTGCCCGACGGTTTTGCCACCCTCCTGCGGGACATGACCAGTCTGGATGAACAAGATCGCCCCATGGCGCGCCACTGCGCTCAGGCCCTGACCCGTCTCGCCGGAACGAGCACGGCAAACCCTGCCGCGCCCGGTGCCCGGCCCGCGCTCAGCGTCACACCGCCCGCAGCCGAGGACCACGCCGACACCACACACCGGAGCTCGTCCCCCGCCGCGAAAGCGCCCTGGAGCCCGAGCGCCTCAACAGGTCTCCATGAGGAAGGGTGTCGGTCCGGGACCGTTCGCGGCCGCCTCCGAACGCGTGGGGCGGCAGCTGCACTCGCCGCGCTCGTCGCCGCAGGCCTGATCGTCACCGACGGCCTCTCACATCCCGACGCCGCAGACAAGGCAGGGCCAGAAGCGGCCCCATCCACCCCTGATCAGGCCGCCCCTTCCATCCCTTCGGACACCCCGGCTCACAACCATGACGCGCCCTCCGCCTCGGCCGCCCCGCCCTCGCGCGGCCCCTCCGCGCCCGCTCAGCCCATGAGCGAGCCACTCCCCACACGCACACGGCCCGCCACCCACCCCGCCTCGACGCCCAACCATCCTGAGCAGGCAACGCCCATCACAGCAGGGAAGGGCAGGGCAAAGGCTCCGACCGGACCGCCGGGTCAACCGCGGAAGAACCAGATGGGCGAGAAGGCAGCACATGCCAAGTGAGGAGCAGGAAGCGCCGAGATGGCGGTCGTACCAGCATCCACCTCCACGCCGAAACCCGCCGACACCTCGTCCTGGTCCAACGCGGCCGCCGCCGCGAACCCGGCCAGGACAACCGGATCATGAACGAAGCACTCGCGGCGCACTGCACCGACATCACCGAGGCCCGCACCGAGCGCGGCGAGGAACCCGGCTACCGCCTCTACACCGCACGCTGGGCACCCGCCGGCCCGCTGCCATCCCGGACACCGGCCGCCGCGCCACGCTGGGACCGGAAGCCGGCCGCCGACCCGGCCGCGCCTTTCCTGCCGCTGGAGCCGGGGGAGTGGGACAGCCCGCGCGTGCCGCTGCGCCACGACCGCGCCGTTCGCCACACGCGTCCTCACCGGCCGGCTACGCATCGCGCGCCGCACCGGCCGCCCCCTGTACGGCCCGGTCCGCGCACTAGCCGACCGCGCCGCACAAGCAGCTGCTCCTCTTCGCCCAGGAACAGCCGCCCACGGCGGCCCGCCCGGCGGTCGACCTCGCGGCCCTGCGCACCGACCTGGAGGCCCTGGCGCTGACCGCCGACCAGATTCGCCGGGTAGGCACAGCTTCGCCACCGTCGGGGAGACGAAAGCGCGCCGACGGGTGCGCAAGGCCTGCGCCCCCGAACCAGGAGATCGTCATGGCCGTCGCTCAGGGTTTCGAGGTCCAGCGGGAGCCGGTCGGCAAACGCATCACCGTCCGCATCGCCCTGCCCGACGACTCCGGCGGAGACGTCACTGGACGCCGCCCCCCAGTAGCAGACAGCGCTCCCGTCCCGGCCTGTCCGATCAGCGGCCGGCTCACTGCCGTGGGGGGTCTGCCGACGGTCTTCATGGCTTGCCCTGGGGGAACGCAGCGCCGCAGTCGTAGTCGTCCACGGCGTCGAAGGCGGGACGGTTGCGCTCGCCGTACACGGGATCCAGATGGTGGTCGGTCCCGGACAGCCGCAGCAGATCGAACGCGACGAAGTGAGCCGGCCACTCGCCCGCCCCCCCGGGGCCGCCCCGGCACCGCGCCGCTGAAGCCGGTTCTGCAGCTGCTCGAAGGCGAGCTGGCCGGCACTCGACTCGGACCACCAGGTGAAGGGCGAGCGTGAACGGACGGTGAGCTGGTCGTATGGGACGCCGCGGTGTCGCGGCGGGTGACGACAGACCGCGTTCGCCGTCAAGAGCTGCTCGCCGGGCGGTGGCGACCGCGTCGGCGGACCGTACGACCTGGGAGCCCGGCATGCCGGGCGTGCGGCTGCGCTGCTACCTGGACCTGCGCCAGAGGCCCGGCGCCGCCAGGTGTGCTTCGTTGATCGGCCTCATGCACCGCATGACGTGCAAGCCGCCCACGGTCTGCCCGGCGGCCATTCCCGATGCCCGGTCCTTTCCGTGCACTAGGCCAAGCCGCGCCGATCTTCGTCGTGGCGTGTTGCGGTGGGCTGCTGGGTGTCAGCTGCCGGCGGGCGTCACGCCGAACATCAGGGTGTGGCGTGGGACGTCGTATTGGACCGTCTGATTGTGCTCCAGGAGATCCTTCAGCACGTCGGCGTCGTCGGCGTCGACCGTGAGGACTTCTTCCCCGGCGCCTTCGTCCAGGACCAGCTGCAGGGTGAAGGTGCCGCGCTGGCCGGGGTCTCCGGCCACCCAGCTGAACTGGTAGTGGTTGACCTGGCGCACTTTGATGGCGGCGTCTGTCAGGGGCTGCTCGACCTGGGTCATGGCGGCCGACTCCCTTTCTGTTCCTGTGTTGATTGCCCGCGCCTTTCCCGGCCGCCTGAAGTCCGCTGTCTGTGGGGCCGCGTCTCGAAGCCCGGGGCTGGGTGTCCGGCGGCTGTCCGGATCCCCTCTTCAAGTCCGCCGAGCGGCAGCGCGCAGGTGCAGGCACTCGCTCCATGTCCGGCTCACCATCCCAAAGGGTGTGAAACAGGAATAAGCATGTTGAATAGCGAAGCGACAAGCATGTTCCGGAGGCTGCTCTCACTCCCCGGGCCGGAGATGGCGTCCACCTCGCCAAGCTCGTACACGTGTTTGGTCTCAGGTGGTGGGGGCTACTCGCACCTGCAAGCCTGCGTCGCAGCGAGGAACAGCGCCGACAGGACCGTGCAGAGACAGACGACAAGGAGTTGGTCGCGATGACCATCGCGACACAGCAGGGGGGCGGGGGCGGTTCCAGCGGCCTCTACGACGTTCTGGAACTCATTCTCGACCGCGGGCTGGTGATCGACGCGTTCGTGCGGGTCTCCCTTGTCGGGATCGAGATACTCAAGATCGACATACGGATCGTGGTCGCCAGCGTCGACACCTACCTGCGCTTCGCCGAGGCATGCAACCGCCTCGACCTGGAAGCCGGGCCGCGCAAGCCGGCCGGGCTTACCGAACTCACAGGCCAGCTCACCGAATCCGGGGCTCGCGGCAAGACCAAGGGAGCCCTGTCCGGCGCCGCTGAGACGATATCGGACGCCTTCCAGCAGGCACGTGACGACGGTCGGCAACGACAGGGCGACCGGCCCGCGCGCCGGAGAGGGGAATGAGAGATGAGCACCTACGTCTACGGGATCATCCCCGCCTCACATACCCCTCTCCGTGAGGACCTGGACGGCATCGGCGACCCTCCGCGGCCGGTACGCGTGCTGCGCCAGGGCGAGCTGGCCGCGATCGTCAGCGATGCCCCCGATCAGCTGCGGCCCAAGCGGCGTGATCTGCTCGCCCACCAGCAGGTACTGGCCGAAGCCGGAGCGGGCGGCGTGGTACTGCCCATGCGGTTCGGTAGCGCTGCTCCGGACGACGAGACGGTGACCACGGTGCTCGCCGAGCATGCTGAGCACTTCCTCGAGCGGATGCGGGCCCTGGACGGCGCGGCGGAGTACAACATCAAAGCCAGCCACGACGAAGAGGCCGTGCTCCGCCTGATCATGGCGGACCACGACGACATCCGGTCCCTGGCGGAAGCGAACCGCGAGGCCGGCGGCGGTACGCAGGAGCAGAAGATCCGGCTCGGGGAGATGATCGCCGCCGCCGTCCAGGCACGCGAGGCGACCGATGCGGAGCTGCTCTGGCAGGCGCTGGAGCCGAGGGCCGAGGCAGTCAGCTCCGGGCCGCAGAGCACCGGCTGGCTGGCCAACCTCTCCTTCCTGGTGGACCGCGATTCAGCGGAGCAATTCCTGGCCGCGGTCGACGACCTCCGCCAGGAGCACCCGCATCTCGAGCTGCGTGTCAACGGCCCGCTGCCGCCCTACAGCTTCGTCGACACCTCCGAGTCCCAGGAGGCCGAAGGCGGTAGCGCGGAAGTGTTCGGAGCCGCAGCAGCCCAGCCGAACGGGTAAGGATTTGCGAAGCCTCAGGAACGACCCCCGCGACCGGGCTGGTGGCTACGGGGATCAGGAGGCAGTCCCGACTCTGCCGGATCCGGACAGCCATGCCGCCCGCGATTCCTGAGGCGGCACGTGCTGTCGCAACTTCCGGGTTTCCCTATCCCACACGGGCACACAGCTCTCATCGCTCGGCTTTGCATCGATCACCCGATCACATCGGCGATGACCGCCTGTCCGCAGCCACCTGTAGGCGCATAGGCGCACGATCCGGTCCCGAATACGTGGACACCGGCCACTTCCCCAGCATGGTGCTGCGGTCCACAGTGAAAGCAGCACTACTTCACACCGGAGGCGGTCATGCTCCTCCTCGGCATCATCCTGCTGGTAGTCGGTTTCATCACCGGCATATCGATCCTGTGGACGATCGGGATCATCCTCGCGGTCATCGGCGCGGTCTTGTGGATCATGGGTTCCATGGGGCACGCGGTCGCCGGCCGCCGGCACTACTGGTGACGCTGCCTCAGCAGGCAGTACGGCACTGTCATGCGTGCCAGCCTGCGTCACGCCGTGTGCCGGATCGCCACGCCCAGCAGCCGCGGGGCAGCGCCACCGACCGGCATTACCCGCAGGCCGCACGGCACGGGAGTGCCCACCGCTAGAGCCAGTGGCGCAGGATCAGGTGCGGGGCGCGGCGGGTGAGCCAGGCGCTGGTCAGGCCGATGGCGGCGCCGACGGTGACGTCGCTGGGGTAGTGGGCGCCGTTTGCACGCGTTCGATGGCCACCATGGCGGCCGGCACGGTGCACAGGGCACCGGCCAGTGGCCACGCTGGGGCAACGGTGGTTGTGAAGGCGACCGCGGCGGCGGTGTGCCCCGGAGGGGAAGGAGGACGAGTCGGGCGCGCTCGCCGTGTTGCGTGGCGGCACCACAGCCGCGCCGCCGCCGACGGTGCGACGGCTGGGCGCGGGAGTCGTCGGGGCCCGGGCATGCTCAGCGATGGAGAGGCTGCTCTCGTCGCATCGCGTCGGCCAGGTGCTGGCGGGCTACGTACAGCGCTGTGTCCAACTGGCGGGTTCCGGTGACCACGCACAGCGTGTAGGAGGCGTCCTCAAGTTGGCGTTTGGTCTTCTCACTGCCGTTGGACGCCGCTCGCTGCCTGAGCGTCTCGCAGCGTTCGACGAGTTCCCGCAGGAGCGAAGGATGTGGTCTGAGCATGCGGGCTGCCTCCTTCCTGGCCCGTTCGGACCTGCCTCCTTCACTCCTACGGTCGCAACCCTTGGCGCCCGCCGCACCCGGAGATCGAGGGCCCGCCGGGTCACGGGTGACGGATGGGACCGGAGGCCCGATTCTGCGTTTCGCCACCGTAGGCACCGGTTAAGGCGCCTACTCAGCAGCTCAGGATCAGAGCCAGAAGCAGGACGAGCAGCAGGGGAACCGAGTTGAGGCTGCGCTCCCGCGGCCCCTCCATCGCCGCTCGAGACTAAACCTCACCACCCACACACAAAAATCTATCTTGGCCAGAGTAGACATTGCTTGGTGGTGTGGTTATGGTTTCTCTCGTAACCCAGAGAGACCGCAGGGCCCGGCAGACACGAACTGCCGGGGAGAAGTACCGCAGTTGCAGTGCGCAGGACGGTGCGGTGGTGGAGTTCCGAAGCCAGGGCTGTTGCAGGACGGCGACGGGACTGACGACCGGACCGGGCGGCCCGCAGTGTTCAGGGGCCGCCGTGAGCGGTACGCAGCAGTGGAGTCAGTGAGCAGTACCTCGGTGAAGGCGTCGGCTGCGGGCGCGCGCACCGGGAGGTTCGGCAGTGGGGTTCCAAGCCAGAGCAGACGCAGGACGGGCGGCGGGGCTGGCTGCCGAAGAGTGGCGTTGTAACAGGCCACGAGTAGTTCGCATCACCAGCAGTACGCAGTAGAGCAGTACCAGCAATGAGGGAATGAACGGAGGAAGTGGACGCCATCAGGATCGCCCGGGCGGCTTTTCGAGTCCGGGTACCGCAGGACATCGATAGTGAGGTGGTCTCCGGTCGAGCAACCGCGATCCCAGCATCCCCGGCAGCATTCCGGTCGGGTGTGCGGTGAGAGAAGGCCGGCGCAGTAGTAGGGCCGGCAGATGGTGTAGCAGTTCCTTCGGGCCCTGGCGCCGTACGGCGCCAGGGCCCTCCACGCGTTTCACAGAGAGGTCAGATGACAGCAGACGATTCCTTCGGGCGTCTCGACGACGACGACTACCCCGCCTACACCATGGGCCGGGCCGCCGAAATGCTCGGCACCACCCAGGGCTTCCTCCGTGCCATCGGCGACGCCCGCCTCATCACGCCGCTGCGCTCCGCGGGCGGGCACCGCCGCTACTCCCGTTACCAGCTACGCATCGCCGCCCGCGCCCGCGAACTCGTCGACCAGGGCACCCCCATTGAGGCCGCCTGCCGCATCATCATCCTCGAAGACCAGCTCGAGGAAGCCCGGCGCCTCAACGCCGAATACCGCCGCGCCGAAGCCCGACACACGGCCGGTGTCTGACCCGCACTCCACGGCGACGCGCCGGACCCCAATTCCTCCGCCGATTCAGAATATGAGCGCATGATCGCCGAAGACCCTCAGCCGTCGGCACGCGGACGGGAGCCCCAGGCGCCCGACGCCCTACGCACCCCGGCGGCAGATGCGCCTGCCGGCGCAACCGGCCGGCTGAGTGGCGGGCAGATAGCCGCCGGCCTGGAAGACGGGGTGCAGCGCGCGGCGGCTGCGCTGAAGCCGAGGATGCGCGGCTGGCTGCACGCCGGCGTGTTCCCCCTGGCGCTGGTCGGCGGGATCGTACTGATCGCCGTCTCACGCTCGGCTGCGGGGGTGGCGGCGTGCTCGGTGTACGCGGTGTCGGCCTGCCTGCTGTTCGGCACCAGCGCCGTTTACCACCGCGGAACCTGGGGCCTGCGCGGCGAGGCGGTCCTGCGGCGGCTGGACCACGCGAACATCTTCCTGATCATCGCCGGCACCTACACCGCGCTGGCGGTACTGCTGCTGCCCACGGGACAGCAGCGGGTGCTGCTGGCCGTGGTGTGGGCGGGCGCGCTGGCCGGCATCGCCTTCCGCGTCCTGTGGATCGGGGCTCCCCGCTGGTTGTACACCCCGTGCTACATCGCGCTGGGCTGGGTGGCCGTCTTCAACCTGCCCGAATTCGCGCGCACCGGGGGCACCGCGGTCGTCGTACTCGTCGTCGCCGGCGGTCTTCTCTACACCGCCGGAGCCGTCGTCTACGCACTCAAGCGCCCCGACCCCTCACCGGCCTGGTTCGGCTTCCACGAGGTCTTCCACGCCCTGACCATCGCCGCCTTCACCGCGCACTACACCGCCATCCTCCTGGCAGCCACATGACGGTGTTCGGGGCATGCCGAAACGAACGACCCTGAGACGAGCCCTGGACGCGCGTGTACGAGCCGGTCACGTAACCGACCTGCTCAACCGGCCGTTTCCGGGCGGCGGAGCCGCTGGCCGGCGCCGGTCGCTGGTGCGGTGACACCAGACAGGGGGCAGTGGCCCGTGCACGGCATGGCCTTCGAAGGAGCCGATGCCGGCGCATCTTCACGAACACCTGACCACAGCGGTGGCGCAGTGGCGTGCCCGCCGGCTGAGTGAGCGTAGGACGGAAGTTCGCGGGTAACTGACGTGGGCTGGCCGGGAGCGGCGCAACGCCTGGGGAGGTCGAGCGCCGCTCCCCAAGCGCCCGTCATGACGCCTGCATAGCCAAGAGGCAGTATTCCGGGGGTGCGCTAGTCGGTGACCCACCGCCCGGAGATGTGGTGTCGGTACAACGGCCTGCTGAGTGCAGGAGTGGCCGGCTGAAGTGGGGCGCGGTGCGGGGTGTCGGGGTGGCTGGGGCCCGGTGGTTTGGAGGCGCGGGTTCCACTGCTTCACCGGGCCCCAGCTATGAGGCCCGGTTCCCGGGAAGGTGGTAGTTACACCGTTTACGCGGAGGGATGTCCTGTTCCGGGACATGCCTGTGGGCCCCGGATGTACCGGAGCCCACGCGCATGCTGCTGTTACCAGCGATACCAGCGGCCCTTGCGGCCGCCTGTGTCCGCGGAGCGCATGACGAAGCCCAGCAGCCAGACGACCAGCACGATGACGGCGATCCACCACAGTGCCTTCACCGCGAAGCCCGCGCCGAAGAGGATCAGAGCCAGGAGAAGAACGAGAAGCAGGGGAACCATAGTTATCAACCTCCGTCGCTCCTCGTGCCCGGCGAATGCAGGAACACACGGTCGATTTCCCTGGTTTCTCCACTGCTCTTGCGGGCACTGAACCCAGTTTCTCCACGGCGTTCACCTCACTGCCGGGCCGGTGGGCGGCTGTCGCTTCAGCCGAGTTCCACGCACGTTCGGTCTACAGCCCTTGGGCTCTTCGCCGTTCTTGGAACGGCGAAGAGCAGTCCTCCTGTGTGATGTTCTCGCCACGGTGGGGGTGTCTTGCTGTTGCGGCAGGGGGCAGGCGTACGGGGAAGCCTTGCCCCTGTATGGAGACCAGCATGACGACTTCCCGCGTGCCGCGGTCCTCACTCGACGGCACACGTGATGACTCCACGACCGCCCGCCTGGAGCAGGAGAATGCGCAGCTGCGGCACGCCGTCGACTCCCACGCGAGGGTGGACCAGGCCATCGGTGTCCTCATCGCGATCCACCGGCTGACGTCGGCGGCCGGGTTCGAGGTGCTGCGTGAGGTGTCCCAGCACACCAACATCAAGCTGCACACGGTGGCTGAGACGGTGATCGCCTGGGCGCTGGGGCAGCCGCTGCCGGAGCCGGTGGGGCGGCAACTGGACGCGGCCGTGCAGCGGCGCTCACACCAGCAGGATGCTCCTGACGCGGAGGCCGGGTAGAGCGCAGCGCCGGGCACGGCGTGGGTCAGGCGTTCAGAGCCTGCTCGACGGTGGAATGGCAGCCGATGACCTGGTCCAGGCCGACGAGCTCAAGGACCCGCAGCACCGATGCCTGGGCGCCTGCGATACGCAGCCACCCCTGAGCGTCACTCATGGCCTGGTGGGCGGTGATGAGGACGTTGATGCCACCGGAGTCCATGAACGTCACGCCGCTGAGGTCCACCACCGTCCGCGGCCGCGTCGCGCCGTCAGAGGCCAACAGGGCCTCGGTGAGCTCGTTCGTGACGGCATGGTCGATCTCGCCGCGCAGGGTGAGCACCCCTGCTGCCGTCGATGGTGGTGTGGTCGATCGACAGGCCGGGCCGGGCTGCTCCGTGGGTGTCTGTCCCGCTTTTCCTCGACTGCGCTTGCTGATGGGGGCTCGGGGCCTCGACACGATGTGCGTTGGCAGCCTGCCCCGATACTACGGTGAACACGCGTTCGGCCCTCTGCGTAACCGAGCTCACGGGCATGCGAGGCAGAGTCCGGGGTACGCGCAGTCGGATGAACGGGGGAAAAGGGTGGATCTGGCGGAATCAGTCCCCGATGGCGAGGACCCGGTCATGCCTGGCACCCCTCCGATACAGGCCACCATCGCCCTGGACGGCGACGGATCCTGCATTGCCGAGGCGCGTCACCGCGCGGTGGACTTCCTCACTCGCGTCCAGGCCGAGCACGGTCTGCCGGTGTCCGCACGCGCGATGGACCTGACGCAGTTGGTGGTCAGTGAGCTGGTCACCAACGCCCGCAAGTACGCGCCCGGCCCGGTGCTGATGGATCTGCGGATCACCGGTCACATGGTCGAGGTGGTGGTGTGGGACTCCGAGCCTGTGCTGCCGGTAGCCCGGGCTGCGGATGCCGGACGGGTGGGGCAGCACGGGCTGGAGATCGTGATGGCCGTCGCGCAGGGCTTCGAGGTCCAGCGGGAGCCGGTCGGCAAGCGCATCACGGCCCGCATCGCCTTGCTGGACGACCCCGACGGTGACCCCTCCGGGCGCAACCCCGAGTAGCGCCTGCCCAGGCCCTTACCTGGGATGTCAGTCGCACCGGCGCCCGGGACGGTGTCAGGCTCACCTGGCATGACGAGACCGGCTGGCCCTATGCCAAGCTCGAACCCAGCACCCCGCGATGTCCTCCTCGAAGCCCCTTCACCCCGCTCCACAGCGTCTTCGCCAGCCCGGACGACGTCGCCGCCGTGGCCCCGAAGAGTTGAGGCGCACGCCGAACGCGAGCAGGGCGGGGAGTGGGGCCAGGTGCATCGGGTGCGGACGGCGATCGGGGGGCGCGGCGCTCCCCGGGGGCTTCTCGTCCCCTTTAGGGTCCGGCACGTGGCCCCCACTTTCGATGACCTCGTGACACTTCAGCGCACCGCCGATGAGGCACACGCCCAGGTTCAGCTGCTCCAAGCCGAATACGGCCGAACAGCGGCGAGCGAGTGGACCGAGGATCGGGGCACCGCCTGGCACGCCGCCTGGAGGGCTTGGGTCGACGCTGTCTGCGACGTTCAGGCGGCGGTCAGCGAATACGCCGTCGCGCAGGGCACCGTGCGGCGCCAGGTCGAGGCGGACGTGAAGAGGGCGGCCCGCCATCCGGGGCCGGCCGCCTGACCTGTGGGTCCAGGCAGCACCAGCCAGGTCTGCATGCGGTCCCAGCGTTCCCATCCACCACGCTCGGCCAGCGCCTGGAGATAGACGGGGCCACCGTCGGCCACGCGGCGGGCGACGAAGGCCCGGCAGACCTCCGTGGCCTGCTCGATGGCACCGGGCAACTCAGGACGATCAAGACGTGCCACAGGCGCAGGCCGCGCCGTTCAGCCGGGCGCCGGGGCAAGGAGAGTCTCACGATCAACAGGACCGCCTTGCACCCGTTGCCGGTTGCGGCCCGATCCGGCCAGGCGGCCGCGCACCGCACAGAGGGGTCCGTGCCGACTGCGTGACCGGCACGGACCCTGATGCAGTCGTGGGTGGGCAGCGTCTCAAAGGGGTCTGTCCATTCGGCCGAGATCCCGTGGCCGTTCGGCGTAGCTGCCCGCGTGCCAGGGGAACAGCGTCGATTGGCCCATGGATGATGGTCTGAAGCATGGTCGGCATCTGTCCTGCGGGTGCGTTGAGGAGTCCCGTTCATGCGCAGTCCGTCCCGTCGGCAGGCAGCGGTCGCCGCGGTGGCCGTCGCCGCTCTGGCCGCGTCGGCGGTGATCGTCGGCGTTATCTCCGGCGGGGATTCCGTGGAGCCGTGGGAGCGGGCCGTGCGGGCCATCGAGGACGGCAAGGCCAGGAATGTCATCCTGCTGATCGGCGACGGCATGGGCGACGCGGAGATCACACTCGCCCGCAACTACACGGTCGGGGAGGGCGGCCGCCTGGACATGGACAAGTTTCCGCTCACCGGCACCTACACCACGTACGCCGTGCACGAGGACGGTACCCCGGACTATGTGGCCGACTCCGCCGCCAGCGGCACCGCATTCGCGACCGGCCGCAAGACGATCAACGGCCGGATCTCCAAGACGCCGAACACCGACCAGGCCGTTCCGACGATCTTGGAGCTGGCGCAGGACAACGGCTACGCGACCGGCAATGTCACCACCGCCGATTTGACCGATGCCACCCGGCGGTGATGGCCTCGCATGTCACCGACCGTTCCTGCCAGGGCCCGGCCGACATGGCCAAGTGCCCCACCGACACCCTTGGTGAGAAAGGGCCGGGCTCGATCGCCGAGCAGTTGGTCAACCACAAGGTGGACGTCCTCTTCGGCGGCGGGCAGCAGCGCTTCGACCAGGAGGTCACCGCTGGCAGGTACAAGGGCATGACCGTGACCGAGCAGGCGCGCATGCTCGGCTACCAGGTGGTCACCAACAGCGCCTCGATGAAAGCCGTCACCCCCGCCAGGCCGGTGCTCGGCCTGTTTGCGGGGGATAACCTGCCGACGGAGTGGACGGGCAAGCCGGCAACGCGCGACGGCAGCGAGTGGCAGCGCTGTGTCACTTCCAACCCGAACCGCCCACCGGGCACACCGAGCCTGGCGGACTCGACGGCGGAGGCCATCGAACTCCTCGAGGCCAGGCAACAGCGGCGGGGCATCCGGTGGCCGCGCATACCGTGGTGGGTGCGGTGAGGCAGGCGGCCGCCGAGGCTACCGACACGCTGGTGGTCTACTTCGCCGGGCACGGTCTGGTCGATGCGCAGGCTCAGCTCTGTCTGGCCTTGCCGCATACCGTGTTCGGCCGTGTGGAGACCGGTTTGCCTTATGACTGGCTGCGTAAGGTTCTCCTGCTGGCTTCCCGGGCGGAGCGTCATGGGGTGATTCTGGACTGCTGTATTCCCCGGCGGCTAGGCTGCCGGGCTTTGTGCGGCAGCGGCCGTCCGCGCTCAGGTGCAGCTTGCTGGCGAACCCGCCGCGCGAGCGGCCCGGGCCCTCACCTCAAGCACCACCTCCATCAGGCGGGCGAGCAGGCTCTGCCGCACGGCGCGGGTGAACTCGGTGATCGCGTCAAAGCCGATCAGGACCTTGCCGCGGCCGGTCGTCCAGACCTGTTCGATGCTTTGTGATCTGCCGTTTCGGTGTCCATGCAGATCACTCTGATACCGCAAGCAAACTGAGGTCAGCGCCCAGCCGCGAGATCGCCCGGACAGGTCCTAGTCGTTGTGTGGAGTGTTATCAAGGAACGACACGCCGACAGCAGTGTGAAGGAGCGTCAGCCCGGCCCTTCGGGTGGCTCAACTTTATGCCAAGTCGCTCTCAGTTCTGGCTTCCTGATGGATCATCACAAGAGTATCCCTGGGGCTTCGAACACCCGAACGGCCCCTTTTTGGTCCCCCTCAGTCATTTCTGAAGTGGCGTCATGAATAGGGCGTGAGTATGTTCCTTTCTGTTCGGCCACTCAGCTGGCATCCCTGAGAGATGGAGAAACGGAATGTCTGAGAGAATGAGATTCGGAGCGCGTAGGCGTGCCGTTGTCGCGATCGCAGTGTCGGTGGGAATTGCGGCCCTGGCTGCAACCGGTGTGAACTACGCCTCGGCATCCAGTTCCGTTCCGAAGTCCGCCCCGTCGGTGCAGGATGCCGCTGCGTCTGTTCCGCTCGGAGGCGACGGCCAGACGAACTTCGGAGGCGACGGCCGGACGAACCACCACGACAGGAACGACGACGATGGACGGATCCACGTCAACGAGCGAACGTATTCAGCAGAGCCGGGTGTGTGCACCGCTGTGATCAGCAGTCCCGCCAGCAGCTTCAACGTCCGGAACGAGAGCGACAAGACCGTCGAATTCTTTAACGGGATTACCTGCGACGCTGGCGCTCCAATTGCGACTATTGGGCCCCGAGGCTCCAGCAGCGCAATCCCCGGCACGATGGTCTTCGACGGGGCCGTGGTGCCATTCGCGCTCGTAGGCAGCTTCCGAGTAATCGACAAACACCACTGACCCACGAGTACCAAGGGCTGCGACAACCCTGCCTGTGGCACTCGGACCCCGGCCCGCCGCAATCGGGCCGGGTCCGTGGGCTGGCCAGACTCCGTCTGCCGCCGCTTCCACAGCCGCGTGACGACTTCCTGCTGCGGCTGCCGCAGCACTGGGTCGGGGGGCAGTACGACACGGACCGGAACCGGCAGCAGCTCGGGCCCGGGAGCGTCATCGGAAGGCGGCGTCACGGCCCCCGCGGTAAGCGGGGGAGAGCAAAGGTCCGTGCCGTCTGCGTCCGGCACGGACCCTCGCGCAGCCGGCCTCCCATGCGGCTCTATGCCGTCGCCCACTCCACCCCGCGGTCTGCCAGCTGCCGGAGCTTGTCGGCGCTCAGCTTCCCGCACCCGCTCTTGCTGTTACTCAGAAATACCCCAAGCCGGACTGCGATGTGTCGGCCTCGCGTCAGTGAGAGAGTGGTAGTGACCGCAGACCAGGAAAGCCATGTCCCATCGCACCTACCCGTTCGCCTGAATGAGCGGTGGCTTTGTTCAGCACTTCGAACAGCACCTAGCCCTGTCGCCGTTCGGTTACGTGCCCAGGAGAGCCGGAGCGTCAGTCGCGAATTCCCGCCGCGTCGAGTGTGCTGCGCACGTCGTCCCAATCCGGGGCGATCGCCTCGGTTCGGCGGAGGCCGACGCTGCGGTTCTTGAAGCCACTGGAGGTGGAGATACAGACCACCGGGCCGTCGACGTCGCCAAGGATGCGTAGTCCCGCGAGTCCGGCGGCGCTGGAGAGTTCGGTCCACAGGCCGGCTCGGGCGAGCTCCTGGCGAGCGGCCTCGAGTTGTGCGTCGCTGAGTTCGAGGACCTGGCCGCCGCTGTCCTGGATGGTGACCACGCCGCGGTAGCTGCTGACCGGGGAGACGATGGAGTATGCCTCGGTCTGCCCCACCGTGACGTGAGCCGCGGGTACGCCGTGCCGTATGGCCTCGGCGAGCGGTGCTGCCGCGGTCGGCTGACACGCATACATCCGCGGCAGCCGCTCGGTCAGGCCGAGGCGCCGAAGTTCGGTGAATCCCTTCCAGATGCCGAAGAGGAGTTCGCCGTACGCCGTGGGGACGAACACAGCTGCGGGGACGCCGAGGTCCTGGTAGACCTCGTAGGCGATGGTCTTGTATCCCTCGGGACCGAAGGCGTGACCGGTGTGGGTGGTGGTGAGGCTGCTGACCGGGTGCAGGCCCGTGCGGTCAACGATCCGGCGCATCAGCGGCCACCGCGCTTCCCAGGGCACCGGCAGAACCACCGCCTCGTAGGCGTTCAGGAAAGAATCGACGGCGGGCGGCAGTTCGGGGCCCGTGATGACCACGCACCGCAGGCCGGCGCGGGCAGCGTAGGCGGCCGCAGAGGCCCCATGGTTGTCGGACGACGCTACGACAATTCCCGGGCCCCCGGAGGCGACGGCGGCGCTGACGGTGCACCGGTTCATCCGGTCCTTGTGGCTCCAAGTGGGGTTACGAGATTCATCTTTGATGAAGACACCGGCTTCCACCTCGATCAGCGGCGTACCGCCTTCACTCAGCCCGGGTGCGGCCAGCGGCGGCAGCAGCGGCGCCCAGCGGTCCAGCCCGCCGCTCCGCCCCGCGCCAATGGCGAACATGACAGGGTCGGCCCGGGCGTAGGCGTAATCGACCTCGACTGGGTAGGAGATCTCGTCGGTGCTGGTGCGCGGGCTCCGCTGGTCATCGGTGGCCACAACGGGTACCTGACCTTGGGATCGCCCAGCGAGCGCTGATGGGTCGCCAAAGACCGTTCTGCCGTCACATCTTGAGCCTATCGATCTTCTAGCGTACGAAGATTGTGATGATGGGCGCGAAGGGGGAGGAACGGCCGTGGGCGAGCAGTGGCTGGAGCGGGTCGACTTGGGAGAGGGCGGTGCAGGCGTGCGGGGTGGCGCCACCGGCCGGCGGCGTCGCGGGCGACGTCGACGCCGACTTCCACCACCAGCTCGGGTTCCATCAGCGTGACGTTCAGCTTCTCCTGGCTGCCCCACCCGGCAGAGAACGACCAGCCTGTCCATGGATGACCGCGCCGCCCCGCAGCGAGCAGACCGGCGACCGCCGTACCTGCCGCCTGGGCGAGGGAGGTGGTGCGGCCGACGTACTGAAAGCGCCCTTCGGTGTCGTACCTGCCGAGCAGCAGCGTGCGGGGAATGGCCAAAGAGTCGGTGATCGCGCGACGATCGCCTCGCTCGTCTCGCGGACCTTGTATTTCTGCCAGCCCCTGACCGAGGCGGTAGGCCTCGTCCAGCCTTTTGAAGACCAACCCCTCCATCACCATGGCGACGTCGTGCGGAAGACGCGCGGGGCCAGGACAGGCAGCCGACGGCACTCCTTGCGCAGGAGATCCGGGGCACCTTCCGTGCGCGGCAGGCGTACGGCCCACTCATCCCCAGGGCGCCACGCGAAGTCGTGCAACTTTCGCCTCTCTTCCTGCTTTTCTGTTCACCATGCAGAAGAACTCGGAGAGCCTCGGCGAACTGCTGCGGTTGATAAGGCGGCCGTCGCCCCCGCGCGAGGTATTGGCCTGGCTCGAGCACCGGATCGACGTGGATGCCGCGTGGGTGGGGCGCGGGTTGGCGGTGCAGGCCGCAACGGCCCGGTTCCCTGCGGAGATCCTGGGTGCACTGAGAGAGCAGCTGGAGCGTCTGGCGGACGGGCGGTTGGCCGCGGCCACGCTCCGCGTGGGTACGCGCGCAGTGCACATCGAGGCGTTCGGCCTACGCGCACAACACCCGGTGCTGGTCACGGTCGGAGCCTCGGCGCTGTCGCGGGAGTCGGCGGCGCTGGCGTCCTACGTCGGCACTCTCCTCGAGCTGCAAGGGCGAGCGTCGGCGGCCGACAGCAGCCTGCGCGAATACGAGGACAAGGCCCGGCAGTTGCGCTTCGCCGTGCTGACGGCGCTGATGACCGGGGATATCACCCTGGCCAGACGGATGACCACTGGCGACGTGCCGCCGCTGCTGGATGCGGAGCGGGTGCGGGTGTACCTGCTGAGCTGCCCGGACGCTGACCGGGACCGGCTGGTCAGAGCTCATCTGGACTCTTCGGGCTACCACGGGTCGGGCCTGATGGTGCACTGCCCGGCCTTCAAGGACCACCTGATCTGCCCGATCGCCGAGGATGCGGAGCCCGATGGCCGCCCGGAGCAGGCCGAGGTGCTGCGCCGGCTCATAGGGGACAACCCCGGGTATGCACTGGGCATCAGCAGAGCCCACCCGCTCACCTTGACAGCCACGGCATACGGTGAGGCTCTGCACGCCCTGGCCGTCGCCCGCAACTCCCCCCGGCGGATGGCCGCCTACCGCGGCCGGCCTTCGCTGGCACACCTCCTGCCCCGCCAGGAGGCCCTGGCCTGGGCGACCGCCTTCCTGGCTCCGCTGCGCGACCTGCCGAAGACCACCGTGGACGTCACGCGCCTCGCTGTGACATTCCCGCGATCCGCCGTGGCCCGACTGCTGCACATCAGCCGCACCACGGTCGCGGCCCACTGCCGCAGGGCGGAGGAGGCCCTGGGAGTGGACCTCAGTGATGTCCGCGCCCGCGCCACCGTCGACTTGGCCCTGTCCCTCGCAGGACCCCAGTCCGTTGCCACGGGCTTGCCGCACCTCGCGCCGCCGCACCTGGAAGACCTGCTGCGCACGGGACCCGCCGTCGACTGGGCGGAGTCCTTTCTGCGCCCCCTTCACGGTGCCCGGCCCTCCACCCTCCACATCACCGTGAGCGCATGGATTGACGCCGACACCGACGCCCGGCGGACGGCGGCACGCGTGGGATTGAGCCGGAATACCGTCCGGGCTCATCTGCGTGCCGCCGAAAGCCTGCTCAACCGCGATCTGCTGACCACCGGATCGGGCATCCACGACCTGGTTCACGCCCTGAGCGTGACCGGCCGCCCGCACACCGCCCTCCGGGCAGACGCGTTCTGCCGGAGCCCGTGACCGTTCCGTGGCCGCCTGGGGAGGCTCACGTGTGGGCGTTCACCCAGGAGCCGCAATTCCAAGGGGTGCCGCCGGAGCCGTCCTGGAGACAGCCCCGAATCTGGATCGACAGGTTCTCTCCCAGGTCCAGGTCATTGTCGTCCTGGAAGCCGTAGCCACGGCCGTTGTAGTACGAGTGGATCGTGGCGCCGCTGACGGTGTAACGCCACTGCCCGACCGCACCGTGGTCGTCCCGGGACCCGTCCATGACGTAGAGGTGCTCGCCGTACGCCGTGAACGTGACGAGCGATCCGTTGCTGCAACACGACTTTGCGTCAAAGACGTCATAGTCGCCTGCACTGGCGGGAGATGCCACCAGTACGGAGGTGGCGGCGAGCGCGAGGAACGAGCCCGCCAGGGTGGCGGCCCGTCTGTGACCGATGGACGCGAACATGAGTGAACGGCCTCTCTGGCAGAACCTTCCGGCCGGGGGCCGGACCATCAGGTAGGACGTTAGAAGCAGCCGCACTCGCGGTACCACGGTGCACGCTGACCACATTCGTCCGTCAGCTGTGCACGGTGCCCAAGTGCCGGGGACTGCCGGTGGGACGTCGCGGTCCGACGGTCCATAACCGTCGGTCCCCCGCCCCCTCGGTGCCGGCGGCGCGTTCGGAGTTGCGGCAGCTGGCCCGCGCCCGGGGAGCCGTCCAGGCCGCGTGACCGGGCGCCTCGGTCGACCGCGAGCACGAGGTTGCGCCTATCGGTGCGCTGGATGTTGCGCCAGGGGTTGCGCCTACTGTTGCGCGCCCCGCAGGAGCGTCCCCGTGTCCGTGCAGGTCACCACGCCGGTTAGGCCGTGGTCGGAGGCCCGACATCCCCTCTATGCCCCCCGGACCAGCCCCACAGCAGGAAGAACAAGGAAAGTGGGTGGGTGGGGCAGGCTGGGCGGCCGGCGAGGGGATCGGGGCGTGCTCAGCCGGTTGCGCGTCGGCGGGGCCGCCGCGCCCGCGCCACCGTCAGCGAGGCGGCGACGACCAGCGGGGGACGTCGCCGGGGGAGAGGTCAGGGCGGGCACGGTGCAAGCGGGCGGGGTGGCGCCACCGGCCGGAGGCGTCGCGGGCGACATCGACGCCGACTTCCACCACCAGCTCGGGTTCCACCAGCGTGACGTTCAGCGTCTCCCGGCTGCCCCACTCGGCGGAGAACGACCGGCCCGTCCACGGATGACCGCGCCGCGCCCGGGCGAGTAGCCCGGCGACCGTGCTGCTCGCTGCCTGGGCGAGGGCGGTGGTGCGGCCGGTGTACTGCAGACGGCCGCCGTCGCCGTAACTGCCGAGCAGCAGACTGCTGGGAGCGGCCAAGGGGCCGGTGATCGCGCCGACGATCGCCTCGGTCGTCTCGCGCACCACTGGTGGAGTGTCGGTATTCGAGGGTTGCAGTATTCGCCGCAGGGCGGCGAGCACTCCCACGCCCGGTCCGGTCACGTCAGCGATGACAAGACACCCCATGCAGCTATCACCGCGACGGGCGCTGCCTGCGCGAAGGCGCCGGATCAAGAAGAAGACCGATCTCATGCGGCGCTACGAGGTTCACGACGCCGGCAGGGCACCGATCTGCTGCATCACCCCGAGCAGGTCGGGCTGGCCCCGTTCGCCGACGATCCGGCCGTCGGCCAGGTAGTAGAAGTTCATGGCCTTCACCGAGATCTTGTTGCCGCTCGCCGGGATCCCGAAGAATTCACCGTCGTGGGTTCCTCGCATCGTGAACCGCGCGGCCACTGTGTCGCCTTCGGTGACCGTCTCCTCCAGCGTCCACTCGACATCCGAGAAGCCGCCGCGCATCATCCCGAGGACTTCCATGTACCCATCGGGCCCCCGCAGTGGTTCCGGGTGACTGGGTGCGTGGAACACCGCGTCCGGAGAAATGACCTCGCGGGCGAGATCCTCGTTGCCCGTGTTGATGAACTCGACGAAGCGGTTCATCACTGACTCGGTGGACTGCGACGGCATCTTGCTGTGCCCTTCCAGAGACGTTTGAGCGGGGACCTGCGAGCGTAACATCGATTCGATGTTCACATCGATTCGATGTCTGCGTGCGAAGATGAATTCATGCTGGAACTCGCGATACTCGGCTTCCTGGCCGAGACTCCCCTGCCCGGACACGAACTGCGCCGCCGCCTCTCACAGCTGACCGGCTACACGCGGCCGGTCAGTGACGGCAGCCTGTATCCGGCAATCAACCGTCTGACCAAGGCGGGCTTGATCGAGCGGCGCGCCGACCCGGCCGCCGGGGCGGCCCGGTACGTGCTCAGCCTGACCGCGGCCGGACGGGCCGAAATGCTTCAGCGCCTGCGCAAGCCCGCCGACCATGAGATCACCGACTTCACCCGGTTCTACGTCGTTCTGGCATTCCTCTCTCACTTGCCTGACGTGGCCGAACAGCACGCGGTGCTGCGAAGACGGCTGGAGTTCCTGGAAGAACCGGCGAGCTTCTTCTACGACAACGAGCGGCCCCTGCGTGCCGAGGAGATCGCCGACCCCTACCGGCGGGGCATGCTGCTCACCGCCCGCGCCACCAGCCGCGCCGAACGGACGTGGCTGCGCGAGACCCTCGGGGAGAAGCCGCCCGCATTCGACACCGCATGCACCGACAGCGATCCACATGCGCCCGCCGCTCCCGCGAGCTGACGGCCCACGGAGGTACCCCCATGCTTGCTTCCTGGTACGACGACCAGGGCCCCGCCGCCGACGTCCTGCACGTCGGCGAACTCCCTGATCCGGTCCCCGGCCCCGGCGAGGTCCGCGTCCGCGTCACCGTCTCGGGCGTCAACCCCGGCGACACCAAGAAACGGCGCGGCTGGCTCGGCTCGTCCATGCCCTACCCGCGAGTGATCCCGCACAGCGACGCCGCCGGAGTCATCGACGCCGTGGGCGCCCAGGTCGACGCCCACCGCGTCGGACAACGGGTCTGGGTATACGGCGCCCAGTCCTACCGCCCCTTCGGCACCGCCGCCCAGTACACCGTCGTACCCGACCACCAGGCCGCACCCCTGCCCGACCACCTCAGTGACGAGCTGGGCGCGAGCCTCGGCATCCCTGGCATCACCGCCCACCGCACCGTTTTCGCCGACGGCCCGGTCGACGGCCAACTGTTCCTGGTCCACGGAGTTCTCGGCGGCGTCGGTTCCCTGGCCGCCCAGCTCGCCCACTGGGTCGGCGCCACTGTGATCGCCACCGTCCGCCGGACCGCGGACCTCGACCGCGTCGACCCGGCCGTCGTCTCCCACGCCGTCGCCCTGGACACCGGCGACCCCGCCACAGCCATCCGCTCGTACGCGCCGCGGGGCGTCGACCGGATCATCGAGGTCGCGCTGTCCGACAACGCCGACCTCGACAACGCCGTCGCCGCCCAGGGAGCCGTCATCGCCGCCTACGCCACCCGCACGGACCGCACTGCGATCCCCTTCTGGCCCTTGCTGTTCAACAACGTCACCCTGCGGCTGCTCGGCAGTGACGACTTCCCCGCCGAGGCCAAGCGTCAGGCCGCCCGCGACCTCACCTCCGCCGCCGCCGACGGCGCCCTTACCGTCGCCGTCGGCGACCGTTACCTGCTGGACGACATCGCCAAGGCCCACGACCACGTCGACGCCGGCGGTGGCCACGGCCGCATCCTGGTCACCATCCCCCAATAGCGCGGACTCGGAACACTGCCCTGCTCAACTGCCTAAGAACCGTTGGGCAGTGCCAGGGCCTGGAAGAAACGCGGTGCCGATCCGTGTTGCTTCCTGTGAAAGACACCATCTCTCACAGGGCCTGCGAGGAGATATTGAGCATGACCGAGATCAGCACGGGCGGGGACCTGGTCACTTACATCAATGTCTTCACTGTCGCTCCCGAGAATCAGCAACGTCTCATCGAGCTGCTCCAGTACATGGCGCGGGAGGTCATGCCGAAGCAGCCTGGCTATGTGCAGGCCAATATTCACCGGGGTCTTGAGGGCACTCGAGTGGCCAACTACAACCAGTGGCGCTCGCAAGCGGATCTGGCGGCCGCGCGCGAAGACGCCGATGTGCGGGCGTGCATGGAGCAAATACTGGAGATCGCGACGCTCGACCTCGTACCGTACGAGGTTGTCTCCGTACACCGGCCGTAGTTTGTGGCCGGAAGGTTGGCTTTGTGCACTACGAGGATGCCCAGCTGCTCGAACTCCTCGTTCTGGCCGGCTGGTACCGCACGATCAGCTACATGACCAATGGGCTCCTCCTGGAAGAGGAACCCTGGGGCACCCGCTTCCCGGCCCGGTGACCGCACTCCGCACATGCTTTGCCGTTGACCAGCAGTGCGGGACAGCTCTTCAGACGGGCTGGAAACAGTGATCTCACAGGAGGGCATTCATGCGTGCCATGCGGTTCGGGAGGTTCGGGAGGTTCGGTGGGCCGGAGGTCCTGGAGGAGGCCGATGTGCCGGATCCGTTGGCGGGGCCGGGCGAGACTCTGGTCCAGGTGGAGGCCGCGGGTGTCAATTTCGGCGACATCAAGCAGATCGCGGGCGAGCACACCGACGGTCCGTACGCCCCCCAAGGTCCGCTGCCCCGTATTCCTGGCATGGAGGTTGTCGGCCGGACCCCAGCCGGCCGACGAGTCCTCGGCTATGTTCCGCAGGGCGGTTACGCTGCCAAGACGGTCGTCGCCGACCGCCACCTGGTCGCGTTACCGCAGGGGGTGAGTGCGGGCGAAGCGCTGGCAGTTCTCGTACAGGGGTTGACGGCGTGGCATCTGCTGCGGTCGGTCGCGCGTATCAGGCCCGGTGAGAGCGTGGTGGTCCATGCCGCCGCGGGCGGGACGGGCAGTCTCGTCGTCCAACTGGCCCGGGAGTTCGGGGCAGGACGGATCATCGCCACGGCGTCGTCCGACGAGAAGCGCGCATTTGCTCTCGAACTCGGCGCGGACGCGGCGATCGACGGTGACGCGGAAGGCTATCGAGAGCGGGTCCTTGACGCCAATCACGGACACCCGGTCGACATCGTCCTGGACGCCATCGGCGGCCCCGTCCTCGACGCCGGCCTGGACACACTCGGACACCTCGGCCGACTGGTGACCTACGGCGCCTCGTCCCGGCAGACAGCCTCCGCGATTGCGCCGAGCCGACTGGCGGTGGACAACATCACCGTCGCCGGCTTCTGGGTCATCCCGCTCATCGCCAGGAACGGCGCCGGCGGTGCGGAGCTGGCGGAGCTGCTCGACCTCACGGCGCGGCGTCGCCTGCGGCCCTTGGTCGGCGCGGAGTACGACCTGGCGCGGGCCCGCGACGCGCACGAGGACCTGCTTGGCCGTCACACGAAGGGGAAGCTGGTCCTCCGCCCTTGAAGGCGAACGTCCGTCCTGCCACCGGACGGGCCCCACTGTCGGCCCGCGCCGACCCCACCGTATGGTTCGAGGACAGCCACCCCGTGCCCGAGCAGGAAGCGCTGAGCAGCTTCTTCCTGCAGTTCTCCGTGTGGGAAGCCACGCTCGCCGCTGTGTACCAAGCCAGTTGCGACGACCTCCCCATGCGTCTGCTTCCGGCGCTCGAAAGCTGCCTTCAGGGCGTCCCCTACGACCGTTGGGGGCGTGCAGTGCTGTCGATGAGCTGGACTGGTCAGCCTGCCAGTCGGGCGAGGGCCAGGGCGTGGGCGTGGTCGAGGGAGTCAGCAGCGGCGCAGGGGATGTCCGGCTGCACACCGGTGCCCTCCCAGTTCGTGCCGGAGACGGGGTTGATGGCGCGGCCGACGGGGACGGTGGCTTCAAGGTGTGGGTGCAGGGTCCAGCCCTGGCACGGGTGCGCGCCTCCGCGGGTGGGCTCGCCGACGACTACGGCGCGGCCGAGCTGCTGTAGGTCGTACGCCAGCTCCTCAGCGGCAGAGAAGGTGCTGTCGCTGGACAGCACATACAACGGCTTGCTGCCGCCGAAGCGCGCGCCGGGAACGTGCGGCAGGCTCCAGGACTGCTCGCTGCGCTCGCCGCCGCGCCAGTACATGGTGTTGAGGTGGGTGCGCTCATCGAGCAGGTAGCTGCAGACGAAGGCGACCGCGTCCGGGTCGCCGCCCCGGTTGGCGCGCAGGTCCACGATCAGCGCCTGGGCGCGGGAGGCCAGGGTGAGCGCGGCGCTCAGCGGTTCGGCGGCCCACTCCAGCGGAAACAGCATCGGTGCCAGCTCCACCAGAGCGACCCCTCCGTCGAGCAACTGCACCCGGGGCGCACCGCCCAGAGAGGAATCGAAGTCCCGGCGCATGGCGTCCCGGGTGGCCGCCCCCTGCTTCGGGGAGACCGGGGCGGCGTGGTGCTTCAGTCTCAGGTGCCGGTCGCCGTTGACGGACTGCAGGTCCGCGGTGACCAGGCGGGCGAGCTCCTCGGCGTCGTCGACGTCGTAGGCGCCCCCGGTGAGGCGTCGTTGCAGCAGGCCGGCCAGCTGCTCAGCTATCTCGGCGAAAACGTAGTGCTCGGTCAGCAGCCGGGCCGTCTCGTCGATGACAGGGGCCGGCGCAAGCTTCGTCGGAGTCGTCATGGCAGGGAGTAGAGCACTGCCCTTGCGAAAGCGTCAAAGAGTTTAGACGCTTTCGGTATGCGTGATCAGCCTCCCTATTCACCGCCTCCTGAGGACGTCCTGGAGATCGGTGCGCCTGAGCAGTTCGCGGCGCTCTCTCACCCATTGCGTCAGCGGTTGCTCTTCGCCCTGGGCCACCGGCCTGCCACCACCAGCCAGCTTGCGGCGCAGCTCGACGCGAAGAAGGGCAACGTGGCCCACCACCTCAAAGTGCTCCGCGAAGCCGCGCTGGTCCACATCGCCTGGACCCGCCAGGTCCGCGGCGGCACCGAGCAGTACTACCAGCGCACGGCCCGCCAGATGGTCGTCGCCGAACCCCAAGCGGCAGGCACCGCCGCGATGCTCGCCGCGGTCGCCCAGGAGCTGGACCGCTCTCCCGTCGCGACTCACCTGACACTGCGCCACCTGCGTTTGAGCCCTGCGAAGGCAAGAGAACTCGGCGAGGCCCTCGCCCAATTGGTCGATGAGGCCGACGATGATGCAGAGGGCCAGCCCGTGCACGGTGTGTTGGTGGCGCTCTATCAGCAGGCCCTGCCGACCAGCACCACTAGTTCCGCCTAGCGGCACCAACCTCACGAGACAGCACGCCTGGCTCACTCGAGACGAGCCGCACCCATTGACATCCCACCCAGTCGCCCCAGATCAGCGCACTGCACGGGACTATCTTCGATGTCGAAGGACACCGGTCCCTTTCGAGCGGAACGGTCGTTGAGTGGTTATGGAGTTGTCGGCGCAGGCCGGGCCCGGGGTGGAGAAGGCAGCCGAGCAGGCTGTGGAGACCGCGTGCCACCTCGCGGACCTCGCGGGCCCGGGTGGCTGGAGCACGGTGGCCGCTGAGGACGTCCTCGACGCGATCGACACCCTCATCGAGGCCCTTGGCGGCGCCGGGCCGGAACTCGCCCAGGCTCTTGCTGAGGCTGCGGCCGCTACCGCCGAGGCGCGTCGGCGCTTGGACATCGCTGTGGACGACCAGGGGGCTGGGCGGGACAGCGCGGCACAGCCGCGTCCCCGGGTCTTCCGCGAGGTTCAACACGTGCTCCACATCGAGCAGCAGTGCGCCCTGCGGTGCCTCTTCGCAGTCCGGCGCGTGCAGCACACCCGGGGCCGGTCCCCGCCCCTCGCGCACCTTCGCCAGCACCCACCCCGAAGGCCTCGGCGAACATGGCGCGTGGCGTCGGACCTCCGGCTGCCATCGAGACCGGGGCCCGCAGAACGGCAGGGTCCGTATCAGCGGTAGAGCCGACCTGCCAGCAATTCGCCTGGTCGGTCGTCGACGGGCACAGCACCCACGGCGCCGCCACGCCGCGCTCTGCGAACAGCGCCTCCAACGCCGCCGGAGTGGGCTCTTCACGCTCGGCCGCACGGGACCCGTGTGAACCGCGGGGCGCGTGCCGCTTCTCATCGGGGGTAACGGAACGTGCAATCAACCGACTGGGGGCCGTGATGGCGCGCACAGTTCTGCACGAGGAAACCGCGAAGAAGGCAGGGGGCCGGGCGGGCCATGGCACGACCGGCCCCCCATGGTGGGGCCGGGCGGTGGCCATGCTGCTGGCTTTCGCCGCAATGGTGGCCTTCGCGGTGTTGCTGGCCCGGTTGACTCTGGAACCGTCGGCCGCCTCCGCGTCGTTGACACACACCAATCTGCGCCCCGGGGATTCCATCCGCAACTATCTCGCGCAGCCCGCCTTCCGCGACACCATCAAGCAACTCGGCGGCAACATCGTGCTGGGCATTCCGTTCGGCGTGCTGCTGCCGGTGCTGGTTCCCAAAGCCCGCGGGCTGCTGCGCGTGGCAGGGCTCACGGCGCTGGTAATGCTGCTGGTCGAACTCGTCCAAGGCGCCCTGATCACCGGGCGGGCCTTCGACATCGACGACGTTCTGCTCAACACGGCGGGCGCCTTGCTGGGCTACCTGCTGATCGGTCGTCGGCTCGGCCGCGCCGTGCACCCCAGACGCCGCCACTGGTGGCACCGCTTCTCCAAGCGGCCGACCAGTGCCGGTGGCTGAATCCCCGCCTCGACCTCGGCCAGGAGGAGGTAGTCGCGGAAGCGTTGTGGTGACGGGCATGGGCCAGCCCACCTGGGCGCTCCTCGCTGCCTTCTCGCGAGGGTGCCGGCGTCCCATGAAGACGGTGTTCCCGAATGGGGTGCAGGTCACGTCTCCGCCCCGCGCCCGTTCACTCCGTCCGACGCAGCAGTCGGCCACACGCCCGGCAACTGTGCGGTAAGTGAGTCACTGAGCCTTTTCCAACCTCAGGCCCATCCGATGTGAAGCGCGAGGACGGCCTGCACGAGGCCGGTGATGCGGGTGGTGCTGCACCGCAGTTTGCGCAGGAGACGCCAGCTCTTCAGGGTGGCCATGGCCTGTTCGCACGACGGCGCGGATGCGCGCGTGGGCGACATTGACGGCCTGCTGACCGACGGAGAGGTCGCGGTGTTTGCCGCGGAAGGGCACTCGCACGGTGCCGCCTGCGCTCTGGTAACCCTTGTCGCCGTAGCAAACCATGCCGACCTCGGCCAAGGCGTCGATGATGCCGTGGGTGCGGGCCGCCTTGATGTCGTGCACGGCGCCGGGCAGGGCGGCGGAGACCCACAGGAGGCGGCCGAATGGGTCGGTGAGGACTTGGACATTCATGCCGTGCTTGCGGTGCTTGCCCGAGTAGAAGGGCCGGTCGGCGGCGATCCGGTCAATGGGCAGCAGGGTGCCGTCCAGGATCACGAACGCCTTGGTTGCCGCGCGTTTGAGGATCTGTTGAAGCGTGGGAACCAGCGCGGCCAGGAGGTCCACGGCCTCGCGGATGTAGCGGTAGACCGTGGCCACACCTATGCCGAAGGAGGCCGCGAGCCGGGTGTAGGTGTCACCGCAGCGCAGGTGGGCCAGGACGAGCAGGGCCTGCCGGTTCGGGGGCAGGCGCCGCCAGCGGGTGCCGACCTGTCGGCGGCGCTCGGCGAGCTGCCTGGTCAGGAAGCGCAAGTGTGAGCTGGACAGGTCGATCGCGGACGGGTAGGCAAGCACGACGACGCTCCTGGTCAAGCGAGTGATCTCAGTTGGGAACTCGCCTACCAGGAGCTTCACGCCTTTATGTGACCAGGGTGCAGCCCACCTCACCGCCGTCGGCGCCAGGTTGGATGAGCAGGTATCGATCAATCTTCGTTGGGCCGCCACAGCCAGCGCAGAGCGTCCGGCAGCAGGACGCCGCCGTGGTTGGGGCTGTGTCCGCCGTCTCCCAGGACAAGGCGGAAGTCGTAGCCCGCTTCAGCGAGAGCGGCTGCCACGCGCAGGTTTTCGGCGAGCCAGTTCCACTGTGGCTCATTCCAGTGCAGGTCGCGGTGGCCGCCTTGCATGAAGATGCGTAGCGGCTTGCGGGGGACGCGGGAGATGAGGTCTGGGTAAGGGTTGCCGTCCGGCATCTGCGCGAAGCTGGACAGGTATCCGATGACGCGGCGGAACTTGTCCGGACGCAGCCACGCGGCGGTAAAGGCGCAGTTGCCGCCGCTGCTCCCACCGCAGATACCCCACCTGTCGGGCGACAGGGCGATGGTATAGCGCTCCGCAACCTGCGGGATGATCTCGGTGAGGAGGAAGGTGACGTACCGGTCGTCGAAGGCGTCGTACTCGGTGTTGCGGTTCTTCGGGTTCTCCGCATCGGGGAAGACGCCGGGATCGACGAACACGCCGATGGTGACGGGGATGTCGCCGCGGTGAATGAGGTTGTCCAGGACGATCGCGCCGCGTACCTCCCCTGCAGGGTCCAGGTACCACCATCCGTCCTGGAACACCATCAAGGATGCCGGTTCCGCTGGGTCGTACTGTGCAGGCACGTGTACCCAGAACTTCCGGAAGGTTCCCGGGTAGACCTCGCTGTCCCTCCACTCGAGCTCGACCGTCTCGCCAGCGGGCACGCCCTGCTGTGGGGCGGAATCGGGTCCGTGGATGTAGCGCACGTCGGACTGGTTGATCGGAAGTGGCTGGTAGGGCATCTCGATGGTCACGGGGAGCAACCGTACGGCGATCAACGCCCTTGGCCGCAAGGGATTTTCGTAGGCTCCGTAGCTGTATGTCTGCCTCCATCTCAACGGGTGGCATCGGTGCTTCCCACCTGGCGGGCAGGGTTGTTGGGGAGTCTGGCGGGGGAGTGGGCTGCGGGATGATGCGGTCCATCGGGGGCAGTCGCTAGTGGTCAAAGTACCGAGCCGCCGGAGACCGTGATGGTGCAGCCGCCTGAGAAAGACCACGAGCCCGGCGATGACGGCGGTATGCGCACGGCTGAGCAGGCGAGGGATGCGGCCCGTGGGTTCTTGTTGGTGGCCGCGCCGGATGGCCGGCAGCGCAACGGATGCGGTGCTGCTGGTGGTGTCGGAGCTGTTCACCAATGCGGTGCTGAATGCCGGCGGGGTGACCGGGTTCCGGCTGGATGCCGGGGCGGTGGCGGTGGACGGTGCCAGCCCCCTCCCGCCGCAGCCCCTGCCGATGAACTTGACCAGGCCGGGTGGGTTCGGCTGGCACCTGGTGCAGAACCTGTCGGTCGACGTACGCGTGCAGGCCCACGCGGCGGGGAAGACCGTGACGGCCATCGTGCCGTGCCCCACGGGCGTCACACGGCGGGACTGAACAACTGGCGCTGCACCCTCCGCTGGCCCCCGGGCAGGGCGTCATTCCAGGTCCGACGGGACGGTCCCCGTCCGAGGAAGAGCACATCGAAGAGCTCCTGGTCCTCAGTGATGCGACCCACAGCGTGAATCCGCCGCTCCTGCCCACGGGGAACGAAGCGGATGCTCACGTCATCGCCGTGGTGCACGTCATCGCCGTGGTGCACGGCAGCGGCGAGTCGGGCCGGCACGTCGTGCAGGATGCCACCCCACTGCGGCCACTGGGCCAGCCACCTGCGGTGAACGTGCCGAGCCGGGCCTCAACCTCGATCTCCTCGAAGCCCACCCGGAGCAGCACACGGAACACACTGTCAGCCTGCCCGGCCTCACCCGTGTCAATGAGGCTGAACCGCCCGCCCATGCTGCAGTCGCCCCGATGGACGGCATGCGGATTGCGGGCCGTTGGAGGGCGGGCCCCGGGTGCTATCGGCCATGACGTCCCGGGGCCCGCCGACCACCGGCCGGTGCAACCGGATGAGAAGCGCGGCCTGACCTGAACGCTCGGAGGGGCGCCAGCTCCGGACCGCTGGTAACACGCTGCACCAGTGTCACCGGTCCAACGGGCACCGCTCGGACAACGACACGGTCACGTCAACTTGATGGTGGACGTCGGGGCTGGTGACTCAGCTGCGGGTGGGGACCGCGACGCAGCCGGCCTGGTACGGCGTCCTTAAGTGCCCAGGCGTTTCTCTGGCGGGGATTGGTCACCGTGGCTGAGTGCCGCAGCGAGCGGCGGGCGAGGGCCGGGGTAGGTCTGTCGGACCGGACGTTGCCAGAGCGCGGTGCCGTCCGGTCCGGCAGACCTGGGGATCTTAGCCAGTGTGTGTCGCGGACGCGCCTGGATCCCCGGAAGGAGTGAACGGCCGTGTAGGACGTCAAGGACCGGGCAGGCGGCCGGTAGGTCCCATGTCGAGATCCCGCTGCCCTCTTCCGGCGAGACGGTTGGAGAGCGTGATGGCTGATCCCTTGGTCGAGACGATCGCCTCCGACAACTGCGTGGTCGCCAGGGTCAGCGGCGACATGGACTACCTGACCACCCCGGCGTTCCGCCCACAGTTCAAGGAGCTGATCGCCCGCGGTGACCGCTTCATCGTGCTGGACCTGTCCGGGATGTCGTTCTGCGACTCCGCCGGGCTCAACATCCTGCTCAGAGCGTGGCGCCAAGCAGACGCGAGCGGAGCGGTGCTGGTGCTGGCGCGCGTGCCGGAGCTCGGCCTCACCGTCCTTGGGCTGCGTGGTGAACTTCGACTTGCCGTTGTCCACGACCAGGAAGGTTCCGCGAATCGCCTCCGGGGGTTCGCTTTCGCCCCGCTGTTCGCCATCCCGGCCCTGATGACCGCGGTGACCTGATGCGTCCACACGCCGGATGCCTCCCGCATGCACAGACAGCTGCTGCTCGAAGTAAACGAAGCTACTCCGGCCACGAGGCCCACACGGGCGGGATCAAGACTGACCTAACGGAGCCCTACTGGCCTCGTGGCATCTGCGGCAGTCGGCGTGTGACGGGCATGGGCGCTGGCTGCGTCGATCGCCGCTTTCACCGCCCGTTCGATCAGCGAGATGCCGCCTTGCTTCGACGTGTTGCCGCTGCTGAGAACCGAGACCAGGTACCGGTGTCCCGGCAGCCTGACCTGTCCAATGCTGTTGATGACCCACAGCCCGGTTGCAGTGCGCTGCAGCCAGCCGTTCTTGAGTGACCAGCGGGAGGATGCGGCCGACACTCCCCAGTCCTGGCCTTCCACGATGTCACCCATCAGCTCCCGGATGTAGGCCTGGGATTCCGGGTTCAGCCCTTCGCGCGTGCGGGCTGGGTCCGCCAGCCCATGGGGGAAAACCGACTGCAACAACCGGATCTGGTCCTTCGCTGTCGTCTGGGTGAGGCCCCAGTGGACGCCGGGCCCGCCATGTGTCGAGGAAAGCCCCAGCCGTTCGTTCGCCGCGTCGAGGCCTTCTCCCTCGCCGATCGCCCGCCACAGGAGGTCCGCCGCGTCGTTGTCGCTCGTCGTGATCATCGCCTCGGCGGCCTGGCGCTCCTCATTCGTCAGTTCGCGGCCCTCATCCTGCGCCTGAAGCAGCAACGCCGCGAGAGTGTCCACCTTGCTGATGCTCGCCGTGGTGAACAACACGTCGCCCTGGTAAGACGCGATCTCCCGGTCAGCGCTGTTCAGGTCGAGCACGGCAACCGCCAACCGGGTTTCACCGTCCGTCAGCACCGGCGCGAGCGACCGCGCAAGAGCCGCGCCGAGGCTGGCTGACGGCGGCCCCGCCACTGCGGCGGCCGGCGCACTACTGTGCGTTGGGGACGTCTGGACGTCGTCGAGCGTGCGGGTAGAAGAACAGGCGGTGAGCGACGCCATGACCGCGGCGGTGGCGCAGACCGCCACGGCGTGCGGGCGGAGAGCGACGCGACGGGGTCTTCTGAGCTCCTCATACGCCCTGTTGAGCTGTCTATCGGGCATAACGGCCAGACCTCGATATTCCTGTGGAGGGAGAGGTGAAGATCAGATAATATGACATGTCAGCCTTGGGTGCGGTGATCAACAGCACGGCAGGCGTGTCCTTACGTGCAAGCGGCCCGCACCGTCGTCGAAAACGCCGGCAGCCGACCCCGGCCCGGTCACCGCCAGTGTCGTGGTCGTCCATCCGTCGGCCGGGTCGTCGCCGGAGTTCCAATGCTCGAACGCCTCGCGGGTGTAGCCGCCGCGGGATTCGGTGGCCAGCGGCAGACTCGCGACGGCATCGGGGAGGGGAACGGTCTCGGCCGTGTGGGCAGGCGGTGAGGTGGTGAGGGGGACGGGACGGTGAGGAGCGCGACGGACAGGCGCACGTCCGCCAAGCTGGAGCCCAGGCTGAAGTAGACGTCACCCTGTGGGCCGCCGGTCTGGTTGGGCTGGGGGATGGCCGGGAGGAGCCCGTAGACCGCTCCTTCTCTCCCAGGTGCAGCCGCAGCGACGCCGGCGCCAGACGGCCGTCTCTCAGCCGCCGATCGTCCCTGCCGCCAACGGCGCCGACACCAGGGCAGGAGCAGCACGCCGTTGGGCGCGCCCGACCGCCCGAAGAAGGCGCGTTACACGGTCGGTGCGCGCGGCGGGGACGCCATAGGTGAGCGGTCACAGTCCGTGATCATGGCCGGTAAGTCCTCCTTTTCGTCAAGTCGGCCTAGGTCCTGCCGGACGCCTCGGAACCCAGAGATGCGGCTATCGCCTGCCAAAGGATTGAGACAACGCCACGCCGAGTGCGTATCGCTTGACAAGGAGACCGTAGACACACCTCTGCGGTCCGGCTCACCAACAGACGATATCGAGCCGATCTCCCGCGTAGACCGGCCAGTTCAGCACATCACTGGTCTGCCGGCACGGATTCCACGCAGCGCTAGGCGGGCCGTGGTGGCGCCCCGCCCCGGACCTGGTTCGTCGAGGAGGACTACCGATGGGATTTGACGAGGCCGAACCGCCCCGGGCGCTCAACTGGGGGCGCGAGCCCGCGCAAGAGATCCAAGATTCATTTCAGGAAGTTCTGAAAGCCCTGGATGCCGCTCGCGCCGATCTTTACGCGATGGAGGAGCACCAACGGTCCGGAAGCCCGTTACCGTCCTTGGACCACCCCAGCGCAACAGTCGAATACGGCAGCTCCACTCATCCCGGCCCGCCCCTGTCGCCACCGCACTCAGGGACGCAGGGCGTGGGATCCCGGCCCGAACTGGTTTCGGTTCGTCCGGAAGGCCTCCTACCATCTGCCGACCCGCCTCAACCCGCTCGGGACCGGCCAGTCGCCGAGAACGCCGTGGTCGAGCCGCTGTGGTCACGCGGTGTGCGGCAGGAGGCGGTCACGTTCCCCGGCGCGGTCGCACCACCGAAGACGGGACAGCCATCCACTGCGAGCGGCGGGGGCCCGGCGCAGGCCGAACCGCCGGCAGCCTTCCCGACGCCCCCAGGCGCTCTACAGGACCGTGCCCACCGAAGGACCAACTCAACGGAGGATTCCCCTTACCGATCGCAGGCCGCGCAGCCGAGCCGCTTCGTCTCCCCGCCCTCCCAGACGCCACTGCGGCCAGAACCGGTCCGCCCGCCTGAGCCCAGGGGAAGCCAACGACATCGCCGCTTCACCGACCGGCGACACAGCCGGCTCGCCGGAGTTTTCGGCCTGGGCGCCGTGAGCGGATTGGTCCTTGCCTCTTCGCTGCTCAGCAACGGCGACTCTGCACCGGCGACGCCGCCTGCGTCCTTGGAGCAACCGGACCGGCCATTGCCTGAGAATCCGGCCCCTGCAGTCCCCTCCCCGCCTACCGGGGAATCGAACCGGCCAGCTCCTGGCAACGCCTTGCTTCCCGAGATCCCTGGCACCGGGCTACTGCGCCAAGGTGACACTGGCCACGGTGTTTACGAGTTGCAGGTACGGCTGCTCCAGATCCCTCACGTCTATGACGGCGGCGCCATCAACGGCCGTTTCGACACGAACGTCCGGCAGGCAGTGGGCCGATTTCAGAATGCATACGGCATCCACGGAGACGAGATTGGCGTCTACGGGGACAACACTCGACACGCCCTCATGCTGCGGACGAAATAGTCGCCAACAGACAGATGCTGCGAGAAGCAGCCGCCGCGGCACGTGTATGCATGAGTGTCCATATCGAGGAAGGGCAGCTCCGGCGTCCTTCTGGGGGGCCGGAATCGAGCGACACGATGGAGCGCCCGCTGTCACACCAGGCCCCCGTCGGCTACGAGGTTCTGACCGGTCAGCCACGCGCCATCTGGGCTGAGCAGCAGTGCGACAACGGCGGCGATGTCGGCCGGAGTGCCCACCCGGCCCAGAGCCGTCATGTGCGCCACCCCAGCCACCGCTTCCGGCGGGGCGCTGGCGCGCAGCATGTCGGTGTCGGTGGGGCCAGGCGATACCGCGTTGACCGTGATCCCGCGCCGCCCCAGTTCCCGGGATGCGACCCGGGTGAGCTGCTCGATTGCCGCCTTGCTCGCGGCGTAGACCGACTCGCCCGCGCTGGGCCATGCAGTGCTGGTGGAGGAGATTGTGACGATCCGGCCGCCGTCGGCCATTCGGTGGGCCGCAGCCTGCACTGCGAAGAATGCACCGCGTACGTTGACCGCCATCACCCGCTCGAACCTCTCCGGAGTCAGTTCGTCGATCGGCGCATGATCGATGACACCCGCGTTGTTCACCAGTGCCGAGAGCGGACCCGCGGCTCTGTCGGCGAATACCTTGTCCGCTGTGGTGAACAGTCGCTCGATCTGGTCATGGTCGGCCACGTCCGCGCGCACGGCGACGGCACGCCCTCCGCACGTCTCTTCCACCTGCCGAGCTGCCCGTTCGTCGGCGGCGTAACTGAACACCACCGTGGCGCCGTCGCCCGCGAGCCGTTCGACCACGGCCCGCCCGATCCCGCGTGACCCGCCCGTCACCAGTGCCGCTTGCATGGATGTCCCTTTCTGTTCGAGGAGCCCTCACCATGGCAGCCGTTGCGGAAACTGAACTTCCGCGATGGGAGAAAGACTGGGGACATGACCCAAAGAGATCCTGCGGCGCGGCTGCTGCGGCTGTTGTCGCTACTCCAGGCCCGCACCGACTGGCCTGGACCGGAGCTGGCCGACCGGCTCGGTGTCAGCACCAGGACCGTCCGTTCCGACATCGAACGGCTCCGCAACCTCGGCTACCCGGTGGCGGCCACCTCCGGCACCGCGGGTGGCTACCGGCTGGGGCCCGGCGCCCGGCTGCCACCCTTACTGCTGGACGACGAGGAGGCCGTTGCGGTGGCGATCGGCCTGCGTACGGCCACAGCCCAGGCGGTGGGCGGCATCGAGGAGACGTCTCTACGAGCGCTGGCCAAGCTCGAACAGGTGCTGCCGGCCCGACTGCGCCCCCGTGTGGCCGCGCTCGCGGCCTCCACGGTGCCCCTGCCTGGGAACGGCCCGGCCGTCGAGGGCGACGTGCTGACCACGCTGGCCGCCGCCTGCCGGGACCGGCGGCGAGTGCGGTTCGACTACCGCGATCACGAGGGGAATGCCACCATACGCGACGCCGAACCGCACCGCCTCGTGTCGACCGGGCGACGCTGGTATTTGGTGGCGTGGGACGTCGATCGCAACGACTGGCGGACCTTCCGCATCGATCGGCTCAGGCCACGCACGCCCCTGGGGCCTTCCTTTCCGGGCCGGTCTCTGCCGCCGGGGGACGCCATCGACTTCGTGACCAAAGGCGTGGCCTCGACACTGGGACCCTGTCGCACGGTCGCGACCGTGCAAGCGCCGGCTGCGGCCGTCAGCGAGCGGGTACCGCCAGTAGCCAGGGTCGAGCCTCTCGACGACCACCGGTGCCTGCTCCACATAGGCGCCGCCACGCCGCTGACGCTGGCCGTCTACCTCGCCGCGCTCGGCCTGCCGTTCACCGTGGACGGTCCCCCTGCGTTGTTGGAAGCGTTGCGGCAGGTGTCGCGGCACTGCGCGGGCGCCACATGAACTCCCGCAGCAGCATCGCGATGTCCACCGACGTGTCGGCAACCGGCGTCAGACGGAACGCGACGATCGAATGGGTGTATTGGTCCAGAGCGAGAGTGAGATGACCGAGACCGGATCACGAGCAATTGTCAAGACCTGTGGATCGATCTCGGTCAGGCCCGCAGTCTCGATGGGCGGCGTGACTGATTGTTGATCTTCTTCTCGTTCGAGGTCCGCGCAAAGCGTCGCCCGAATGAGGAGACCATGGCTGCGTGAGGACGTCGGCCCGACCTGGTCTCTTCCCTCAGCTCACCCGTACGGCCAGTCGGCCGATCAGACAGTTCGTCGGCCTGCTGCCGGTCAGTCGGCGGGCAGGCCGAACCAGCGGAGGAGTACGGGTCGTGCGTCGTCGGGGGCGTCCTCGGGCCCGCGGGCATAGCACGCGAGCAGGGCCAGATAGTCGTCATGGAACGCGTCCAGCTCACCCTTCGTGAGGTGGATGAGGCTGCGTGAACCCCGCATCCAGCCTTCGGACTCCGCCTGTCTGGCGGTGAACTGCCGGGCGAGGGGCCTCGACCGACGGGTCAAGAATGACCGCCTCAACCATGCTGGATACCTCTGGGCCTTCTCCTCGATCACCGCCTCGCCCGGCGCCAAGGCTCACTATCAACGCCGTCACGACGCCGGGGACTGGCACGCAGCAGCTCAGAGGAACCTCTTCAACCGCATGCTCGGACAGCTCTACCACTGTCTCCAGCAGCACGCGCTGTTCGATGAACAGACCGCGTTTCCTTCCACTGCGGCCGAAGCTCTAGAGTCGGCGTGACCAGGCTGCGGAGCGTGAATAAGCTTCCACGCAAGGCCAGTCAATCCTTTCCCTACGACCGGTTCCTTGGTGAGTTCCAGGAACTGGCACATGGCCGCCCCGACGGCCCTGCACTTCGCGACTCGGTCCGCGACCACGCCGCGCCGGGGGAGGAGAAGCTGGTGCGTTATCTCCGTTCAGGATCGGCCCTTGCCGTCACTGGATCACCAGTCCACGACGCGTTGAGCAACGAGCTCATCTGCGCGTTGGAGCTGCACACCGACGGCGAGTGGTTCTGGTACTCAGACCTCGCTCACTACGTCGAGCGCTACCACGTTCCGCTGGACGAAACCTTCATCGATCAGGCCCGCGCACACGACTGGACTGCACCCAAGCTATCTGCAGAAGACCTCATCCGGATCGGAGACACTTTGGAGGCGCTCGATGCTGAAGACGCCGGAGACAGGCACAGCTTGACGAGTTAGACGCCTGAGGTGTCTAAGAGCACACTGGGCACCCACCGACCCGCCGCCCTCCCGGACACCGGCCGCCGCGCCACGCTGGGACCGGAAGCCGGCCGCCGAACCGGCCGCGCCCTTCCTGTCGCTGGAGCCGGGGGAGTGGGACATCCCGCGCGTGCCGCTGCGCCGCGACCGCGCCGTCATCGCCGCACGCATCCTCACCGCCCGGCTGCGCACCGCGCGCCGCACCGGCCGACCCCTGTACGGCCAGGCCGCGCACCAACCGACAGCGCCGTACAAGCAGTTGCTCCTCTTCGCCCAGGAGCAACCGCCCACGGCGGCCCGCCCGGCGGTCGACCTCGCAACCCTGCGCACCGACCTGGAGGCCCTGGAGCTGACCGCCGGCGCGCCTGGTGCCCTCTGCGGCCGGGCGGAGCCGGCGCCCGGCCGGTGGCCGGTCGCGATTGCACGGGAGGAGGGCGGGGCTGATGGCGAAGCGCAAGACGAACGAGGCGGGATCGTCGACCGGGCACCGCGCTGATGCGCTGCGCGTACTCGGGGTGCTCAGCTTGTCGTTTAACCTCGGCTCTCGATGAGACGGGCGAGTGATTCTGTGGGCCAGCAGAGCCACTGCAGGACTGGGTTGGTGACCACGAAGTAGTGGGCGCTGACCCGACCTAGCTCCTTGTCCAGGATCTTCGTGGCCTCATCGCGATAGACGTAGCGGAGATAGCGGCGGCGGATCGGCGCTCCTGCTATCAGCAGCACTGGTGAGGCGACAAGGACGGCCAGCTGGACCAGGACTTTCACGACTGTGAGCTTGGCTCTCTCCTCATAGCGCATGCGCTCAGTGTGCTGGCCCTCTGTGTCGCTCGTCAGCCTGTTCTGCGGGGTTTGGTGCCCACCTTGTGGTGGGCGGGACGGCTGTATGCCTCGCCGGTGGCGAGGACGCGTCCCACGTCATGACGGATAGCCGGATAGCGGTTCTTCGAGCCGGGCGGTCGGCCTGGGCCGGGACGGGAGGGTTTCGGTGCGCCGACGGGTGAGCCGGTCTTCGCGTGCAGGTTTCTGAACTCTCTGCGGACGCGGGCGGGTGTCATTTTGTTCGGCTCGGTCGGCTTTTCCCAGGGCCTGCGAAGGTCGGTGGCCAGCGGGCGGGCGATCCGGAGCTGGGCATAGGCGGCGATGACGAGCCAGGTCCACCGGTCGGCCGCTTCCGAGCTGCGGAGCCGGGGCTTGGTCCACCCGAGGGTCTGCTTGAACAGGCGGAATGTGTGCTCGATGTCGAAGCGGCGGAGGAAGGACTGCCAGCAGCGGTCGACTCGCGCCCAGCAGCTCGGGGATCGGATCGTGCCAGTCGCTGAAGCGGCGGCGCATCGCGGCGAGGGGGTCCGTGTGCCGCGCCCCGGGCGGCGAGTTGAGCACCGCATGCCACTCGGCCCGGCCGTTGGCGAACGCGATGTGGCCGAACTCGGCGCCCCTGCCCCAGGTCAGCTCGAAGTCGGTGGCCAATTCGACCGGGCGCTCGGTGATGGCGCGCAACACGGTCGACCCGCTGTAGGCCGGGCCGGGGTGCTGAGGGAACAGCTGGGCGCGCAGCCGGCGGCGCCGGTGACCGCGCCGACGATCGCCTCGGTCGTCTCCCGCACCTTGTACTTCCGCCAGCCCCTCACTGACGGCTGATACCTGCCGGGTGCGGCGGCTTCAGGCCGGTGAGCGGCGCGGTGGCTCTGGCCTGTTGCGTGCGGCGGCCTCTTCTGTGGCCCGGTCCGGTGCCGGGGAGGGCCCGGTGATGCGCTCCGGCCGTATCTGCCGTGAGACGCAGGAAGGCCGCCTTCGGGCAGGGGGCCGCGCCATCCGCCTCGGCAACGGGGGCCGCCCGGGTAACCGCGACCGCGTGACGAAGGTGTCCTCCACCAACGCCACGGTCACCTACTCCTACGACGGCGACGGCAACGTCAAATCCCGCACCGACGCCTCCGGCACCACAGGCTGGGACTACGACAAGCTCAACCGCGAAAGCATCCGCACCCTGCAGAACGGCGCCCAGACCGCCCTCGCCTACACCCCGGGCGGCGACGTCGACTACTACACCGACCCGACCGGCAAGACCGACTACACCTGGGACAAGGCCGGCCGCCTGGACTACCTGACCGCCCCGGACGGCAAGAAGACCGACTTCGACTACAACGAAAACGACAAGCGCACCAAGATCGTCTACCCCGGAGGCACCACCCAAGCCGTCGCCATCGACGACAACGGCCGCCCCGAAGGCATCAAAACCACCTCCGGCACGACGACGCTGATCGACCTGGCCTACAGCTACAAGAACACCGCGGGCAAGGACACCACCAAGATCCGCACTCGCACCGACAACCTCACCAAGAACAAAACCACCTACGACTTCGACTCCCAGGACCGCCTGCGCTACGCGCTGGAAGCCGACTCCGCGGGCGCGCGGAAGGCGTCGTGGCTGTACTGCTGGGACAAGGCCGGCAACCTCACCTCCCAGGACGGCACCAAGAACACCTGCCCCGGCGGCACCACCTACACCTACAACGACGCCTCCCAGCTGACCGCGAAGAACGGCTCCACCACGGGCTGGTCCTACGACAAGCTCGGCAACGAAACCGCCGGCGCGAGCGTCACCGCCCGCACGAAGGAGACGTGGACGGACTACAGCCAGCTCTCCGGCATCACCACCAGCGGCAAGTCCTATGACCTGGTCCACGCGGCCACGGACAACTCCGAGCGGACCAAGCTGGGTTCGACGTGGTTCCACCACACCGCGCTGGGCCTGGCGTCCACGACGACGAACGGCGTCGACACCGGATTCATCCGCGAACCGGCGGGCACCCTGAACTCCATGACGACTGGGGGGAAGTCCTACTACTACCTCACCGACGCCACCGGCAACGTCCTCGGCCTCGTCGACGACGCGGGCAAGCGCACCCACACCTACGCCTACGGCCCCACCGGCCTGCCCCGCGGCACCACCACCGAAGCCATCCCCCAGCCGCACCGCTACACCGGCGCCTATCTGGATCCGACCGGGCTGTACAAGATCGGCCACCGCTTCTACGACCCCGCCCTCGGCCGCTTCACCCAGCCCGACCCCTCCGGCCAGGAAACCAACCCCTACCTCTACGCGGCCGGCGACCCCATCAACAACAGCGACCCCACACGACTTTTCAGCCTCTCCGACGCTCTCGATGCAGGAGAGAGCATCTTCAGCACTGCCACGGGTTGCCTTGCCGGGATCGGCGCTGCGGGTGAAACCGGCATCATCGCCACCGCCGGCATCATGGCCGGCCCGTGGGGCACGGCGGCCGCGGTCGTGGGCAGCTGCGCCGTCGGAGGCTTCCTCGGTTACAACAACGCCGACCTCATCAGCTACGGCTGACCCGTGACGGAAGGGCACGATAAACCATGAGCAACAAGGTCAAGATGAGCATCTTTCTGTCCGTAGTCGCGGTCGTCACCGTGCTCGCGCTGCTGCAAGGCCTCACGGCAGAGGGATCGAACAAGGCCCTACCGCTCATCGTGGCAGCCCTTGGAGTGGCATCGCTCGGCATGTGGACCATCGGGGTCCGCAGCAAGGCCCGGAAAAAGTGACCAAACTCCTCGCCGTCCGCGGCGTCGCGGGCGGCGAGGAGAAGGTGGTTCGGCGCCCTGAGCCAGTGGTCCTCGTCCGGGAAGTGCAGGAAGCTGACGGGCGTCCCGAGCTGCTGCAGATCGCTGGGTCGCCGAAGATCTTCCGGCCGCCTCCCTCTACAAGACTTGGGCCAGCGCCGAACCTCGGAGGCGTTTGTCACCCGCGGTGGACAGGGCGTTCATCGGCAGATCGTCGCGATGAGGCGTCGCAGCGCGGCGTGGGCGGGCGGGCCCCAGGTGGCCTTGCCGCCTGGGCGGCCATGAAGGCCGGCCTCTCCGATGAGGATGCCGCTGAGGGCTGTCAGCACCGCCCAGCCGCGGGCCCGGCGCAGGGTCGCGGCGTCCACCACCGGCTGGTAGACGTCATGGAAGCGGTCGGCCGCCCCGTCCGGCAGCAGTATCCAGGTGGCGGCGAGATCGCAGGCCGGATCGCCCGCGCAGAGGTCGCCGAAGTCGATCACGCCGCAGAAGGTGCCGTCCGCGGTGAGGACGTTGGCCGGATGCAGGTCGCCATGGAGCCACAGCGCCGGGCCCGCCCACTCGGGCGCGGCAACGGCTTCTTCCCAGACCGCTCGGACGGCATCCGGTTCGGGAAGCAGCCCCAGCTCGATGGCCGCGGCGAACTGCTCGGCGAATTGCTCGGCAAGGTCGGCCAGTGGCCCCCCGCGGCCACGGCCAACGGGCGCCCCGTTGGGGGCAGGTCGGTGAAGCACCGTCAGGAAGGCGGCCAAGGTGCCGGCCGCCTCCGCGGCACGTGTGGCGGGAGCGCGGTCGGCGGGCGAGCCGGGCACCCAGGTGGTGACGATCCAGGGTCGCGGAAACCGCTCGGAGGGCTCGCCGAGGCGCTGCGGGACGGGAACGGGCAGGGGAAGGCGCGGGGCGAGAGCGGGTAGCCAGGCGTGCTCCTTGCGCAGCAGGGCGTCCGCCGACTGCGTCGCCCAGGGCAACCGGACGGCGAGGTCGTCGCCGAGCCGCCACAGCTGGTTGTCCCAGCCACGCGCGCCGAGCTTCAGGGGACGACCGGCCAGGTCGGGGTGCTGGTCGCGCAGCAGATCCCGGACCAGATCTGCGGTGATGTCGATCTCGGTATGGGTATGCGGAGCCACGGTAGTCGGACGCTGACCCGGGCCTTTGGGACGCCCAGCACTCAGTGCCGCGCACCATCCTCACTTCCTGAACTGGGCACCGCACGGCAATGCCCGTCGGCGCCTGGTTCCCCCTCGGCCGTCCTACGATGGGAGGAAGAGACACAGGCTGGCGTCATCGGTGCGGGCCAGGTTGGATGGGGATCGCTTCCACGCCGCTTTCTTGGCGCCTGCCTTGCCGCGGGCCGCTCGCCGCCCCTGGGCGACCGGCCCGCGGACCTGCGGCTCGTCACCGCCAGATGGACTTCAGCTGCCACGCCTGCATGTGGTCGAGGGTGGCGGTGCCGCCTTCGGCGAAGACCTCGACGCCGGTGCTGGAGGGGTCGGGGAAGATCTGGTCGGTGATCACCGCTTCGCCATTGCCGCCGAAGACCTCGACGGACGACCAGTCGACCAGGATCCGCAGCTTCACCTTGCCGTTCTTGGGCTTCAGGGGTGCGGTCTGGACGCCGGGGAAGGTGCTGTTGAAGTCGCCGACGCCGGAGCGGGTGCGGTCGACGTACAGCTCCTGGGTGGTGGTGTCGTAGCCGATGACGGTCTCCTCGCCTCCGGCGCCGGTGCGCACCTTCAGGCCGAAGCGGTCGGCGTCCTTGAGGGAGAAGGTCGCCTCGATGTCGAGAGCCTTGCCCTTGGCCGCGCGGCTGATCAGCGGCTTGGAGGTGCTCTTCACGGTGACGCCGGACGCCGTCGCCGGGCGCCTATCCCGGAGGGATTCCAGACCGCCCACCGGCTTGCTGGTCAGCCGGATATGGCCGTTGATCGTGCGCAGTGCCATTTCCCGGGGAACGCTCTGCGCGCTGCGCCAGGGGGAGGTGGGGATGGATTGGCCGTAGTCCCAGTTGTTCATCCAGCCGATCATGTAGCGCTTGCCGCCCGGTGCGTTTTCCCAGGACACCGCCGCGTAGTAGTCCTTGCCGTAGTCGGTCCAGTCCGCGCGCTGTACGACGGACTTGGCGGGCTTGTCGGCGGCGGTGAACTGGTCGGCCATGACGTGGCCCCAGCCGCCGGTGTTCATGTCGACGACCTGGATCTGCGCCTTCTCGCCGGCGTACGGGCGCATGTCGAAGGAGGCCCAGTCCAAAGTCTCGCTGTCGGCGCCGGTCGCGCTGCGCACGACCTGGCCGTCGACGAGCAGGTTGACGGACGTCTCCTGGGAGACGCGCTGGGCCTGGGTGTCGGACAGCATGATGTGGTCGACGTTGATATGGCCCCAGCCGCCGGTGTTGTCGTCGACGATCCTGATCCGCGCCTGCTTGCCGGCGAGGTCGCTGACGTCCCAGGAGGCCCAGTTGAGTGCCTCGGCGTCCTTTCCGGTGGCGCTGCGGACGACTTGGCCGTCCACGAGGAGTTCGACGGCGGTGGGGCTGGCGGAGCCGGCCGGGTGGTTGCCCCCGCCGATGAGGAAGTTGATGTGCTTCTTGTCGATGGTGAACTCGGGTGAGGTGAGGGTGCCGGTGGTGGAGTCGCCGTTGAGGAAGGTGTTGGCCAGCCCGTCTCCCAGGAAGCCGGAGACCTGTCCCTGGTCGGGGAGGGTGCCGGTGGCCGGCGCGGTGCCGAAGGCGTCCCCGGTCGCCGTCCAGTCGCCGTACGTTCCGCCTTCGAAGTCGGCGAGGACCGTGCCCTCGGGTGGAGTGCTGTCCATGACGGTCCCGGCCTCGTGCGGATGCCGCCCGCCACCGATCTTGAAGTTCAGGTAGGGGCTGTCGACGGTGAAGGCGGGGGAGCTGAGGATGCCGGTGGCGCCGTCACCGCCGTGGAAGCTGTTGGCGAGGCCCTTGCCGTCGAAGCCCTCGACGGCCCCCTGCCCGTCCACCGCCCCGGCTGCCGGTCCCTGGCCGAACGCGGTGCCCGTGGTCGACCACGTACCGAAGCCGGTGCCCTCGAAGTCCTGGACGACCTTCCCGGTGGGCGGGGTGTACGTGCCCTTGTCGTCCGCGGTGAACTTCTTGCCGTCGAAGTCGCCGATGAAGTACTGGGCGGCCGAACCTCCAGCGATACCACCGGGGTTGATGTTGACGACCAGGACCCACTTGATGTTCTTCTTGTCCCCGTCCACGGCGAGGGGGAACAGATCGGGGCACTCCCACACGCCGCCCGTCGCACCGGCCGGTCCGAACTCGCTCTGCAACTCCCAGTCCTTGAGGTTCTTCGACGAGTAGAACCGCACCTTGTGCTCGGCGGACAGCGACACCGTCATCAGCCAGCTCTTGGTCGGCGCGTACCACTGGACCTTGGGATCGCGGAAGTTGTCGGAGCCGATGTCGATCACGGGATTGCCCTGGTACTTGGTCCAGGTGCGACCGCGGTCGGTGCTGTAGGCGAGCGACTGGGCCTGCTTGCCGCCGTTCTTGTAGGCGCTGGTGTAGATCGCCACCATGGGCGGGTTCTTCTTCGTGCCGAAGCCGGTGGTGTTGTTCCAGTCGACGACCGCGCTGCCGGAGAACACCATCTCCTCGTCGTCGTGCGACAGGGCCAGCGGCAACTCCTCCCAGTGCACGAGGTCCTTGCTCACCGCGTGCCCCCAGGACATGTCGCCCCAAGTGTTGCCGTTCGGGTTGTACTGGTAGAAGAGGTGGTACTCGCCCTTGTAGTAGACGAGCCCGTTGGGGTCGTTCATCCAGTTCTTCTGCGGAGTGAAGTGGAACTGGGGTCTGTAGGTCTCGGTGTAGGTCGGGGTGTCGGCGGCGACGGCCTGGGGGGCCAGCGGGGCTGCTGACAGGGCGCAGACGGTCGCGACCGCCGCCATCATCCGCATGCGGGCATGCCGGGATACGCGTGCAGAGCTCATGGTGTCTCCTAGTCCCGCGGCCGTCCACGCAGCGGTGACTGCGGCTTCTGCGCGACGGACCGAAAAGTGCACCCCAGGCCGATGCCGGCTTCCGTGCCGTCGACCGAGGGTGTCATCGTTGACTTGTGTCATCGATGACAGCGAGTGCCCGATTATGAAGCCCAATCCGGCCTCCGCGTCAACCGTCCGGGCGCAATTGCTCCGGCACGACCGGCAGTTCATCGGCTGTCGTCGGTGGTCGCGAACCGCGCCGACCCGTTGGCAGTGGCGGTCTCGGTTTCGATAACCGCCCAGGTCAGAGGGGTGGGGTGGGGGCCGCCCGGCAAGCTTCGGCCTCATCGTCGACGCCGAGACGGGCCGGTGAACGAGTTGTTTCCGGCCTGTTGACCGGTCGGGCCTTTCGGTGCTTCACGTCCAACGACAGCGCGGCCCCGGGGTCACGCCGTGGGCAGCTGCGGCTCCTCCAGCACCCGCCCCGGTCTGTGCCGGTGACAACGGGCGTCAACACGGCGCCGCGGGACTCACTCGCGAGAAAGGTGACGGGGAAGCGATCAGCACTGATTTCCCGTCGTTGTTGAGTGCCGCCAAGTCGTGAACGAACGTACGGAGGACGGTTTCTGCACGCGGCGACCCCCTTGCAGCCGGGCCGCGAGGGCCAGATAAACCCGCGCCGCCGAAGTGGCCTGGGTGCCCTCCTGCCGTCTACCGCCCGCACCTGTGCTGCCGCTCTCATGAGGCTGTGCCGACGGCATGTATGCCCGGCACGGTCACAGCGGATCTCCGGCGGCGAAGGAAGACACATGGCGAACGAGCTCAAGTACGGCGACAAGATCCACCTGCAGAACGGGTACGACGACTTCAAGGGCGGCTACCTCGACACCCGGCACGTGGGAGGTCCTCTCCGCCTCGGGCAAGGCAGCCGGCGATCCGGTCGTGAGCGGGGACCTGATCCACCTGCGCAACCTCTACGCCGGCGACGGCGGCTACCTCGACACCGCCAACCACGCCAGCACCGTCCAGAAGAGCGCCGGCGGCAAGTACGACGTGGCCACCGCGGAGTCCAACAACCGTATTTCGGGCAGCGGCCAGTGGCGAATCTTCGCCCAGACCTCCACACCCGGCGACCAGAACGTCCGGGCGGGGGACATCGTCCACCTGTGGAACACCTACGACGGCAACGGCGGCTTCCTGGAGACCAACCAGCACGCCGACGGCGACACGCAGGGAGGCAAACTCGACGTCTGCACCAACGCCTACTACAACCGCGCTTCCAGCGTCGCCGACTGGAGGATCCACAAGGCCTAACCCCTGCTCCTCAGACGCAGAACGGGCCCCGAAATGCCGCCAGGGGGGAGCGGACCGAGAGCCCAGGCCCTACACGCACTCCAGTGCGATGCCGCTGGCCTCAGGCAGCGAAAGACCCCGGGCCGCCCAGCGTGCCCGGGGTCCTGCTCAACGGCCTTACGCCGCCGCCGATTCCAGTCCGAGGGCGGCGGCATGACCTGGTGCACTCACCAGTCGTCGGGCGCGCTGCCCACCCACGCGATCGGCTTCCCCTCGCTGTTGTGGCCCCAGTGCGGTTCCTCCATCGAGGTCTCGTGCCCGTCGTCCAAGACACAGATCCGTCCCCAACGGCCGTGCTTGCCCGGACAGACCCCGATGAGCCGGGCAGCGTCGCCGTCGCCTCGATCCCGGCCCTCGCCTCCTGCACCTGCGAATCTGCCAGCACCAACGAGATGACCCGCTCCGCCTCCGCGAACGCCCTGGTGCGGACGTGCCCTCGCACGGCTGCCTGCACCCGCTGCTCTTCGTCGCGCGAGGCCATCACGCCGCCCCTTCCGCTGCCGCCCACTCCAGCCCGAGCCGGCCAGCGCGGCGAGCTTGTCGGCGGTGAGCTTCCCGCGGCGGCCCTTCTGGTTCATGGCCCACACCCCAAGCCGAACCTCCGTGCCGTCCTCCAGTTGCGATTTCTCGGCTTTGGGACAGTGGGTGAGTGACAGCGATCCTGGGTGTGTTGCTGCTGGTCATTGGTGGTTGAGGGGGTTGGGGCCACTGTTCTGGAGGCGAGATTTTTTGTGGGGACCGCTGTTCCAGGGGCGTTATTGGATGAGGGGTGACGCTGTCTCAGTTTCGTGAGTTCTGATCCGCTGGCCGATGGGTGTTGGTGTGCTCAGGGGTGTGGAAGGGATGTCGCGGGCTGTCAGAGGCGGCAGCAGGCCCTCGCGGGGCGACGCTCGAAGCAGGTGCGTGGGACATACGCGAGAAGCGGCAAGAGGACGGACACGGGTTAGGCGGGTATGTGCGTGTCGTGGTCGGATGTCCGGCGCTGCAATGCACAGTGCTTGGCGTCAGCGCAGATCACAGGCATACCGGGCATCCCCCGAGACCGGATCGGGGCTGTTCAACACGCTACATGGGGAAGGGGGCGAAGGCTCCTTTCCAGCATCACTGCCGGTCCGCCCTAGCCGCCCGCGGTCACGGCCTTGAGCTCGTCCAGCGATTCCCGCATCAACTGCGACATCTCGCGTTCCTCGTTCGCCGCGATCCATCGCTCGAAGCCAACCTTGAAGACGGCGATCCCAGCCTCGGCGGCCAGGCTCGCGGCCGGCTTCGCAACACCACGTCTGTGCAGGGCGTCGGCAAGTGCGGCTGACATCGAGGCGAGCTTGATCAGCTCACGCTCCTGGAGTTCCGCGTTGGCCACGATGACGGCCTGTCGCTGGCGGAAGTGTTCGCGACGGTCGACGAACGCGGTGGAGACTGCCTCGAGGCCGGCCGCTATCAAGTCGATTGGCGCTGCGGATTCCGGAGCTCCGGCGACTGCGCTCGCAAACAGCTCCTTCAGGATGTCGGAGCCGTCGAACAGCACCTCGCGCTTGTCGGCGTAGTGCCGGAAGAAGGTCCGCTCCGTGAGCCCGGCCCGTTTGGTGATCTCCGCGACGGTGGTCTGCTCGTAGCCGCGCTCGCTGTAGAGCTCCAACGCCGCTTTAGCCAGGCGTCCGCGCGCGTTCGGCTCCCATCTACCCATGCGCAGATTGTACGTGATGACAGTGGCTGACATCAGGTGTGTTACCTTCGATGACAGTCACTGACATCAACGGTTTGGAATCCCCATGCGCATCTTTGTGACCGGCGCGTCCGGCTGGATCGGCTCCGCCGTCGTTCCCGAACTCATCGACGCGGGGCACCAGGTCGTCGGGCTCGCCCGGTCCGACGCCTCCGCCGCCGCCCTGACCGCCGCCGGAGGACAGGCCGTCCGCGGCACCCTCGACGACCTCGACGTCCTGCGGGACGCGGCCGCCGCGTCGGACGCGGTCATCCACCTCGCCTTCAAGCACGACATCGGCTTCACCGGCGACTACCAGGGCGCCTCCGAGGCCGATCGCCGCGCCGTCGATACCCTCGCCGACACGCTGGCCGGCACCGACCGCCCCTTCGTCGTCGCCTCCGGCCTGGCCGGCTTCAAGCCGGGACGTCTGGTGACCGAGCGGGACATGCCCATGATCGACGGCTCACCGCTATCGATCCGAATGGCCACCGAACAAGCGGTACTCGCACTCGCCTCGCGCGGTGTGCGGTCATCCGTGGTACGAGTGTCCCCGAGCTGCCACGACGAGGGAGAACACGGCTTCGTGGCGGGCCTGGTAGCCATCGCCCGGGCCAAGGGCGTCTCCGGTCACATCGGCGACGGCGCCAACCTCTGGCCGGCCGTCCACCGCCTCGACGCCGCACGGCTGTTCCGCCTGGCCGTCGAGAAGGCCCCCGCCGGATCGGTGCTTCACGGTGTTGCAGAGGAGGGCATCCCGATCCGCGACATCGCGGAGGTGATCGGCCGTCACCTGGACGTGCCGGTCACCGCCGTGACCCCCGAGGCCGCCTCCGAGCACTTCACCTGGCTGGGCCCCTTCCTCAACCTCGACGTCTCGGCGTCGAGCACCCTGACCCGGGAGCTGCTGGACTGGCGGCCAACCCACCCCGGCCTCCTGGAAGATCTCAACAGGGGCCACTACTTCCACGCTCCTTCGTCCGTGACTCCTGCCGAGACGACCCGTGACCAGTTCCCCGTCCGCGTCTTCGGCGGCCCGACCGCCCTTTTCGAGTACGGCGGCCTGCGCTTTCTCACCGACCCCACCTTCGACGCCCCCGGCGACTACCCGGCGCCGGGCGGCGCGGTCCTGACCAAGACCGCCCCCTCCGCCGGCAGCCCCGCCGAACTCGGTCTCGTCGACGTGGTCCTGCTGTCCCACGAGCACGCCGACCACCTCGACCGTTCCGGCCGCGCCCTGCTCGCCGACGTGCCGCTGACCCTCACCACGCCTGATGGCGGCAAGCTTCTCGGAGGCAAGGCCAGGGGGCTGGCCGACTGGGAGTCGGTCGAGCTGGACCGGCCCGGCGGCGGCACGGTCACCGTGACCGGTGTCCCCGCCGTCCACGGCCCCGGTCCGCGGGAGGAGGTCGAGGCGTTCAGCGGGCAGGTCGTCGGTTTCGTCCTGACCGGTGACGGACTGCCCACGGTGTACGTCAGCGGCGACAACGCCTCCCTAGACGCCGTGAGGAAGACGGCCGACCGTTTCGGGCCGGTGGACACGGCCGTCCTGTTCGCCGGCGCACCCCGCTTCGAAGGTCTTTTCGACGGCGCACCCCTCGTCCTCGACAGCGCTACGGCCGCCGAAGCCACTCGCATACTCGGCGCCCGCCGGGTGGTCCCCGTCCACTACGACAGCTGGGCCCACATCACCGAGGGCCGAGATGCCCTGCAGGCCGCTTTCACCGCCGCGGGGCTCGCCGACCGCCTGGACTGGGGACACCTGGGCTGACCGCAGTGGATGGACTCCGTCCAGCCAACGACCCGCCGCAACCGAGCTCCCGGTGCCCGTCCCGGCCCCCGGCAGGTGCGGATCAATGTAATGAGGCGGCCCGATCGGGCCGCCGGAACGTGACTTGAGAGGGATTTCCATGGACGCGCTTTACACCGCTGTCGCCACCGCCACCCACGGTGGTGAGGGCCGTGCCGTCTCCTCCGACGGCAAGATCGACCTCGCGCTCGGCATACCGGCGGAGCTGGGCGGCAACGGGCAGGGCACCAACCCAGAGCAGCTCTTCGCCGCCGGGTACGCCGCCTGCTTCGGCAGCGCCCTCGGCCTCGTCGGCCGCCAGGCCAAGGCCGACGTGAGCGACGCCGCCGTCACCGCCGAGGTCGGCATAGGCAAGCAGGGCGAGGGCTTCGGCCTCAAGGTCGCCCTCCGCGTCGAGCTGCCCGACACCGTGGACGAGGCGACCGGCCGCAAGCTGGTCGAGCAGGCCCACCAGGTCTGCCCCTACTCCAACGCCACCCGGGGCAACATCGAGGTCGACCTCGTCATCGAGTAACACCCCACACCACCTCGGCATCTCATCCGACCCGCGCCAACACCTCCCCCGTCCGCCCGCTCCACGCCACCACCACCGCCTCCTCGGGCACCGGGTGCCAGCGCGTCAGCAGCAGCCAGCGCACGTGATAGCGGCGGGCGACGCGTTCGGCGCGGGTCGCGGTCGGGGCGAGGTAGGCGCGGACGTCCGCGAGCCGCCGCAGCCGCTCCCGTTCGTCCAGGGCCGCGTCCGGGACACGGCGGAAGCAACTTCCGTGTATGTGCATTGCTGGAGAGGGTCACCCGGGAGCCTCCGGTCGAGGCGTTACGTGCGCTGGGTGCGGCGGGCGTAGGCGCGGGCGGCGCGGGCGCGGTCGCCGCAGCGCGTCGAGCACCAGTGGCGGCGGCCGTGGCGGAGCAGGTAGCGGTTGCAGGGCGTGGAGGCGCAGGCGGTGAGGCGCTCCGCTTCGGGGCCGATGAGGAGGTCGGCGGCGTCGGCGGCCAGCGCCGCGAGGGCGTGATCGACGAGCTCCGAAGTGGGGTTGGGCATGGCGCGGTAGGGGCCGGTCTTGTCGTCCCAGGCCAGCAGCGGGGCGGTGGGTACGCGGGTCAGGGTGTCGTTGATCGCGGCGAGGGCGGCGGGCAGTGCGGGCAGACCCGCGACACGGGACGCGAACAGCGCCCGGACCTGCTCGCGCAGGGAGCGCAGCTGTGCGGCGCACATGTCGAGCATGCCCGCGTCGACGGGGGTGAGGCCCTGCCGTGTCAGCCACTGGTCGGCCCCGGCGGGCGTGCCGAGCTGGTCGACGTAGTGCCCCCCGGCAGCGCGACGGCGCTGTTGACCAGGGCGAGCGAGGGGTGCTGCTCGGCCCCCGGCGCCGGCGGCAGCCCGGACTCGGTGATGACGCCCTCTTCCATACCTCTCATGGTACGACCTGCGCGCAACCGTGACTCACGGTTGAGATTGCTCTCATCCGTGATGCCTGCTTAGTCGACTCACGGTTCAAGCGAATCTATCCGTGAGGTTTTGGTGTCTGCTTCCCCTGCGGCCACGCAGTTCCCCGTCCGCGTCTTCGGTGGCCCCACGGCCCTGTTCGAGTACGGCGGCCTGCGCTTTCTGACCGACCCGACCTTCGATGACCCCCGCTCCTACCCGGCGCCCCCCGGCGCCCCGGCCCTGACCAAGACCGCCCCCGCCACCGGCACCCCCGAAGACCTCGGCCCCGTCGACGTCGTCCTGCTCTCCCACGACGAGCACGACGACAACCTCGACAACGCCGGCCGCGCTCTGCTCGCCGACGTCCCGCTCACCCTCACCACCACCGGCGGCGGCGAACGCCTCGGCCAGAAGGCCAAGGGGCTGGCCGACTGGGAGTCCATCGAGCTGGACCGCCCCGGCGGCGGCACGCTGACGGTGACCGCCGTCCCCGCCATCCACGGGCCCGGCACCCGCGACGAAGTCGAACCGATCTCCGGACAGGTCATCGGCTTCGTCCTGACCGGCGAGGACCTGCCCACCGTCTACGTCAGCGGCGACAACGCCTCCCTCGACGCCGTCAGGGAGATCGCCGAGCGCTTCGCCCCCATCGACACCGCGATCCTCTTCGCCGGCGCGCCCCGCTTCGCCGAAATCTTCGACGGCGGACTGATCGTCCTGGACAGCGCCCAGGCCGCCGAGGCCGCCCAGATCCTCGGCGCCCGCCGCGTGGTGCCCGTCCACTTCGACAGCTGGTCCCACTTCACCGAGGGCCGCGAGGAACTGCAGGCCGCCTTCACCGCCGCCGGTCTGGCCGACCGCCTGCAGCTGAGCTGAGCAGGACCACTCTCCCTCTGTCCGTGGGGGTGTCCGGCTCGCCTGACACCCCCACAGGTCCTGTGCCCCTCGCCTACGCCCCCTCCTGCCGACGGATGGAGCACCACCCCCTGCGCATCCACCTCATCGAGACAGCCGACCACTCCACCCCAACGAGAAAGCCGGCCTCTCCCCCCGCCGCCCGCGAGGTACGCCATCCGCCAGGCTCACCTCCGGGCCCGCCCCCTCCTGGAACAGCGATGCCCCACCACACGACCGCCCCGAACACCCCCTCCCCTCCACTCACCGCACCGGACAGCGGCCTGCCGGACGCCCGCACGCAAAAGCGCGTCATCATCGTGCTGTTCGCCTCCCAAGTCCTCAGCGGCCTCGGACTCGCCGCGGGCACGACCGTCGCCGCCCTGCTCGTGCAGGACATGCTCCACTCCACCGCCCTGGCCGGCCTGAGCAGCGGCCTGCTCACCGCAGGCTCCGCGCTGGCCGCCATCGCCGTCGGCCGTCTCTCCCAGGCCCGCGGCCGCCGCCCCGGACTGGCCGCCGGATACCTCGTCGGCGCATTCGGCGCCGCTGGCGTCATCGCCGCCGCAGTCACCAACAGCCCCGCCCTGCTCTTCGTCGCCCTGTTCCTCTACGGCGCCGGCACCGCCGTCAACCTCCAGGCCCGCTACGCCGGAGTCGACCTCGCCGCACCGGCCCACCGCGCCCGCGCCATCTCCACCGTCCTGGTCGCCACCACCCTCGGCGGCGTGGCCGGCCCCGCCCTCGCCGGCCCCACCGGCGACCTGGCAGACGCCCTCGGCCTGCCCAGCCTCACCGGCCTCTTCGTCATCGCCACCGTGGCCTTCACCCTGGCCGCCCTCGTCCTGATGATCTGGCTCGCTGTTGAGGCCGGCCGCGGGGTGGTGCACGCATTCATTCCGCAGTCCCACCGGCCAGGGGCCGAAGCGGAGGCGGACTTCGGCGACGTGAAGGTACGCCTGGCCGGTGAGCAGGTCACCTGCTTCGTGTTCGCGATGCGCCTGTCGTATTCGGGCAAGGCGGTGCACCGCGTCTTCGCCTCCTGCGGCCAGGAGGCGTTCCTCGAGGGCCACGTCCACGCTCTGAGCGTGCTCGGCGGAGTGCCGACCGGCAAGGTCCGTTACGACAACCTCCGCTCCGCGGTCTCCCGGGTGCTGAGCTCGCGGTCCCGCGTGGAGAACGAGAGGTGGACCGCGTTCCGGTCGCACTTCGGCATCGAGGCTGCGTATTGCCTGCCCGGGATCGAGGGCGCCCATGAGAAGGGCGGGGTGGAGGGGCAGATCGGCTGGTTCCGCCGCAATCACATGGTCCCTGTCCCCGAGGTCGTCTCTCTCGCCGAGCTCAACGCGATGATCGAGCGGTGGGATGAGGAGGACGAACGGCGCCGGATCGGCTCCCGGCCACGGCCGGTGAGCGAGTACTTCGCCGTTGAACGGCCGCTTCTGCAACCGTTACCGGACGAACCCTTCGAAACGGGGAGGCTGTTCAGCCTGCGGGTGGACCGCTTCAGTCAGATCAGCGTCCGCACTAATCGCTACTCGGTGCCGGTGCGGCTGATCGGGCGGACCGTTCGGGCCATGCTTCACGCCGCTGAGCTGGTGGTCTACGACGGTCAGCTGGAGGTCGCCCGTCACGAACGGCTGATCGCCAAGGGGCAGGCCCGGCTGGATCTGGACCACTACCTGGAAGCCCTGGTCCGCAAGCCCGGGGCGTTTCCCGGGGCCACCGCCCTCGAACAGGCCCGGGGGTTCGGCAGGGAAGTTCACGCCCGTCCATGACGCGTGGTGGCAGGCGGCGAAGGCTGCCCACGGCGAGCGGGACGGCACCCGGGCCCTGATCGAAATCCTGCTGATGGGCCGCCACGTATCCCGCGAACACCTGGTCGCCGGGCTTGCCTCCGCGCTCAGGGCCGGCGCCCTGACCGCGGACGCCGTCGCCCTGGAGGCGCGGAAGGCGGCCGAAGCCGACGAGGTCGCGGATCCTGTGCCGGCCAAGCCGGACCGGACGAACGTGACCTCGCTGACCGAACGGCGGCTGGCCCAGCTGCCGCCCGACACCCGGCCGCCGCCCTCGGTCGCGGCCTACGACCAGCTGCTGCGAGCACGGCAGTCGGCCGACCGCCCCGCCATCCAGAAAGAGATGCCGTGACCCTCAAACGCCACCGCGGGCTGACCGAACAGGCCGTCGACGCCGCCGTCGACCAGGCATGCCGCATGCTCCGGCTGCCGACCATCCGGGGCCAGTTCCCCGAACTGGCCGAAGCCGCCGCCCGCGACCAGATGTCCTATCGCGGCTTCCTCGCTGAACTGCTGATGGCCGAGTGCGACGACCGGGCCCGCCGCCGCTCCGAACGGCGCATCAAGGTGGCGCAGTTCCCGCGGGAGAAGTCGATCAGGGCCTTTGACTTCGAGGCCAACGGGAACATCGACGCCGCGGTCATCCACACCCTGGCGACCTGCGAATGGGTCTAGAAGGGCCTGCCGCTCTGCCTGATAGGCGACTCCGGCACGGAGTCCCACCTGCTGATCGCGCTCGGCACCGAGGCCGCCATGGCCGGCTTCCGGGTCCGCTACACACTCGCCACCAAACTGGTCAACGAGCTGGTCGAAGCCGCGGACGAAAAGGTCCTCACCAAAACCATCGCCCGCTACGGACGCGTCGATCTCCTCTGCATAGACGAACTCGGTTACATGGAGCTGGACCGCAGGGGCGCTGAGCTGCTGTTCCAGGTGCTCACCGAACGCGAGGAGAAGAACAGCGTCGCCATCGCCTCCAACGAATCGTTCGGCGGGTGGACCAGGACGTTCATCGACCCGCCTCTGCGCGGCCATCGTCGACCGCCTCACCTTCGGCGGGAACATCATCGAGACCGGCACCGACTCTTACCGGCTCGCCAGCACCAGGGCGGCCCGAGCGCAGGACGCCGCAGGCTGACCTCATCATTGTCACGCTGATCCGTGCGCTGCTTGGCACCACGATCGGCTCAGCAGTGCGCGACGACTTCCAAAGTGATCTTGAGATGCCGACCAGTCATGCCCTTGGCCTTGGTGACGCCGAAGGCGTACCGGTCGATCGTGGTAGTGCCGCTCGCCGTCATCCGCTTGCCCTCGTGGGCAATCGTGCCGAGTGTGACGGCAATCGGCTGAGTCACCCCACATACGGTCAACTCGCCGTACAAAGTGGCATCAGCGTCGGATCGTTCCAGACGCTGGCTCCGGAAGCCGATCTCGGGATGCCGAGCCACGTCGAGGTAGTCGGAGGACCTGACGTGGTTGTCACGCTGCTGATTGCCCGACTCGAAGCTTCCTGCCTCTATTACGACGTGCACCAACGACTCGTCTGCCGGGTCCGCCACAGTAATGCGGCCATGACCGATGGCGAAAGTACCTCGGACTGGGAGCAGCCCGAACATGGCGCGTGTGTCGAAGCGGACCGTTGATGCCGCCTGATCTATCTCGTATGCACCTGCTGCTGGTAAGAGCTGGTTCCCTGATGCTGCCATGAGCTCGTAGCCTCCGTGTGCTGAAGATCAACCCGTGATGGGTCAGCCTCTCGCAGCGGCAACGGGTATGCCAGCCCCCACGTGCCGACGTGGCTGACAAGGATGTCCTGGCAGGCGGCCAAAGCGTTGTCGGTTCTCGTCAACATTTCTGCGGCGTTGATCGCCAAAGTGCTGTCCGAAACCGTCGACAAACGTTGTCCGCTCTCGCTTACGAAACCACGATGCGGGACGCCGGTCAGCCCGGCGTACGGCTGCGCTGCTACCTGGACCTGCGCCAGCTCACCGCGGCCGCCGTTGCCGACCCGGCCATGGAGGCGACCACGGCCCGGCCCTGACCCTTCCACCCGCTATGTCGGCCAGCCGAGTGGCTGCGCATCGCCCGGCGAGCGCCGTACAACAGTGAAGGAGTATGGGACGGGCGGGTTGGGCGGCGTGGCTGCGGCCGGGGACCGGGCGCGCTCAGCCGGTTGTGCGTGGGCCGGGGCCGTCGCGCCGTGCCGCCGGCAGCCCGGCGGCGGAGGCCGGGACGGAAGCTGCCGGCACCCCGGCGTTCTTCGCGAACACCTCCCGCCGGCGCAGCATCCGGTGGAACGGCGCCGGGGGGGGGTGTCGCTCAGTTTGAGAGCGCTTCAGGCCGGTCGCCGGTCTGTGGCTTCGCCTTGGCCGGTGTGGGCTGTGGAGTGGTGCCGTAGCGGCGTTCGCGTTGGGTGAAGGCGGTCATGGTGTTCCACAGGTCGCGGCGGTCGATGTCGGGCCACGGCGTGTCCAGGAAGGCGAGTTCGGCGTAGATGGACTGCCAGGGGAGGAAGTTCGAGGTCCGGTGATCGCCGCCGGTGCGGATGAGCAGATCGACGTCCGGCAGGTCGGGTTGGTGCAGGTGGCGGGCTAGGTGGTGTGCCGTGATGCGGTCGGGGTCGATCCGGCCTTGGGCGGCTTCGCGGGCGAGGGCGCGGGCGGCGTGGGTGAGTTCGGCACGTCCGCCGTAGTTGACGCACAGGTTGAGGGTGATTCCGGTCCGGTGGCTGGTGGCGTTCTCGGCTCGGGCCAGGGCATCGATGAGTTCCGCGGGAAGCCCTTCTGGTGAACCGGACCAGCGCAGCCGGAGGTTTCGGCGCATCACCTCTTCCTTTTGCACGTCCAGCCCTCCTAGCACGATCTGCAGGATCGAGTCGATCTCGGCGGCTGGTCGCTGCCAGTTCTCGGTGGACAGCGCGTAGACGCTCAGGTAGGGCAGCCCGATCTCGAGTGCCCCGTAGACGATCTCCCGTAGGGCCTGCTGGCCGGCTCGGTGGCCCTCAGGGCGTGGCAGGCCGCGGGCGGTGGCCCACCTGCCGTTGCCGTCCATGATGATCGCCACGTGCCTGGGCATGCGCTCGGGCGGCATTTCGGGCGGGCGGGCGCCGCTGGGGTGCGGCACCGGAGGCAACGGCTCCTCGTCGGCGCACACCTCATGTTCAGCCGCACCAGTGCGCTGGGACGGCAGATGGAGAGGGGGTGGTGCCGGCGGCAGGAGCTGGCGGCGCCATGCCCAGGCTGTGCGCATCCGGCCCCGCATCAGCATCCATGCGAACGAGGCGCGCGGCAGAACGGGGGTTCGTTCCAGGAGGACGTCCTGCGCCCGCTCGATGCTGAGCAGTTGCAGTCGGGCGAGCTCGATGATGGTCCGCCAGGCGGCCGCGAGGCCGGGATGCTGCCAGTTGACGGTTGCGGCCTGGTCAAGCCAGTGGTGTGCCTGCGCGACCAGGTCCTTGATCAGCTCAGTGAGCTGAGCGGTGGGCCGGCCGGCCCGGACGTCCTCGGCTGCTACGCCGAATCGTTCCAGGGCCTCCAGTGGAAGCAGGATGTGCCCGCGTTCGGCGTCCTGACGCAGGTCCCACAGGCAGTCGATGAGGTTGTATGCATCGGTCCATCGCTGAAACCCCTCCACGTCGCGGGCGGCGAAGGGGGCCGACGTGCCGGACAGGACGGCTGCGAGACGTGTGACACCGAAGGGGAGGCTGATCGTCCGCCGATAGGCGTGCCATTCGTCCCAGGTGGCGAACTCTGTCTGGCTGCGCGCGTCTTGGCTGTAGGTGGCGATCAGGGCGGGCAGATCGTCGTCCGGCAGGTCCCAGGTGATCATGGCATGCACGAGGGCCCTGCGGACGGGGTCGCTGCTGCTGCCCTGGCGCAGGTCGCTCTCCAGGGCGCGAGCCCATTCCTCGATGCGGGCCGCCCTCGATTCGGGACTGTCCGTCTCCACGTCGGCGAGGTCGTCCAGCACCCGCCCGAAGCCGTACGTCACCCACAGCAGTGGCCGCAGGCGCACAGGCGTCAACTGCACGATCGCGTGCTCCACCGGACCGGAACTGCGGACCAGTTGCCGGCACCTCTGGTAGCCGAGGACGAGATCCCGGTCCCGGATGCCTGCCCTGCGGTAGACGGTCGGCCAGACCGGGCCGCGACGGGTCCTGTTCCGGGTCTCCGGGCCCCGTGGGCCGACGGTGCGCCCGGCGGCCGCGGAAGCGTCGCCCCCCTGTGCGCGGACCTCAGGCATCACTGCGGGCAGGACAGTCCGGTGGCCGGTGAGGGGAAGACGGTGCCGGGTGCGCAGAGCGAACGCGGTCATGCCGATCCCGGCAGTGCCGACCGCCCAGCACAGTCCCAGGGCGAGGTAGGACCACGGCACCGTCTCCAGCTTCGCGGCGGCCACCGCGGACTGCATGGCGCCGAAACTGGGCAGGAAGCGCAGCACGGGGCTGTCGGCTGCCGGGTTGGAGATCGGGTTCTGCATCGCCAGATCGGCGAAACTGATCATGATGACCAGGAACATCCCGGCGAGTTCGCTGCGCAGCACAGCGGCGATCAGGATTCCGGCGCCGCCGTAGACCAGTGCCCCTACAAACAACGCCGCCGCCAGCACACCCAGCTGTTCGGGCTGCCAGAAGACCGTTACCCAGGCCGTGGCGTAGGCGGCGACCGCAGCCGTGGTCAGGACCAGCGCGGTGTACTTGGCCAGCACCAGGCACAGCCGGGGATAACCTGCCAGCACCAGCCGGTGGTCGAAGTCGGCCGACCGCTTCGCAGCCAGGAACATCATGAAGCCAACGATCAGTGCGAGGGCGTGCAAGGCCCCCGAGAGCTGCATGAGGTTGTCCCCGTCCACCACCAGGAAGCGGTCCGCCGCGCGCAGGAAGAACCGCACTGGGGTCTTGGCGGTCACGGTGTAGGTCAGCGTGAGCCACGACGGGACGAAGAAAATCACCAGCACGAGCGCCAGGTGGTTGCGCATCTGTTCCACCAGAGCGAAGCGCACGGCCGTGCCCAGACACAACCCCCACCTCCTCATACGCCACCACCGACGGCTCCGACACGGACTCGGTCCGCTTCGCGCAGCTGCCCGGCCTCCAGCCGGAACACGCGGTCCAGGCGCTCGGTGTCGTAGGCGAGGTGCGAGACCACCAGGACGGAACGGCCGCGGTCCCGCAACGACTCAGCAAGCTCCCAGAACCGCAGGTACATCTCCCAGTCGAAGCCCTGGTACGGCTCGTCCAAGAGGAGCACCTGCGGCTCGTGCATGAGGGCCAGGGTCAGATTCAGCTTCTGTCGCGTTCCGCCGCTGAGCGTGCCCAGCCGGGCATGTCGGTAGTCGGCGAAGCGCAGCGTCTCCAGTAGCTCGACGGCCCGGTCGAGGTTGTCCAAGCCATAGGCGACCTGCAGGTAGCGCAGGTGCTGGTCGACGGTGAACGCCTCGTGCAGGACGACGTTCTGCGGGCAGTAGCCCACCCGTCCCCGGAACTCGACCGTCCCGCTGTCCAGGGCGAGTTCGCCCACGAGGATCCGCAGCAGAGTGCTCTTGCCGGCACCGTTCTCCCCAACGATCCCGACAAGGCTGCCGGCGGGCAGATCCAGACTCACCCCCCGCAGCACCGGCCGCCGTGGATAGCTCTTGCACACCTCGCGCATATGCAGAACGAAGTCATCCTCAGCGCCTTGCGCTTTTTCTTGAGTCACACCCCCCAACGAGGACGGAAGGGGGCTCGCCGTCAGTAGGCCACCGCCTCACTCGAACGAGTGGGCGCAGCGCACACGTCTGTCGGCGCAGTATGTGCATGGCGAGGCGGGACAGTGCCGGACGTTGGCGTCACCCGGTGCGCTGGCACCGGACGCGTCCGGACCTGTCTCCTGTCGACGTCCCGGTCTTCGAGCCCGGCCGACGGACTGGATGACCGCGACCATGCACCACGCACTGCGCTGGGGCTCGCGTCCGACCCGGCCTGACGGCCGCCCCCACCCGGACCGCACGTCGGCTCACCGCTCCTCGTGCCCTGACGTGCCCGGACATTGGCCAACGCACGGCCACAGCACTGGACCCCGGGCCTTCAAGAGGCCCTGGGTCCAGTCACGGCACGGGAAGCGGTCAGAGGCTCTCCGGATGTCGCGGTTCGTTCCTTCTGATCGCTGTGTGGTGTGTTGAGCTGGGCTGATCAGTTGGCTGGTTAGGGCTGGCGGTGTGCTGGGTGCTGGCGAGGTGCTTGGCGTTGCTGGCGGGCCAGGGCTGGGCGGGCTTGTGAACTGCGCTTTTCTCACTCTGGGTTGGTCTCGTAGGTGTTGATCAATTTTGTTGGTTGGTCGGACAGTTTCGCTGGGTGGCTGTTGTAGCGGTGCAGGGGGGTGGGCCCGTGGATGCCGAGGGCGGCCAGGAGGAGTCGTTGGCGGGGTGGAGCTGTTCCCAGACTCGTTGCTGGGTGCGGATCCACGCCGAAGAGCCCGCCTACATCGACGGCGCCCTGTACTTCGCCTGCCTGTTCAGCCTCGCCGACTCCGCTGAAGGAGCCCAGTGATGGTGGCAGTTCGCGGCCGGCGCCTGGCAACGCCACCGCCGCCCACTGCCTCCACCTGTACAACCTCGGCCTCGGCGAACTCGGCGACGCTGACCACTGGGCCCACCAGGCCGTCACCATGGACACCCACGTGCATGGCTCGCTCGCCTTGGCGATCGGTCGACCGCGACGGCTGGCGTCTATCGATCCGCCGCCTCTACGGCCCGGGGAAGGAAGTCCTGGGCCTCTGAGCCGGTTTGTGCTTCCTGACCACTCGAAGGATGGGTTTGCCAGGACCACGCCCCTTACGCTGCGTGATCAAAGCTACCTTCTCAGTCATGACAGCAACGACGGCTGCGACGTCCGTACAGGGCGGCTCGCAATGGGTACAGACCGGGCCGCTCTCCTTCAGGCGCGCCCTCACCACCGCCGCGGAGCGCATCTCCGAGGTGCCGGAACTCACGATTCCCTTCCCCGGGGTGTGGGAACTCACCTACAACGTCCGCACCGCGTGCACGGGGGGCAATCAGAAGGCCCTGTGGGTCTCCACGTGGCTGTGCAAGGACGGCGTGCCCATTGAGGGCAGCGAAGCACTCCGCGGCCGCAACGGCCCGGATAACGAAGTGGTCCAGGACACGGGCGGACAGACGGTCCTGGTCGCTCTCCAGGCCGGGGAGAACGTGACACTCCACGGCCGCTACTCCGGAGAGGGAGACGCGAAGGTTCTCAGCGGCGGCGACGGACGCACCTCGGTCGTGGCGCACTGGGTGAGCCCAGGGTTCTGAGAGCCGTTGGGCGTGGGTGAGGCGGGCAACCCGTCTCACCCACGGTCTCGTCCAGTGGTGCCCGGCCGGCAAGGGGGCAACGAATGGTCCGACGGATCGGGTGCGCGGATCAGTCTGAACTTTGACGGCGACGTCCGCCCCGAGATGGCCGTCGCCTTTTTACGGCCGGGCACTGCGAACCATGATCAACCTCGCCGGGATTCCTGCCCGCCAACTTCGCTCACACCCGGATGAGCCCGCGCGGACCCTTGCCACACAGCCTCGGTCGCGGCTACTGCTTGGCGAGCTCGGTCAGGCGGGCGAATTTCTCCCCTGCCATCTGATCGCCAACCAGATGGATCCTGCCAGCGAAAAAACCCTGCATAAGCGTTCCGCGCGGGTCGTCATGGAACTTGGCGAAGGTCGAGGAGTTCATCGTGATCGTGAGGTTGGCGCCCCCCAGGTCTCCTTGCACGACCTTCCCGGCCGACGGGTCGACCCACCAGTCCCCGCCGTCCTCGCCTGTGATGACGACATGGAACTTGCCGTCGACCTTGCGTGCTTCGTCCGCGTGGCGCCCAAGACCGGCACCGAAGTCTTCGTTGAACCACTTCTGCACGTCGACAGCCATCAGTTCTCCTCTGGGTGATCGGGCATAGCCGGACGATTCACCCTTTCACGCTGGGTGTCTGCCTGCATGCGGACAGGTAGGAGATCACCCTTCAGAGGGAGCGAAGGAGTCCCGCCCCGTGGCCAGCTCCGGCACATACGTGCGCGTGGGCCGCAACGAGGCTGCCGACGCCGCCTCGGGTTCGACAGCCAGGGCGCAGGCGGCACGGTCCGTCTCCCCTACCGGCCGTCTGGCCAGCTCAACTGAGGGATGGAAAGGCTCACTGACGAGTAGAAGCGGCCCCGGACAGATCCGCCGGGGGCCGCAGCACACGCCGCTACGCGCTCGCCCAGCCCAGCCCGAGGTCGGCCAGCTGCTGGAGCTTGTCGGCGGTGAGCTTGCCGCGCCTTGACTTCGGGCCTCGGACGGCGTCGCGGTCGGCTGGTAGTGCGGCGTAGAAGAGCGGTCCTCCAGCCCGAGTTCGCCGTGGCTGCGATATCGATTGACCCACTTTGATGCACACGCCCGGGAGATCCCCATCTCGGCCGCGACATGCGCAATCGGCCTCGTCCGGCAACGCTCGACCAGCCGACGGCGCCCCTCGACGGTGAGGGGCGCGTTCCGATGCGTCACGCAGTGGGACCAGGTGCGGAGGGCCGCTTGGTGATGTCCCGCTGGGAGATGGCCTCTGCCACCTCGTCGAGGGCGGTGCGCAGGGAGGCACCGTATGCATCCTGGGGGAGGTGGTGGGCGTGCTCCTGGGCTGCGTTGATGTGCTCGGTGGCCGCGTTGAAGGATCCGAGGCGGCGGTAGTTGTCGGCCAGGTTGAGGTGTAGGGATGGGTAGAACCCGGCGATGTGGAGACTGGCGTGGTGCTCCTGGGCACGCTGTTCGGTCACGGCGTCGGCAGCGTCCAGGGCCCGGACGTCCCAGGCGAGGGCCTGGGCGGGATCTTCGTAGAGGTCCGCCAGATAGTGGGCGAGTGAGCAACGGTGCAGCGGGTCCCCGGTAACGCCGATCTCCGACCACAGGTTCAGGAGTTTGTGGCGGGCGGACAGGATGTCGCCCGTTCGACCTTCGACGACGGCTTGGCCGATGGCTTCCATGGTCGGATCGGGGCTGGCAGGTGTGGTGGTCATGAGGTTCCTCGTCGTCGTTCTCAGGCTGAGTGGTCGAGCTTGATGGGCATGGCCAGGGTGGTGAGGTCGCCGCGGTCGGCGGAGCGGATCGTGACGGGCTGCTTGTGTCCCCTAAGGTCGAGCAGCACGTCGGGGCCAATCGCCGTGCTCACGGCGGGATAGAGCGTGGTCATCTCGAACCGGATCTGGCGGGCCTCGCCCGTCACCGTGGCGGAGAGCGGGATTCCGGGGTGTTCGTCGTTCGGGGACCGGACGTTCACGCTGTGATCGGTGATGTGCAGTACGACGTGTTCGTTGGGGTGCTCTTCCAGAACCCGCAGCAGCAGGTCCTTCGAGATCGTCACGCGGGTAGTGACATCGTCCAGGGACTCAAGCATCAGACGGTGGTCGGGGAACTCCACAGGCAGCGTCCGGCAGTGCCGGTCCTCCCGCTCGGGCATGCGCAGCCAGATCCCGTGCGGCACCGCTTCGATGCGGATCAACGCACTGCGCCGGACGTCGGCTACCGCAGCCCGGAGGTCGTCGCCGTCGACCGTGCCGGCCCAGGTCTGCTCCGCCGACCGCGCCGGCACCAGGGTCCGAGTGGAGAGCCGGTACCGGTCGGTCGCCGTCAGGACGATCGCCTCGTCACTCGCCTCGATGTGCAGGCCGGCGAGCACCGCCATCCCCAGCTCGTACGCGGTCGCAGTCAGAACCTGCTCGACCGCATCCGCCAGCACGGGGCCCTTCAGCGTGGCAATCAGCAGACCAGACACGTTGCCGCCGAGCGCGGACTTGATGACCGCCGCCTTCCGCCGCGCCGCCGCCGCATCCCCTTCGATCTTGGCGACATACTCGTCGAGCAGCCGTGCCGCCTCGTCCGCCCCGGCGGCAAGGACCGCCTCGACCGCAGCAAGGGGCATGGCGATCTCGCGGAGCTGGCGCAGTGTGGTCGCCCGCTCCAGCTGGGCGGCGGCGTAGTAGCGGTAGCCCGTGACCGGGTCTACGTCGGCAGGGGGCAGCAGCCCGGAGTCGGCGTAGAACCGCAACGCGCTGGAGGTTAGGCCACTGCGCTGCGCGAAGACCCCGATGGGCATCAGATCGGAACTTGGCACCCCGCCATCATTGAGCTTCAACCAACTTGAAGGTCAACATCGACGTGGTGCGTCACCAACGTCATGGCCAGCAACAACTGGTGCTGCTCCGCGTTAGTTCGTGGAGGGGTGCTGCGGTTGGTCAGGCGGGGGTGTCGAGGTAGAGGCCGCCGACGCAGTCGAGGCAGTCTTCGGGACTGCCGGAAGGCAGTCCCGTGGGGAGGAAGTTTTCCTGTTAGCCGCCCCGGCTTGCGAGGTAGAGGGCGAAGCCCCAGGTGTGCAGGACGCCGGTGAAGCGCAGGCGGCACAAGGGGAGTTCCTCCCCGTCCTTCAGTTCGGCCGTTACGGAGGCGAATCCGGCGCGGAAGCGGACGTCGACCCGGGCCAGTTGCGGCCAGCGTGCCTGGGCGTGGGCGTTCAGGCGCTGGCGCAGGTGATGCTGCATGGATTCCGGGGGGTTCTTCGGCACGGGCCCATCCGCCATGATCGTCTGCCGTGCATGGTGAGGGACGGGCGGGGACGGCGGTCGCGGTGGTGCTCGAGCAGGAGGTCGGCGAGCGGCTGGTGCGAACGATCTGCTCGCCGAAGTCCCAGGTGCGGGCGGTGCTGCGGGCCCGGATCGTGCTCGCGGCGGCGGACGGGCGGGCCAACGGTGTGATAGCCCGGGAGCTGGCGGTCAGCGTGAACACGGTGCGCAAGTGGCGGGGCCGGTTCGCCGCCGGCGGCCTGGACGGGCTGCGGGACGCCGAGCGGTCGGGACGGCCGAGGACCTACGGGCCCCACGTGCGGGTGGCGATCGTGGCCACGGCCACCAGCGCACCACCGCATCCGGAAGCAACCTGGTCGCACCGGACCATCGTCGCGCAGGTTGCGGGAACCTGCTTCGCGCCAGTCTCAGCCTCGCAGGTCGGGCGGATCCTGGCGGACCTGGACCTCAAGCCGCACAAGGTCCGCGGCTGGCTCACCCGCCGCGACAGCCGGGACTTCTGGGAACGCGCGGCGGATGTGTGCGCCCTCTACCTCGACCCGCCCGAGGGCGCGGTGGTGCTCTCGGGCGACGAGAAGACAGCGATCACCGCTCGTTCGCGCCGGTATCCCGGGCGCCCCGCCGCCCCCGGCATGAGCGCCCGCCAGGAGTTTGAGAGTCTTCCGGGCTCGCCACCCCCGACCTGAGTAGTTGTTGTCTTTCCGATCTTGAGAGATGCGCGTCGAACGGGAGTCCCGATTGGGTGATCGTGGGGCGCTTGGCGCATACGGACAGGGCCTCCTGAACAGCTCGTTCGTGTCGAATCACCGAGCAGCAGGAGGCCCTGATGCAGCAGTCTTCCGTGCCGTCGGCCGGGCAGTCCAGCTCGGTCACCTGGGAGTGTGACTGCCTGGCTCACCGGATCGGAAACGCCGTCGACAACGGGTTGCGGCAGCTGACGGGACGACGGGAGGGCACTCGGTAGTCATTCGTTCATCAGTGGAGAGCCTCCCGCACGGCGCGGGAGCCAGCCTTAGTTCAGAGAAGTGACCAAACCAAAGCTGATCGCGCCGCTCCAGATGTTCCGGGGCATGACAGACCTCCGCGGCTACCCCGAGCAACACCAGGCTATGAGGGACATGGCAGCCGCGCATGTGCTCCCCGGGCCCTGGGGGAGGCGCCCCCGGGGCCCGGCCAACCTCAGCGCGATTCACAAAGGCACAATCGGGTTGCCGGTCGCATCCCTCACGAGTGACCCGGCGGGCTGCTCGTGTCTCGTCCCTCGCCATCTCTTCGCTGTCCCAGGTGAAGTGTTCAGTTCGCTCTTCCTCCCGCGGCATGTTGCCGCTCGCTGTGGAAACCAGGGCTCGGCGTCCTGGCCCCGGAGTCTCAGTGAACAAGGTCATGTTCTGCGGCTCCGGCGAACACCTCACCTGCGCCGAACTCGACGGCTTCACTGACGCCACAGTGCGCGTCTTCGTTGCCGCCTACCTGACGGCACCAGGGGATTGACATCACCGGCGCGTCAATCAAGTTGATCTTGGTGTTGGTCTTGGCTCGCTGAGCGATGCAAAGCTGAAGCCCCCTACCTCCAAGACCCGTTGACATGTAGCGAGAGGCTGTCTCGATGGACACCTTCAAGACGAAGAACGGTTCGGTCCGAGGGTTTCGGGCCTCCGCCGACGTCGTCGCCGTCCTCGGAATCCCCTATGCCGCCCCGCCGTTCGGCGCCAACCGGTTCCGGGAGCCTCTTCCGGCGCCGACGTGGACCGGAGTGCGGGAGGGTACGGGATTCGGTCCGATCTCCCCGCAGTCGGCGCGGCTGCCCGGGGCACCCGTATGGTCTCCCGGCGATGAGGACATCCTCACCGTCAACCTGTGGACGCCGTCCCCGGATGGTGGCCGCCTGCCGGTCCTCGTCTGGATCCACGGCGGTTCCTACACCTTCGGCTCCTCGGCCCAGCCCGACTTCGACGGCACCGTGCTTGCCCGCGCTGGGCTGGTCGTGGTCACTCTCAACTACCGAATCGGTTTCGAGGGCTTCGGCCATGTCCCGGCAGACGGGGAAATCGCCTCCCCGGACAACCGGGGCCTGCTCGACCAGGTCGCCGCCCTGCGCTGGGTACGTGAGAACATCGCCGCCTTCGGCGGCGATCCCGACAACGTCACCATCGCCGGCCAGTCCTCCGGGGCCGCTTCGGTCGCCTGCCTCATGGTGATGGACCGCGCCCGTGGCCTGTTCCACCGTGTCATCGCCCACAGCCCCGCCAGCCCCTGCTACACGCACGACATCGCCGCCGCGACCACGCGCGAGGTCGCCGCCGCGGCGGGCTGTCCAGCCACGTCCGAGGGCCTGGCCTCCGCGACTCCGCAGGCCCTGGTCGTCGCCGCCGACCAGGTGGTCGACCACTACCGGCGTGACCCCGCCTCCGGATCCCGCCACTACGACCCCTCGCTCTACGCTCCCGTCCTCGACGGCGATGTCCTGCCCACCGACCCCCTCACGGGCATGGCGGCCGGTGCGACCCGGGACGTGGACCTGCTGGTCTGCCACACCACGGAGGAGTACTGGCTGCTCGACGCCGTCGGCAGTAGCGCAAAGGTCACCACCGACGAGCAGCTTGCCCGCTTCGCCGAGGACTTCGGCCTCCCCGACGGCCTGGTGGCCGGCTACCGCGCCGCGATGCCCCAGGCCACGGTGCTCGACGTCTACCTCGCCATCTACAGCGATCTGCTGTTCGGTGAGTACGGCAACCGACTCGCCGAACTCCACGCCCAGGCTGGCGGCCGGGCGTTCCTGTCCCGCTTCGACCGGCGGCGCACCGACCCGCACGGAGTCGTGCGCGCCTGGCACTGTGCGGACGTTCCTTTCGCCTTCGGCAACCTGGACGACGAGCGCCTGGCATTTCTCATCGGCGGCGCACCCACCACTGCGGACCAGGGACTGGCACGCCGTATGGTGCGCGCCTGGGCCGACTTCGCCGCCACCGGAAGCCCGGGGTGGCCACCGGTCTGCGGCTCCACCACCGAGGTCAAGATGTGGAGTACCGACAACCACGCCGACGCCGACACCGACGACAAGCCCGCCGCCGCTGTCCGAGCTCTTTGGGCTAAGGCTGAATTTCCAGTCGTGTGTCCGTGAACTGGGGTACTGATTCTGGGGCCGTCCCGGGCTGTCCGGTCAAAACTCCCATGCCAGCTCTCGCTCATCGATGACGACTCGTTCGTAGCAGTCCAGAAGACCGCCGGTCTCGATTGCCGTGGCCGTCATGTCGAGCAGCTCTGGCAAAGAGGTCCACATCGGGTGCGTTTTGAAGTGGCAACCATCCTCGTGGTCAGCAGATCCGATCCGTTCCCCGCTGCATCGCGATCACTCGCTGTTGGGTCCGCCGCAGCCTCCGCCACCGCCGTGACCTGCACCGGCCCGAGCCGAACACCGTCTCCGCCGCCATCGACACTGGCAGCGGATCACTGCACTCCCGGCAGTACCGCCGAGCCGTCCCGCCATCCGCCACGAACCAGATCATCCAGCCGTACGCACCTCACGACCAGAGTTCAAAACACTCACTCAGGTATCGCTGTCCGAGGTTCTGTCGGGTTTCGTGTGGAGGACCTCGCGGGCCTGGTCGGCGGCGCGGGCGATGTTCTCGGAGATGAAGTCGACGAAGCGGGCGATGTTCTCCAGGCGGGCGGCGGCCGGGGTGTTGGGGCCGAGGATGCCGACGCCCTGCCGGGCGACCTCGCCGAGGTGGGCGGTGGATCGGGCGCTGGCCATCGTGGATTGGTACATGACGTCGTCGTCGACGACGTAGCGTTCGCGGCGGCGTTCGTCGCGTTCCCGGCGGATGAGGCCCTGGCTTTCGAGGAACGTGACCGCTTTGGAGACGGATGCCGGGCTGATCTGGAGGCGCCCGGCGAGTTCGGAGGCGGTGAGGCTGCCGGCGTCGGTGGTGTAGAGGCTGGCCAGGACTCGGGCCGTCATCTTGGGCAGGCCCGATTGCATGAAGACGGTGGTGAACGTCTCCTCGTACTCGCGTACGGCTTCGGCATCGCGTCCGTGGTCCTGTGGGGGAGTGTTGGGGTCCCGGGAGGTCGGGCGGTCGAGGCGTCTGGCGATCTCCGCGTAGGGGAGGCTGTCGGCCAGTCCCAGCGCGATCTGCTGGCGTTCCTGCTGGGTGAGTCTGCCTCCCGGCGTCGAGGTCTCCTTCGGGGTCTGTGGTGTCTGCGGGATAGCGTTCACCGCCGACTCATTGCAACGAACGAGGTGAGGCTCGTTGCGTTGAATTTCCAAGCCATTGCAACGAAATTGCTACATCTACCTGCGGTGACGCCAACCATGCGCAACGAAACGATTGCCACATCAAGAAATGCAACGTAGCTTTTCCATCGTCGGAAACAACGAGCCGAAGGAGAGCATGATGCAGAAGTTCGACACCCCCACACCGATGACCGTTGTCCTCGACATACCCGTCGGCCACATCCGTTGCATCGCCGCCGACCGAGCCGACACCACAGTCGAGGTCCTCCCCGCGAACGCCTCCAAGAGCCGCGACGTGAAGGCTGCGGAGCAGACCGAGGTCGTATACGGCGACGGCGTCCTGCGGATCAAGGCCCCGGAGGCCAAGAACCAGAGCCTCGGCCCTGCCGGATCCCTCGAGGTGACGGTCCAACTGCCCGCCGGCTCCCGCGTCGAGGTGAAGGCGGCCCTCGCCGAGTTCCGGGGCGTCGGGCAGCTCGGCGACGTCTCCTTCGAGGGCGCGCAGGGCGCGGTCAAGCTCGACGAGGCCGCAAGCGCCCACCTGACCCTGCAGTCTGGCGACCTCTCGGTCGGCCGCCTGGGCGGCCCCGCACAGATCAGCACCCAAAAGGGCGACCTCCGCGTCACGGAGGCCGTGCGCGGCACGGTCACGCTGCGCACCGAGCACGGCGAGATCTCGGTCGGTGCCGCCCGCGGGGTCTCCGCATCCCTGGACGCCAGCGCCTCCTACGGCCGGATCCACAACGCGCTCAAGAACACCGACGGCGCCGACGCCGTCCTGAACATCCATGCGACCACCGCCTACGGCGACATCAGCGCCGGCAGCCTCTAACAGGGGCACCCCGCGGCGATGTCCGTGCAGTTGAATCCCACAACAGTTCTCAAGGAGCACACCACCATGTCCATCACTCTTACCGACCAGGACCGCCCGGAGCTGCAGAAGGCCATCGAGGAGATGGTCGAGTCCGGGTTCACCGGGGTGACGATGCGCGTGCACGATGAGCGGGGCGAGTGGGTCGGCAGCGCCGGGGTGCGCAAGCTGGGCGAGACCGCGAAGCCGCCGACGAACGGGCACGTCCGGATAGGCAGCAACACCAAGACCTTCACCGCGACCGTGGTGCTGCAACTCGTGGACGAGGGCACGTTAGGGCTGGACGCCCCGGTGGCCGACTACCTGCCCGAGTTCGGGCTGGACACGAAGATCACGGTGCGGATGCTGCTGCAGCACACCAGCGGCGTGTTCAACTTCACCGGTGAGTACTACGACGACGGGACGTTCGCACCGGGGATCCCCGCCACGACAGCGGGCCAGGAGTGGGTGGACAACCGGTTCAAGACCTACCGGCCGGAAGAGCTGGTACGGCTGGCGTTGTCCAAGCCGGCGCGGTTCGAGCCGGGGACGGACTGGAGCTACTCCAACACCAACTACGTGCTGGCCAGGCTGCTGATCGAGAAGGTCACCGGCCGCTCACTGGCCGAGGAGATGCAGCGGCTGATCCTGGACCCGCTCGGGCTGTCGGGCACGGTGGCGCCGTACACCCAGCAGGACGTCCCGGAGCCGCACGCCCACGCCTACTACCGGTACGAGGACGCCGGCCGGCAGAAGACTGTCGACGTCACCCGCCAGGACCCCTCCTGGATCTCGACCGGCGGAGACATGATCTCGACCACCCAGGACCTCCACACGTTCATCTCCGCGCTGACGGGCGGCAAGCTCCTGCCTGCCCCGCTGCTGGCCGAGATGTGCACGCCGCATCCCAAGGTCGGCTACGGCCTGGGGGTGTTCGTGCAGGACGCGGGCGACAACGGCGGCACCGTCATCACCCACAACGGCGGCATGGCGGGCCACGCGGCGCTGATGTACGGCACGCCCGACGGCAGCAAGACCCTGACCGCCGCGCTGAACTATGTCGACGACGCCGCACTGTCCATGGCAGAGGCGTTCCAGAAGGCGACGCAAAAACTCGTCAAGGAGGTGTTCGGCGGCGGGCACGCCGGGTCGGCCGACGCGGCCGAGCCGGCTCGGTAGACAGACCCGAGCGGCGTGAACCCGCACGGGTCAGGTCAACTCGCTCACCCTGGCCGACGCCCGTCGGCATGGACGACCAGATCCACGCGGACCACACGCTGCGGCAGATCGACGTTACTCGGCCTCGGCGCCACCAAGACGGATGTGGGTCAGGGGTCAGACCGAAACTGGGTGGTCATGGCAGACCCGGAGGGCAACGAGTTCTGCGTCCTACGCACCCTGGCACCGCAGACCTAGACCGCGAGCGGGCACCGACCCCCATCACACACCGCAACCGTCACGTTGCCGAGCAGAACTCACTGTGGTGAGTAACGGGGTGAGCCAGTTCCTCGTTGGCGATGCCGAGCGCCTGGCGAACTCGATCCCGTAGTCGTCGGGTGTTCGGGGTTGGGGAGAAGCGTCCGGTGTCAGTCCTCGGCGCTACCGTGACGCAAGGAGGTGCTTGGTGCTGGCCACTGTGAATTCTTCGGCTGCATAAAAAATCGTCTTCTGCCATTCCGTGTTGTCACCCAGGACGTTGAATTGTGATAGCCACGTTGGAGAATGCAAAGTTCACTGGACAGACGCCACACAGGCTGGTGTGGCGGAGCTTCGCGAGTGTGGCGGGGCCGGGGTGATTGTCGTGTTTGGTTGTCGCAGCAGTTGTTCGATGAGGCGTTCCTTAGCCATTGCGAGGTGGCGACGGTAGGTGCCGTAGGGAATCCCGAGGCGCCGGGCGGCGGCCTTGTGGGTGCGGGAGGCAGTGATGTAGGTGGCGGTGAGAGCCTCGTGGGCTTTGACGCCCGCGGGATCGATCTGCAGTGCGTCGAGGGCGGTGATGATGGCGCCGCGCAGATCCGTGGCCGGGTCGGGTGAGCCCGGCGGCACGAGATGGGAGTACAGCAGGACGCTGGTGGCGAATTCGCGTGGGGTGTGCCAGGTGCGCAGTGCCTCGAGCACGCCTTCCGCGAACGCGGCGCGCGCCGGCTGGTCGCCCGGGTCACTCGCGGTGGCAGTCGCGGGCCATGTTGCTACGGGCATGACCGCGGTGCGAGCCCGGTGTTGCACCCACTGTTCCACTGTTTGCCGTCGCCAGTCCCGGCCGAAGACGTGCTGTCGCAGGCCGTCGACGTCCACGGCCGCGACCTCCGGCATCCCGGCCTCGGCGAGGTAGCGCCCCCACCGGTCGGCGTCTTCGAAGACGGTGAAGGTCACCGCGCGATTGTGGGTCCGCATCTCCTCGCCGATGGCGCGCCGGCTGGTGAGCTCCATCAGGGGCGAGGGCCTCTGGTGCCCGCAGGGTTGCACCGCGAAGCGGCGGATGCCCAAGTGCTCGCCCGGCCCCAGGGGAGCGGCCGCCTCCACAAGGTCCCATACTGCCGCGATCACCGGGTCCTCAGCGCGGTCCTCGGGCAGCGGTGAGTCCAGCCGCAGAATGGCCATGAACGACGCTGGTGCGAAGGAGCCCGCATAGCGATGGACGCGGAAGGCCTCCGGTTGGCGGCGCACCCAGTGCGCGACCGCTGCCGCTGATGCCGGGCCCTCCGCTTCCTCGGCCATGCGCAGCACACCGGGGACGTCTTCGGCCCGGAGCGGAGTGTCTTCGATGTGCGGGTGCGTTCGGTAGTTGTACAGATCATCCGGTGCGCCCCGGTTGCGGAAGAGGAACATCCACTCCGCGACCCGCAGCAGCACGTCCTCCTCGGCGGCGCCGCGCACGGCCTGCAGGCCCGCGAGCGATATGCGGGCGCGGACGTCGTCGTAGCGCTCGGGGTCCCGCCAGCGCAGGTCGGCCTCAAGGGTCGCCCGCACCGCGTCGTGCGGGTGCAGCCCTTCGGGTGTGGCCTCGATGTAGGGCAGCTGGCGCAGCCAGGAGAACACCTTGTCGGTTTCCTCGTCACCCAGCAGTGCGCGCAGCAGGGGCTCGCGGGTGACGTAGGCCTGCGCGACCACCTCGAGGGCGCGCCGGTGGACGGCGCTGGGCAGGTCGCCCACCAGCCGCTCGACGAGGGTCCTCAGGACGTCGCCGGTCGGCTCCCACGGTGCGCCGGGTGCGGCCGGGACGGAGGCGGCCAGCGAGAGGGCGAGCGGGCTGCCTCCGGCGAAGGCGACGAAGGCGCCGCGCTGCTCTGCGGGGACACCCCGGGCAGCGAGCAGGGCGTGGGACTGAGCGGCGTCGAGCGGCCGCACGGCCAGTGCGGTGAACAACTGCGCCCATCCAGGGTCCAGCGACCATTCGGCGTCGGGGGCGACCCTGCTGGCTACCACCACGATCGCGTGGTCGGCGAGCCGCAGTAGAAAGGTCTCGCGCAGCCATGCTTCGAGTGACTGACACTGCTCGAAGGTGTCGATGAGCAGCACCGCACCGGGTTCGGCACACGCCGGGGCCGCAGTCTCCTCGAGCCGGCGCGGATCAGCGTCGAGGAACCGTCCGTCCACGTGCACCACGCGGCGGCCGGTGAGCTCGGCCTGCCGGGCGGCGTAGCGCACCAGCGAGGACTTGCCAATGCCGCCGGGACCGTGCATGTACGCCACGAGCGGAGCGTCCGCCGCGCCCGACAGCATCCGGTCGAGCACCGCCCGCTCCGGCTCCCTGCCCACCAGCGCACCGGCTCGAGCTTCCGCCAACCGGCCCGCCAGGCCCACCGCTTCCAATCCGCGCTCCATTGGTTTTGTCCCGCCTCCACGGTCGGCAGGAGATGGATGGTCAGGGGAAAGCATTTTTCGTGGAAGCCAGTCCCGTACTAGGAGAGGGCAATCGCCGCTCTTGGCACGCTCAGGGGCATGGCGACCACAGAACTCGGCGCGGCCCGGCGTCACTGGCGCGATCACACCTCGCCAAGGCTGTCGGCGAGGCTGCCCAGGCTCGCTGAGCTTCGGCCGACGGCCGGGCCTGTCGGCCCCTGCGGGCTACAGGAACTCGCTTCGGTAGGTCAAGGCCAGCTCGGCCGCGCGGCGGCGGCGTTCCGCGAGCTCGTCCTCCGACAGCTGCGGCGGCGGTGCGTCCCTGCCCGCGACAACATCGCCGATGCGCAGGAAGTACTCGTCCTGGCCGGCGGGGGTGCACATGCACAGCATGCGGGCCGGCGCACCCGAGGCGTTGCGGAAGTAGTGCGGCGCGTTGGCCGGGATGTTGATCGTGGACCCGGCCCTTACGGTGTGCTTCTCGCCGCGGAAGGTGAACTCGATCTCGCCTTCGAGGATCGTGAACATCTCCTCGAAGTCATGCCGGTGCGGCGGTGGGCCGCCGCCGTCGGGGATGCGCATGTCGATCAGGCAGTATTGGCCGTTGGTCTGCTCGCCGGTGACCAGCATGGCGTACGTGTTGCCCACCAGCGAGATGTACGTCGTGCCGGGGTCGTCGGGGTTCGCGACGGTCAGCGACCGGGACGGATCGTCGTCGGGGATCATCGTGGTCGTCTCCTCAGATGTCGGTCAGGTGGGAGTCGGTCGCCTGGCGCGACGACGACCTTGCCGCTGGGCAGAGCGCCCGCGGCGTCGGCGTGCAGGGGCGACGGCTCAGCCGGGTGCACCCGCGGGCGGTTGATTGTTGACGGTTGAAGTGCAGCCAAGAGGAAGTGCAGCCAAGAGTAGGAACGGCTGTGCGTAGTAAGCGTGTACGTGTGCGACACCGGATGGGATTGCGGCGACATCTTCGTCGGCGCGGAGGACACATGAGCAGCAGGGCCCGTTTCCTCGGCCCGGGCGACACGATGGGTACGTTCACTGTCGACGCCGACTCCACCGGCACCGGCCGGGGGAGGGGGGAGCCGTTCATCGACGCATGGAACACCGCTTGGGGGACCTGTACCCTCGGCCGGAATTCAGCGCTTCCACGATCGACGGCTTCCAGGGAACGATGCGCTGGGTGACCCCGCAGCACACCGCTGTCAACGAGCTCCGGGCTCTTCGCCCTTGGCTGTCTCCGAAGCCGCCGCGCGCCGGCACTTCACCGACAGCAGCCACTTCATCCGCGCATTCAAGAAGCACCCGCCCAGTTCACCCGCCGACCAACCTGACGCCTCGGCTTCCCCCGTCCCGGTCGGTTGACCGGCGACTGCCGCGGCCGGCCCGGCGTCTCGCCGCGTCCTGTTCCGCTGCGGTCTGCGGGGCTCCGAAGCCTGCCGAGTCCTTATGCCCCGCCTTTGCGGCGGCGAGGCGTGGCCGAGCGGGGCGGTGTGGAGCGCATGTGGTCGCGTACCGGCGCCAGCAGGCTCGCGAGAGCCTTGACGTCGTCGCGCGAAAGCGGCTCGAACAACAGGCCGCTGACCACCTCGACATGCCCCGGCAGCACCTTCGCAAGCAGCTCACGCCCGGCATCGGTGATGGTGACGGTGATGCTCCGCTCGTCGTCCAGCGAGGGAGCGCGGACGACCAGGCCCTCCTTTTCGAGTAGACCTACCTGGTACGTCAGGCCGCTGCGGCTGTAGACGACGCCGTCGGCGAGGTCGGTCATGCGGTGGCTGCCCGTCGGCGAGTCTCCGAGGCGGGCCAGCAGCTGGAACTGCACATAGCTGAGATCACCGGTCTCGCGCAGCTGCTGCTCGACCGCATGCCGGAGCAGGCTGCTCACCTCGACGAGGTCGAAGTAGGCGCCGAGTTGCACACGGTCGAGCGACGGCGGTGAATCAGGCATGTCTGGAGTCTACTGCTTCGAATTCGAAGAGTGTGGAGTGCCGCCGTTCCAGCCACCTTGGCGGTCTCACCGGTCCGATGCGGTGGCCTCGTGAGCGCACGGTGTGGGCAGTGTTGGGCCCGAGTGAGCACCGCGGAAGGTGGAGATCGGGCAGTGGTGCGGTGCAGGGTTGCGGAAGGGAGGACGGCGCCGCCGCCCACGGATCCCGAGGACCGGCCATGAGTATCTCCTATCTCGCGCAACGTGAGGCCCAGCAGCAGCTCGAGTGGATCGGCGGGAGTGTCTTCAGCTTCCTTCTCGACGCCGAGGCGACCGGTGGGCAGCTGACCGTCGGCGGCTTCGACCTCAGCAAGGGCGAGGCGCCGCCGTTCCACGTGCACGACAACGAGGATGAGGTCTTCCTGCTGTCCGGTTCGGCGCTGGTGGGGGCCGGCGAGGAGGAGCACGAGTTGCGGGAGGGCGGCATCGTCTTCCTGCCCCGGCGCATTCCGCACGGCTGCCGCATCGCTTCAGAGGGCTTCGAGATCCCTGCTCAGCTGCTTGCCGAAGCCGCGGAACTGTCCGGCAACGTCGTCCTCGGCCCTCCCCGGTGACGGCACCACAGCCCGGCCGCGGGGAAGCAGCCGAGAACACGATGCCGAGATGAGCACCGCCGCGTGGAGCCCGGTGTCCTTGGCTGTGGTGAGCGCCGGTGCCGGCTGTCCGCGTCCGACTCGCCGGCTCGCGGACTGGGTGGCGGAGGCTGTGTGCCGGTCACTGGCGGCCGGAGGTGCGCGCGCCGAGGTGGAGGTGCTGGAGCTGCACCGGCTGGCGCCCGACCTCGCTCGGCACTTTGCCCAGCACCGCGCCAGCCTCGACCTGCGGGAGGCGATCGCGGCGGTCGTGGCGGCCGACGGGCTCGTGGTGGCGACCCCGGTTCTCGCCGCATCCCCGAGCGAGGTATTCGACTCGTTCTTCGCCGTCCTAGGGGACGGAATCCTCTCCGGCATGCCGGTGCTGCTGGCGCTCAACAGCGGCTCCCGCCGGCAGCCGCCCGACCTCACGCAGGTGATGCGCAGAGGCCTGACCGACGTGCACGCCGAACCCGTGCCCACGATCGTCGTCGCCGACCCCGCCGACTGGCAGGCCACGGCGCGCCGCGACGCGGCGCGGCTGCGCGCGTGCATCGACCAGGCCGCCGCCGAACTCGCCGTGGCGATGAGCTCGCACCGGCAGTGACCGACAAACACTTGCTTCGAATTCGAAGCAGAGGTACCGTCGTCAACAGTTGCTTCGAATTCGAAGCAACATCGATCGCAGTGAAGGCGAGAACCGACATGAAGGCAGTACGTTTCCACGAGTACGGCGACCCCGACGTCCTGAGCTACGAGGACGTGGAGCAGCCCGTCCCCGGTGCCGGTGAGGTCCGGATCCGCGTCGCCGCGACGTCGTTCAACGGCGTCGACGGCAACATCCGCGGGGGCTTCATGCAAGGCCCCATCCCGGTGGTGCTGCCGCACACTCCCGGCATCGACGTCGCCGGCACGGTCGACGCGCTGGGCGAGGGTGTCGACGGCATCGCGGTCGGCGACCAGGTTGTCGGCTTCCTGTCGATGGACAAGCCCGGCGCCGCAGCGCAGTACGTCATCGCCCCGGCCGAGGCCCTCGCGGCGGCGCCGAAGAGCGTCCCGCTGGCCGACGCCGCAGCGCTGCCGCTGGTGGGCCTGACCGCGTACCAGGCGCTGTTCGACCACGCCAAGCTGACGGGGGGTCAGCGCGTGCTGATCAACGGCGCGGGCGGAGCCGTCGGCGGCTACGCCGTGCAGCTGGCCAAGAACGCCGGCGCGTACGTCATGGCCACCGCCGGCCCGCGCAGCAGCCAGCAGGTCAAGACGGCGGGCGCCGACGAGATCATCGATCACACCACCACCGAAGTGAACGAGGCCGTGACCGAGCCGGTCGACGTCGTGCTCAACCTCGCGCCGATCGACCCGTCGCAGCTGGCCGCGCTGCCCGCCCTGATCCGTCCCGGTGGAGCGCTGGTGAACACCACGGTGTGGATGCCCGCACCCAGCGACGAACAGCGCGGCGTGCGCGGCATCGACCTGTTCGTCCGCAGCGACGCCGACCAGCTGTCGCGGCTGGTGGCACTGATCGACTCCGGCGAGCTGCGCGTCGACGTCGCGCAGCGAGTGCCGCTGGCGGAGCTGCCGGCAGTCCACGCCCAGGCCGCCACGGGCGAGCTGCACGGCAAGGCCGTCATCGTCGCGCCCGCCGCCTGACACCGGCCGACCAGCCTCGAAAGGAAACGACCATGACACTGTCCCTGGATCCCGAGATCGCCGAGGCGATGGCCCCGATGGCCGGCGCGATGGCCGAGGCCAAGCCGCCGGCTGTGGGCGACATCGCGGGCCGCCGCGCCATGTGGGAACCGATCATCGGGGCCGCGGGAGCCGCGCAGCCGATCCCGGCCGACGTGACGACTCAGGAGCACTACGCGACCGCAGACGACGGCGCACACATCAAAATGCGCTGGTACGTCAAGGACGGCGCCAAGCCCGGCCCGGCCGTGATGTTCTTCCACGGCGGCGGATACATCTTCGGCCACATCGACCTGTTCGACGGCCCGATCTCCCGCTACGTGTCCTCCAGCGGCGTGCCGATGCTGTCGGTCGAGTACCGACGCGCCCCCGAGCACCCTTTCCCGACACCGCTCGAAGACGCCTACGCCGCACTGCGCTGGTTGCACGAACACGCCGCCGAGCTGGATGTCGACGCCAACCGCATCGGCGTGATGGGCGACAGCGCCGGAGGCGGCATGGCAGCGGCCCTGGCGATCCTCGCCCGCGAGCGCGGCGGCCCGCGGATCGCCCGGCAGATCCTGCTCATGCCGATGCTCGACGACCGCACCACCACGCCCGACCCGCACATTGAGCCCTACCTGCTGTGGTCCTACGACGACAGCCGCACCGCATGGCCGGCACTGCTCGGCGGGGCCGCCGGCGGCCCCGATGTCCCGCCCACGGCAGCTCCCGCCCGTCTCGAGGATGCGACCGGCCTGCCGCCGGCCTACATCGAGGTCGGCCAACTCGACGTGTTCCGCGACGAGGACACCGCCTACGCGACCAAGCTCAGCCGCGCCGGCGTGCCGGTGGAGTTCCACCTCCACCCCGGCGTCCCGCACGAGTTCGACTCCATCGCCTTCGGCGCCGACGTCGCGCGACGTGCCATCGCCGATCGGGTCCGGGTGCTCAAGTCGATCTGAGCCGTGACCAGCGGCCTGCTGTCACTCACCAACCCACATCTCCAGCCACATATCGCTGCACTTCCTCGACGACTCTCAGTAAAAACGATCGCTGCTGCACCACCGCACGCCTACACAGGGGTGATGAGGAGACGCCTCCGTTTCAGGTGGCGGCGACAAGCCGCGCAATACGGAACTTGAAGCGGTCGCCCCTGAAGCGCCTCGGCCTCTGATGCAGCCCGATTTCCTTGACGAACCACATAGGGGCACCCCCACGTGCACGACGAAAGGCAGCGGCATGAGCACACCCTCCCTCTCTCTTCCCGGCGGCACCTGGACTCTGGGTGACCTGACCGTCACCCGGTTCGGCTACGGCGCCATGCAACTGGCCGGCCCGTGGGTCATGGGGCCGCCCACCGATCGCGAGGGCGCCCTGGCCGTTCTGCGCGAAGCGGTGGTCGACCTCGGTATCACCCACATCGACACCAGCGACGCCTACGGGCCGCGCGTCACCAACGAGTTGATCCGCGAGGCACTGCACCCCTATCCCGAGTCGCTGCACATCGTGACCAAGGTGGGCGCAACCCGCGACGAACAGGGTGGCTGGCCCACGGCCCGGCGACCCGAAGATCTGCGCCGCCAGGTCCACGACAACCTCACGTCCCTCCGGCTCGACGTACTCGACCTGGTCAACCTCCGACTCGGCAACGCCGAAGGTCCCCAGCCCGGCTCGCTCGCCGAGGCGTTCGAGACGCTCGTGGAACTCCAGCAGCAGGGCCTGATCCGCCACCTAGGGGTCAGCAACGCCACCGAGGAACAGGTCACCGAGGCACAGAGCATCGCGCCGGTCGTGTGCGTACAGAACATGTACAACCTTGCCCACCGCCACGACGACAAGCTCATCGACCGGCTCGCCACCGAAGGCGTCGCGTACGTGCCCTTCTTCCCCCTCGGGGGCTTCACCCCGCTCCAGTCCTCGGCGCTCTCGACGGTCGCCGCTCGATTGAAGGCGACACCGATGTCCGTCGCACTGGCCTGGCTGCTGCAGCGATCACCGAACATCCTGCTCATCCCCGGCACGTCATCGACAGCGCACCTGCGCGAGAACATCACCGGCGCGGGACTGTCCCTCTCGCATGAGGACTTGACCGAGCTGGACGACATCGGCCGCTGAATGCCCCGTAGCTGAACGGCCCACAAGCCACAAGGAGTCGTTGCCGCCGCTGAGGGTCATGCGTCGGACGTATGACCGGGCGCCGCGCGTCGGCAACGACTTGGAATCGCCGGCAACGCGCCGCTGTCCTCCTCTTTGATCAGAAAGAAGTCATGTCATGACTCCTGAGCCCCTCACCCCCGCCAACACCACCGTCGTTCTCGTCGACTACGCAGTCGGTTTCGCAAACCTTCTGCGCTCCCACAACCTCGCTGAACACATCAACAACGTCGTGGGCCTGGCGAAGACGGCGAAGTGGTACGAAAGCGGTCTGGTCGTGACCAACGGCCAGTCGAGCAAGCCGTCCGGCCCGCTGTACCCGGAGCTGTTGGAGGCCATCGGTGACCAGCCGGTCATCGAGCGTGCCGTCGACTTCAACTCCTTTTTGGACGAGTCGTTCGCCCAGGCGGTCCGGCAGGAAGGCCGGGAGAACCTGGTGGTCGGCGGCATCGCCACGGACGGATGCGTGCTGCAGACGGTGCTGGGCGGCCTGCGCGAGGGCTACCGCGTGCACGTGGCCGTCGACGCCTCCGCCAGCCCCTCGCTCGAGGCACACAACGCGGCGGTGCAGCGAATGGTCCAAGCCGGCGCAGTACCGGTCACCTGGTTCTCCCTGGCCGCCGAGTTCCAGCTCGACCCCAAGTTCCACGACGCCCCGCACCGTATGCGGCTGATGCAGGAGAACGTGCCGTCCATGGGCATGAGTGCCCGGACCTTCTTTCACGCCCTCGAACTGGGCAAGCGCGCCGCCACGGCCGTCTGAACCCCTGGGGGCGGGCTCCGGGCCCGCCCCACCCTGCGGGGCCCGCCCCCCGGCCTTCAGGAACCAGTTTCCCCCGCCGACCTCCAAGAGAACGGACATCCCCACATCCCTCGTGGCGGAAGCATCAGAACTCTACGGCGGTGCATCCTCGGCCCGCCGCGCTGAACCGCTCACGGACCCGAGTGCCCGTGCCGGAACAGCCGCCATTCCTGACTGCCGCCCGGTCTCGAAGGCACTGCCTCCGAGCCGACGGCGAGCCCGTTCCCTTTCCCGCTCCCGACCACCGCGGCCGACATCGAGCAAGCGCCGGTCGCTCAGGAGACTTTCATGCCCCTCCCTGTCCTGTTCGGCGCGAACGTAGAGCCGAAGGCCCTCCCCGTCGGCCGCTCCAGTGAGCAGGCACTACTCATCGACAGTCTCGGCCTCGACCTTCTCACCGTCCAGGACCACCCGTACCAAGCGGCGTTCGACGACGCCTGGACACTGCTCACCTTCCTGGCCGCGCGGACGCGACATGTCACGCTCGTCCCGACGGTCAGTTCCCTGCCGTTGCGTCCGCCGGCGGTGCTGGCGAAGGCTGTAGCGACCTTGGACAGACTGACCGGCTCCCGGGTCCAGCTCGGCCTGGGTGCCGGCGCCTTCTGGGAAGCCATCGAGGCCATGGGCGGCTCCCGTCGCACGCCGAAGGAGGCCGTCGACGCAGTTGACGAGGCGATCACCGTCATCCGGGCCATGTGGAGTGGCGAGCGCAGTGTGCGGACGCACGGCGCGCACTACTCGCTCGCCGGCGTCCACCCCGGGCCGGCGCCGGGCCCCCGGTCTGGGGCTGTGGCTGGGCTCGTACGGACCCCGCATGCTGGCCCTGACCGGTGCAAAAGCGGACGGCTGGCTTCCCTCGCATGCCTACCTCGGACTCGACGCACTGCCCACGGCCGTCCGCCGCATCGACGACGCAGCTCTGGCGGCGGGCCGCGATCCGGACACGATCCGCCGGGTCTACAACATCGCCGGTGTCATCCAACCGGAGTCGGCCGGCCCGTTCCAGGGGCCCGCCGTCCAGTGGACCGAGCACCTAGTCACACTCGTGCGCACCGTCGGAATGAACGGTTTCGTCATCTGGCCCGAACGAGACCACGGCCAGCAGATCCGCGCGTTCGCCGCCGAAGTCGTACCCGCAGTCCGCGAAGCCCTCGCACGGAAGACCTGACCACTCCGTGTCCTCGGGCCGGGCAGCACTCCTGGCACAACGGCACCGGCTGTACCCGTCAGGGTCCTTCCTTCCTTCAGAGCAGCGTCTTGCTTCTCACCGGCCACAAGGGCGGCACGGTGAACTGCCCCCGTCCACCCTGCCCTCAACAACGCCGACCACCCAACGATGCCCGCATCCGCTGCGCCGTCGAGCGCACCGGAGCCCGCGTCACCTCCACCGACCAGGTACTGACCAAGCTCGCCGCTGGCTCGGCCGGCCCTGACGGACAGAAATTCCTGGTCTTTCTCTTCGCCCCAGCCCCAGGTGATCCCATGAGCGACGAAACACCCCTCCCCGACGGATTCGAGAGCATCACCGTCAGGGCGAACGGCACCCGGCTGCATGCCGTGGTCGGCGGGTCCGGTGCACCCGTACTCCTTCTGCACGGCTGGCCCCAGACATGGCGGGCCTGGCGACACCTCATGCCAGCCCTCGCCGCGCACGGTTACCGCGTCGTCGTACCCGAACTGCGCGGCATGGGTGCCTCTGACCGTCCCCCGAACGGATACGACAAGGACACACAAGCAGAGGACATGCGCGAACTCCTCGCCCAGCTCGGCATCCACGGCGGCGTGCGCATCGTCGGGCACGACATCGGTGGCATGGTGGCCTTCGCCTACGCCCGCCGTCACCCCGAGGAAGTCGAACACCTCGTCCTCGTCGAACTCGCCCTCCCCGGCTTCGGCTTGGAGCAGGCGATGGACGTGGCCTCCGGCGGTCTGTTCCACTTCGGCCTCTTCATGACCGAAGAACTGCCCGAGCTGCTCCTCGAAGGCCGGGAGAGCGACTTCCTCACCTGGTGGTTCGACTGGTTGTCCGCGGTACCCGGAACCTTCCCGCCGGAAGAGGTCGACACCATCGCCTCCTCCTACCGCGGATACGAGGCACTGCGCGCCGGCTTCGCGCACTACCGCACCCTCCTTGACGACGGCCGCGTCAACCGGGCCTGGCACGAAACCGGAGGAACCCTTCCCATGCCCGTACTCGCGGTCGGCGGCGAGCACAGCACAGGTGCCCGACTCGCCGACAGTCTGAACACGGCCGCGCCGCACCTGACCGGCGCAGTGATCCCGGGCAGTGGCCACTTCGTGCCCGAGGAACGTCCGGATGCCTTTGCCCGCAAGCTGCTCCCCTTCCTGTCTGCCCCGCCCCGGCCCGCCGGGCGCATCTGACCGGACTGGAAAACCGCGACCTGTTTGAGGAAAGCGGCGTTGGGTGTGAGGGGACTGGCGGACAGGCTGGCGGCAGACACGAGCCGATGCGCCGGTGGCCCGGTAACCGGAGCGAGCCATGTTCGACCGGATGCTGTCGGCAGCGGCAGACGCTCCCCTTGTTGCGTACCTGTACACCCGGGAGGTATCGGTAAGTCCACGTTGCTGCGTCATGCCGCCCGGTCAGGCGGAACTCGCCGGCCGCAACGTGGTGCATCTCGACGTCCGCTTCCTCGGCGCGGAGTCGCGCTGCGTCGAGGAGGCCCGCCGCTCCGGCGTGCGTGCAATCCGGCACTGTCCTGCTCCTTGACTCCTTCGAGCACTGTCAGCAGCTCGAACCGTGGCTGCGCAACACCTTCATGCTGCAGCTCGCGCAGGTGCACTCGTTGTCATCGCAGGCAGGATCGCCCCGATGCCGCATGGTCACTGGATCCCTGTTGAGCGCCGCTCGTCGCCGAAATCGTCGTGCGGCCGCTTGACGCTGCCCAGTCTGACGCCCTGCTCGCAGCGCGAGGCGTCGCCTCGGAGCACCGCAGCGCTGTGGATGACATGGAACGAACATCCGGTGCTGTATGACGACAGGCAGGTCATCTCTCCTGCATCGCACGGTTGCCACGGACAACTTGTCCGTGGATAAGTACGGCCTTCATCCGGTTCCTGGTTCACGCGATGCTTGATCAGTCGAGCACAGAAGGGGCACGTGGAAACAGCCATCCACCCGCGCGTGTCCAGTCAGCCGAGAACGTCGGCGTTATCGGTGTGGGCCGTGCTGAGCCCGAGTGAACACTGCACACCGGCTACAAGGCCGCCCGGAACCCTCCTCTGACACGTGGTCAGAAGTTGTCCAGCACGGCGCTGGCCGCGGTCCGGGCGCCGGTCGAGCACGGCTTCGCACACCTGAAGAACCGGCGGGTCCTCCGGAAGGTCCGCACCGACCCGAAGTGGGCGACCGCCTGGTGAGGGCCATGCTGGTCCTGACGAACCGCGAAGTCTCCCGCTGACCGGCGATCTTCCCCGAAGTCATCCGCCCGCGACAGCATCCCGAGCCCGGCGCACGCCAGCCCCGTGACCTGCAACTTCACGATGCACAGTGCTCATTGGGCTGGGACGCGTCGCGAACGCCAAGTGCCAAACTGGCGTAGCGGCGAACAGCTTTGAGTCCGTGCTCGATTTCATCGTCGCTGAAGTTGTGGTGCACAGCCAGGGGACTGGAGCGGTCTCGTTGACCCATGGTGACCAAGATGGCAAAGCCGCTCCGTAGTACTTTGACTGTCCGAAGAAGCGGGCGGGGTCTTCGTTCATGATCGTCCTCGGTCAGTTCATGTGTCAGGCGCTGCTTCAGGTCGGTTCAGCGTGCGGCCGATCCGGTCGAGCGGGCATATTCGGTGGGCGTTTGGCCGTAGTGTTTCTTGAAGGCGCGGATGAAGTGGCTGCTGTCGACGAAGTGCCAGTGGGCGGCGAGCTCCGAGACGCTCCACCGGCCGGATGGCGATGTGAGGGCGAGCCGGGCTTCTTCCAGCCGCCGGTGGCGGATGTAGGCGGTCACCGACTCTCCTACCGTGGCGAATGCCCGCTGCAGGGTGCGTACGGAGACGTTGAGCTCGCGTGCCAGCATCGTCGGGGACAGCTCGGGATGGGCGAGATGGCTGTTGGCGAGGTCCTTCGCGGCCCGGGTGAGTGCGGGAGCCAACTGTGGTTCCACGTCGTCGAAGCGGCGCACCGCCACGGCCTTGGCCAGTTCGATCAGGGTGCTGTGGGCGGCGTGCACACCGGCCGGGCCGAGATCGGTGGCCGTCTTCTGGATCATGCGCGTGTGGGCCGTCAGCAGGCGCATCTCGGCCGAGTCCGCCGGCCCGATGACAGTCCGGTTCCCGAGCAGGGATCTGAGCGTCGCGGAGGGCAGGAAAAGGAACTGCGCCGTGGTGTGCGGCGCCGTCTCGAAGGGCATCTGCCGCCCAAAGTGCCGGAAAAGGAACTGCCCGGTCGATACGGTGTGCTCGTCGCGATCGGGCAGGCCGCCCAACGTCCATGCGCCGCGCCGCAATACGTGGATCTCCACCAGGTCCCGATCGCCGCCCGCGGGGTCCGCGATCCGGGTGGCCGACGCCATGTGGAGATCAGCGATCACCACATCGCGCACCCGGGCGACGGATCCCTTGAGCCGGAAGTCGGCGATCGTGGCCGGGCTGAAGGCCGGCAGGGGGAAGACATCGCCGATCTGCGTCTGCCATCCACGACGGAAGGCATCGAATCCTCGCGGTGCGGCACCCGGGACCCTGGAATCCACGGCGAACGCCCCGGGCGCCAGGTCGGTCACCGATCCAGTGCTGTTCATCTCCGGTGACCCACCTCGTGTTCGATGTTCCGACGCCTTCTTGTGGCGTACATGTTCTGTCCCGGCGCCGCTGCGGTTCAAGTGCCTGCCGTGCCGAGTTCCTCATGCCGTGACCGCGAACGTTCACGGTGGCCACTTGCAGTGGCCACCGCCCCGATGATCGCTGCAATGACAGCCGTACCGAGGGCAGATGTCACGAATCGCATTGCCAGACTCATTTCGCCTCCTAAGGGCTGTCCCGTAACTGCTGGTGACGGGTGAGATGATCTTGCGGTGTCTGGTGTGATCACGGCGTCGGAGCCCTCCTGGATAGCCCCGTTCACCGGGCTGAGCCCGCGCCAGTTCGGCAAGCTGATCACCGCTCTGCGGCGTGAGGGCGCGGACCCCGGCGGTGCGCAAGGGCCGGCCCTGGAGTCTGCCGCTGGAGGACCGTGTGCTCCTGGCCGCCGCGTACTGGCGGACGAACCTGACCCTGCGCCAACTGGCTCCGCTGTTCGGGGTGTCCAAGTCGGCCGCCGACCGCATCATCGACCACCTCGGGCCCGCGCTCGCGCTCCAGCAGCGCAAGCGGTTCCGCAAGGACACCGTGCTGATCGTGGACGGCACCCTGGTCCCCACCCGCGACCACACCATCGCCGAGTAGTCCAAGAACTACCGGTACTCCACCAACCACCAGGTCGTCATCGACGCCGATACCCGGCTCGTCATTGCCGTCGGCCGGCCGCTGCCCGGCAACCGCAACGACTGCAAGGCATGGGAGCTGTCCGGCGCGAAAGACGCCGTCGGCAAGACCACGGTCATCGCGGACGGCGGCTACCGGGGCACCGGCCTGGTCACCCCGCACCGCCGCGAGCGCGGCCAGACCCTCCCGGCCTGGAAGTCCGCGCCCGCGTGGAGCACGTCTTCGCCCGATGAAGGGCTGGAAGATCCTTCGCGACTGCCGGCTGAAAGGCGACGGCGTTCACCACGCCATGCTCGGCATCGCCCGCCTGCACAACCTCGTCCTTGCCGGGTGACGCAGAAACCAGCTGGTCACCCAACACGTCAAAAGATCATTTAGGGGGCAGCCCTCAGACGAGGAAGCCACCGAGCTGTTCCTGTCCGGCAAAGCCCGACGGATCTTCCGCCTCTGACCGCATTCGAATCATCGCCGCGCCCGGGGGGCTTCGACGCTGCTTTGCGATCCGTGGCGTTTACGGGCGTGCGGTTTCGCCGGGAACGGAGCGGTCCAGGTTGCTGTGCGTGAAGCGGGTGTGCGGACTTCGCACGAGCCTTGACGAACGCTGGGGAGCAGCGGTCGTCAGCGGGTGCGCCACAGCGGCTTCTTGATGCCGTCGCTGTCCCTCTCCTTCAGTTATGGTGCGATACGGTTCACTCGCTACTGTTTGGGGTGATTCGATTGATGTCCGTGTCGTCCACCCAATGGATCGGACGCAGGGCATTTCATAGGCTGAGTCGAGGTGACCATGGGCCAAACGGACAGGACTCAGGTTTCGACGCGCATTGTGCGCATCCATCAGGGGATCCCGGTGTCCGGGTTGATGCACCGTGCCCGCCGCAGAATTAATGGCGTGATCGATGTGGTCCGCCTCGGGCTCGACTGTCTGCCCGATGGGCTGTATCAGCCAGTGCCCGGCCTTCCGGTTCGAAAGGCGAAGCGAGCGGTGGGCTGCAGGTCGCGTTGGGTGGCCATGGAGCCGGTCATCGAGCGGCTGGGCGTACAGAGCGCGATGGATGTCGGCGCGAACGTCGGCTATTACCCGATCAAACTGGCCAGCCGTGGAGTGCCGACCGTCGCGGTTGAATCCGTACCGAAGTATGTCCGGACGACGACGACAGCCGTGCGACGCAACCAGCTGGACAACGTCGCAGTGATGGAGCTCGAGCTTCGGCTTGACACTCTCTGCCTCCTGCCGGCGACCGATTGCACACTCATGCTGTCCCTGTGGCATCACCTGGTCCGACAACAGGGCCTGACCACCGCTGCACAGCTGGTGCGGGGAATCTGGGCCCGAACCGGCAAAGTGATGTTCTTCGACAGCGGCGAGAACGAGATGCCAGAGTCGTTCGGTCTTCCGGCCATGCTGCCGACGCCGGACGCCTGGCTCACCGAGTATCTGCGGGAGACCTGTAGCGGGGGGCACGTTGAGCACCTCGGGCGGCATCGTGCTTTCGACGCCGCCGGCCTGCCGACCGACCGGGCACTCTTCGCCGTAACACGGCAATCCTCATAGCCGAACTTGCCAGCGCTCCGGGCTGTGCTCAAACCGTGGTGGAGAGGCCGGCGGCCGGGTTCGAGGTGCCGCCTGAGGCCTCCCCCCTCGGTTATCTTCTTCGCGGTTCCGCAATGGTGCCGCTGGCCTCCGGGCCCGGCATGACTGTTGCCCTCTGCGGCGTAGTGGCGCTGCCAGTCAGCAGGCCACTGGGGGTTCCAGTGCTCATCCATGGCCTCCAGCGCGGCTTTCCACTCGGGGTGGCCGTCCAGGGCGCCGGGCCTGCGAAGGTTGGCCAGCCAGGTCCCTACCTCCTGACCTGCCCCCTATCTGGCAATTGCTTCGCAGAGGGCTGACCCGACTCCTGGAGTACGGGGTGCGCTCAGCCAGCATGTCGAACAAGACGACCTGCTGAAGACGACAAGGAAGACTCATAATTCACATGTTCGTGGTGTGACGGCGCGTCAGGCATTCGGGTGATCCGGCCACCAGGCCCTGTTCTGCGTAGGTTTTCCTGTGCCAGTCTCCTGACAGCGGTTCAGTTGTCATGTGCAACGCTCGGCGCGTTTCAACCCGCATCTGGGCCGCATGTTGTTTGCGCATGCGGACTGCGGCCACCACGCGCGTTGCCGCCCCCCACGAAAGGCAGTCCACCCATGACCGGATTCGCCGTGCCCCTGCGCCAAAAGACCGCTCTGCTTGCCGCGACCGGACTGGTCTGCGCAGGTCTTGCCGCCCTCCCCGGGCGAGCCGATGCCGCCCAAAGCGCGGCAGTCACGCAACCCGTCGTCGGGCAGGCGCTGTTCGACGACTTCAACTACACCGGCTACACCGATCCGCTGATCACCCAGCGCGGCTGGACCCTGAAGTCCGGTCAGGGCGGGCCCGGTGTTCCGGGCGCCACCTGGCGACCGCAGGACATCACCTTCGCCACCGAGTCCGGCAACTCGATCATGAGGCTCCGCTCCGGCAGCAACGGCACGGCCGTCGGCACGACGCAGACGGAGATCTACCACCAGCGCAAGTTCCACCGCGGCACCTATGCCGCACGCGTCCAGTTCAGCGACGCCCCGGCGTTCGGACCGGACGGCGACCGCATGGTGCAGACGTTCTTCACCATCGCGCCGCTGAACTACCCCATGGACCCGGACTACGGCGAGCTCGACTTCGAGTACCTGCCCAACGGTGGATGGGGCATCCCAGGCAGCGCCCTGCTTGCCACCTCGTGGGAGACGTACCAGGAGGACCCCTGGCAGTCCGTCGCCGTCACCACCCAGGAGCGCGCCAGCTTCGCCGGCTGGCACGACCTGGTCATCACGGTTGACACTGAACGCATCAACTACTACATCGACGGCAGGCTCTTCGCCTCCCACACGGAGCCATACCTGCCCGAGACGTCGATGGACATCCGTTTCAACCACTGGCTGCTCGACCTTCTGGGCACCAACAGCAAGCGGTCGCGCGCTTACGACCAGAGGGTCGACTACGTGTACCACCTCAAGGACCAGGTGCTGACTCCCGCCCAAGTGCAGGGCGTCGTCAACGACTACCGGACCAAGGGGGTGACGTTCGAGGACACCGTCTGAACCGGCGGGGCTTGTGGCTGGTGAAACGCGAACTCGGCTCGGATGCCGTGACAGGTGTGGAGAACATGCTGGAGTACGAGGCACGGGGCACCGTCTGGCAGGCGTCCTGATCGGATCAGTTCTGTAGCTCTGAGCTCCCGCGTGATCCGCTTACAAGATCACCTGCTGGTCACGGCACGACGCGACCAGCGACCGCGTGCCGTGGCCGACAGCAGAAACGTTGCCTGTTCAGTTGCGTCGTGCGCAGGGCCCGTCGCGCGACCGACGTGATGTGCAGCTCGAGGATCCGGTCCGCTCTGCCGGTGCGGAAGCAGGGCGGACAGCGCCGTTTCCGGGCCGCGGCCCGAGGCTCCGGTCACCTGGATCGCCGCGTCGGCGACCTGCTGAAGGGGGGCGGCCTCCTCTCGGCTAGCTGGACCTGGCGCATTAACCAAACGGGTCGTCCTGTATCGTTAATCGCATGACGCTTCGCAGTGCCCCGCGTGGGCGCCCCCGGGACAGCCGGGCCCATCAGGCGATCTTGACGGCCACGGCCGAGTTGGTGGCTGAACTCGGCTACGCCGCCACCTCCATCGGTGCGGTGGCGGCTCGGGCCGGCGTTGGCAAGGACACCATCTACCGCCGTTGGCCGGGCAAGGCCGAGTTGGTGTACGAGGCGGTCTTCACCCAGACCGAAGCAGCTCCAGCACCGGATACCGGCAGCCTGACCGGCGATCTCACCGCCCTGCTGGAGGCACTGATCCAGGAGTTCTCCACCCCGGCCGCGGCCGCTGCCCTGCCGGGCCTGCTGGCCGACTTCGCCGCCAGCCCGGAGTTGCAGGTCCGCATTCGCTCCGACTTCCTGGCCCCGGCCAAGTACGGCCTGGTACCGGTGTTCGATCGAGCTGTCCAGCGCGGGGAGGTCAACCCCGGGCTGCCGGTCGACCTGGTGTTGGACACGCTGGCAGGCGCTGTCTTCTTCCACGTCGGCCTGGTGGGCGAGCAGCCCAGCCGGCGGCTGGCCACGCAACTGGCGGCCATCGTCGGCCGCGGAATCGAGACCCGATGAACGCTTGGTTCCTCGCCGCTGGCACAACGGCCGGCACGGTCGCAGCCATCCATGCCATGGCGGGCGGTCGGGATGTCGTCCGGCCACTGCTGGCCGGCAACCTGCCCGATGAGCCCCGCCGTGTGCTGCACGCCGTCTGGCACATGGTCACGGCCGACCTGATTCTGGCCGCCGCTGCCCTGATCTGGCTGGCCCTGGGCAACCGCTCGGGCGGTGACACCATCGCCTGGCTCCTGGCCGCCCACTTCCTGGCCTACTCCGGCGTGTTTCTCATCGTGTCCCTGGCGGCCAGCTGGTCGAAACCACTGCTGCGCCTGCCGCAATGGACACTGCTGTTCCCGGTGGCGCTGTTGGCGGCGGCTGGCGCAGTGTGAACCGCAGGATCGCGTGGCCGCCATACCGTCGGTTCCGGCAGAGCAGATCCCTTAGAGTCCACTCGGAGAGTGGAGGCCACGGTGGTGCGCATCGGGTGGAATCCACTCCGGTGCGCCGTCCGGCCTGAAACCCACGCCTGAAGGGCGGACCATGGTGGCCGCGGCCGCGCTTGGCCTGTCGCCTGACCCACGACGGCGGCCCCGGGTTACCTGCCATGACATCCCGGGGCCGTCGTCACCGGCCGGTTCATCCGGTGAGGGGTGCGGCCCGGCCCGCGCCGGGGAGAGCAGATCCCGGACCGCCGACACGTCACGAGGCGTCGTGTCACCTGTTCAACGCGCACAGCCCGGCCGGGGACACGCGGGGCGTCAAATCCGATGACTTGTTTTCAATACGGCAAGGGCAGGACGGCCGACACCGTCTTGCCGCTCGGCACGATACTGACCTGCACATCCAGCGCCAGATCCTGCACCAAGGGCCAGCCGAACCCGTCCGAATGAATCGGGTGACTCTAAGGAACGTGGTCCCGGACCGCCGGGTGTGTCGTGCGTCGGCGCGCCGCCGTCCAGGGGCGGAACCTGCGGTGCGGATGCGGTATGTGTCCAGCGATGTGACATTGATCTTGAGAGTTCCTGCTCCCGTGACAGGAGGCCGTGGTGGCACATCCGCATGTGCTGGTGATCGAGGACGAACTGGACGTCCGGGTACTGCTGGAGCAGCATCTGCGGGCGCTGGGGTGCCGGGTGGATGCCGCGGAGTCCGGCGTGAAGGGCCTGGAACTGGCGGTCGCGGATCCTCCGGACATCGTGATCATCGACATTCTGCTGCCGGATATCGACGGCCGGGACATCGTGCGCCGGCTGCGCGCGGACGAGCGGACCAAGAGATGTCATCTGGTCGTCTCTTCCGTGCTTGATCCGCAGGATCTGCTGTATCTGGCGACGGAGCTGTTGGACAAGCCGTTCGGTCGTGCATCTGTGACGCGGCTCGTCGACTCCTACCGGACGTCCCAGGCCCCGGAGGACTGATGGCCCGTGTGCTGATCGCGGACGACGACGCCGACATCCGGGAGCTGGTCGGATTCAAGCTGACGCAGGGCGGCCACGAGGTGACGGCCGTCGAGGACGGCCTGCAGGCGCTGCAGGCCGTCCAGGACCACAAAGTAGATCTTGCCTTGCTGGATATCCGTATGCCGGGGATGTCCGGGCTGGACGTGTGCCGCACCTTGCGTGCCGATCCCGAGACCGCGGCGCTGCCGATCCTTTTGATCACCGCACGCTCTCAGGAAGGGGACGTGGAGGCGGGTTTCGCCGCGGGCGCGGACGACTACATCACCAAGCCGTTCAGCCCCAGGGAACTCGCCCGCCGTGTCGAGGCGGTGCTCGCCAGGGCCAGCCGCTAATGCCTGCCGGAAGCAACGACAAGATGAAGACCAGGAGCGTGCTGCGACCGCACCGCGACAGCGTCGCACGGCGCCTGGGCATCGCCTTCGGCGTCCTCACCGCACTCATCGCCCTGGTGGGGGCGGGCGCGGTGACCGGGGCGGTCATGGAGAACACCGTGCAGGACCGCATCGCTGACCGTCTGCAGCCGGCCTGGGCCGCCAACATGCGTCTGCACAACGAGGCGGTTCGATTGCAGCGCTCCGTCCGCGGCTACCTCCTGCTCGGCGACCGTGACCTGCTGGAGGACTACCGCCAGGCCCGCGACCGCTATCCCGGCCTCCTGGACGCGGTGCGCCGCCACGCCACGCCCGGGGTGGACGGCAATCTCGACAGCCAGCAGCGGCAGTTGGCCGCCTATGTTCAGATCGCCGATCGGCAGGCCAAGGCGTCGCCGAGAAGTGAGCAGGCAGTGAAGCTCGCCCGCACGGGCAGTGCCGCGTTCGAGCGATTCGCTGACACCAATCAGCAGTTGCAGGCCCAGCTCGGCAGTGAGATCCAGCGGCTGCAGGACCGCTCCGACACACTCGTCACCGCCGGTACCGCGGCGCTCGCCGCGCTGGTCGCCGCGGCCCTCCTTTTGTCCCTCTACACGGCACGACGCATTACCCGCAGCGTGGTGCATCCGCTAAGACAGGTCCAGCAGGCGCTTGGCCGGCTGACTGCCGGTGAGCACTCGACTCGTGTCCGGCCACAAGGGCCGCATGAGCTGCGGGCGGTGGCCGAGTCCGTCAACCAGCTAGCGGATGAAAGCGACCGCCTGCGCCGAATCGAGCAGGACCGCAGCCGGCTGGGGGAGATCGCCCGGCAGACGGGGGTGCGCATCCGCGAGCGACTGGACGTGGAGGACGTACTCGACAACGTGTGCGCCGGGATGGGTGAGGGCCTGGACGCCGACTACGTCTTTCTCCTGCTTCGTGACGGCGACAGCCCGCTGGTGCCCGTCGCGCGGGCCTGGTCCGCCGAGCGGGGCATCCTCGACACCGACGAGCAGCAGGCGCTACCGGGCATTCCCGCTGAGGTTGTCCGCGACCACTACCGCCGGGGAACAACCTGGGTGGTCCCCGACCTGTCCGGCTACCTCACCGACACCCGGCCGGTGCCCGGCGCCCCTGGTTCCTTCGGTGACATCGGTCTGCCGGAGGCCAACCGTGCGGCCTCGGCCCGGCTGGGCCTGCACGCGGTGGCGGTCGTCCCGCTCGGCGTCGCCGACGAACCCCTGGGGGCGATCTGCCTGGCCCGCACCCGCCCCGAACGCCCCTGGGAGAGCGTGGAGATCGAAACAGCGGAATCGATGGCCGGCGGCGTCGCCCGCGCCCTGCACACCTCCATGCTCTACGAGAACGAAACCCGCCTCGTGGAGGAACTTCGCGCGCTGGACCGCGCCAAGAGCGACTTCCTGTCCACCGTTTCCCATGAACTGCGCACCCCGCTGACCAGCATCGTCGGCTACATCGAACTCCTCAAGGACGAAGACACCGGCCCACTGACCGAGCCCCAGCACAAGATGCTCGACGTCGTCGCCCGCAACGCCCACCGCCTGCGCACACTGATCGAGGACCTGCTGACCCTCTCCCGGATCGAGTCCGGCAAGTACACCTCGCGCAAGAAGCCGGTCGACCTGTGCCATCTGGTGGCCTCCGCGGTCGATGCCATCCGGCCCGCCGCCGACGCCGCATCCGTCCACCTCCACGCCGACTGCCCCGGCCGGCCCCTGGTCTGTGAAGCCGACAGCGACCAGCTCGACCGGGTCCTGATGAACCTGCTCTCCAACGCCGTCAAGTTCACCCCCCAAGACGGGCAGGTCCGCGTCCGCGCCGCCCAGCAGGACGGCCATGCCGTCATCAGCGTCAGCGACACCGGCATCGGCATCCCCGCCCCCGAGCAAAAGCAGCTGTTCACCCGCTTCTTCCGCGCCTCCAACGCCAACGAAGCAGCCATCCCCGGTACCGGACTGGGCCTGACCATCGTCCGCACCATCATCGACAACCACGGCGGCACCACCGAACTCCACTCCCGCGAAGGCCAGGGCACCACCGTCACCGCCCGCCTGCCCCTCAGCGCCACCGACCAGACCACAGCAGACACCACCACCCACTGACCAGACGGTCTCGAACGGACTGCATCGAGGGCCGCAACGGTGTGCCTGTCGTATCTGCGGAGGCGGAGATCCTGGAGCGGCCAAGCCCCGCCGTATCGAGATCACAGGCGGAGAGTGACACACCGCTGGTGAGCGGCCCTGGAGCATGTGAGGGTTGCACTACATTGATCTTGAGCGTGCCGCAGAACACTGTAGGTGTGCCTCGCGCTGGTGGTCCAAGGAAAGACGCCCCACTTCCTGTGGGGAGATGCAGGTGCAAGGCCTGCCCGGCGCTCCAACAAGACCGCACCCCAGACAACCGGGGTGCGGTCTCTGCTTTGCTGACGTCAGCGAGACGCATTCGGGAACGTGCGGGAACCAGGCCTATGTGGGGTCGACTCACCGTCTGATCATCCCGAGGTCCAGCAGCGCAACCGCAGGCTGGAGGGCATGGACAGCGACGATGAGCAGCTGCTGCGCGGCCGGATCTACGGAGCCGACCACGACCACTCGGGCCCGAAGCCGGGACGCAGCTACGCTACGCCGCACTGGTATGCGGGCCGCTGGACGGATTGTTGCTCGACACCTACCAAGATCAACTCAACTAGCCGTCGAGCTCCACTCGAGAGTCCAAGGTGAGGTCAATGGCAACGGCGAGTAGCCCAGCTGGAGACTGTGCGAGGCGAACCTGCCGCTCTGCCTCACCGCGCTCGCGGCTGCGCCATCGCCGGGCCTCGGCCTCAGTGTGCCCTTGTAGCCCCTCGGTTGTCTCCTTGAGCGGGCCGGTACCTCACCTGAACCAGCGATAGCACCACACCTGTTGCACTCGATATCCTTCAGCGCCCTGGCGCTGAGCTGCAGGAAGGCGCCGTTATCCGCTTCGGGCAACACCACTCATCCAGAGAAGGTCCGGCGGTCACCGGGGAGTGGGCCGACGAGACCACCGCCCGCCGGATCTGGCGCAACTGGGTCGGGCTCTACGGCAGCGACGAGAGCGTGATCATCCGGCTCGTCGAGGAGAATGACGACCAGAATCAGGCGCTCACCGCCTGGGAGCACGGACGGGTTGTAGGGGCGGAGTCGAACGGCGAACCCAGCGGGCCAACATCACGCTGATGGCGACCAACGGCCATTCGACGTTCCGATCGCCCGAGCGGTTCAAGGCGGCTGACGGCGTCAGGCCGTCTCGGTGAAGTCGCCCAGACGCCTCCAATCCGAACCCCTAATCGAGTAGGCCAAGAAGTTCACCCGCTTGCCCTCCTTGATGTCGTAGTCGCAGCGCTTCATGCTGACGCCTCGGGTACTACAGAAGGGCGTGATGTTTTTGTTCGTTCCGACGTACTGGCCCATGACGTAGATGTATCAGCCGTCATTCCTGGTGTCCTCAACCTGGAGAACCTCACCATTCGGGAAGAAGGTGATTCTGGCGCCGCTGTAGTTGTGCTTTGCGGCCTGAGCGGTGCCCGCACTGAGCCCCAACATCGCCAGAGCCAGGGTGGAGGCGACCAGGGGTATCCTTAGATGCTTCTTCAACATATGCTCCTTTGTTCCTGGGAGAGGCCAAGGCTGGGTCGTCAGGCGCGCGGGTCGGCGCAGGCCAGCTTGACCCAGCCCTCTTGGCGGTATTGCCGTGGTGCCAGGTGCCGTACCAGTGGCTGATGTTGCCGTTCTTGTCGAGCCACGACTTGGTGATATGGCGGTAATGAACTCAGGAATGAGTCAATGATGTTCCGCATTCACCGTCAACTCTCTTTTCGCCTGGCGCAATAGTCGAGCATTTGGAGCGATGTTTGAGCGCACCACCAAGGGAAAATCGATGCGAAGAAGTCACCGAATTTCGCACCGCGCAATGGCCCCCAAGCGGAGACACCATCGACGGTCAGTGGAATGGCACACTCGGAAACACAGCTACGTGCCCACCGGTCGGGGAACACATCGTACACGCCCAAGCTTCGGCAACTAGCCGCGCAGGCCGGGAGGTTCGGGCCGCTGTGGGAGCTCGCCGAGGGCCTGGACGCGCTGCCCCGTGGCTACGCCATGCACCCGTGCGGGGTGCCCCTGTCCGATGCATCGCTCCTGAACCGGCTGCCGGTGCAGCCGACTCCGGCCGGCTACCCGATGGTGCAGGCCGACAAGGACGACATCGAGCTCGACGGCTACGGTCTTTTGAAGCTGGACGTCCTGGGTGTGCGGATGCAGAGCGCGATGGCGCACGCGGTAGCGGAGATCCGTCGCGCCACCGGCCGGGTCCTCGATCTGCAACACGATCTCGGCCTCAGTCGAAACGTGTGGGCATGGCAAAGGGGACGGGATCAGACATGACCGCAGACTACTAGTCAGCTGATCACGCGACTCCCCGTACTCGAACGCTGCCAAAACCACCACCTGGGGAATTACGTGACCATAAACCCTGGGGAGTTGCGCGACCGTAGACAACCGCCGAATTCAGATTTCCGGTGCTGTGTCGTTGAGGTAGTTCCGGGCGGTCTGGACGAGGGCATCCGCAGCCTGCTCGAAGTCGAGGGAGACATGCATGACGCTTTCCAGGGCGTTGCTCGGGAAAGTGGATACGTCGAGGAGTAGAATTTCGGCCTGATCGTCTGTCAGGAGTCCCCCAGTGGCGTGTGCCGTCTGTCGTGCCTGCTGCCGGGCGGCTCTCCAACGTGCGGCCGGGGACTGCGGATCATCGTTGTGATCTCGGCCAGAGCGGTTGTTGGTTTCTGTCAGCGTCTTGCGCTGGTCTGGTGAGGTCTCGGCGACGACGCGTTGTACGTCGCGGAGTGCCTGGAGGGCGACGGCGGCAGGCTGCTGGCTCTGTGCAGCGATGTGCAGGGTTCGCCAGGTCTCCATCAGGTCAGCGTCGTTGTAGACGAACTGGGTCACTCCGAAACCGGCGCCGACGACAGCGTCAGCTGCGGCGAGGACGGAGGGCGGTCCCTCGAGTTCGACGGCGATATAGGCATCTCGGAGCGCGCGGTGTACCTCGCGGAAGGGGTCGGGGTTCGCGCGACCCGGGACCTCCCGCCGTAGTGCTTGCCGGAAGGCGTGTGTGGCGGCGAAGAACCCGACGTACGCGGTGCGCTGGGCGATGCGGTTCTGCTGCTCCAGCGCTCCGGCGTATTGGAGCCTCGCCGTGGTCACCGCTGCACGCAGGGTGGCGTCGGCCTGGTCCTTACTGCCTTTACCCCGCACCGCCGCCCTGATACTCAAGGCTCTTGGTGGGGAAGCGAAGTCGGCGCCGCTGCGAACAGGCGGCTCGAGCCCTGTCAGTCCTGTCCGTACCCCGGGCTGTCCGGGGCAGGGGGGAAGGCCAGACCGGTCGGTGTGCTGAGGCCCGTGAAGCCGAGTGTCACCTGTCCTCCTCCTGTCTCGCGGACGCGCACCACGCGGTTGTTGAACCCGTCGGCCACGTACAGGTGGCCGTTGCCGTCGAGGGCGAGTCCGAGCGGGGAGTTCAGTCCGGTGACGGGAACGGTGCTCTGCCGGCCGCTTCCGGTGGCGACCTTCACCACGCGGTTGTTGCCGCTGTCGGCGATGTAGAGGTCGCCGCCGGTGCCGAGTGCCAGCCCGGTCGGCTGGGAGAGGCCCGTCGTGGGCACGGTCTGCTGGCCGCCGCTGTCCACCGCGACCCTGACGACCCGGTCGTTGACGAAGTCGGAGACGTACAGATGCCCGTCGGGTGCCCAGGCCAGCCCCCAGGGGTGCAGCAGTCCCTCCGTGGCCAGCACCGTCCGGCCCCCGCCGTCGGCGGCCACCCTCACGATCCGGTCGTTGAAGCTGTCGGCGATGTACAGGTTCCCGGCCGGGTCGACCGCGAGCCCCAGCGGGCGCGACAGATCGCCCGCCGGTACGACCGACTGCTCCCCGCCGTCCGGAGGCAGGCCGACGACCCGGTTGTTGCCGGTGTCGGACACGTAGAGCCGGCCGGCGGCGTCCCAGGCCATGCCGGTCGGACGCACCAGGCCGTCGAGGGGGACGGTGACCTGTTCACCGCTGTACGCGGACAGGGTCAGCACCCGATTGCCGCCGTAGTCGGACACGTACGGAGCCGGGCCGACGGGCGTGCGGGCGTCACCGGCCCGGACGGCGTCCGTCGCCCCGGCGGGCAGCGCGCAGAGCAGGACCAGTCCCAGCGCAGCGGCCAGCCGCCGGGACCACCTCCCGGCCGGCCCGCGGCCGCTCGTCGCCGATCCGGCCGTCATCCGTTCCATGACTCACCCGCCTGTGTGCTCCGACGGTCGGCCCCGTGCCGTACCCCCGCCGACCCTAGGAAGCGCCGCGCGCCGGTGCGGGAGCCACGCCACCGGGCCGTTCGCCCGCCACTCCAATGCCCCCCCGGAGCGCGTCGATCGGGGAGGCGCCACGCCGTAGCCCGGCTGGACGCTCCGGCCGGAGGACCTGGCGCGCTCTCGCCGTACCCGACCGAGCGCATCGACCAGACCGGCAGGTGCAGCAGGCATCAACCCGGCAGCCGGCCGGAAGCGTACGACCCGGACCTGACAGGGCCTCACCGGGCGCCCGGGGCGCGGCGCGGACGGTCGGTACGCCGGCGCACGCCAGGTCGAGGTGGATTTGCGCGGGGACGCGACGGCTGGCTCTATCAGTGAGTTCTGACACCGGTTGTCGATCGACGGCGACACCGCCCGGTGTTGGCGGAGAGTGGTATCGCTGAGTTTTGGTTCTGGTCCAACTTCTGTGGTGTGCATACTCCCTGTGACTGTTGATCTTGCTGGTAGATCTCGCGAGATCGTCTGGAAACTGCCGGTGCCGACAACGTTCGGGCTGATGGTTCTGGGCTGTGCGCGAGGTACTCCGGCTGGAAGAGCTGCTCTTCCTGGCGGATCCGGGGAGCAGGGTGGAGTCGGTGCTGGACGATGGCGAGGTGATTCGGGTCGGTGTCAGATGCCGGACGGCTGGGGCTCGGTGCCCGGGTTGTGGGAGCTGGTCGGGGCGGGTGCACGGCTCCTACCTGCGGTTTCCAGCTGACCTCCCCGTGGCGGGACGGCGGGTGGTGCTGCGGCTTCGTGTCCGGCGCTTCACGTGTGAGGACGTCTCCTGTGTGCGGCGGACATTCGTCGAACAGGTCGCGGGCCTGACCCGGCGATACAGCCAGCGGACCGAACGCATGCGGTCAGTTCTGGCCGAGGTCGGCCTCGCATTGGCCGGCCGTGCCGGTGCCAGGCTGGCCGACGTCTTCGGGGCGAGGATCAGCCGGAATACGGTCCTGCGGCTGGTCGACGCCCTCCCGGAACCCCAGCCACAGGTCCCGCGGGTGGTCGGCGTCGACGAGTACGCGATGCGAAAGGGCCGTGTCTACGGGACTGTGCTGGTCGACGTCGAGACTCGCAGGCCGATTGACCTGCTGCCGGATCGTGAGGCGGGCACTGTCGCGGCCTGGCTGGCCGAACGCCCGGGGATCGAGGTCGTCTGCCGTGACCGTGCTTCATTCTTCGCCGAGGGGGCCAGGATCGGGGCGCCCACTGCGGTCCAGGTCGCCGACCGGTTCCACCTGTGGCGCAACCTCGGCGAAGCGGCTGAGCGGTGTGTCTCCCGCCACCGCCCGTGCCTCCGTGCGACCTTCGTAGAGTCGGTGCCGGAGAAGGCGCCGGCCCCGGCCGAGAGCGGGTCGCCATGGCCGACCGGGCACCGTTTCGCCGATCGCACCCGGGCCAAGCACGCCACCGTCCACGCGCTGCTGGTTGCCGGCCACAGCCGACGCTCGATCCAGCGCCAGCTCGGCATGACCTACCGAACCGTCCAACGGCTGGCCGACGCCGCCAGGCCGGAAGACTTGTTCCAGGGGCAGTGGCAGAACCGCCCGACCAAGCTCGACGACTTCAAGCCCTATCTGCACGAGCGATGGGCCGAAGGCTGCACGAACGCCTGGACCCTCTGGGAAGAGATCAAGGCTCACGGCTACACCGGCGGCTACGGAGCCGTCCGCGCCTACCTCCAGCCGTTCCGCACAACCCCGACCGCACCAGCAGCCCGCCCGCCGTCCCCACGCACGGTCACCAGCTGGATCCTTACGCACCCCGATACCCTGCCGGAGAGCGAGCGCCTGAGGCTCAAAGCCGTCCTCGCCAGCTGCCCCGAACTGGATGCCCTTACGGGGCATGTCCGCGCGTTCGGGAAGATGCTCACCCAGCTCCAGGGCGACCAGCTCCCGCAATGGATCAAGGCGGTCCGCGCCGACGACCTGCCCAGCCTCCACACCTTCGTTAACGGCCTCGAACGCGATCTCGCCGCCGTCACCGCCGGCCTCACACTGCCGTGGAGCTCCGGCGTCGTCGAAGGTCACGTCAACCGGATCAAAATGATCAAGCGCCAGATGTACGGCCGGGCCGGTTTCGGCCTCTTGCGGAAACGAGTCCTGCTGGCGTCCTGACGGGCCCGTCACGAGCTCTGTTGGAGTCACTCCGCAGCCTGAGCAGGGGTGTCGTAGTAGCCAGGCCGTGCCAGCAGGACCGAGCTGAAGTGGTAGCCCTGCTCTTCCTCGGGCTCATCGTCGGCTGCGAACGGACGCCAGAAGCTCAGCAGCAAGTCCGGGGCAATGAATGAAGCATCGTCGTCAGGATCTTCTTCAATCGAGGTGAACTCGCCCATGCGCTGGACAACCTCGCGGGCCGGAAGCGCGAACACGTCCACACCCTGAAACAGCACTCGGTCCGTCTGGGACGACGGCCTTCCCAACTCGATGGCTTCAAGCATGTCTCGCATGCAGTGGATGCTGATCATCAGCCCGCTGGGACGGAAGACGTGCTGCCCCGGCCGATCAGACTCCGAGACCGCAGAGAGATCGCGGAGCGAGTCCAGCGCCGTGTTGGCCGCGTGCCGAGTCATGCCGATCCGCAACGGGCCAACGCCGGTCGGTGGGGCGAGGTCGAAGTCCATGTGGGCATGATCCCAAACAGGTCTGTCAACGAGTCACGAAGGGCCATCCAGCCCCGGCGGGTTACAGAGCGTGAGAGCTCTACAGAAGTTGGACAAGAACCCGAGAACGGACAGCAGATATACGGCACTGTGGGAGGCACCCCGCCGCACATAGAGATCGAACTGTCCAGCAGACACGACAGCGGCCGGCACCATCCCGGCTTCTGGTGTGTTGGGGTGGCGGTGGGGGCGTCGTTGAGTTACTCGCGGATCTGGGCGTTCACTGGGGGATGGGCGGCGTCACCGGTGTCCGCGCCCAGGCCGGCGAGCAGGCGCAGTCCGTCCTCGGCGGGGCTGCCGGGGGCCGCGGACAGCACCAGTAGCTCGATGCCTGATTCGTCCGGCAGCGCGAAGTTCTCCTGGTGCAGTTCCAGCAGTCCGACCAGGGGGTGCCGGTACGCCTTCTGTCCATGTGTGCGGGCGCGTACGTCCGCGCGGGCCCAGAGGCGGCGGAAGCGTTCACTGCCCATCGCCAGCTCGCCGATGAGTGAGGCCAGGCGGGGATCCTCGGGGTATTTGCCGGCGGCCAGGCGCAGGTGCCCGACCACGTCGAGGGTGCAGTTCTCCCAGTCCGCGTACAGGCCGCGCTCGGCTTCCTCAAGGAAGATGTGCCGGGCGGTGTTCAGGCCCGGCATCGGGCGGCCGTAGAGGAGTCCGGCGAGGCGGTTCCCGGCGAGTACGTCCAGCCGGTGGTTCATGATCAGCGCGGGGGCGTCGGCTACCAGGTCCAGGACGCGCAGCAGCTCCGGCCGGACCCGCCCGCTCGGTGCCTTAGCGCGGTGGCGGCGCTGCCGGGCGAGCCGGTAGAGGTGCCCGCGTTCGGTCTCGTCGAGGCCGAGGACGCGTGCGAGGGCGTCGAGGACCTGCTCGGAGGGCTGGGTCGCGCGGCCCTGCTCCAGGCGTACGTAGTAGTCGACGCTGACGCCGGACAGGTGCGCGACCTCTTCGCGGCGCAGCCCTTCGACCCGGCGGCGGCTGTCGGTGGGGATGCCGGCGGCCGCCGGGTCGACCCGGGAACGCCGGGTCCGTAGGAAGCTCGCAAGATCGTCCATGTGCCCAGTATGGCCACGGCGGGGGCCCGTGAGGGTGGTCCTGCCGTTACCAGGAAGTCCCGTCCGATGGATGAGGAGCCCCTGAACGCCGGGCGGCGCGGCGCCCAGGATCGGAGGCATCCGATCCGAAGGAGTTCCCATGAAGACGCTGATCGTCTATGCCCATCCGGAGCCGAAGTCGCTCAACGGCTCGCTGAAGGACCTCGCGGTGTCCACGCTGTTGAACGCCGGGCACGAGGTACGGGTGAGCGATCTGTACGCGATGAACTGGAAGGCGGTCGTGGACGCCGCGGACTACGGCCCCGAGGCCTCACGTCCGCTGAAGGTCGCCCTGGACTCGGGCCGGGCCTTCGACTCCGGGACGCTCACCGCGGACGTCCTCGAGGAGCATGAGAAGCTGCTGTGGGCCGACACGATCATCTTCCAGTTCCCGCTGTGGTGGTACACGATGCCCGCGATCCTCAAGGGCTGGGTGGACCGGGTGTTCACCTACCACTTCGCTTACGGCGTCGGCGAGCACAGCGACACCAAGTACGGCGAGCGCTTCGGCGAAGGCACCCTGGCGGGCAGGAGGGCTCTGCTGTCAGTGACCGCCGGCGGCCCGGAGTCGCACTACGCCGCTCGCGGGATCAACGGCCCCATCGACGATCTGCTGTTCCCGATCCAGCACGGCATCCTCTACTACCCGGGCATTGAGGTGCTGCCGCCGTTCGTGCTGTACGGCGCCGACCGGATGACCGGCGAGGACTATGCGGACGTCGCCAAGGCCTGGGAACAGCGCCTGCTCACCCTGGAGTCGACCGAGCCGATCGCATTCCGGCGACAGAACTTCGGCGACTACGAGATCCCCTCGCTGCACCTGAAGGAGGGACTGGAACCCGCGGGGCGCACGGGTTTCGGGCTGCACGTGCGCGGCTGACCGCCAGCGATGGAACAGGACCAGCTGAGGCGCGGACCCGAGAGCAGTCCGGAGCCGCGCCGCCCTCCTACGGGGCGGGGCACCCCTGCGCTTCAGTTCGGAGACCGGCGTTACGGATCCCGTCCCTGGACACAAGCACGCTTACGGGCGGGCCCGTCGGGTGCAGACAGCGTGCTGCTCAATTCTCGCGAACATCGAACAGTCGCCGATCGAGGTGCCTCCGGAAGCGGTGTATGCCTCCTGTCCATTCTCGTGGGCAAAGCCAACCGGCCTTCAGCGTCGGCGCGGATGTGGGCCGCGAGAGTGCGCAGGTCCTGGCCTCGTCGTCCCGCGCCGGTGGGCGGAGATCCTGGAGCGGCACTTCCCGCCGGAGCTCCCCGACCCGACCACACCACTGAGAAGACCGACCACGGCGCCGACCACGTTGCCGCTGGCCCGACCAGGACTCCGACCACGGCTGGTCAGCGGAGCATGGCTGCCCGCAGCGCTACGCGCCGGGCTCCTGACGCAAGTCAAGGAAGCAGCGCAGCCGTACACCGGGCTCGCCGGGCTCCCGAGTCGTGCGGTCCGCCGGTGCGATCACGCACTGTGCGGCGAGCAGCTCCTGGACCGCGAGCGCGGTTGCTCATCGGCGGCCGCGACCTCCACCACGGCCAGGCCCGGCTCTGCCACATGCGCATCAGCGATCTGCCACGAGGACGCGGTGGGAGGGGACCAGTTCGGGGCATGGACGCACGATCTCGTATAGCGAGTGATACCGATCGCGCGAGTACGTGGGCAATCAGCTCCTGGTGACAGGTGCGTTGTGCGTCGGTCGTGGTCCTACCGGATTGTGGTTCCCACGGACGGGTTGGTTCCGTGTGCCGGTGCGTGAGCTCGGGGTGAGCTCCGGCCCGCAGTATGAGACAGGCGCCTCGTCGGGAGAGCTGTCGGTTTCTCGTTCTTGCCGCTCTCGCGTGCCGTGTGGTGTTCGCTGTGCCCGTTCGAGTCCGGGGGTGCGCTGGCGCACCCTTGCGCCGCGTGCGGGACATCTGGGTGACGCTCGGTCAGGTAGTTCGAGTAGCGCCGTCCACTCGTTCGAGATCTCCCGGACAGGCTCTGACCTCGGGAAACGGCCGGTTAATCATGCTGTGGAGCAACCGCCGGCTCTTTACGCTGAGTTGCAGGGGCGGGGCGCCTGCTCCGGTGAAAAACTCTCGAGGCTGAGGAGCATGATTTGAGCGACCTCGTACTGCTCGCGGGCGGATCGGTGACGATGACCCACCACGTCACCGGAACCTACTTCATGTGCAACGACTGGCACGACGGTGTCGGCAACCACACCCAGACCTGGGCACAGGACCCCTTCGCCAAGGACAACAACTCGCACCGGTGGTTCCTGCGGCAGAACGCCGACGGCACGGTGCGCATCGAGTCGTACGCCAACCACCGCTGCCTCACCGCAGGGGCCAACCCGCCCGACACCGTGACCCTTCGAGAACGCACGGACAGCCTCAACCAGCACTGGCGGCTGGTCTCCCACGCAGAGCGAGGCAACGACTTCTACCTGGTCTCGGTCGTGCACCCGCGCTACGCCCTGGCCATCGCCGACCACCTCCAGGGCAACGACCGGCTGGTGGGCCTGACCCGCATGTGGGGCGGACCCAACCTCTCCCAGCTGTGGCGGATCTATCCCTCGTCCGAGGACCAGGGCTGACTCCCCACCACTACGAACGCCGCTGTCGCGGAAGTTCTACCTGAAGCGTGCCGGTCCATCAGCGGGTGGCCGCCAAGTGTCAGCCGGGACGGCGATGCAACGGCGGCTACCCGCAGACGGTGTCACTGGCAGTCCTCTGCCGTCCTTCAAGGGCCTGTGTCAGCTGCGTTCACCGGAAAACACGAGGAGTCTTCCCATGAGCCTGACCGCCACCCATACCTCCGCCGGCCCTCCGGATCCCCGCGGGCCGAAGTATCCCTTCCACATCACCAAGGAAGAGGAACGGCAGCTGCGCCTCAAGGGCGCCGAGGCCGTACCGTCGCTGGTGATCGGGCAGGCCACATCCTTCGACGAGTACGCCCGCCAGCTGATGATCCCGCCAGCCGTCATGGACCTGGCACGCAAGGCCGAGGACCTGCGCCTGTCCGCGTGGGAGGTCGAAGCGATGCGCAAGCATCTGGCCCCCGCCGCCGAACCCGGCGACAAAGTGGGGCTGCTGCGCCACATCCTGCTGAAGAAATACAAGAAGGACCACACCCATCCGCCCTACATTCGCGTCGCCTGCTCCGGCCGGGGCGACTACGACCACCTGGCCGCCAAACACGGCCACCTCCACCCCGACGACCACCCCAAGGGCGACATCGGCTCGCCCGTCGTCCTGGAGATCTGGCCGGCCCAGCACTACTCGCCCATCCACTCCCACGGCCACACCACCGGCATCGTCTTCTGCCTCGCCGGCCAGCTGGATGTCATGGTCTACGAACACCTCGAGTGGGACGCCCGCAAGCTCGGCCTGCTCACCCTCACCCCCGGCCAGTGCGCCTGGCTCTCCAAGGACAACTACGCCGTGCACCGGGTGTACTGCCCGATGGACGGCGGCGGCGGCACCACCGGCCCCGGCTACATGAACTCCACCGCCGATTTCGGCGCCAGCTTCCACGTCTACCTCAACCCCGACCAGACCGTCGTCCACGACAAAGACGGCGACAGCTACAACCGCGACTCCTTCGACTACATCGACGAGAAGTCCAAAAAACGCGGCGTTTTCGCTACCGAATCCGACCTCTCCTGGAGCATCCTCCGCCGCGTTCTGGCCAACACCCCGCTGACCTGAGAGCAAGCCAGATTCCGCAACCCGGCAGAATGCAGGCTTCGAATTGACAGGCACCACCAATTATCACCGACTCCGAACACACTTGGTCCTCTTGAGCAGCCGACGGGCCAGCGATTCGAACTCCACCCTGCGGACCCCCAGCCGCGCCGCTGGCTGCTCCGGCGAGCGGCTGCGCCCGGACGTCTTCTTCGGCCGCGGCCTTCTTCTTGGTCTTCTTCGCGGCCGTCCTGCCCTTGCCCTATTGAAAACAGGTCATCGGATTTGGCGCCCAGCGTGTCCTGGCGCGGGCGCTTCGGCGACGGCCGAGCTCCGGACCGGCAGCATAATCCGCCGCTACATCATCTGGCGGAACAAGCACGCCGCCGACGAACGGCTACGAGAAGTGGTCGACAGGGCGAACGTTGCCTGATGCGACACTAGGTCCCAGGCCGAGGACGGCCCAGCCGTGCGGTTGATCGTCATCCCGCGCTGGTCCGGGACCCGACCCTGCACTGGTCGACCGCGGCCGGCCGCACGCCAATGGCCGACTGTTGCACATCAGGCTGCTCGCGTCGCCGATCTTGGACTAGGCGGTGCTGGTCAGTGCCGGGGGCGGGAGAAGGGCGCGCGGCGCATCGCGGTACTCCAGTGTGGGCATGGCGCCGACCAGCTGCGGGCAATGATGAACTATGGCTACGGATGGTGCAGTTGCGCCCGGCGTGCAGGTTTGCTCTCTCAAGGTTGATACGCCGCAGCTGATCGCACCGGGGACCACTTACAAGATCGTCCGTTTCCCCTTCGGAGCGGCGGAGCCGACGGACCGATTCGAAATGCACCAGGCCGCCCAGCCGGACGGCTACGTGGTGAGTGACTGGGCGGCAGACGACCGCAGCGGCCTGATCTGGCCGTCCAAAGCCGGCTGGGGCCACCTGCACGCGATGATCCAGTGGGAGGCCGCCAGCGGCACGGGCGGCTACACCGAGCTGCGCGACCAGTACGTACGTGACCCGCTGGGCCTGACGCCCAACCCCAACGACACCACGGCGACCGAGCACCGCACGCCGACACCCGGCGGCCAGTTCTACGTCAAGAACCACGGCCTCTTCGTCGACCCGGGAACCCCGGTTGCGCTCCGAGTCACGCACAACGACGCCAACTCGCGTCTGTTGACCCTCGCCGAGTTCAAGCTCGTCATCCATCATGCCGCCTGACGAGCTCGTGCATCGTTGCCGGCAAGACGTCGAGCTCCCCGATCACCGAACGGAACACCGCGGCGGTCTGGGCGAACTACGCCGCTCTCGGCCAGCATCGCCTCGTCTACACGAACACGGTGAGCATCCTGGAAGCGCCGATGATCAGCCGGGCCATGGGCGGAGGCGAGGTCAGAGCAACGTGCGTCCTGCTCACGGCTGAGGAAGCGACCGTGCGGGAACGGCTCGCGCGACGCGAGATCGGCTCGCAGCTCACATCGAGCGTTGCCTGCGGAACGCACGGGAACTGGACGAGAAGGCTCCGGCGGGCACCGTCCGTATCCCGACCGACGGCCGGTCGGTCGAGGACATCGCCGTAGATGTGATCCAGGCGGCTGCTTGGTAGCGGGCCGATAATCATTGGACATCGTTCGGGCCGAGGGCGAAGGCTGGCGGCATGACGCAGGAGGATCTTTGGGATACCGATGCCGCCCAGCGCTACGACACCCCCGGTACGGGCATGTTTGCGCCGGAGATCCTCGGGCCGACCGTGGACCGCCTCGCTGAGCTCGCGGGCGACGGAGCGGCGCTCGAGTTCGCTGTCGGCACGGGCCGGGTGGCTATCCCGCTTGCCGAGCGAGGAGTGCCGGTCACCGGTATCGAGTTGTCGCGTCCGATGGTCGATCAGCTGCGCACCAAGGCGGACGAAACGACGATCCCCGTGGTCATCGGTGACATGGCGACCGCCGTGGCCCCCGGGCAGTACACGCTGGTCTACCTCGTCTTCAACACCATTTCCAACCTCCTCACCCAGGCCGAGCAGGTCGCGTGCTTCCGCAACGCCGCCCGCCACCTCACAACTGGTGGCCGGTTCGTCATCGAGCTCTGGGTACCCGAACTGCGCAAGCTTCCGCCGGGTCAGACGGCCGTCGTCTGGCAGTCCGAGCCCGGTTACATCGGTCTGGACACCTACGACGTCCTGAACCAGCACGTCGTCTCGCACCACATCCACTTCGACGAAACCAACCAGGCTGAGCTGTCGCGCGGCCCGCACCGCTACATCTGGCCGGCCGAACTCGACCTCATGGCCCAGCTGGCCGGATTCGAGCTGGAGACCAGGCACGCGGACTGGACCGGCGCCGAATTCACCGCCGAGTCGCGCTCTCACGTCTCCGTCTACCGGTACCAACCAAAGCAGTAGTTCCTCGGTCCGGTCCGGCGGCGCCCGCCGAGGACGAGAAGCCGCGACCGCGCCGTACGCAGGCCGACAAGTGGGCCCTCCCCACAGAGGTGGTACGCGAGCACTACCGCGAGGGATCCACCTGGACGGTCCCCAACCTCTCGCACTATCTGGCGGCAACCACGCCCGTGCCGGGCGCTCCGGGCTCGTTCGCCCGGATCGGGCTGCCGCCCGGCCAACCGGGCGGCAGGGGGAAGTCAGGACCCGAAGACCGGAGCCCCATTGCGGAGCCGCGAAAAAGGTAACGGGGGGCTTCGATGCTGCTTTGCGATCCGTGGCGCTTACGGGCGTGCGGTTTCGCCGGGAACGGAGCCGTCCAGGTTGCTGTGCGTGAAGCGGGTGTGCGGACTTCGCACGAGCCTTGACGAACGCCGGGGAGCAGCGGCCGTCAGCGGGTGCGCCACAGCGGCTTCTTGATGCCGTCGCTGTCCCTCTCCTTCAGTTATGGTGCGATACGGTTCACTCGCTACTGTTTGGGGTGATTCGATTGATGTCCGTGTCGTCCACCGAATGGATCGGACGCAGGGCATTTCATAGGCTGAGTCGAGGTGACCATGGGCCAAACGGACAGGACTCAGGTTTCGACGCGCATTGTGCGCATCCATCAGGGGATCCCGGTGTCCGGGTTGATGCACCGTGCCCGCCGCAGAATTAATGGCGTGATCGATGTGGTCCGCCTCGGGCTCGACTGTCTGCCCGATGGGCTGTATCAGCCAGTGCCCGGCCTTCCGGTTCGAAAGGCGAAGCGAGCGGTGGGCTGCAGGTCGCGTTGGGTGGCCATGGAGCCGGTCATCGAGCGGCTGGGCGTACAGAGCGCGATGGATGTCGGCGCGAACGTCGGCTATTACCCGATCAAACTGGCCAGCCGTGGAGTGCCGACCGTCGCGGTTGAATCCGTACCGAAGTATGTCCGGACGACGACGACAGCCGTGCGACGCAACCAGCTGGACAACGTCGCAGTGATGGAGCTCGAGCTTCGGCTTGACACTCTCTGCCTCCTGCCGGCGACCGATTGCACACTCATGCTGTCCCTGTGGCATCACCTGGTCCGACAACAGGGCCTGACCACCGCTGCACAGCTGGTGCGGGGAATCTGGGCCCGAACCGGCAAAGTGATGTTCTTCGACAGCGGCGAGAACGAGATGCCAGAGTCGTTCGGTCTTCCGGCCATGCTGCCGACGCCGGACGCCTGGCTCACCGAGTACCTGCGGGAGACCTGTAGCGGGGGGCACGTTGAGCACCTCGGGCGACATCGTGCTTTCGACGCCGCCGGCCTGCCGACCGACCGGGCACTCTTCGCCGTAACACGGCAACCCTCATAGCCGAACTTGCCAGCGCTCCGGGCTGTGCTCAAACCGTGGTGGAGAGGCCGGCAGCCGGGTTCGAGGTGCCGCCTGAGGCCTCCCCCCTCGGTTATCTTCTTCGCGGTTCCGCAATGGGGCCGCTGGCCTCCGGGCCCGGCATGACTGTTGCCCTGTCAGTGGGCCGGTGTCTTCGTCCTTGAGGAGTTCGATGTAGCCGACGATGCTGGTCAGCGGGGTGCGCAGTTCGTGGGAAACCGTGGACAGGAAGTCGCTCTTGGCGCGATCCAGCGCCCGGAGTTCCTCCACGAGGCGGGTTTCGTTCTCGTAGAGCATGGAGGTGTGCAGGGCGCGGGCGACGCCGCCGGCCATGGACTCGGCTGTTTCGATCTCCACGCTCTCCCAGGGGCCAACCGTGCGGCCTCGGCCCGGCTGGGGGCCGTCGCCCAGGGCTTCGAGGTCCAGCGGGAGCCGGTCGGCAAACGCATCACCGCCCGCATCGCCCTGCCCGACGACCCGGGCGGAGACGTCACCGGACGCCGCCCCCCAGTAGGAGGCAGCACTCCCCACTGGCCCCGCTGTCGTGCCTGACGGCTTGCCGTAAAGCGGCGGACTGCAGGGGGCGACGTCGGCAGGGAAAAGATCGGGGCGGGCACGGTGCCGGCATGCAGGGTGGCGCCACCGGACGGAGGCGTCGTCGATCCGTAGCTGCTCGGGGACCGATGTGTGGATGGAGCTCTGCCCGGCCTGAGACGCCGAACATCGGTGGCGAGGCCGTCGCTGCGCCCAACGTGCACGACGAGCAGCTCGCCGTGGCGGACCGGCCGACGCTGCCTTGAGGTGACTGTGTGGCCGACGGCTGTGCAGCCGAACAGGAACGGAACCCGGAGGCCCTGCATGCCGGCGTTCGCCTGGGAGGCTGGGCTTTCAGGGCCTGTAGATCATTTCGATGAGACCGGCCGCGATCAGAGCCCAGGCGGCGAGCCCCATGAGCCACAGCGATTCGGTGAGGACTCCGGCGGTTCCGAGGGCGGCCGTGAGTAGGAACAGGCCGTATTGGATGCGCCGGAGACCGCGGTAGGGGTCGTCGGAGTGCGACATCGCGTCTGTTCCCTTTCGGTCGGCGGTCCGCCGCGCTCCCAGGCGGAGGTGTCGGATTCAGCCGCCGACATGGATACCGGGGCGGCGGTCGGGGTCGGGTTCGTTGCTGCGGATGATCTCGCGGGTGACGGGGGCGGTGTCACCGCGGTCGAGGAGGAAGTAACGGATCATGTGCACCAGGGGGCTGCCTTCGGCCCAGGAGAAGTAGCAGTGTGGCAGCACGCCGGTGGCGTTGCGCAGGGCGAGGAGGATGGCGGCGATGGCGTTGGGGGCGGCCGGTGCCTCGGCGCGCAGGATGCGGTAGCCGTCGACTTCGACGCCGTGGACGGTGAGGGTTTCGCTGAAGTCGGACGGGTCGACCACGTCGATCTCCAGGAAGAGCACGTCAGCGGGGCCCGGGACCGGGTTGGTGCCGCGCTGCTCGCGCTCCTTGGCGGAGTACTCGGCTTCGTCGCCGGCCTGGCGGCGGTTGGCGATGATATTGATGGACTCGTCGTGGGCGAGGGTGTCGGCGATGAACCGGCGGGCGGCCTCGTCGAACACGAGGCGGTCGGCGCGCAGTTCGGTGGTGCGCGAGACGCGGGAGATCAGCGACACGGTGATGATGCCCAGGATGAAGAAGCCGGAGATGGCGATGCCGTCGGGCTTGTCGACGGCCGGTGTGGGAGTTCAACCATGGTGGAGTGGGCTCGGGCTGGCTGAATGGTGGGAGCTATGTGGGCGGGTTAACGCTGTGTCGGAGCTGGGATGGTTCGGTCATCTGCTGGGTGCCGATGACGTCGAGCAGTCCGAGACGGCTGGCGGTGTCGCTGCCCGGCGGGGCGGTGAGGATGACGATGCGCAGGTCGCCGCCGGGTTCGGTGAGGATGTCGCAGTCGAGGTGAAGTGGCCCGACCTCGGGATGGTGGATGGTCTTGGTGTGCAGCATGTGGCCGCTCACCTCGTGGGCCTCCCACAGGGTGGCGAAGCGTGGGCTTGTGCTGCGCAGGTCCGTGACGAGGCGGCGCAGGACCGGGTCCGTGGGGTAGCGGGTGGACGCGGACCGCAGGTCGAAGACCACGGCGGTTTCGAAGCGGGCCTGCTGCACTGGGGTGTGGCGCACCGGGCCGGGCGGGCCGGTGAAGTGCTGCCAGACCAGGTTGCGTTCCCGGTCCGCCAGCGGGGACGGGGCGCCCAGTAGTGCGGCGTGCAGCCGGTTGAAGGCGATGAGGGTCCAGGCCGCGTCGTACACGCCGACGGGAGTGCCCGGCATCTGGTCGAGCAGCCGCTGCACCCCCGGCGTGAGCCGGCCCGGCAGCCGGCTGTCCGTGGGCTCGGGCTGCCCGGCCAGCGCGAACAGATGGGCACGCTCGGCTTCCGACAGGCGAAGCGCCCGCGCCAGAGCACCGAGCACCTGGGCGGAGGGGGATGTCGCCCGGCCCTGCTCCAGGCGGATCACATACTCCGCGGATATCCCTGCCAGCAGGGCCAGTTCCTCGCGGCGTAGCCCGGGCGTCCGGCGGCTTCGCCCCTTCGGCAGCCCAACCGCGGTGGGAGGTACGCGATCGCGCCACCGGCGCAATGCCTTTCCCAGATCGCTCTCCCGCCGGGAAGGCCCGCTGTCGCCCTGTGTGCTCATGGCCCCAGTATCGGCGTCCCGCTCCACACCGTCCTGGTACCGGCGTTACCAGGAACAGCAGTGATCTGTCCGGCCGGCCGCCGGGCGGCGAGGCTGCCGGACATGACGACGACCCTCATCACAGGGGCCAACAAGGGCCTGGGACTGCAGACCGCCCGCCGCCTGACGCGGGCGGGGCACACCGTGTATCTGGGTGCCCGTGACGCCCGCCGTGGCGCTCAGGCCGCCCGGGCGGTCGGCGCCCGCCCGCTGCTCCTCGACGTCACCGACGACGACTCCGTCGCGACGGCCGTCGAGCACGTCCGCGAGCACACCGGGCACCTCGACGTTCTGGTCAACAACGCGGGCGTGGCCGGCCCCATGCGGACGGCCGGCGAGGTCACCGCAGCGGACATGCTCGCGGTCTACGACACCAACGTCTTCGGTGCCGTGCGCGTCACCCAGGCCTTCCTGCCTCTGCTGCACCGAAGTGCGTCGCCGGTCGTGGTCAACGTCAGCAGCGGCCTGGGCTCGCTGGCCGTGGCGGCCGACCCGGCCGCCCATGCCTCGCTCGTCCCGCTGTGGATCTCCTCGCTGCCCTACAACTCCTCCAAGGCCGCGCTGAACATGATCACGGTGCTGTACGCGCGCGCCCTGCCGCGCATGCGGATCAACACCGTCGACCCGGGCCACACCGCCACCGACCTCAACGGCCACACCGGCGCCCAGAGCGTCGAGCAGGGCGCCGACATCATCGTCCGCATGGCTTCGATCGGCCCCGACGGACCGACCGGCGGCTATTACACGGCCGACGGCCCCATGCCCTGGTGACGCTTGAGGCGCCGCATACCACCCGCACCGACAGGAGTCCGGCCATGCACCGTACCCACCGCGTCGAGGCCGTCCTCGACTTCGTCTGCGTCCACTGCCACCTCGGCTTCATCCGCTACCTCCGGGCCGTCCGCCGCTACCGCGCGGACGGCGGCACCGTTGAAACCGTATTGCGTCCTGTCCAGCTCCGTCCCCAGGCATCACCCGTCGGTGAACCGCTGGTCGAGGTCTGGGCGCGCGAGCGCGGTGCGGCCGTGGCGGCCCGGCTCGCCGCCGACACCTCGTTCGGCGCCGAGGACGGCCTCGAACTCGACTTCCGCCGCGCGGTGTTCACCAACACCTTCGACGCGCACCGACTCGCTGCGCAGGCTTCCGCGCAAGGCAAGGGCGAAGAGATGGCCGAGCGACTGTTTCGCGCGTACTTCGCCGACGGCCTGAACATCGCGGACACTGCCGTGCTCGACCGGCTCGCTGCGGAGACGAGCGTCATGACCACCAGTGGCGGTGCGGAAGTACTACAGGTTGAACTCGCTCGCGTCCGCGCACTCGACCTGCCGGTCCCGCCGGTATTCCTCCTCGCTGGCGGCCCTGTGTTGTCCGGGGGGATACGAGAGGACGACATCCTCGCCGCACTGGGCGAGTGACACCATGCCTCGCCTCGGCCTCACGCGAAGCTGCAGGCGTGACAGCGCAGGCAAGTTACGGAATCGGACTGTTGCAGAAGGGAGACCAGCATGAGGGTGACGACCTGGTCGGCGTCGGCCAGGTCGCCCAGCAGATCAGCCTCGATGACGCCCGCGAAGCCCGGCGCGTGGCTGAAGCTGCCGTCGACCGCGTCCGCGACAAGGTGTTCTGCCTGATCGGACGCCAGGTCCGCCAAGCCTGGGCTCCGAGCAGACCATGCGCGGTCTCTACCCCGACAACCGCGTGAGCCTCATCAACCGAGGAGTTCAAGCACACCTGCTTGAACTCCTCGGCGTCGACGAGACACGACCCCGCTGGCTGGGGAATCTAACTCCCTATGTGCGAAGTCTCCGGCTAGCAGGAGGCCCGGCAGAAGCGCCGGGCCGATCCGGGGTGCGGCCCGGGGTCCCGGAGCCAGCTATGCCGCGCTCGGCGGGGTTGACTGGAAGTGGCGTCGGCGCGCGCGGAGGAAGGGCACCGTGCTGCTGAGCAGGATCAGGAGCAGGACAACCACGCCCGCGGGGGTGAGCTGGACCGTCACCTGCAGCGTGGTGGGCAGCACGGCCACCGCCACGCCCGCGACGGTCAACCGGTTACGCGTGCCGAAGAGCAGGGCGATCGCGAGGACCCCGGCCCACAGGACCCCGGCCCACAGCGGGCCGATGACGCTGAGAACGCCCAGCGCAAAGGGGTAGTACATGTCGACGAGCTGCACGCCCGACATCAGGACGGCCGCCAGGGCGGTGGTTCCCATGATCGTGCGGCGTTGTGACAGGGAGGGGCCGAGCAGATCCCTGGGTGCGGCGAGGACGACGGCGCCGGTGAGCAGCGGCACGGCCAGTCGGATCACTGCGATCGAGGGGGTGCCGTGGAAGCCGGAGGAGGCGAACGCGGCCAGCAGGACGTCGGCCAGGCACAGCACCATCGCCGGCACGACCAGTGCACGGGCCACGGTCCAGCGCCCGGTCCAGACAGCCGCGAGCGCCGCCAGCCAGAGCAGCGGCGTGAGGCCCGTGTTGGCCAGGCTCAGCACATTCGGGAGCGAGGACGCCGGCAAGGTCCGGACGCCGGGGGCGAAGAGCCACAGCAGGCCCGCCACGAAGCTACCCGTCGCCACGGCGATAGCCAGCGGGGCCGCCTGCGCAAGGACCTGACCCGCCATCCGGTCGGAGCCCAGGCCGGTGCGCCGCCGCAGGCCATGGCCGGCGACATCGAGCGCCTCGCGCAGCCGACCGAGCGGGCCGGCATCCTGCGTCGCCTCGGCATAGATCGCGGTCAACTCGGTTTCGTGCTCAGCGCGGTAGGCGGCCGGATGAAGGCGCAGCGCCCAGCGGAACGCGAGTGAGCTGTGCTGCTGCGTCATGCCAGGGCCCCCTTTGGGCGGATGGCGTGGGCGCGACGGGCGGCCAGTCGACGCTCCGCCTCGGCGACGACAGCACGCAGCCGCTCCGTCTCAGCGGCCAGCACGTCTCGGCCGGCCTCGGCGAGGGCGTAGACCTTGCGCGCCCGACCGTCCACGACCTCCTCGCGCTCGACCCGGATCAGGCCCTGCTGGACCAGCCGGTCCAGCGCGCCGTAGAGAGTACCGGTGCGCATCCGCACACGGCCCTGGGAGATCGCGTCGATCTCCTGAATCAGTCCATAGCCGTGCCTGGGCTCGTCGGCCAGGGCAGTGAGCAGGAGCAGCGTCGGCTCCTGAAGCGGTCGCTCATTCATGCCGCCTATATATATCAGTGACCGACATATATTGTCGATCGATTCATTGTCTGCCGCCCGGAAGCCCGATCCGCTGCCTGGGGGCCTGGCCGCTGTGGCGGCGGCACGTCAGCGGGCTGAGATCGCCCAGTACCCGATCGCATCGATAGTCGCTGGCCGGCTGCACCTCAGCGCCGGCTTCGTCGACTAGGCGGTTTCGTTTGGATCAGCGGGCGGACCAGAGAAAGACACCCGCGATGTGAAGTCCGGCGAGGTAGATGGTCGCGGTCTTCTCGTAGCAGGTGGCGATGCCGCGCCATTGCTTCAGACGGTTGATGCACCGCTCGACGGTGTTGCGCTGCTTGTATGCCTGGCTATCGGGTGGCAGGCCGCTGCATGATCATTGGCTAGGCCGCTCACTCCTACCCGAGGTCGGCCAGCGCCTGGAGCTTGTCGGCGGTGGGCATGAAGACGCGGCCACCGACGGGGCCGCCGGTCATCAGCGCGGCTACCTGCGGGCATCGATCAACGCCTTCGCCCGTCTGTCGGACAGTTACCTGAGCACCGATCGGTTCAGCCGTCGCGCCGATTGTGCTCGCGTACTCCGGTGATGAGTACTCCGACGGCGAAGATCAGGACGAGAATCAAGAAGGCGATACCGAGGACGTCTTGGAGCCCACTGGCCAGGCCGCTGTATCCCACGTCGACTCCGACAATCACAGAGCACACACCCGCGGCAAGGGCCGCCCAGCCCAGCCAGCCGGCGATCCGGCGACTGGTGAGGATCGCAGTCCCGAAGAGGGCGAGGGTCAGCCCCAGCAGGATGCGGAAGTAGCTCTGGAATCCCCATTCCAGCCAGCGCACGGTCTCGGCGTTGGCAAAGCGGATCGTCTTCTCCGCGCCCGACGCGCTCACCCAGGAGTCCACGGCCTGCTTCAGCCCCACGCCGTCCAGCCCCTGTAGGACAGCCCAGATCGCGGCGGTCGCCACGGCTCCTGCGGCCGCGAGCTGCGCAAGCAGGGAAGGCCCGTTGGCACCGCGCAGAACGCGGTACAGCACGAGCAGGCCGCTCAGCGTCACCAGGACGCCAATGAACTGGCCAAGATGAACGGCGATCCAGGTGCCGCTGTCTGCGTACTCGGTGAAGATCGCAGGATGGTCGTCTTCCTCCCCAGAGGGATGAAGCGTCGCGGTCAAGATGGCATTGAGAAGGAAGCCCCCGAGCATGAGCCCGCCGGCGAGCGTCAGCGCGCGGCTTCGCGAGCTGGCTGTATCCGCCCCTTCGCCAGTGCGCATGTCCGGACCCATGAGCAGACCCCAGTCCTCTCGATGTCACCGACCGACATACTTGAGGATCACCAGATGCAGCCGCTCTCTCAGGACACGCAGCGCCGCCTCACCCGAACGAAGTCTGATCGCGGCCGATTGCACCAGCGCCCAGGGTCACGCTCACCTGAGTCAGGGAGTCGAGCGAAGTCCGTCCAGGGTGACGTCGACGAGGCGGGCCACGGCGGCTTCGGAGGGCAGGCCGGCGGCGGCGGTCAGGGCGTGGAGGCAGTATTGCGCGAGCTCGGCGGCCGGGACGTCGCTTCGCAGGTCGCCTGCTTGCGCGCCCTGGGCGATGAGGTCTTCCACGATGCCCGTCAGGTGTCGTTCGGCGTGGGTGATGTGCTCGCCCTGGTGGAGGAGGGTGGCGAGTTCGCCGCCGTGGCGTTGCCGGGCGATGGCCGCGTACGACCGCAGGACGGCTTCGAGGCGCTCGCTGGCTGTCCCTGCGCGGTCGCGGACTTCCGCCAGGTGCTGGAGGTGTCCGGTGATCTGGCGTTCGTGCCAGGCGAGGAGGACGGCGTCGACGTCGGAGAAGTACTTGTAGAGCGTCGCGCGCCCGATGCCGGTCCGCTCGGCGACCTGGGACATGGTCACCGACCGCAGGCCGGCCGTCTCCACCAGCTGGGCGGTGGCGTCCAGGATGGCCTCGCGCACGGCGTGGCGGTGGGCGTCGATCGTCTCGTTCCACAGCTTGGGCACCCCCAAAGGATACGGACGTCCAGGAGTGGATACACTCCGCCGCAAGAGAGACACTCTGTCTCGCAAAAGCACGGCCGGGGCGGCTGACGCTCCGGATTGAACGTGTGGAGGCCCCCATGGCCAGCTCACCGCCTCGTTCGGATGCCGATGACGACGACGGGCCGCCCCGCTGGGTGAAGGTGTCCGCGGCGGTCGCGGTCGTCCTGGTCGCGGTGTTCGTGATCGTGCACCTGGCCGGCGGCGGGATGCACGGGCACACGCCGTGAGACCGTTCCCGCCACGGCTGCGCAAGCTGACCCTCACCCTCCACGTCACCGCCTCGGTCGGCTGGCTGGGGGCGGTCGCCGCCTTCCTGGCGCTGGCCGTCGCCGGGCTGACCAGCAGCGCGCCCCAGACGGCGCAGGGCGCCTATGTGGCGATGGAGCTGGTGGGGTGGTTGGTGATCGTTCCCCTCAGCATCGCCTCGCTGCTGACCGGCGTGCTCCAGTCGCTGGGCACCGTCTGGGGGCTGCTGCGCCACTACTGGGTCATCGCCAAATTGCTGATCACCGTGCTGGCCACGCTGCTTTTGCTGCTGCACATGCAGCCGGTCGGACACCTCGCCGACGCGGCGGCCCGGGCCACACTCGCGGGCGGCGAGCTGGAAGGCATGCGCATCCAGCTGATCGCCGACGCGGCCGCCGCCCTGCTGGTCCTGCTCGCCGCAGCGGCCCTGTCGGTCTTCAAGCCGCGCGGCGTGACCCGCTACGGGCGCCGCCGGCGCGAGCAGAGCCTCCTGCCGCACTGACTCCAGCCCCGAACCGTGTCGGTCGCCGGACATGGCCAGATGACGCGCTGCAGACAAACGCGCCCGGGCGGCACCCGCAGAGGGTGCCGCCCGGGCGTGCGCTTGCCGTGTGTGAGAGAGGTCAGTGGTAGGCGTGCACGACGGCGTGGCCCTTGCCCCGGCCGATCATCCACTTGTTGACCGGAGTCGTGATCACGAATGCGACGGCGAAGCCGCCGAGCAGCGCGGTCCAGAACAGGGAGTCGGACAGGTGGGCGTCCATCGCGCCGCTGAGGGCGATGACGCCGTTGTCGACGAGTTCCATGATTGCGATGGAGACGGTGTCCGCGGCCAGCGCCACCTTGATGGCGCTCTTGAAGTCCAGGCCCGCTCTGCGGAGGGCGAACAGGGTGAAGGAGTAGCCGAAGAGGAACGCCAGCGCGATTGCCAGGACCATGGTGGGCACGTTGCCCCACAGAAGGGCGGTGCCGATGACCATGCCGAGGATCTCGCCGATCGCGCATCCGGTCAGGCAGTGCAGCGTTGCCTTCGCCGCCGTTCCCCAGGACGCGCCGCCATGCCCGCCGTGGCCACCGTTCGCCTGGTGCGCGGCGTGGTCGTGAGCGGTGCTGGTGTGGTGTGCGGTGTGGTCCATGACCGTCATCCCCATTCCCGTCCAGTGTGGCCCGATCCCGTGTCCCGCACCACAAAGATATACCCCTAGGGGGTATTCCCGCGAGGAGTGGGGGAGCGTGACGAGCAGTGGGGGTGTGTCGGGCCGCGC